>NZ_JAGGPG010000001.1:0-876233 GCF_018613945.1 Microbacterium sp. ISL-59
GCGGCAGGTGCCGGAGCGGCGGCCGGTGCCGCGGCGGGTGCCGGTGCCTCGGCAGCCGGTGCCTCGGCAGCGGGTGCCTCAGCGGCCGGCGCAGCGCCGGAACCGACACGAGCGAGGACGGCGCCGACAGCCACGGTCTCATCTTCGCCGGCGACGATCTCCTGCAATACACCGGCGACCGGCGACGGGATCTCGGTGTCGACCTTGTCGGTCGAGATCTCCAGGAGTGCCTCGTCGACGGCGATGGTGTCGCCGACCTGCTTGAGCCAACGGGTCACGGTGCCTTCGGTGACACTCTCGCCGAGCTCGGGCAGCACGATGTCGGTCGCGTCGCCGGCGGGAGCGGATTCTGCAGCCGGCGTCTCTGCGGCGGGTGCGGGGGCCTCCGCCGCAGGTGCGGCCGCAGCAGGTGCGGATTCCGCGGGCGCGGCCTCGGCCTCGGCGGGCGCGGCCTCAGCCGGTGCAGCCTCGGCGGCAGCAGGAGCGTCTCCCGCAGGGGCGGATTCGCTGCCATCACCGATTCGCGCGAGAAGCGCACCGACCTCGACGGTCTCGTCTTCGGCCACGAGTATCTCCTCGATCACGCCGGAAACAGGGGAGGGGATCTCGGTATCGACCTTGTCGGTCGAGATCTCGAGCAGGCCCTCATCCGCCTGCACGGTGTCTCCCACCTGCTTGAGCCAGCGGGTGACCGTACCCTCTGTGACGCTCTCGCCGAGAGCGGGGAGGACGACGGATGTGCTCATGACTGAGTCTCCTTCAAGAAGTTGTATGACGCTTGTCTAGCTTAGTGACTCGGGCACCGGTTGGTGCTCAGAGGGCGTGCAGGGGCTTGCCGGCCAGTGCGAGGAAGGCTTCGCCGAGTGCCTCGCTCTGGGTCGGGTGGGCGTGGATCAGGGGGGCGATGTCCTCGGGGTGGGCCTCCCAGGCGACAGCGAGCTGTCCCTCGGTGATGAGCTCGCCGACGCGATCGCCGAGCAGATGCACGCCGAGAACAGGGCCGTCCTTGAGCCGGACGACCTTGACGAGCCCGCTCGTCCCGATGATCTCACTCTTGCCGTTGCCGGCGAGGTTGTATTCGTACGCCGCGACCGCGTCGGCGCCGTGCTCGGCGATCGCAGCCTCCTCGGTGACACCGACCGAGGCGACCTCGGGGCTCGAATAGGTGACCTTGGGGATCTGTACGTCGGGGATGTTCGCGGGGGACAGACCGGCGATCCGCTCGGCGACAGCGATGCCCTGCTGGAACCCGCGGTGCGCGAGCTGCAGGCCGGGAACGATATCGCCCACAGCCCACACCCCGGGCACGCCGGTGCGCAGGTTCTCGTCGACCGTCACGAAACCACGGTCGAGGGTGACGCCTGCCTCCTCGAATCCGAGGTCGGCGGTGACGGGGCCGCGCCCGACGGCGACGAGCAGGTACTCGGCCGTGAATTCCTTGCCGTCTTCGAGCGTGACCGTGACGGAGGAGTCATCCTGCGTCGCCGTCTGGAAGCGGACACCGAGCGAGTACTGGATGCCGCGGCGACGGAATGCGCGCTCCAGGCCCTTGCTGAGGGCGATGTCCTCGTTCGGGACCAGGTGCGGCAAAGCTTCGATGATCGTGACCTCGGAGCCGAAAGAGCGCCACACACTGGCGAACTCGACGCCGATGACACCGCCGCCGAGGATGAGGACGCGCTCCGGGATGACGTCGAGTGCGAGCGCCTGTTCGCTGGTGAGAATCCGCCCGCCGATGTCGAGGCCGGGAAGTGAACGGCTGTAGGAACCCGTCGCGAGCACCACGTCGGCGCCGACGTACACGTCGTCGCCGACACTGACGCTGCGATCGGCGTTCAGCCGGCCGAGACCGGCGACGGTGGTGATGCCGCGAGCCTTGACGAGTCCCTCGAGACCCTTGAACTTCTTCGCGACGATGCCCTCGCGGTAGGCGCGGACACCTGCGGGGTCGATGCCCTCCAGCGTGGCCGTGACTCCGACGGAGGCGGCATCGCGAACGTGCTCGGCGACCTCTGCGGCGTGCAGCAGCGCCTTGGTCGGGATGCAGCCGCGGTGCAGGCACGTGCCGCCGACCTTGTCCTTCTCGACGAGTGCGACGGACTTGCCGAGTTCACTGGCACGCAGAGCCGCGGCGTAGCCGCCGCTGCCGCCGCCCAGGACGACGACGTCGAAGGTGTGGGTTGTCATGTGTCATGCCTCCTTGTGGGATGCTGCGGCGAAGGCGACGATCGATCGGACCATCGCCCCCGTGGGGCCCTTCTCCGTGAAGCCGTACGGCGATCCGCCGTGCTCGCCGGAGCCGGCGATGTCGAGGTGGACCCAGGGGATGCGCGGTGCGTCCTCGGCCTCGGAAGTGCGGCCGACGAAGCGGCGCAGGAACAGGCCGGCGAACGAGGCGCCTCCCATCCGGTCACCCATGTTCGCGTTCTGCAGGTCGGCGATGGGGGAATCGAGCGACTCCTCCATGTAGGTCGGCAGCGGCATGTGCCAGGCGGGCTCGTCGACCTGCTCGGCCGCGGCGAGGAACTCGGCGACGGTGTCATCATCGCCGAAGACGCCCGTGTGGCGGTGCCCGAGGGCGGCGACGATCGCACCGGTGAGAGTGGCGACGTCGATGATCACATCCGGCTGCTCGCGACTCGCGGCGACCAGGCCGTCGGCGAGCACGAGCCGGCCTTCGGCATCGGTGTTCTGGACCTCGACGGTCGTGCCGTCGAGGATGCGGATGACGTCGCCCGGACGGAGTGCGCGCCCGGAGGGCATGTTGTCGGTGATGCAGAGCCAGGCCGTCACATGCACCGGGAGCTGCAGCGCGGCGATCGCGCGGAGCGCCGCGAGAGAGGTGGCCGCTCCCGCCATGTCGAACTTCATCCCGACCATCGATGCCGCGGGCTTCAGCGACAGGCCGCCCGTGTCGAAGGTGATGCCCTTGCCGACGAGGGCGATGTGGCGATTCGCTCCGGCGGGCGAGTAGTCGAGACGAACCAGCCGCGGCGGCCGGTCGGAGCCCTGTCCGACACCCAGGATGCCTCCGAAGCCCTTCTCCGCCAACTCCTTCTCGTCGAGGATCTCGACCGTGACGGCGAGGTCGGCGACGCTGTCGGCGGCACTCTGCGCGAGCTGCGCGGGGCTCTGCCACTCTGCGGGCACATTGACGAGGTCTTTGATCAGCGCCACAGCATCGCCGATGGCCTGGGCGTGTGCGGCCTCCGCATCGGTGAGCGCCGCGTGGAGGGTGACCGCGGTGGCACGGGTCTTGCCCTTCTCGGAACGGTATCCGTCGAAGCGGTGACCGCCGAGGACGGAGCCCTCGGCCGCCGCAGCGGCGAACCCCTCGAGACCGTCGGCGAGACCGAGCGCGACGTGGTCGAATCCGGTGAGGGAGCGCAGCGCGGCACCGGCTGCATTGCGGACGGCGGCGGCGTCGGGCTTGTCGCCTGCTCCCACGACCGCGAACGGCACAGCGGCGACCTCGGGGAGGTGCACGCGGGCGAATGATCCGGCGGATCCGGTGAATCCGATACCTGCCAGCGCGTCGGCCAGGCCCGGGTAGGAGGACAGCGATTCCGCAGACTCGGGAAGAGCGGCGACGACGAGCACTGCGGCATCTGCAGCGCTTCCGGGGAACTGAGCGGTGGTGTGCGAGAGCACGGGAAGCGTCATGTCTTCCATCCTAGGATCTTCGCCGCAGCATGGTCGTCCGCCGCCCATGGGAGTGTTCGCTCTCAGCATGATGCGTCGCGCCCCGGTATCCGGACCTGCTCGTAGCATGGAGGCATGCCCTTCTCCGGTGAGATCCACGAACGTGTCGCGAATGCGCCGACAGTGCCGCACGGCCTGCCCCTGGTGGTTCTCCTCACCGGTTTCACCGATGCGGGCAGCGCTGTCTCCGGGCTCATCGACCACCTGCGCGAGACCGCGTCGCCCGAGCCGGTCGTCGTCTTCGACAACGATGCACTGCTGGACTATCGCGCTCGACGGCCGGTGATCTCCTTCGACCAGGATCACCTCACCGAGTTCCGTCCGCCCCGGCTCGAGCTCTCCCTCGCGACGGATGCCCTGGATCGGCCCTTCCTCCTCCTCGCAGGCTATGAGCCGGACTTCGCTTGGAACGCGTTCGCGAGCACGGTGCTGGATCTGGCCGCGGAGTTCGATGTTTCCGGGCTCCACTGGGTCCACTCGATCGCCATGCCGGTGCCGCACACCCGTCCGATCGGCACGACGGTGAGCGGCAACCGTCGCGACCTCACGGTTGCGCATTCGGTGTGGAGGCCGCGGACCCAGGTGCCGGCCACTGCCGGGCACCTGCTCGAGTTCCGTTTCATCGAGCGCGATGAGCGCGCGGTCGGGTTCGTGCTGCTGGTACCGCACTATCTCGCGGAGACGGAGAATCCCGATGCCGTGATCGCCGCCGCCGAGAAGCTCATGGCCTCGACGGGCCTGGTACTGATGCTCGACGCGGTGCAGGAGCGGCGTGAGGACTACCTGACGCGCGTCGGGGAGCAGGTCGCGGGGAACGACGAGCTGCAGCAGATGGTGCACAACCTCGAGCGTCGCTACGACGCCTACATGGCGGGGCGCAACCCCGACGACGATTCCTATGACGAGGGCGGATTCAGCGAGCGCGACCTGCCCAGCGCCGATGAGCTGGCGGCCGAGCTGGAGCGCTACCTCGCCTCTCGTCCGTCCGGCGACGAGGACAAGCCCGGTCGCGGTTGAGATCGACACGGGAGAACTTCGTCGGAATGCGTCCGCATCGCCACACGTGTGCGATACTAGGACTCTGACCCGTTGTCAATCAGTGTTTTCGAGCGCTGGACTTGACAAGGGTCTTACTAGTGTCCGAAATGTCCCGGGGCTACACAGCAGCTCCGTGAAAGGCGAAACGTGACTCCTGCCACGACGAAGAACACCCGGACGAAGAAGGCTGCCGAAGAGACGACCGCCGACGCTCCGGTCGAAGCCGATGCGCCCGAGAAGCCCGCGCCGCTGAGCGCGGCGAAGCGTGCTGCCGCGAAGCGCGCCCCCGTCAAGAAGAAGAAGGCCGAGGACGTCGTCGAAGAAGACGAGGCTCCTGCCGTGGCCGCTGTCGACGACGACGAGGACGAAGACGCCAAGCCGAAGTTCACCGAGCCGCTGCCGACCGGCGCGATCGTCATCTCGTCGAACGATGATGAAGACGTTCCCGTCTACTCGACGCAGATCACCGGTGCGACGGCTGACCCCGTCAAGGACTACCTGAAGCAGATCGGAAAGGTCGCGCTCCTGAACGCGGCCGAAGAGGTCGAGCTCGCGATGCGCATCGAGGCGGGTCTGTTCGCCGAAGAGAAGCTGTCGGCGATGTCGGCGGCCGAGAAGACGAGCCAGCTCGGACTCGACCTGCAGTGGGTCGCCCGCGACGGCCAGCGTGCGAAGAGCCACCTGCTCGGCGCCAACCTCCGTCTCGTCGTCTCCCTCGCGAAGCGCTACACGGGCCGCGGCATGCAGTTCCTGGATCTGATCCAGGAGGGCAACCTCGGTCTGATCCGTGCCGTCGAGAAGTTCGACTACACCAAGGGCTTCAAGTTCTCGACCTACGCCACCTGGTGGATCCGTCAGGCGATCACGCGTGCGATGGCCGACCAGGCCCGCACGATCCGCATCCCGGTGCACATGGTCGAGGTCATCAACAAGCTCGCCCGCGTGCAGCGTCAGATGCTGCAGGACCTCGGTCGCGAACCCACTCCGGAAGAGCTCAGCCGCGAGCTGGACATGACGCCGGAGAAGGTCGTGGAGGTGCAGAAGTACGGCCGCGAGCCCATCTCGCTGCACACTCCGCTCGGCGAGGACGGCGACAGCGAGTTCGGTGACCTGATCGAGGACACCGAGGCCGTGGTTCCGGCAGACGCCGTGGGATTCACCATGCTGCAGCGTCAGCTCGAGCAGCTGCTCGACTCGCTCTCCGAGCGCGAAGCAGGCGTGATCCGCATGCGCTTCGGCCTGGGCGACGGTCAGCCCAAGACCCTCGACCAGATCGGTGACACGTTCGGCGTGACGCGCGAGCGCATCCGCCAGATCGAGTCGAAGACGATGGCGAAGCTGCGTCACCCGAGCCGTTCGCAGTCCCTGCGGGACTACCTCGAATGAGCCAGGCGAACGACGGCAAGGCTCTCGAGGCGAGCGTCGACGGCAAGAGCTATGCGCGCATCCCGCTGCGCACTCGTGTGGTCATGCCCGAGGACGACATCGATGCGATCATCACCGAGTACGCCAAGGACGCGGTGCAGCCGGGCGACCTGCTGTTCGTGACCGAGAAGATCGTGGCGATCACGCAGGGGCGGTCATACCGTCTCGATGAGATCAAGCCGCGCAAGCTCGCGCTGTTCCTGTCGAAGTACGTCACTCGCACGCCGTACGGCATCGGGCTCGGCATGCCGGAGACGATGGAGATGGCGCTGCGGGAGTGCGGTACGCCGCGCATCCTGTTCGCATCTGCCGTGGCGGCGGTCACCAAGGCGTTCGGTCGCCGCGGTGACTTCTATCGCATCGCGGGTGACAAGGCCCGCGCGATCGACGGACCCACCAAGCACACGATCCCGCCGTACAACGAGGCGGTCGTGCTCGGACCGAAGGATCCTGACGGTGTCGCAGCCCGCCTCAAGAAGCTCATCGGCGGTCACGCGGAGGTCGCGGTGGTCGATATCAATGATCTCGGGGGCAACATCCTCGGTTCGACGCTCGACAAAGACGGTGAGCGTCGTCTGGTGAAGATCCTCGGCGACAACCCCCTCGGCCAGGGCCTCGAGTCCACGCCGCTCGGAATCGTCCGCGCGATCTGATCCCTCGGAACACACGAAGAAGGCCCCGGATGCTCGAGCATCCGGGGCCTTCTTCGTGTCTCAGAAGCCGATGACCTCGCGGTAGCGGGGCTTGTGACCGGTGCGGATGCCGGTGACGCTGGGCTTGTTCTCATAGACGCCGGCGCCCCAGTTGCCCTCGACGAGTACGGGGCCGTCGGGGGACACGACGATGTCCCAGCCGACGTACTGCACCTGCGGCACGACGCGGGCGACCTCGTCGATGAAAGCCCGCACCTCTTCCATGTACGGCAACTGGAAGTCGGCGATGCGGAAACCGGAGTCGGGGTGCGTCTCGTGCACGTGCCCGTGCGAATCGTAGCCGGCGCCGATGGCGTGGCCGTTCTCGTCGAGCATCGTGTAGAAGCCACCGAAGGTCATCTGATCGCTGACCTCGCCGCGTCCGAACTTCTGCGCCATCGCAAGGATGTGCGCGTTCTCGCCATCGAAGAACGCGGTGATGCGTGTGGTGTTCACGGTGCCGGGGCACACGGCCGCCAGGGCATCGTGCTGACGGATCACCTCTTCGATGAGCAGTTCGCCGCGCTCCAGCAGTCCGCGGTGGAACTCCTCCCAATCGTCGACATCGGCGGCGTGGTAGCGGTGCACACCCGTGCCCGCTTGCCCTACCGGCTCCTTCGTCACGATCGTGCCGAGGCGTTCGGTGAGTTCACGGACGGCCTGAGCGTTGCCCTCTTCGACGACCATCCACTCGCGCTTCAGGAACGCGGAGAACTGCTTGTCGAACTCGACCTTGTCCTGGAAGATCCAGCGGTAGTCCGGGTGGTCGTACCGCTGCGAGAGCTGGTTCGACACCGGGTGCGTCATGTACGTCTCGCGTTCGGCCTTGGTGAGCATCGCGAAGTCGTAGTCGATGTAGTCCTGGAATCCGACGTTGTGGCGGGCGGCGGACCACAGCATGTCCACGACGATGCCGGGCACAGCCTTGTGGTGTTGCTCCGAAGCCTCTTTGGCCCGTTCCACCACCGATCCGACGTCGATGCGGCGGGCACGTCCCAGCAGGTAGCGGATACGGGGCGTGAGGGAAAGACGAGACATGTGGCTCCTGGGTCGGGGTCTCCACCAGTCTACGGGGGCCGCGCAGGTCCACCTGGGAGTCGGAAGCTAGGGTGGAGGACGTGTGTGAGACGACTTCCAGCGCCCTGCCGCGAGCGATCATCTCCCGGTCTGCCCTGGCTGCAGGGGCGTCAGCGGCGGTGCTCGCCGGCGGGCGCGTCGCCGATCTGCGGCGCGATGCCTGGGGCCACGGTGTCCTCGCCGTCGCGCAGGCGGTGACCGCCGCCGGCGCCGAGCAGGTGCTGGTCGACGCTGACGGAGAGATCGAGGCGCTGCGTCTGGAGGGGATCGTCGGGGTGACCTCCGGTGAAGCCGATATCGACCCGACTCTGCTGTACGGACTTCCTGATGAGTCAGGCGTCCTCGTGACACAGCCCGTGATGCGCCTCACCGGCCGCGTGCTGTCCACCAAGCGCCTTCGTGCCGGCGATGCAGTCTCGTACGGCTACACCTACCGCGCGCCCGCGGACACGACGGTGGCGCTCGTGACGGGCGGTTACGCGCAGGGCATCGTGCGAGCGCTCGGGAACCAGGGGCTCGTCGACGTCGACGGTGTCGCGCGACCCATCATCGGGCGCGTCGCCATGGACGTCTGCGTCGTCGATCTCGACGGCTCCGACATCGAAGCCGGTGCGGAGGTCACGTACTTCGGTGGACGCGGCACCGCCGCGGACGGACTCGCCCAATGGAGCGCGGTCACCGGGATGGCGGCGGCGGAGCTCGTCACGGTGGCCGGCGCGCACGCGGCGCGGGGGTGGGAGGCATGAGCCGCCCTGAGCTCCGCATCAGCAGCAGCGTCTTCCGGACGAACATCGAGGCCGTGCGCACGCGGATCGCACCGTCGGCCCTCATGCTCGTGCTCAAGGACGACGCATACGGACACGGACTCGCGTGGGCCGTCGAGACGGCGGTCCAGGCGGGCGTCGACCGGTTCGGCAGCTACGACATCACGGGCGGACTGAGCGTTCGACGCGTCGCAGGCGGGGATGCGCGGATCTTCGCCTGGGCGACGTCGACGGATGCCGAGGTCGACGACGCCCTCCTGCAGCAGATCGATCTCGGAGTGGGCACGACCGACTATCTGCGGCGGATCATCACGCGCGCCGACGCGCTCGGTGTGCGCGCGCGTGTGCACCTGAAGATCGACACGGGGCTGCACCGCAACGGGATCCTGCCGGAGGACTGGGCCGCGACGGTGGCGGACGCCCGGGCGGCGGAGCGCGCAGGACTGCTCGAGCTCGATGGCGTGTGGAGTCACATCGCCGAGGCGAGCGACGAGGAGGACGACGACGCGCAAGCGGTGTTCCTGGACGCGGTGCGCGTCGTGGGGGAGTCGGGGCCGGTTCCCGCTTCACTGCACCTGACCGCCTCAGCGGCATCCTGGTGGCGTCCCGAGATGCGCGGCACGGTGTCTCGCATCGGAGCGTTCTGCTACGGCATCCGCTCCGCTGACGGTCCTGAGCTCCCGGGCGTCCGTCCGGTGGCGAGTCTGGTGGCGACCGTCGTCGATGTCGTCGACGGCGATGCCGTGATCTCGATCGGCAGTTTCGACGGTTTCCCCTCGACCCTCAGGGGGGTCGACGTGGGGACCCCCGACGGCGCCCGGAATCTGACGGCCGTGGGTCAGACGACGTCGGTCGTCGCGGGGTGGCCGGGGCTGAGGGTGGGGGACGAGGTCACGCTGTTCGGCGCAGGCGACCGCGGCGAATCGTCGGCAACCACTCTCGCTGAGCGTATCGACACTGTGGGCGAGGAGATCCTCACCCGGCTGACCGCTCGGGTCCGCCGGGTCGTGCGGGACTGACGGAGTCAGACCGCCTGGATCAGGCGAGCAGTCTCGTCGTGCCAGCTGGTCGCGATGCTGCGGAGCTTCTCTTCGTACTTGCGGCCGTGGTGGGCGCAGAACAGGAGCTCGGAGCCGTTCACCTCGGCGGCGATGTACGCCTGAGCGCCGCACGAATCACAACGATCCATTGCCGTCAGACGGAACTCGATGGTGGAGGTGTCACGTTCGGTCGTTGCATTCATCTCGGTGCCTCCTCGGGTGTCGGCTTCGCTTGCTGATTTGGTCAATACAACCACGCTGCACCTGTGGGCATGCCCGGTTTGCGGCGTGTTTCGCTCAGCGCGTACGGGACGGGCACGGACTGGAGGCGTACGGGGAGTGTCTGCGGCTGGAGTACAGGTCGCGAGAATAGACTCAGAGATTGTGAATGCCGAGTATTCTGCCCACCATCTCCAGGTGCTTGAGGGGCTCGAAGCTGTCCGCAAGCGCCCGGGCATGTACATCGGGTCGAACGGTTCGCCGGGCCTCATGCACTGCCTCTGGGAGATCATCGACAACTCCGTCGACGAGGCGGTGGCGGGCAACGGCACGAAGATCGACATCATCCTGCACGCCGACGGCAGCGTCGAGGTACATGACCGGGGCCGCGGCATCCCCGTCGACGTCGAGCCGCGCACCGGCCTCACCGGCGTCGAGGTCGTCTACACCAAGCTGCACGCGGGCGGAAAGTTCGGCGGTGGCTCCTATGCCGCCTCCGGCGGCCTGCACGGCGTCGGCGCGTCGGTCGTGAACGCGCTCTCGGAACGCCTCGACGTCGAGGTGGATCGTGGGGGGAAGACGTATGCGATGTCGTTCCATCGCGGCGAGCCCGGCATCTTCAAGGATTCTGGCGAGAAGCGCCCCGACGCCCCGTTCACGCCGTTCCAGGACAACAGCGAGCTTCGTGTCATCGGCAAGGCGCCTCGCGGCGTCACCGGGACCCGCGTGCGGTACTGGGCCGACCGTCAGATCTTCACCAAGGACGCGGCGTTCCAGCTCACCGAGCTTGAGACGCGGGCGCGCCAGACGGCCTTCCTCGTCCCGGGGCTCGAGATCGTCGTCAAGGACGAGCGGGCTGCCGGTCAGGTCGTCCCGATTCCTGATGCCGAGGGCGAGACCACCACGCTCGGCCCCGTCGAGACCTCCTACGTGTACGAAGGCGGCATCTCGGAGTTCGTCGAGTATCTGGCGACCGATCCTCCTGTCACGGACACCTGGCGCATCCAGGGTGAGGGGACGTTCAAGGAGACCGTTCCTGTCTTGCAGGCCGACGGGCACATGGTCTCCACCGAGGTGGAGCGGACGTGCGCCGTCGACATCGCGCTGCGCTGGGGGACCGGGTACGACACCCGCGTTCGTTCATTCGTCAACATCATCTCCACGCCCAAGGGCGGCACCCACCAGCAGGGGTTCGAGCAGGAGCTCCTGAAAGTGCTGCGGACGCAGGTCGAGCAGAACGCGCGCCGACTCAAGGTCGGCAACGACAAGCTCGAGAAGGACGATGTCCTTGCCGGCCTCACGGCGGTCCTGACGGTCAACGTTCCGGAGCCGCAGTTCGAGGGCCAGACCAAGGAGATCCTGGGAACGCCAGCCGTGCGGGCGATCGTGGCCCAGGTGATCCGCAAGGACCTGGGGGAGCGCTTCAGCTCGACCAAGCGTGACGACAAGAACCAGGCGTCGCAGTTGCTCGACAAGATCGTCTCCGAGATGAAGGCCCGCGTGTCTGCGCGCGCCCACAAGGAGACGCAGCGCCGGAAGAACGCTCTCGAGTCGTCGACGCTGCCGACGAAGCTCGTCGACTGCCGCACGAACGAGGTCGAGCGCAGCGAGCTCTTCATCGTCGAGGGCGACTCGGCACTCGGGACCGCGAAGAATGCGCGCAACAGCGAATTCCAGGCCCTGCTGCCGATCCGGGGAAAGATCCTCAACGTGCAGAAGGCCTCCGTCGGCGACATGCTCTCGAATGCCGAGTGCGCGTCGATCATCCAGGTGATCGGCGCCGGCTCCGGCCGGACGTTCGACCTCAGCGCCGCGCGCTACGGGAAGATCATCCTGATGAGCGACGCCGACGTCGACGGCGCGCACATCCGCACGCTGCTGCTGACGTTGTTCTTCCGCTACATGCGACCGCTGATCGAGGACGGTCGCGTTTTCGCCGCCGTTCCGCCGCTGCACCGAGTCATCGTCATGAACCCGGGGTCGAAGCCGAACGAGACGATCTACACCTACAGCGAGCAAGAGATGCACGCGCTGCTGACGAAGCTCCGCAAGGCCGGCAAGCGCTGGCACGAGCCGATCCAGCGCTACAAGGGTCTCGGGGAGATGGACGCCGAGCAGCTGGCCAACACGACCATGGACCGCTCCGGCCGTCTGCTGCGTCGCGTGCGCATGGAGGATGCCGAGGCCGCAGGCCGTGTCTTCGAGCTCCTGATGGGCAACGAGGTGGCCCCGCGCCGCGAGTTCATCATCGACTCGTCCGACCGGCTGTCGCGCGAATCGATCGACGCCTGACCCCGATCGGGTGAAGAAACGGGAGAGGGGCCGCGGATCGCCGCGGCCCCTCTCCCATTCTCAGACGAGTGTGCGGCCGATGCTGCCGATCACGCCGTCGATGGGCTGACCCGAGGCGTCACGTCGTGCTCCGGCTTCAGGGAGCTTGCGCACGGCGCCGGTCGGGTCGACAGCCAAAGGCGGGTTCGGCCCCACCCAGGCGACGGTGAGCCGATCCTCGCCCTTCAGGAACGAGTGCGCGCGCACGCCGCCCGTGGCGCGGCCCTTCGCCGGATACTCCGCGAACGCCGACACCTTCGCGCGTCCCGGGTCGGTGCCGGGCAGGATGCTCTCGCCACCGGAGACCGTTGCGACGACAACCTCCGCTGCGGGATCGACGACGCCGAAGAACAGCACCGTTGCACCGGAGCCGAGCTTGACTCCGGCCATGCCGCCTGCCGGTGCTCCCTGAGGGCGCACGTTCGCGGCGGGGAAGTGGAGCAGCTGCGCGTCGCTCGTGACGAACACGAGATCGGACTCGTCGGGGGCCTCCGCTACACCCACGACCGTATCGCCGGGCTTCATGCCGATGACCTCGAGATCGGGGCGCGCCGGCAGCGACGTCGGGACGATGCGCTTCACCGTTCCCTGCGCCGTACCGAGGGCGATCGGCGTCTCGCTGTCGAAACGCACGAACCCGAGGATCCGCTCGTTCCTGGTCGTGATCCCGAGGTAGTCGCGCAGCGGTGTCCCCGCAGCGAGCTGAACGGAGGTCGCGGGAACGGAGGGCAGGTCGACGGGGGAGAAGCGCACGACACGGCCGAGGCTGGTGAGAGCCCCGATCTCCGCGCGGACCGTCGTCTCGACCGTCGTCAGGATCGCGTCGTGCTTGCTGCGACGTGCCGGAACGGTCAGCTCCTGCCCCTCGCCGAGGTCGACCCGCACGGCGCGGCCCGTGGTGGACAGCACGAGGACCGTGGGCGCGTCGGCGATCTGCAGATCGACCGCTCCCTTGGTCGCTCGCGGCTTGGGCGGGGCGGCGTTCATGAGCAGCGTCCGGCGCGGCGTGCCGTACGCGTCGGCCGCCGCATCCAGTTCCTTGGCGACCACGCCACGCAGGAGCACCGGGCTGCCGAGCAGTTCGCGGAGGGCGGCGATCTCCGCCAGCAGCGCGTCGCGTTCTGTCTCGAGTTCGATGCGCGAGAACTTGGTCAGGCGGCGCAGTCGCAGCTCGAGGATGTACTCGGCCTGCAGCTCGCTCAGGTCGAACACCGAGCGCAGACGCGTGCGCGCCTGCTCCGAGTCGTCGGAGGAGCGGATGACCTGGATGACCTCGTCGATGTCGAGGATCGCGATGAGCAGGCCCTCGACGAGGTGCAGACGCTCTTCACGGCGCGCGAGGCGGTAGCGGCTCCGCCGCATGATCACCTCGAGGCGATGGCCCACGTAGACGCTCAGCATCTCCTTGAGGCCGAGGGTGCGCGGCTGGCCGTCGACGAGCGCGACGTTGTTGATGCTGAACGAGTCCTCGAGCGGGGTCAGACGGTACAGCTGCTCGAGGACGGCGTTCGGGTCGAACCCTGTCTTGACACCGATCGCGACGCGCAGCCCGTGGTTGCGGTCGGTCAGGTCGGTGACGTCGCTGATCCCCTGCAGCTTCTTCGCCTGCACGGCGTCGCGGATCTTCTCGATCAGCCGCTCGGGGCCGACCATGTACGGCAGCTCGGAGACGATGATGCCGGTGCGGCGCGGACCCAGCGGCTCGATGGAGGTCTTGCCCCGGACCTTGAGCGCTCCGCGTCCGTTCGTGTAGGCGTCCTTGACGCCGTCGAGACCCATCAGGATGCCGCCGGAGGGGAAATCGGGACCGGGGACGAACTCCATCAGATCTTCGGTGGTGGCGTCCGGGTTCTCGAGCAGATGCGTCGCCGCTGCGACGACCTCGATGAGGTTGTGCGGTGCCATGTTCGTGGCCATGCCCACGGCGATGCCACTGGCGCCGTTGACGAGGAGGTTCGGGAAGGCAGCAGGGAGCACGGCCGGCTGCTGGAACTGGCCGTCGTAGTTCGGGATGAAGTCGACGACGTCTTCGTCGAGGTTCTCGGTGAGTGCGAGCGCCGCCGCCGCGAGCCGGGCCTCGGTGTATCGGGCGGCAGCCGGACCATCGTCGAGAGATCCGAAGTTGCCGTGGCCGTCGATCAGGGGCACGCGCAGCGCCCACTCCTGCGCGAGACGAACCAGCGCGTCGTAGATGGCGGAGTCGCCGTGAGGGTGGAGCTTTCCCATGACCTCGCCGACGACGCGTGCGCTCTTGACGTGGCCGCGGTCGGGGCGGAGACCCATCTCGGCCATCTGGTACAGGATGCGGCGCTGCACCGGCTTCAGACCGTCGCGGGCATCGGGCAGAGCGCGGGAGTAGATCACCGAGTACGCGTACTCGAGGAACGAACCCTGCATCTCGGCGGAGAGATCGATGTCCTGGATGCGCTCCTCGACGGGCTCGGGCGGCGGGGTTTTCGGCATGGACTTCCTGAGGGCGTACGGGAGCCTGTGTCAGACTGGCTCGGATGTCCCTTATGTTACCGTCCGCCTCGCCCAGTGCCCGGAGCGTCGTCGGGGTGGCGGACGACCTGTTCGCCGCGCTCCGAGGCGAGTCCGAGGTGCTGCCGCGTGCGGAAACTGTGGTTCTCGTCGTCGTCGACGGTCTCGGGGCGATCAGCCTCCGTGCCCACGCAGGGCACGCCCGCTCGCTGACGGCGGGGATGGCGAAGAAGGACGTCGCGCAGTCGGTGTTCCCCTCGACCACGGCCGCTGCGCTCACCAGCATCGTCACGGGCGTGTGGCCGGGTGAGCACGGCCTCGTCGGCTACCGGGTGCTCGATTCGAGCCGCGACGTGCTCGTCAATCAGCTCAGCGGCTGGGAGACCGACGGGATCGACCCGCTCACCTGGCAGCCGATGCCGACCATCTTCGAACGCGCCGGTCATGACGGACACGAGAGTTTCGCGGTCGGGTTCGCCGGCTACGCACACAGCGGATTCACGAAAGCCACGCTCCGGGGCGCGGAGTTCGTCGCCGCGTCGACGGCGACCGCGCGCATCGAAGCCGCGTACGCGCTCGCGCAGGCCCACCCCGGGTCGCTCGTCTACTGCTACCTTCCCGAGGTCGACAAGGCCGGCCACAAGCACGGCATCGCGTCGCGCGAGTGGGTCGCGGCACTCGAAGATATCGATGCCGCCCTGGCCGCTCGGGTGCCGCCGGGGGTCGGCGTGCTCGTCACTTCGGACCACGGGATGGTCGATGTGGCCGTCAATCGACAGGTCGTGCTGGAGGAGGTGCATCTGCGGGACGTGCGTCATGTCGGCGGCGAGCCGCGGATGTTGCATGTCTATCTCGACGCCGACGCCGACACCGCCGCAGTCACCGCCCGGTGGCGGCGAGACCTGGAGGGCGTCGCGGACGTCGTCACTCGGGATGAAGCCATCCACGCTGGACTGTTCGGGCCGACCGTCACCGCAGCAGCGTCGGCACGGATCGGCGAGCTGCTGGCCGTCGCCCGCGGTGCGTGGGCCGTCTATGACGGGACCGCTGCGGACCAGCGCGGGCGCGGCATGATCGGGCAACACGGCGCACTCACGCCCGAGGAGCGGCAGGTTCCGCTGATCAGGCTCGGCGCTTTCGCGCGCTGAGACAGCGGACGAGGAACGGTCGGGGAGCCGTTACTCGTCGGCGCCGGTCAGTCACTCGTCGGTGCCGGTCGGTCACTCGTCGGTGCGGGCTCCGAAGACGATCTCGTCCCACGAGGGCATGGCATTGCGGCGGCGCCGGCGGCCACCGGAGTCTCCGGTGTCAGAAGGGGCGGCCTGGGCGGAAGGTTGCTCCGGCTCGGGCTCATCGTCGGGCTGCTCGAGCGCGTCGAAAAGTGAGATCGGGTCGGAGTGGTCGGCCTCGTCGGCGTCGTCGAGCAGGGGAGCCGTCTCGCGCTGGCCGCGACGGCGGCGGAGCGCCTCCAGCAGGTCGGCGGTCTCGGGGCTCGTGTTCTGTGCGGAGGGAGCGCGCTTGATGGCCGCATCCTGCGCGGCGATGTCGGAGCGCTCCGGGAGCGAGGGGTCTTCGAACTCCGCCTCGGGCGCAGGCAGCAGGCGCGGACCGAAGGCGCCCGAGTCGAACCGACTCTCGTCCTTGTACGGGGAGTTGATGCGTTCCGCGTCCACCGCACGCAAGCGCGGGATGAGACCTTCGGGCAGCGAACCCTGTCGCGAGAGCTGGGTGGCGTCGGCGTTCAGCGGCGAGAGAGCACTGCGGCGAGGATCGAAGCTCCAGCGGGCGTCGTGGTCGACGTCGTTCGCCGTGAACTCGAGCTTGATCGTCCAGCTGGAGTCTTCCTTCCAGCTCGCCCATCGCTCCGCCGTCGCTGCGACCTCGGCGAGCTTCGCGCGGACCGCGGCGCCGAAGGTCGGCTGGGCGTCGGGTTCGACCTCACTGCCGATCAGCACGGGAACCGCGAGTGCCTGGCCGATGATGTGCTCGCGCTCGGCAAGGACCGGACCCTCGAAGCGGGCGACGTCGTCGACACTGATTCCCAGCAGCTCAGCGACCTCGGGAGCCGTGAGTCCGGCGCGGATCTGCGCCTGGATGTCGCGCGGGCTCGCTGCGAGCTTCTGCGCGGTGGGCTCTGCCTGGCGGGTGGCGCGACGGATCTCACGCTGCAGCACGTCGTCGATGGGCAGCGAGAACCGCTCGCCCGACTCGGTCGCGAGTACGAGGACTCCTGCTTCTGTGCCGACGATGGTGACGTTTTCCATGCGAATGCCCCTCTGATGGGTGTCCGCTCATGGTGTCACGCATGCGGCGTCCGGGCCGGGAATACCCTGGGCGTGCCGTGAGTTTGCTCTGTCGCACGGACCGCATTTGCGTTATGTCTCCGGGTCGTGCAAACTATGGCCGCCGATACCCGACGGCGCACCACCCACTCGCACCATGAAAGTGGAGATCTACCGCATGGCAACCGATTACGACGCCCCCCGAAAGAGCGAAGACGACTCCGAGTCGATCGAAGCCCTCAAGGAGCGTGTGCCGGACAAATCTTCCGGCTCAAGCGGGGACGAAGACTCCGACAACCCGTCGAACTTCGACCTTCCGGGTGCCGACCTCTCCGACCTCGAGCTCGACGTCGTCGTGCTGCCCGCGCAGCAGGACGAGTTCACGTGCATGAGCTGCTTCCTCGTGAAGCACCAATCACAGCTCGACCACGAGGGCGCATCCGGGCCCATCTGCAAGGAGTGCGCTGCGTAAGCAGTCCTCCGAGCGACGTCTCACGCGCCCCCGACCGTTCGGTCAGGGGCGCGCTGTCGTATGCGGGCGGTGCCCGTCAGGAACGCGTGGCGCGGTCAGGGACGGGCTGCACCCGGCAGGAGCGGCCGCGTCGTCAGGAACGCACAGCGCGGATTGCCGCGGCCAGGCGGTCGGGGGTGCGGCTCGAGATGGTCCAGGAATCGACCGGGTCGTCCGCGTCGAGATTCGGAACGACGACGATCCCGTCGATCCCGCCGCGGATCAGGTGCCAGCCGCGTGCGGGAAGACCGGGACCGCGTGCCTGTCGGGCTTCCTCTCCGCCGAGTGCCAGCGGGTCGCCCAGATGCTCGACGTCGATGTGTGCGCGACCGGCTCGCAGCGTACGGCCCTCCACCGACACGACCGGCGTCGCCGCGATGAAACCGAGCACGAGCAGTGCAGAGACGGCGGCGCCGACGATCAGCGCGACGGTCGACCCGATGGGCACGAAGACGAGAGACACCATCGGTCCTGCCACCGCGACGGTGACCAGCAGCCAGAGGCTGGGCGAGAGTCGTTCGCGGTAGTGGACACGTGCGTCTGTGGCGGGGTTCTGCATTAGCCTCATGGGGTGACCGATTCCGTTGATGTCCCCATTATCGCTGCAGTGGTGCCCGGATACGCACATCCGGGCGACGCCGGCGCCGATCTGGTCGCGGCCGAGGCTGTGCATCTGGAACCGGGCGAGCGCGCTCTCGTGGCCACCGGAGTCCGGATCGCGCTTCCCGACGGATATGCGGCTTTCGTCGTTCCGCGCAGCGGGCTGGCGGCCAAGCACGGGATCTCCATCGTGAACTCGCCGGGGACGGTCGACGCCGGGTACCGGGGTGAGATCAAGGTGAGCCTGATCAACACCGATAACAGGAGCGCGTACGATGTGGCCGTCGGCGATCGCATCGCACAGCTGATCGTCATGCCGGTGACACGCGCCACGTTCATCCCGGTGGATGAGCTGCCGGACAGCGTGCGCGGCGCCGGCGGTTTCGGCTCCACCGGATACCAGGCGGGGCTCACGCAGAACGAAGCAGGGCAGAACAGATGACTGACAACAACGCGACTCCTTCCAAGTCGGCGCCCGCGAACCGCGCCACCGACGGACCTTTCGACGACTCCGAGGCGAACCCGGTTCGCCCGTACATCGACCTCGGCGGGATCAAGATCCTGCCGCGTGAAGGGCTGAATCTCCGACTCGAGGTGGAGGAGCAGACCAAGCGCATCGTCGCCGTCGGCCTCGACTACGCGGACTCCTCCCTGCAGGTGCAGCCGTTCGCCGCCCCGAGGTCCGGCGGACTGTGGGATGAGACGCGCGTACAGCTGCGCGACCAGGTCAAGGCGCAGGGCGGCCGCGTGGAGGAGCGTGACGGGCCCCTGGGCAAGGAGCTCCTCGCCGAGGTCCCTGCGACCGCGAGCGAAGGCTCCGGTCTGCGCCTCGCGCGGTTCATCGGCATCGACGGCCCGCGCTGGTTTCTCCGCGGCGTGATCGGCGGAGCGGGTGCGTCGGATCCCGAGGCCGGCGCCAAGGTCGAGGACCTCTTCCGCTCGATCGTCGTCGTGCGCGGCGGCTCTCCGATGCCCCCGCGTGATCTGATCCCGCTCAAGATGCCGGCGACCCCGGGCTCCGCGTGAGCACTCCGGAAGCCGATCCGGAACGCGAGAAGAGCACCTCCGAGATCCTCGGGGCGGCTCTCGGCAGCGCGGCGCGCCGTGCGGGGCTCGACCCGGCGGAGACCGCTAGCACGCACAAGGTCGTCTGGTCGGCGATCGGCGGAGTCCGCGGCATCCTCGAATCGGTGCTGCCGAGCCTGGCATTCGTGATCATCTTCACGATCCGCCCTGAGCCGCTGATCCTGTCGCTCGGGATCTCCGTCGGCCTCGCCGCGGTCTTCACGATCATCCGACTGCTGCAGAAGTCACCGCCCTCCGCGGCGATCGGCGGACTCGTCGCCGCGGGCGCTGCGGCCGCGCTCGCACTGTGGACCGGTCGCGGAGCGGACAACTTCGTCCCCGGTCTCATCACCAATGCGGTCTATGGATCGGTCATCCTCGTGTCGGCACTCGTCGGCTGGTCGCTGATCGGCCTCGCGGTCGGCTTCCTGATGGGGGAGGGCACCACCTGGCGCAACGATCGGCGCAAGCGTCGCGCCTACTTCTGGCTCGGGATCGCGTGGGCCGCACTGTTCTTCGCCCGACTCGCCGTGCAGCTCCCGCTGTATCTCGCGGGTGATGTGACCGCACTCGGCACGCTCAAGCTCATCATGGGGCTGCCGCTCTTCGCCCCGTTGATCGCCGTCACCTGGCTCGTGGTGCGTGCTCTCCATCCGCGCGGCCCGTCGCGCGAAGATGCCGCCGAGGCGTGATAGATTTATCTTGACATCAAGATAAATCGCAGGCTTTCGCCGGTGAGCTGCGCGGAGCAGACTGGTTAGGTCCGCCTTGCTAGCCGCAGGGGCTCGCTGGCGAGCAAGATGGAGGCGCCTGTCGCTCCCATCCGAATAGAAGGAGACGGATTCGTGTCCACGGTGAACAGCTTCGGTGCCAAGAGCACCCTGACAGTCGGCAGCACCGACTATGAGATCTTCCGCATCGACACGGTGCCCGGTTTCGAGAAGCTCCCCTTCAGTCTCAAGGTTCTCTTGGAGAACCTGCTTCGCACCGAGGACGGCGCGAACGTGACGAAGGCGCAGATCGAGGCGCTGGGTTCGTGGGATGCCGCGGCAGAGCCCAATACCGAGATCCAGTTCACGCCGGCCCGCGTGGTCATGCAGGACTTCACCGGTGTGCCCTGCATCGTCGACCTCGCCACCATGCGCGAGGCCGTCACGGCCCTCGGCGGCGACGCCAACAAGATCAACCCGCTCTCGCCCGCCGAGATGGTCATCGACCACTCCGTCATCGCCGACCTGTTCGGCTCGGAGAACGCTCTCGAGCGCAACGTCGAGATCGAGTACCAGCGCAACGGTGAGCGTTACCAGTTCCTGCGCTGGGGTCAGACGGCCTTCAGCGACTTCAAGGTCGTCCCGCCCGGAACCGGCATCGTCCACCAGGTGAACATCGAGCACCTGGCCAAGGTCATCTACGACCGCGACGTCGACGGTGTTCTCCGCGCCTACCCGGACACCTGTGTCGGCACCGACTCGCACACCACCATGGTCAACGGCCTGGGCGTGCTGGGCTGGGGCGTCGGCGGCATCGAGGCCGAGGCGGCCATGCTCGGCCAGCCCGTGTCGATGCTGATCCCGCGCGTGGTCGGCTTCAAGCTCTCCGGCGAGATCCCCGCCGGCGTCACCGCGACCGACGTCGTGCTCACGATCACCGACCAGCTGCGCAAGCACGGCGTGGTCGGCAAGTTCGTCGAGTTCTACGGCGAGGGCGTGGCCTCGGTGCCGCTCGCCAACCGCGCCACCATCGGAAACATGTCTCCGGAGTTCGGCTCCACGGCGGCGATCTTCCCGATCGATGATGTGACCCTCGAGTACCTGCGCCTCACCGGCCGCAGCGAAGAGGCCGTCGCGCTGGTCGAGGCATACGCCAAGGAGCAGAAGCTCTGGCACGACGCGAACGTCGAGCCCACGTTCAGCGAGTACCTCGAGCTCGACCTCGGCACCGTCGTGCCGTCGATCGCCGGCCCGAAGCGCCCGCAGGACCGCATCCTCCTCTCCGAGGCGAAGTCGCAGTTCGAGCAGGACATCCTGAGCTACGCCTCGCCGTCGACCTCGGACTCGATCGTCGATCTCGAGTCGAAGCACTCGTTCCCGGCGTCCGACCCCGGACAGACGCCCGGCGACGAGGAGCCGACGACGCGCCCGGTGCACATCAACAGCGGCGCTCCGGCGAACGCCTCGAAGCCCGTGCCGGTCACGACGCCGTCGGGGGAGAAGTACATCCTCGACAACGGCGCCGTCACGCTCGCCGCCATCACCTCGTGCACCAACACGTCGAACCCGTCGGTGATGATCGCCGCCGGTCTCGTCGCACGCAAGGCGCTGGAGAAGGGCCTGAAGCAGAAGCCGTGGGTCAAGACCACGCTCGGCCCCGGCTCGAAGGTCGTCACCGATTACTACGAGAAGTCCGGCCTCGACAAGGACCTCGAGGGCCTCGGCTTCTACACCGTCGGCTACGGCTGCACGATCTGCATCGGCAACTCCGGTCCGCTGATCGAAGAGGTGTCGGAGGCGATCAACTCGCACGACCTCGCCGTCACGGCCGTCCTCTCGGGCAACCGCAACTTCGAGGGGCGCATCAGCCCCGACGTGAAGATGAACTACCTCGCCAGCCCGCCGCTGGTCATCGCGTACGCGCTGGCCGGGTCGATGCACTTCGACTTCGAGAACGATGCGCTCGGCAAGGGCACCGATGGCGAAGACGTCTTCCTGAAGGACATCTGGCCGACGCCGGCCGAGGTGCAGGAGTTGGTCGATTCCTCGATCTCGCGCGAGCAGTTCATCAAGCAGTACGCGACCGTCTTCGACGGCGACGAGCGCTGGCGCAGCCTGCCCACCCCGGATGACGCGATCTTCCAGTGGGACGAGAACTCCACGTACGTGCGCAAGGCGCCGTACTTCGACGGCATGACGATGGAGCTCACCCCGGTGAAGGACATCGAGGGCGCACGCGTCATGGCGACGCTCGGTGACTCGGTCACCACCGACCACATCTCGCCCGCCGGAAACATCAAGGCGGGCACGCCTGCGGCCCAGTACCTCACGGAGCACGGCGTCGACCGCAAGGACTTCAACTCCTTCGGCTCGCGTCGAGGCAACCACGAGGTCATGATCCGCGGTACGTTCGCGAACATCCGCCTGAAGAACGTCATGGTCTCGGCCGTCAACGACGGACAGGTCGTCGAGGGCGGTTTCACCCGCGACTTCACGCAGCCCGGTGGTCCGCAGTCGTACATCTACGACGCGAGCATGAACTACCAGGAGCAGGGTACGCCTCTCGTCATCTTCGGTGGCAAGGAGTACGGTTCCGGTTCGTCGCGCGACTGGGCGGCGAAGGGCACCAGCCTGCTGGGCGTCAAGGCGGTCATCACCGAGAGCTTCGAGCGCATCCACCGCTCGAACCTGATCGGCATGGGCGTCGTCCCGCTGCAGTTCCCCGCCGGCGAGAGCTGGGAGTCGCTGGGCCTGGACGGTACCGAGGTCGTCTCGATCTCCGGCCTCGAGGAACTGAACAACGGCGTCACGCCGAAGACGGTCAAGGTCACGGCCGCCCCGAGCGAGCACTCGCCTGAGGGCAAGCAGCCGGTCGAGTTCGACGCGGTCGTCCGCATCGACACCCCCGGTGAGGCCGACTACTACCGCAACGGCGGCATCCTGCAGTACGTGCTGCGTTCGCTGGTCTGATCGCACAGACGAAGGGACTCCGATCCATGGATCGGAGTCCCTTCGTCATGTCAAGGGGGCGGCGCTCACCGGGTTCTCCCGCCCTGGCGCGGTAGGATCGACGGGCGCCCGTACCCTCGTCGGGCGCTTCTGGCGAAGCCTGTGAGGAGGCGCAGATGCCCATTCTTCCGAGCATCTCAGGACCCCGTGATCTGGACGCGCTCTCGACCGATCAACTGGAGGAGCTCGCCGCCGAGATCCGCACGTTCCTGGTCGACAACGTCTCGCAGACCGGTGGCCACCTCGGGCCGAACCTGGGCGTCGTCGAACTGACGATCGCTCTGCACCGGGTCTTCTCGTCTCCCGACGATCCCTTCATCTTCGACACGGGGCACCAGTCCTACGTGCACAAGCTCCTCACGGGGCGCCAGGACTTCTCCGGCCTTCGTGTGCGGGGCGGCCTCGCCGGCTATCCGCAGCGCGGCGAGAGCGCACACGACGTCGTGGAGTCGTCCCACGCGTCCAGTTCGTTGAGCTGGGCCGACGGCATCTCCCGCGCCCTCACCGCCACGGGCCGCGCGGATCGACATGTCGTCGCGGTCGTCGGTGATGGCGCACTCACCGGCGGAATGACGTGGGAGGCGTTGAACAACATCTCCGACGACAACGACCGGAATCTCGTGATCGTCGTCAACGACAACGGTCGCTCGTACGCCCCCACCATCGGCGGGATGTCGCGGTATCTGAACCGCGTCCGCACCGCGGCGGCGTACAAGGATCTGCACCAGCGCTCCGACCGCCTGTTCCGCGCGTTCGGTCCTGTGGGCCGCGCGGTGTTCCGCGGTGTTCGCGGCGGAACCCACGGCTTCCTCTCGCGCTTCACCAACAATGAGGCGCTCTACTCGAACCTCGACATCAAGTACCTCGGTCCCATCGACGGACACGATCTCCCGGCCCTGCTCGAGACGCTCGAGCTCGCGAAGTCGTACGGGGCCCCGGTCATCGTGCACACGATCACCGAGAAGGGGCGCGGATACCAGCCCGCGCGAGACGATGAGGCCGACCAGTTCCACGCGGTGGGGAAGATCGATCCCGCCACGGGTGAGACGTTGTCGTCCGGTGGTCGCGGGTGGACCGACGTGTTCTCGGAGGCACTCGTCTCGGTGGGGGAACAGCGCAGCGATGTCATCGCGATGACGGCCGCCATGCTGCGACCGACGGGCCTTGCCCCGTTCGCCGAGCGGTTCCCCGATCGCGTGTACGACGTGGGGATCGCCGAGCAGCACGCGGTGGCTTCCGCCGCTGGGCTGGCGTACGGCGGACTGCACCCCGTCGTCGCGCTCTACGCCACGTTCATGGGCAGGGCGTTCGATCAGGTGTTGATGGACGTCGCTCTGCACCGTGCGGGTGTCACCTTCGTTCTCGACCGTGCCGGCGTGACCGGCCCCGATGGTCCCAGCCACCACGGGATGTGGGATCTCGCCATGCTGCAGATCGTCCCGCACATCCGCATCGCCGCGCCGAGGGACGGAGCCCGTCTCACCGAAGCGCTGAACGAGGCCGTCCAGGTCGACGATGCCCCGACCGTCATCCGCTTCCCGAAGGGCGAGGTCGCCGCCGACCTTCCCGCCATCGAGCGTCTGAAGGACGGTGTGGACGTGCTCGCGCGCGGGGAGTCGGAGGACGTGCTGATCGTCGCCATCGGCCCGTTCGCCGAACTCGCGCTCGACGTCGCAGAGCGTCTTCGTGCGCAGGGCATCGGAGCCACCGTGATCGACCCGCGCTGGGCGATCCCGGTGCAGCCGTCTGTCATCGAGATGGCAGCCCACCACCGCCTCGTCATCACGCTCGAAGACGGTATCCGTGTCGGTGGTATCGGCACCCGGGTACGACAGGTCCTCCGCGAGGCCGGCATCGACACGGCGGTGGACGAGCTCGGCCTGCCCGACGAGTTCATCGATCATGCCTCGCGGGATCAGATCCTCGCGGATGCGGGCCTCACGGCACCGAAGATCGCGCAGGACATCGTTTCCCAGGTACTCGGGACCAGGATCCCGAAGGCGCGTGATGCGGGCGAGACGGGCACGATCGACCTGCCCCTCCGTGAACGCCACTGATGCGCTGAAGGCGCCGCCGGTCTGGATGGGCGGACGGCGTCAGTTGAGTGCGTGCAGTGCGGCGACGGCCTGCGCGCCGCGATCCACGTCGCGGAGCGCGGTCGACATCAAGTAGCCGTCGGTCAGGGCATCGCCGGTGACCATCACGCGTACGAGCTCCACCCCGCATGCGCGACGAACCTCCTCGGCGCTGGCTGCGATCACGCGCGCATTGATCTCGTCGTTGTGCGGCAGCTCGGTGCCGTCGAGGCCCCTGATCACGTCTCTCAGGGCCGCGCCGACGATGTTCGACGCCCGCTCCTTGACGTTCACGACGTCGAGCTCGAACACCCGGAGATCTCGCCCGGTCGGTATCGGGCGCCATTCGAACGATGCGTGCACGCGGTGCTGATGTCCGCTCGCCCCGCCCATCTCACGGACGGGAAGATCGGTCGCCCGGCAGCGCACATCGATGAGCCGGTACCAGTAGAACAGGGGGAAAGCGCCGTGCGAGCCGGGGTCGAGGACGACGACTTCCCCGACAGCCCCGCCGCGAGCGGTCGGACGGCGCTGCGGACGATTGCGGATGATCGGCTTGCCGTTTCGGGTCCGGATCGCGGCCCAGCCTTCGTCGACCGTGACGACGAAGAGCTTGAGGAGAGCGGGAAGGACCAGGAGCAAGGTCAGAAGTGCGGTGCCGGTCTTCAACAGCCCCGACATCCCCTTGCCGCCCAGCATCGTGAAGAGCATGTCCATGACACCACTGTGCAGGGTCGGGAGGCCTTCGGATGCTCGAGCGCAGTCTCGTCCGGGGGAGTTCATGCGCTGTTCCTCGCGCGTTCCCCGCGTCGCCCCTCGGAGGAAACGGGAGGGCCCGGATGCGATCCCGGCAGGCTCAGAAGAGGTCGGAGAGTGTGCGGGCGACGAGTTCCTCGACCGCGGGTCGACACCGCTCGCGATCGGCATCCACGAGCCCGACGCGGGTGCGTCGATCGAGGACGTCGGCGGCGGTCATCGCACCTTCGACGCGCACCGCGTACTCGACCTCCGCGCGTGACAGCCCGGTGCGGTCGTCGAGCAGCCCCTCGGCGGGAGGCAGGATCCGATCGACGAGCCGAAGGGACGCCGTGCTGCTCCCTGTCGCGGGCAGCGCACGGGCGCGCACGGCGACGTCGACCGCGTCTTCTGCCATCCGTCGGTATGTCGTCAGCTTTCCGCCGAGCACGGTGACGAAGCCGGCGTCGGCCGTCGCCACCAGATGCCGGCGCGACACATCGGACGACGTCGTCGCCGCGCTGTCGACCAGCGGGCGCAGGCCCGCGAACGCCCCGCGCACCTGATCGCGCCGGACAGGCGTGGCCACGACCCGGTTGAGGCTCGCCAGAAGGAAATCGATCTCGGCATCCGTGGGCTGTGCGACGAGGGGCACGGCGCCCGGTGCGTCCTCGTCCGTGAGACCGACGATCACGCGTCCGTAGGCCTGCGGCAGAGCGAAGATGTAGCGGCTGATGGACCCCTCGTGCGGGATCGTCAGTGCCGCGGTCGGTTGCCCGAGATCGTCCGCGTCGAGCACGATGTGCGTGCCGCGACTCGGCCGCACGCGGATCGCCTCATCGAGCGAGCCCGCCCAGACCCCGGTGGCGTTGATCACGGTGCGGGCGTCGATCTCGAAGCGCTCTCCGGTGAGTGCGTCCTCGACGGTCGCGCCGTCGCCGCGGAGCCCGATCGCGCGCACCCGGGTGAGGATGCGCGCCCCATGCGCCGCGGCCGTGCGTGCGACCGTGACGACGAGACGCGCGTCGTCGACCAGCTGACCGTCGTACGACAGCACGCCGCCACGCAGGCCAACCGTGTCGAGGGCGGGCGCCAGACGCACAGCGGTGCGGGTCGACACGAGCCGCGGAGCAGGGAGTACGGAACGGGGCGTGTGCGCCCGCATGCGCAGCAGATCGCCCATCCCCATCCCCATCGCTCCTGCGACCCGCTGACGCGGCGTCACGCCACGGCTGAACGGCAGGAGCTGACCGAGGGGATGGACCAGGTGCGGTGCGATCGCCGTCATGAGCAGGTGCCGTTCCTGCGCGCTTTCCCGCGCCGTGGCGACGTCGCCGGTCGCGAGGTACCGCAGGCCGCCGTGCACGAGCTTCGAGCTGAACCGACTGGTGCCGAACGCGAGGTCTTCCGCCTCGATCAAGGTCACGCTGAGTCCGCGCGACGCGGCGTCGAGAGCCACTCCCGCTCCGGTGATCCCGCCGCCGACGACGAGGACGTCCACCGTCTCCTCCGCGGCACGAGCGAGATCGATCGCACGGCGGGCGGCGTTCAGCGCGGACGACGGGCCGATCATGGCCGCAGCAGTCCGTCGAGTGTCATCCGCAACTCGCGCTCCCAGGCGGCTTCGGAGATGAGTTCGGACACCGTCCCCTGCGAGAGCACAGCCGACTGGGCCACGAGCAGCAGCATGACGGCGATCTCCCGAGGTGGATCCGTGCGGACCGAGCCCTGTGTCTGCGCCGCGGCGATCGCGGTGGAGAGCCACTGCAGGATCATGCGCTGACTCGACCCGACCCGCTGCAGCGTGTACCGGGTGAACGCCTCCGGCTCATCGGCGAGCAGGCGCGAGTACACGGCGTCGGCACGGAACAGCGCCGTGAACCTCAAGACGTCGTCGACAAGCGCTGCGCGTGTGCCCGCCGGGGTGGGGAACTGTTCGATCAGACCCGTGACGCGCCGGAGCAGAGCTGCGCGCACGACGTCGTCGGCGTCGGCCCAGTTGCGATAGATCGTGGGGCGGCTCAGGTCGGAGCGGCGGGCGAGTTCCGCGATCGTCACGCCGTGCACACCGCGGCGGATGATCAGGGCATCGGCCGCGTCGAGGATGCGGGTCTGCGTCCCATCCCACGACGGGGAGACGTCTTCGGTCGCCAGGGAATCAAGTTGACGTTCTTCCATGATGTGTCACACTGTAACGCATGGAGCTCGAGAGCGGCAGCGGTGCCGGAGATGGCGCGATGCGATGGAATGGCTGGGGCGATCCGGACCGGGCCAAGGATCTTCCGCGAGCCGTCCGGGCACTCCTGCCCTTGCTGCTCGGGCGTATCCGGCGACCGGAGGCGCCGGTCGATCTGTCCGCCGTGCAGATCGGGAAGAGCGGCCTCACCGAGGCTGATGTCGCGGCCCTCGGCACCGCCGTCGGCGTCGATCAGGTGGATACGTCGGCGGAGGCGCGCATCCGTCATGCGGGTGGCCGCTCCACCCCGGACCTCCTGCGCCGACGCGACCGGGAGCAACGAGTGCCGGACGCGGTCGTCCGCCCCGCGAGCCACGACGAGGTGCGCGCGTGCCTCGACGTGGCCGTGGAGCGGGGGATCGCGATGATCCCGTACGGCGGCGGCACCAGCGTCGTCGGGGCTCTCGATCCGGAACGCGGCGCCCACCACGCCGTCGTCAGCCTCGACCTGCGTCGACTGCAGGGAATCGTGCGGCTCGACGCCGTCAGCGGCGAGGCGGTGCTCGCATCCGGGACGACAGGCCCGGATGCGGAGATGCTGCTGTCGGCTCACGGCCTCGAACTCGGACACTTCCCGCAGAGTTTCCGCTACGCCACCATCGGAGGTTTCGCCGCCGCGCGCTCGTCCGGGCAGAACTCCGCGGGAAACGGTCGCTTCGACACGATGGTGACCGGGATCCGAGTGGCTACCCCGACCGGTGACATCGAGCTCGGGCGCTCGCCCGGCTCGGCAGCCGGCCCCGACCTGATCCGGGTGTTCCTCGGTTCGGAGGGCATTTTCGGTGTGATCACCGAGGTACGGGTGCGAGTGCATCCGATCCCGCGCGAGCGAGTGTTCGAATCGTGGTCGTTCCCCGACTTCGCGAGCGGGCTCGAGGGCTTGAGGCGAGTGGCGCAGCACGGCGACGGCCCTACGGTCATCCGCCTGTCCGATGAAGCGGAGACCGCCGTGAGCCTCGCCCAGGTCGGCAGGATCGGCAAAGCCCTCGCGAAGGGCACCAGCGTCGTGACCGTGTACGAGGGAGAGGGCGAGGAGATCGCCGAGCGCCGCGCCAGGACGAGTGCCCATCTCGCCGCGGCCGGCGGCACCTCGGCGGGGGAGAGCGCGGCGGAGGAGTGGCTGCGGAGTCGGTTCGACGGCCCCTATCTGCGGGACTCGCTGCTCGACGTCGGGGTGTTCTGCGAGACGCTGGAGACCGCCACGACCTGGTCGAACCTGCACGCGCTGCGATCCGCCGTCGAGATCGCGCTGAAGGACGGTTTCTCCGCCGCCGGAGCGAAGTCCTACGTCATGTGCCACGTGTCGCACATATACCCGACCGGAGCCTCGTTGTACTTCACGGTGCTCGCCGGCATCCGCACCGACCCGCTCGGGGTCTGGGAACCCGTCAAAGCGCGGGTCAATGACGCGATCATCGCCGCCGGCGGCACGATCAGCCACCATCACGCGGTGGGCCGAGATCACGCACCCTGGCTGAGTCAGGAGATCGGCGAGACCGGCATGCGCATCCTCTCGGCGATCAAACGCGAACTCGACCCCACGGGCATCCTGAACCCCGGCACCGTGATCCCCCTCGAACGGACCCGCTGACGTGGTCGAGCACATCGCGGTGCTCGCGAATCCGTTCTCCGGCAAGGGACGGGGAGGGAGAGCCGCCGAGGCGGCCGTCCTGCACCTGCGCGGGCGAGGGGTCGACGTGCGCACCTACGCGGGCGGATCCGCTGCCGACACCGCCCGACTCGCGGTCACGGCCCTCGCGGACGATCCGCGCGCGCTGGTGGTGGTGGGCGGTGACGGGACCCTGTCGGGGGTGCTCGACATCGTGTGCGCATCGGCCGTCCCGGTGGTCCTGGTGCCGGCGGGCACGGGGAACGACCTCGCCCGTGCGCTCGGCCTTCCTCGCGGCGATGCCGCAGACGCCGCGGAACTCGCGCTCACGGGGATGCGCCGTGCGATCGACGTCGGCGAGGTGCGCACCGTCGCGGGAGCGCGCAAGTTCCTGACGATCGCGGCCCTGGGTTTCGATGCCAAGGTCAGCGACCGCACGAACCGACTGCGCTGGCCGCACGGTGCCCCGCGCTACTACCTGGCGCTGCTCATCGAGCTCGTCCGCCTACGGCCGATGGACTTCATGCTCGCCGTCGACGGCGAAGATCCCCTGCGCTCACCCGGCACGCTCATCGCCGCCGGCAGCACATCGAGCTACGGTGGCGGCATGCCGATCTGCGCGGGTGCGGTGCCCGACGACGGACTGCTCGACGTCGTGCACGTGGCACCGCTCGGGCGGCTGCGTCTGCTGCGCCTCTTCCCGCTGCTGCTGCGGGGGACGCATCTGAATCGACCGGAGGTCATGCATCGCCGGGCTCGGACGCTGACCGTGTCCGCCCCGGGCCTCGTCGTCTATGCGGACGGCGAGCGCATCGGCGAGGACGAATGCACGATCTCGGTGCTGCCCGGAGCGCTGACGATGATGGTTCCGGGGGGAGAACGATGACTGAGTTCGATGAGGACGTCGTGATCGTCGGCTCCGGGTTCGGAGGCTCAGTGGCCGCGCTGCGCCTGCGGGAGAAGGGCTATCGGGTGCGTGTGTACGAGGCCGGCCGACGCTTCGAGGACGAGGACTTCGCCAAGACCAGCTGGAACCTGCGGCGATACCTCTGGGCTCCGGCTCTCGGCTGCTTCGGCATCCAGCGCATCCATCGGTTGCCGCACGTGATGATCCTGGCCGGCGCCGGTGTGGGTGGTGGCTCCCTCAACTACGCCAACACGCTGTACGAGCCCGGTACGGCGTTCTTCGAAGACCCGCAGTGGCGCGGCATCGCCGACTGGGAAACCGAGCTGTCGCCGCACTACCGCACCGCGAAGCGGATGCTCGGTGTGGTGGAGCACTACCCGCACACCGGACCCGTCGAGCGGATCATGGCGGGCGCTGCCGACGACCTGGGGGTCGGCTCGACCTTCCGGCACGCCCCGGTGGGTGTGTGGTTCGGGAAGCCGGGAGAGCGTACCGCTGATCCGTTCTTCGGCGGCGAGGGCCCGGAGCGCACAGGATGCACGCTGTGCGGCAACTGCATGGTCGGGTGCCGCGTCGGCGCGAAGAACACTCTGATGAAGAACTACCTCGCACTGGCAGAGCGGCGCGGTGCGGTGATCGAACCGTTGCGGACCGTCACCGAAGTACGAGAGCTCCCGGCCGGCGGGTTCGCCGTCACCACCCAGCGCAGCGGCGCCTGGCTGCGTCCGGCGCGCCGGACGGTGACAACACAGCAGGTGGTGCTCGCCGCAGGCACCTGGGGTTCCCAGCAGCTGCTGCACCGCATGAAGGCATCCGGTGCGCTGCCCCGGATCTCGGATGCACTGGGTCAGCTCACCCGCACGAATTCCGAAGCCCTCGACGGCGCTGTTGCCGTGGAGGTACCGGAATCCTTGAACCTCGCCCGCGGCGTCGCGATCACGACTTCGTTCCATGTGGACGACCGCACCCACGTCGAGAACGTCCGCTACGGTCCCGGTTCGAACCTCATGGGGGCGCTCGCGACCGCTCTGGTTCCGGGGGATCGAGGCCTTGCGGCACGATGGGGCAGCCTCGTGGGGCGGGTGCTCCGCTCCCCGGTGCGGCAGCTCCGACTCGGGAATCTGCACCGCTGGAGCGAGCGCGGCATCATCGCCCTCGTGATGCAGACCGCCGACAACTCCCTCACCCTGTCGCTCCGACGACGTTGCGGACGGAACGTGATGACCAGCGCCCAGGGACACGGTGAGCCGAACCCGAGTCACCTGCCCCAGGCGCACCGGGCGGCAGCGGCGATCGCGGCGCGCATCGAGAGCTGCAGCGGCGTCGCTGCCGAGCCGCGCGGGTCATGGCCGGAGGTGTTCGGCATCCCGCTCACCGCGCACTTCCTCGGCGGGGCCGTGATCTCCGATTCACCGGAGCGGGGCGTCATCGATCCGTACCATCGCGTCTGGGGCCACCCGCAGCTGCATGTCGTCGACGGGGCGGCGGTGCCCGCGAACCCCGGGGTCAACCCCTCCCTCACGATCACTGCCCTCGCCGAGAGGGCACTCTCGCACTGGCCCCGTCGCGGGGAAGACGACCTGCGCCCTGGGCAGTCCGACCGCGACGCCTGACGAAGAGACGCCCCTCCCGACTCGCAAGGAGTCGAGAGGGGCGCTTTCCCGGACTGGCGCCGCGATCAGCGGTGCTCGACGCCGCGGATCTGCGGAGTGTGGAACGAGCCGCCGAAGGCCCGCTCGGAGGCACCCTCGCGGTCGAGGTACGGGGAGGCCCCGCCATCGATGAACGGCCATCCGGCGCCGAGGATCAGGCAGAGGTCGATGTCTTCGACCTCGGGCACCACGCCCTCGTCGAGCATCAGCTTGATCTCCTGAGCCAGACCGTCCTGTACGCGCTGGAGGATGGTCGCAGCCGTTGCCGGGGTCTTGCCGACGGCGGGCTTCAGCACCTTCTCGGCCTGCTTGCTCCAGCCGACGACGCGCCCTCCCTTGTCCTTCTCCACGACCGCGTCGAGCTCTGCGAGAGCGTGGAAGTTCTCATTCGCATAGAACCGGTCGGGGAACGCCTGCACCATGGTGTCCTGCACATGGGCGGCGACCTTCCAGCCGACCAGGTCGATCAGCTGGAACGGGCCCATCGGCAGACCGAGCGGGCCGAACGCCTTCTCGACATCCGCGATCGGCGTGCCTTCGTAGACCGCACGAGCGGCCTCGCCCATGACCTTGGCGAGCAGACGGTTCACGACGAAGCCGGGCGCGTCGGCGGTGAGGACCGCATTCTTTCCCAGGTTCTTCGCCAGGACGAAGGCGGTCGACAGCGCCGCCTCCGACGTCGTCGGTGTCTTCACGATCTCGATCAGCGGCATCACCGCGACGGGGTTGAAGAAGTGGAAGCCCACCAGACGCTCGGGGTGTGCGAGCTTCGAGCCGATCTCCTCGACGGACAGCGACGACGTGTTGGTCGCGAGGATCGCATCGTCGGCGATGATCTGCTCGATCTCACCGAACACCTGCTGCTTGACGCCGACCTCTTCGAACACGGCCTCGATGACGAAGTCGCAGTCCGCGTAGAGGCTCTTGTCGGTGGTGCCGGTGACGAGTGCGCGCAGCTTGTTGGCCGAGTCGGAGTCCAGACGGCCCTTGGCCTCGAGCTTGCCGATCTCCTCGTGGATGTACGCGACGCCCTTGTCGACGCGTGCCTGATCCAGGTCGGTGATGAGCACGGGCACCTGGAGCTTGCGGACGAAGAGCAGTGCGAACTGGCTCGCCATGAGTCCCGCACCGATGATGCCGACCTTGGTGACCTTCTTCGCGAGCTGCTTGTCGGGAGCGCCGACGGGTCGCTTCGCGCGCTTCTGCACCAGGTCGAAGGCGTACATCGAGGCGGCGAACTGGTCGCCGGTCACGAGTTCAGCCAGCGCCTCGTCCTCGCGGGCGAAGCCTTCGGCCTTCGTACCGCTCTTCGCCTTGTCGAGCAGTTCGAGTGCGGCATAGGGCGACTTCGGCACGGTGCCGATCTTCGACTCGAGCATCCCGCGCGCCATCTTGATCGCGATCGGCCACTTAGTGAGGCGCTCGATCTTGCCCGGCTCGTTCTTGCGCTCGACCTTCTTACCGCCGAGAACAGCGTCTGCCCAGGACAGGGAGTTCTCGAGGTAGTTCGCCGCGGGGAAGATCGCGTCGAAGACACCCAGGTCGAATGCCTGCTGCGGCTTCAGCATCCGGTTCTGCTTGAGCGGGTTCGAGATGACGACCTCGAGGGCGTTCTCGATGCCGATCAGGTTCGGCAGCAGGTAGGCGCCACCCCAGCCGGGGATGATGCCGAGGAAGACCTCGGGGAGTGCGACGGCCGCGGCGGAGGAATCGACCGTGCGGTAGCTGGAGTTCAGCGCGATCTCCAGGCCGCCGCCGAGGGCGAGGCCGTTCACGAAGGCGAACGACGGCACACCGAGGTCGCCGAGCTTGCCGAGGACCTTGTGACCCAGCTGCGCGATCAGGCGCGCGTTGTCGCGAGAGCCCACCTTGCTGATGTCGGACAGATCAGCACCGGCGGCGAGGATGTACTGCTTGCCGGTGATGCCGACGGCCTGGATCTCGCCGGCTGCCGCGCGCGCCTTGAGACCGTCGAGGGTCTCGCCCAGCTGCGTGAGAGTTGCCGGACCCAGCGTGTTCGGGCGCGTGTGGTCCCGACCGTTGTCGAGCGTGATCAGGGCGAGCACCTTGCCCGAGGCCAGGCGGATGTCGCGCACGGGCGACTGGGTGATGACCTCGCCCTCGGTGAGCGCCTGGATGGGGGAGAAGTCGATGTCGTCGTAGTTCGTCACGTTGGCGCTCACTTCTTCTTTTTGCCGTTGTAGTGCGGGTTCTCCCAGATGACCGAGCCGCCCTGGCCCAGGCCGACGCACATGGCGGTCAGACCGTAGCGGACGTCGGGGCGCTCGGCGAACTGCGCCGCGAGCTGGATCATCAGACGCACACCGGATGCCGCGAGCGGGTGCCCGAGCGCGATCGCGCCGCCCCACTGGTTCACGCGGGGATCGTCGTCAGCGATGCCGAAGTGGTCGAGCAGCGAGATCACCTGGATGGCGAATGCCTCGTTGAGCTCGAACAGGCCGATGTCGGCGATCGTCAGCCCGGCCTTCTTGAGGGCCTTCTCGGTCGAGGGGATCGGGCCGATGCCCATGATCTCCGGCTGCACACCGGCGAAGGCGAACGAGACCATCCGCATCTTCGGTGCAAGCCCGAACTCCTTCACCGCGCCACCGCCGGCGAGCAGCGACATCGTCGCGCCGTCGGTGAGGGGGGAGGAGGTGCCCGCGGTGACGCGCCCGTGCGGACGGAACGGCGTCTTCAGCGCCGCGAGGTCCTCCATGGTGGTCTGCGGGCGACGACCCTCGTCCTCGGTGGCAAGGCCCCAGGCACCGTCGGCACCCTTGGTGGCCACGGACACGAGGTCAGGCTGGATCTTGCCGGCGTCGTAGGCGGCCTGCACCTTGTGCTGGCTGAGCATCCCGAACCGGTCGGACCGCTCCTTGGTGAGGTGCGGGAAACGGTCGAAGATGCGCTCGGCGGTGACACCCATGTTGAGGGCCCCCGGGTCGACCATCTTCTCGGCGACGAAGCGCGGGTTCGGGTCGGCGTTGCCGCCGATCGGGTGATGCCCCATGTGCTCGACTCCGCCGGCGAGGGCGAAGTCGTACATGCCAACGCCGATCGAAGCGCCCATCGTGGTGACGCTGGTCATCGCGCCGGCGCACATGCGCTCGACGGCGAGTCCAGGGACCGTTTGCGGAAGCCCGGCGAGGATCGCCACCGATCGGCCGAGGGTGAGGCCCTGGTCGCCGGTCTGGCTCGTCGCGGCGATCGCCACGTCATCGATGCGGTCGGCCGGGACGGCAGCGTTGCGCTCCATCAGGCCGATGGTCGCCTTCACGGCGAGGTCATCCGCGCGGGTGTTCCAGTACATGCCTTTTTCGCCGGCGCGCCCGAAAGGGGTGCGTACTCCATCGACGAAGAAGACGTCCGAGATCTCGGCCACTCTGCCTCCAAGTTAGTGCGTGGCCTCAGTCTATGAAGCCCGCGAAACAGGGAGGAATCGGTTGGGTCGAACCTACGAAGCGTCCGCCGGGGTGGTGTCGGGCGATTGCGCCGCCTCTACAAAGGCGTCCGCGATCTTCTGTGCAGTCTGTGCAATCTGCCAGGGGCGAGCTCCGAGTGCGGCGAGGGCTGCGGCGATCTCTTCCGGAGTCTCACCGGGAAGGTCCCACGCGACGCGACGCAGGTACTCGGGCGTGAGCAGGTTCTCGGTGGGCATGCCCAGCTCTTCGGCAACCGCTTCGACGACGGGACGCGCAGCCTTCAGGCGGGCATCGGCCTCAGGGTTCCGGTCGGCCCAGGCGCGCGGCGGCGGGAGGGTGTCGCTCGGTACGCGCTCGCGGGGCAGGTCCTCCGACGCGCGGCCGTCGACGATCGCCTGCCACCAGCGGTCGAGCTGGCTGCGGCTGGCGCGGCCCTGGAACTCTTTGACTCCGGCGAGCGCCTGCTTCGACGTCGGATTCGCCATCACAGCCGCGACCAGCGAGCGGTCGGGCACGAGCCTGCCGGGAGAGACGTCCTGAGCCTGCGCGTAGGCCTCTCGGGCCTGCCAGAGGGAGCGGGCCACGGCGAGGTTACGGGAGCCGCGTACCTGGTGCAGTCCGCTGAGTCGACGCCAGGGATCCTCGCGCGGCGGCTTGGGGGCACGAGCGAGGGTTGCGGCGAACTCCTCGGCGGCGAAAGCGGTCTTGCCCTGCTCCTCCAGCTCCTGGACGAGGATGTCGCGGACATCGATCAGGTGCAGCACGTCGAGCGCGGCGTACTCGAGCCACGAGTCCGGCAGCGGACGGGTCGACCAGTCGGATGCCGAATGCTCCTTCTTGAGGACGATGCCCAACGTGTCCTCGACGACGGCGCCGAGTCCGACGCGCTCATGGCCGAGCAGTCGGGAGGCCAGCTCGGTGTCGAAGATCACCGGCGGCTCGAGGTGCAGCTCGCGCAGCGATGGCAGGTCCTGGCTGGCGGCGTGGAGCACCCACTCGACATCACCGATCGCCTCCTGGAGCGGGGCGAAGTCGCCGATCGCCGGCGGGTCGAAGAGGAAGACGCCTGCGTCGCGACGGAAGACCTGCACGAGGTAGGCCCGCTGCGAGTAGCGGAAACCGGACGCACGTTCGACGTCCACGGCGACGGGGCCGGTGCCGGCGGCGAGCACGGCGCACGCCGCGCGGAACTCCTCAGCATCCGAGATCACGGAGTATTCAGTCACGTACAGCCTTTCGCGCGCCGATCACGGCGATGCCCTCGGAGCCGGGCGGAAGCCCCGCCAGCATTCCGACCAGCTCGGCCCATGCTTCGACGTGCGGTCGGAACGGGCCCTCCGGAGTCCAGGACGCCCGCAATTCTATCTGGGCACCGTCGCCTTCGACGGCGAGCCCTCCGAAACCCTTCGACAGAGTCTTCGTCGAGGTGCCCGATGCCGAGTGATAGACGGCATCGCGGGAGTCGAGTGCATCGACCAGCCAGGACCACGTCACGTCGGCGAGAAGCGGGTCGGTGCCGATCTCGGTCTCGAGCGGCGCTTGCGCGAAGATGACGATGCGCCAGGACCCTCCCCACGCGCCCGGCTCGTCGGGATCGTGCAGCAGGACGAACCGACCGGTGCCGTAAACGGACTCCCCGTGGTCTTCCGGTCGAACGTCGGCGGAGAGCGCGAGGGCGAACGGAGCGAGGCCCTGGGGGGTGGCGATCTCGCGCACCGTGATGTCATCGCGGAACGCGGTCTCGCGCAGCTCAGCCACAGCGCTGTCGAAGGGTGTCCCGGCTTCGGGGTGTGCGGTCACGGCAACAGGCTAGAGTCAGGAAGCGATGAAGAGTCTCAGGCACGCCGTTACGCTCCTTGTCCCTGCCCTGCTCGCCTTCGGAGCCGCATTCGCATTTCTCGTGTTCGCCGTCGCCCGACGGGTGGTCACGCCCATGCGCCGCCCGACAGACACGGAGATCCTGGCCGTCGACACCGGAGCGCAGACGATCGAGCTGCAGCGCACCCTCGACACCGAACTGCCCGGCCGATACGGACTCTTCACCACCGGAACCTACGGCTACGTCAAGCTCGGCGCCGTGCTCAGCGCCGACGCGAGGAGTGTGCGCCGCAAGCTGCTCACCCAGATCGAACCCGGTTCGCGCGTGGACCGCGCAGCCTCTTTCAGCGGGTACTACTACTCGTCGCCCAGTGAGCTTCATCTGCGCTGGGAGAACGTGCTGATCGGTTCTCCTGCAGGCCCGTGCCCCGCCTGGTACTTCCCTGCGTCGTCATCGACCTGGGTGATCCAGGTGCACGGGCGCGGGGCCACCCGTGCGGAGTGCCTGCGGGCCGTGCCGGTGCTGCATGCCGCCGGTCTGCCCAACCTCGTCGTGTCGTACCGCAACGACGGCGAGGCGCCCCGCACGAGGGCCGGTGCCTATGCGCTGGGCGCATCGGAATGGCGGGACGTCGATGCCGCGATCGCCTACGCGCTCCGCCACGGCGCCGAGAGCGTGATCCTGATGGGCTGGTCGATGGGCGGCGCCGTGTCGCTGCAGGCCGCTGCCACGTCCGGTCACCGCGACCGCATCGCGGGGATCATCCTCGAGTCCCCGGTCGTCGACTGGCGGACGGTGCTGCGGTTCCAGGCCCGGATGGCCGGCGTGCGTGCGCCGTTGCCGGCTCTCGCGATGGGCGCGCTGCAGTCGCCGCTCACCGCACGCCTGAGCGGCGCCGACGAGCCGATCCTGTTCGACCGCCTCGACATGGTGGCCCGGGCCGACGAGCTGACCGCACCGATCCTCATCCTGCACAGTGACGACGACGGCTTCGTGCCCGCCGACTCCTCGCACGCGCTGCAGGAAGCACGCCCCGACCTCGTCACGATGCCGAGGTTCACCGTCGCGCGGCACACGAAGCTCTGGAACTACGACGAGACCGGGTGGAGCACGGCCATCACCGACTGGCTCGATGCCCAGGGGCTCAGCGCTTCTGAATGACCTGGTTCTTCGCGCGCATGAGCATTCCCGTCATGCCGCCGATCCGCAACGGTGAGACCGCCCTGGTGAGACCGATCGACTGCGGGTAGTCGTTCGGGATCGCGAGCACCTCGTCGGCGGTGAGTCCGGTGAGACCCTGCACCAGGATGCTCGCGAAACCGCGCGTGGTCGGAGCCTCCGGGGGAGCCGTGGCGTGCATCGTGACGATGTCGTCGTTCACCTCGATGTGGATGTACACGGGGGACTGGCACTCCGCGACCCGCTCGTACATCTCGGGGTGGGCGGCGACCTCGTCGGAGACGTCGGGAAGCTCGTCCGAGTATTCGAGCAGCAGCAGGAGCCGATCGGACTCCGGGGTCTCCAGGAAACCGTCGCGGATCTCGGCCAGTGCTTCAGGAACTTCGCTCGCGCTCATCCCTGTCATTGTCCCACGTTCAGAGGGATCCCGGCTCTGCCCCAGTGACGATCGGCACCCGCACCGCGCTGCCCCACTCCGTCCAGGAGCCGTCGTAGTTGCGCACATTCTCGAAGCCGAGCAGGTGCTTGAGCACGAACCAGGTGTGGCTCGACCGCTCACCGATGCGGCAGTAGGCGACGACGTCATCGCCGTCCTCGAGACCGGCGCCCTCGCGGTAGATGGCGTCGAGCTCGGCGCGGCTGCGGAATCCGCCGTCCTCGGCCACGGCCTTCGCCCACGGCACGCTCTGCGCCGTGGGGATGTGGCCGGCGCGCAGCGCGCCCTCCTCGGGGTAGGCGGGAGCCGTGGTGCGCTCTCCGCTGTACTCCTCGGGCGAGCGCACATCGATTAGCGGGTTGCCGATGTGCGCGAGCACATCTTCCTTGTAGGCGCGGATGACGGAGTCGTCGCGCTCCACGACCGGGTACTCGGTGGCCGGGCGGTTCGCGGGCTCGCGGGTCAGTTCGCGACCCTCGGCGATCCAGCGGTCGCGGCCGCCGTCGAGCAGACGGACGTCCTCGTGGCCGAAGAGGGAGAACACCCACAGGGCGTACGCGGCCCACCAGTTGTTCTTGTCGCCGTAGATGACGACGGTGTCGGAGCGGGAGATGCCCTTGCGGCTCAACAGCGCGGCGAAGCCTTCGCCGTCGACGTAATCGCGCACGACGGGATCGTTGAGCTCGGTGTGCCAGTCGACCTTGACCGCGCCGGGGATGTGGCCCGTCTCGTACAGCAGCACGTCCTCATCCGACTCGACCACCACGAGTCCCGGCGTTCCCAGCCGTTCGGCGAGCCACTGCGTGGTGACGAGCCGACCGGGCTCGGCGTACTCGGCGAACCGGGGGGAGGAAGAATCGAACTCGATGGCCATGGGATCTCCGAAGCGTTGAGCGGGCGAGGGTGCGTGTGCAGACGGCGTAGTGTTGATCCGTCCCTTCGACGATAGATCCCCGCCGAGCACCCTGCGCCCGATTCGTAAGACTTCGACACAGGCAAGCACCCGATTCAGGACCGTGATGACCGACCCGACCAGCCGCACCGGAATCGTGCACCTCACCGAGCGTCAGCCGACGGTCACCGGACCGGAGATGCTCGCGAGCCTGGTGCCGCCGCCTCAGTTCGACACCGCGACGTTCGACAGCTACCGGGCCGATGCCGCCTATCCGTCCCAGGAGGAGGCGAAGGAGACGCTGATGCGCTTCTCCGGTCGCGGAGCCCCGGTCAAACGCGGCGGATTCTTCAGCCGCGCGAAGAAGGAACCCGAGCTCAAGCCGGGCGTGTATCTGGACGGCGGGTTCGGTGTCGGCAAGACCCACCTGCTCGCATCGATCTACCACGCGATGCCGGCACGCCGGAAGTACTTCGGCTCGTTCATCGAGTACACCGCTCTGGTTGGGGCGCTCGGCTACAAGAACACGGTCGACCTGCTCAAGGGCGCTGACCTCCTCTGCATCGACGAGTTCGAACTCGACGATCCGGGCGACACGATGGTGATGACCCGTCTGATCGGCGAACTCGTGCCGACGGGGACCCGCCTCGCCGCCACCTCCAACACCCCGCCGAACGCCCTCGGTGAGGGACGCTTCGCGGCGCAGGACTTCCTCCGCGAGATCCACGCCATGTCCGACAGCTTCCAGACGCTGCGCATCGACGGGGTCGACTTCCGTCAGCGCGCGCTCGACGGGCACGCCGTGGTGCTCGACGACGACGCGTATGAGGCCGCATCGGCCGCAGCCGCGCAGGGGAGCGCAGCGTCAGACGACCGGTTCGACGACCTGATCCGCCACCTGGCCCAGGTGCACCCGTCGCGCTACATCCGTCTGATCGAGGGACTCGGCCAGGTCGGGCTGCGCGGCGTGCGTCAGCTCACCGACCAGTCCGAGGCCCTGCGGTTCGTCGCCTTCGTGGATCGCGTGTACGACGCGCAGCTACCGATCATCGCGACCGGCCTGAGCCTCGACTCGGTGTTCTCTGACGAGATGCTCGCCGGCGGATACCGCAAGAAGTACCTGCGTGCAGTCTCCCGACTCAACGCCCTGACGCATTCTGCGTAACCCCCAAGGCCCGCGTAACGCGATGTTCACACCAGGGACAGCCCTGTAACAGCGGGGAAACAAACCTCACGCATGCGCGAAACGGCGCGTCGTCACACTGAAGCTCTCAATTACTTCGGATGTGAGGTTTTCCTATGGATGCTCCCGGCAACATCTCGTGGGCGATCACCGCGACAGCGCTGGTCCTGCTCATGACGCCCGGCGTCGCCTTCTTCTACGGCGGTCTCGTCAAGGCGAAGAGCGTCGTCAGCATGATGATGATGAGCTTCGGCTCGATCGGTCTTGTCGCCGTGCTGTGGATTCTCTTCGGCTTCTCGATGAGCGCCGTCGACAGCCCGACCGCCTTCGCCGGCAACCCGTTCGCCGACTTCGGGCTCTCCAGCCTGGCGTCCGGTGAGGGATCGAACGTCGCCCTCCTCGGCGTCGCCTACGGTGCGACCTTCGCGATCATCACCGTCGCGCTGATCTCCGGCGCGATCGCCGACCGCGCCAAGTTCGGCAGCTGGCTGATCTTCGCCGGCATCTTCGCCACGGTCGGCTACTTCCCGGTCGCCGCATGGGTCTGGGGTGGCGGCTGGATCATGAACCTCGGCACTACGCTCTTCGGCGAAGACAGTGGCATCGGCGTGATCGACTACGCCGGTGGTACCGCGGTGCACATCAACGCCGGTGCGGCCGCTCTGGCTCTGGCACTGGTCCTCGGCAAGCGCATCGGCTTCCAGAAGGGCATCCTCAAGCCGCACAACGTGCCGCTGACGCTGCTCGGCGCCGCACTGCTGTGGTTCGGCTGGTTCGGCTTCAACGCCGGTGCGGAGTGGCTCGCGGAGGACATGGGCGGCGTCGGACTCATCGGTCTGAACACCCTCGGCGCCACGGCTGCTGCGATCCTCGGCTGGATCCTGGTGGAGAAGATCAAGGACGGCAAGCCCACCTCGGTCGGCGCCGCGTCCGGTGCGGTCGCGGGTCTCGTCGCCATCACCCCGGCGTGCGCCAACCTGACGCCCGGCTGGGCACTGCTGCTCGGCGCCCTCGCCGGCGTGGTCTGCGCCCTGGCTATCGAGCTGAAGTTCCGCCTCGGCTTCGACGACTCGCTCGACGTGGTCGGCATCCACCTCGTCGGCGGACTCATCGGAACCCTGTACCTCGGCTTCTTCGCGAGCGAGACCGGCCTGTTCGTCGGCGGCGACGCACGTCAGCTCGCGGTGCAGGTCATCGCGGCGCTCGGTGTCCTGATCTACTCCTTCGTGGTCGCCTTCATCATCGGCTTCGCCATCGAGAAGACGATCGGGTTCCGTGTCACGAACGAGGACGAGATCGCCGGTGTCGACCAGGTCGTGCACGGCGAGGAGGGCTACGCACTCGCCGACGCATGATCTGCGGTTAGGGTGACCGTGTGAGCAAGACCAACGGCATCCTGACAGCACTCGTGGACATCCTGCTCAAAGCAGTGGGGTCCGGCCGGGCGTCTCGGACGACAGATCCGAGACGCCCGGACGCGCGTCTGCGCACATCCCAGGAGCGCACCCCATCCGTTCCCTCGGTGGGGCCGGCGCACGACCGCGGCACCGAGACCGTACGCATCGATCCGGGCCGGATCCGCGACCTCCAGGTCGCATACTCACCCCAGCGGGATGGAGCTCCGGATGCGGGTGAGATCGTCTGGACCTGGGTCCCGTACGAGGAGAACGACGGACGCGGCAAAGATCGCCCCGTTCTCGTGATCGGACGCGAATCGGCGGACCGCGTGTACGCCGTACGGATGACGAGCAAACCGCACGACGGCGACCGCGACTACCTGTCGATCGGCACGGGCGCGTGGGATTCCCAGGGGCGCGAGTCGTGGGTCGACGTGGAGCAGCTGTACAGCGTGCACGAGCGAGGACTGCGGCGGGAGGCCGCCGTCCTCGACAGGCGCCGCTACGACCGGGTCGGAGCCGCTCTCACGCGGCTGTACGGGTGGTCTGTCGCGGGGTGAGCGCGGGGAACGCCTGGAGCACCATCTCGACGAGCTCGGACAGCGGTCGCGTCAGCGGGTCGGTCGCCGGCAGGCCCGTGTCGAGTTCGATCTCGTCGATCGCCCCGGCCAGCTGATCCGCCGAGAGGTTCTCGTGGTTCACGGTCACGCCGATCACGCGAGTGTCGGCGAAGGCCTCGATCAGGGCGATCTCGCTCGTGACGGTCGGCATCGCGACCATCGGGAAGTCGCCCAGGACAGTGCGACCCGGCGCGTGCTGCACGATCACTCCCTCGGGCTGGCTTCCACGGAGAATGTGCGCCGAAGTGATGTACGCCGGGTGGCTGAGCGCGCCCTGGCCTTCGACGATGATCACGTCGGGGTTCTCGCCCTCGAACGCGGCGACGACCTGATTCTCGACCTCGCCCGAGCAGAACTGCGGCACGAGCGCGTCGAGCGCGACACCGTAGCGACCGCCCTGGATGATCGTGGTCTGTCCCGTGCCGACCATGACGGCATGGATGCCGCGATCGTTGAGCGCACGAACGAGGATCGTGGCCGTGGTGCGCTTGCCGATCGCGCCGTCGGTGCCGAGGATGGTGATGCGCGGGCAGGTCACGTCGAAGATGCGCCCGGAGAAGAGATGGAGATCCTTCTTGTCCTTGGGGCGGCGGATGTCGGTGATGGTCACCCCGGCGAGCAGGGCGGCGGCGACGAACTCCGCGTCGTCCGTGAGGAACTCGTGGAGCCCGTTGATGATGTGCATGCCACGGGCGATGCCGTCGAGCAGCACGGTGCGCTGGTCGGCCGAGAGCAGCCCGTCGGCGGGAGCGACTCCGCAGATCAGGTAGTCCGGGACGTGGCCGGCGTGTGCGATCGCCGTGGCGAGGCCGCCGAGGATCGGGATGCCGTTCGCGGTGCCGTCCAACAGCATCCCGGCGTCCGCGCCGGCGTGCGTGCTGTCGATGACGCTGAGGATCTCGTACTTCTCGGAGTGGCGGACGAGTCCGTTCGCGGTCTTGCCGTCCTGCTCGCCGAACTGGCCTTCGCAGTACACGATCGCCGTGGTGCCGACCGGGAGCGCGATGGGCTCCGCCCAGGCGTGCGCGGGGTCGATGGAAGAGGGAACTGACGGGGTGGGCATGACGCTCCTCGGGCTCGCACAGAGGAGGCGACGGAGAACGAAATGACCCAGAAGGCCCGTTGGTCGACGAGAAGTCTTCCCTGATGTCGGCAAGATGCCGACACCCACACCGTAGCAGTGCTCGCTGGGACTGAGCCGTGGGTCATCGCGGCCCCTCGCAGAGCGGGGTCAGGTGCTCTGAAAGGTCAGCACCCGGTCGATGTCGACATCCGGCTTCTTCTCGCCCGCCGCCACTTCGAAGTCCAGGTGGTTCTGGCTCGGCGGGAGGGGGCAGGTGACGAAGTTCGTGAACGCACAGGGGAGCGCGGTCAGATAGTTGAAGTCGATGTGGTCGATCTCCTGACCCGCCTCGTCCGCGAACTGCAGCTCGACGACCCGTCCGGCACCGTACGTCGTCTTCCCGCTCGTCAGGTCGCGGATGTGCGCGACGGGTTGCACGCCGTACGCGGCATCCTTGCCGATCAGCGCGAGCTCATACGTGCGGCCGCCGTGCTCGAACGCCAGCGTCCCGATGCGCGCCGTGGTCTCGCGAACCCCGGTCTCGACCGTGACCTGCTCGACGTCCTCGCGCACGGCGGGCGTGAAGCGGGCGGGGATGCGCCAGGCCGGGTCGTAGTCGTAGGCCGCGAGGCCGGAGAAGTCCTTGCGTGCGGATTCGCGGGGGTCGCGCACCCGCACCGCGAAGATGCGGTCGCCGTCGTCGGTCGTGCGCGGGATGGTCTCGACCTCGCTCACCCCGGAGTAGACGGGGACGCTGCGCCCGTGGCCGTAGGTCTGGTTGCGCCCGGGCACGATCTCGACGGTGCCGCTGGGGTACTCGCCGTCGACCGCGAGGTTCGGACCGTCGGTCGGCGGCGTGTACAGGACCTTGCCGTCCGACACACCCCATGTGCCGGGAAGGCCGTCGAGGACGAGGCCGTCGTCGCCGTCGCGGAGCCAGTGCTGAGCGACCAGCGCCGTCCAGCCGTACGGGCGCGCGAGCTCCGAGACGCGGGCATGACGCCACTCGCGCCACTGGCCTTCCAAATGCTCCTTCGCGGGCATGACTACCGTCCTTCTTCGTGGGAGTGGGGTGCGTTGTCGGCGGACGACGCCGCGCGTTCCGCCGTGCGGTGGATGAACGCGCAGACCTGTTCGAACGAGTCGGCGCCGGCGATGGCGATGCCGCGTGGCGTGCCGCCGTTCGAATAGCGCACACCGGAGACCGGGTGCAGGCGTTCGATGTCGGTGCTGGGGAGGTGGGGGAGCGCAATGCCGTGCCCGGCCTCCTCGTAGTCGAGGTGCAGGCGCTCCGCGGCATGCCCGTGTCTCGCCAGCGTGTCGAGCACGATGCGCGATGCCATGCTGGACGGCCACGCGCGATCGTCGAGCCCGGAGATGCATGCGACGGGGCCGGCAAACCGTTCGATCGGGATGCGTGACGCACGGGCGAGGTCGCGATCGTGGAGGCCATCGATATACACGTCGCGGTGGCGTGTCGGTGCGGGCTCGTCGTTCCAGGGCTGCCAGGTCACGCCGGTGTTGTCGTGCCACAGATGCTCGAGCGGTTCGTCGTCGCGCGTCCAGGTCGGGCCGTTCCATCCTTCGGCGGGGTCGGCGGCGCCCTGCGCTCCGAAGGCGAACGCCGCGGGGACGAAGGCGGCGACCCCGAGGACGAGGTCGGGATAGGTCGCGGCCAGCAGCAGGGACAGTTCGCCACCGCGGGACTGACCGCTCACGATCGGGCGCCCGCCGAGCGGTGAGAGCTCGGAGACGACGTACCGGAGGGCGTGCTCGAAGTACTCCAGCGGTGTGCGGGAGATGTGGTCGGGCAGACCGGGTGCCCGGAAGTATCCGAGCGCGAGCGCCTGTATGCCGCGGGAAGCATACTGCGCGGCGCGAGCCTCGTTGATGCCCCCGCCGGAACCGTTGAGCACGATCACGGTGGCAAGAGGACCGTCGTGCGGCGGGCGGAACAGCGTGCCGACGAGCCCGCCCGAGCGGACCTCGGTTCTCTCGACGCCGTCACCGCTGAGCTGCTGGGTCACCTCGATGGCGATCTCTGCGGCGCCGGCACCGTCGCCGGGTTGATCGAGGTATCCGGTCCCCGGTTCGGCCCAGGCGGTGAGGACGGTCGACAGGGGACGCGCGACGTCAATGGGCTCAGCGGATCCCGTCGTGCCCTCCTCGCGGCGCTGCGACCAGAACAGGCCCATCGAGTCCGCCACGCGGTAGTCGCCGGACACCGGGGCCTGCGTCCCGAGGTCGATCTCCCCGTCATCGTCGGCGAGGAATGTCGCCTGGGCCGCCCAATCGCCACCGTCGCGCGCCGTGACCGCGCGCACGGTGACCAGAGATCCCGGCACTGCGCCGCTGATGCGGATCTCTCGACGTTCCGTCAGGGGACCGATCTGCGGAATCACGCTGAGCGTCAAGGATGCAAGGGCGCTCATGTGCCGGGTGCTTCCGTCGTGCGTGCGCGCAACCAGGATGCTGTCTCTTCGGAGACGCGGATAGCGTCTGGAAGGTCTGCCGGGTTGCTCGCGAGCACATCGAAGCGCGCGGGGAGGTGGCCGCCGGCGCCGCGCCACTCGCGATCCAGTGCGGCCGTGGCCTGCGCGATGTCGGCGCCTCCCGCACGAGCGGGGTCGAACGCGATGAGGACCGCGCCTCTGCTGGACGGGGCAGCGGGGTCGGTGACCCGCCCGCCGACGGCGACACCGGCCAGGAGCTCGACCACGAGTCCGGTGAGCGACCCGACGAGGCCCGCGGGGAGGAGAGCGGCGGCGGCGGCGGGATCCGTGGTGGGCTCACCGGCCGCGTCGACCGCACTGCTCTCCGGGAGGGACACGCCGGCGCCGCGAGCCTCGCGGACCGCGGCGAGCGTGAGCGTCGACGTGGCGTAGTCGACCACGAGCGGGGGAGCATCGGCACGGGGAACTCCGACGGCGAGTGGATTCGTGCCGATTGCGGCGGCTTGTCCACCCCACGGTGCGACGGTCGCCGGTGACTGCGCGGCGAGCAGGGCGACAGCGCCGCGCGCGGCGAGCGCGCGGGCCGCGAGTCCGAGGATGCCGAGTGCGCCGGCACCGCGGATGCCGACGATGGCGAGCCCGTGCGCCTCGACGTTCCGTGCGGCGCGCCGCACGGCCGAGGCGAGTGCGACCACTCCGGGCACTCCGGTCGCGTCGACGGACCCGATCGGCGCGTCATCGGCGCCCGAGGGCGTGACGGGCGCCGACGCCGATTCGAGCCCTTCGAGCCGCTCGAGGTCGCGCGCCAGCATCCGGATGCCGAACTCGGGAAGGCCGAGCAGCTCAGCCTGAACCAGCCAGAATGCGGCCAGCTCCACATCGGCCGGATCGCTGTGCGGCGCCGCCGCCCGGAGCACGGCGCGCAGATCGGAGAGCATCTCGTGAGCATCGAGGTCCATCGTGTACGTCCCGCCGTTCAGTACTTGACCCACGGCACGACGCGCCGCTCGAGCAGAGCCCAGAGCGCGGTCGCGCCGTAGCCGAGCACGGAGATCGTGACGATGCCGACGTACATCTTCGACACGGCGAACGTCCCCCACGAACTCCAGATCATGTAGCCCAGCCCGCTGTTCGCACCGACGAACTCCGAGGCCGCGATGATCACGAAAGCTCCGCCCGTGGCGAGTTTGATGCCGGTGAAGATCGACGGCAGCGCATAGGGGAACGAGACGGTCATCCACCGCTGCAGCCGCGTCGCGCCGTTGGCGTTGGCGACATCGTTCAGCAGCGGCGGCGTCTGCATCACACCACCCAGCGTGTTGAAGAGCAGATAGAAGAACACACCGATCGCGACGATCACGTACTTGCTCGTCTCGCCGAGGCCGAAGATCAGCAGCAGCAACGGGAAGATCGCGACCTTCGGTACCGGCAGCAGAGCCGAGAAGATCGGATCGAGGAGCAATCGCAGCGTGCGCACCGAACCCAGCAGGATGCCGAGGATGATGCCGGGCACCGCGCCCAGTACGAAGCCCACGGCGATGCGCGACAGCGTGATCCCGATGTTCTCCAGCAGGACTCCCGAGGCCAGCAGCTCGAAGAACGTCTCGATGATGGAGGTCGGCGCGGGGAAGAAGCGCGAATCGAGGAGCCCGGTGCGGCTCGCGATCTCCCAGACGAGGAGGATCAGCAGCGGTGTGTACGGGCCGAGCCTGCGCACCCACACGGATCCGCGCTCGGCCTGCACCGCCTCCTTCAGCTGCGCCTCGATCTTCGGGTCGGCGATCGTCGTCATGACGCCAGCTCCTGTTCCGTCGAGTTCTCCAACAGTGACCACAGCCGCGCCGTGATCTCGCCGTAGCGAGGGTCGCGGCGAAGACCGGCGATGTCACGCGGCCGACCGAACGGCACCTCGATGTCGTCGATGATGCGTCCGGGGCGATGAGACATCACGACGACGCGGTCGGCGAGCATCAGCGCCTCGTCGACGCTGTGGGTGATGAACATCACGGACTTCGACGTGCGCTCCCAGATCTGCAGCAGCTCCTGCTGCAGCGTCACCCTGGTCTGCTCGTCGAGTGCTCCGAAGGGCTCGTCCATGAGCAGCAGGTCGCCGTCATCAGCGAGCGCGCGGGCCACCGAGGTGCGCTGGCGCATCCCACCGGAGATCTGGGCCGGGTAGAACCCGCCGAACTCGGAGAGCCCGACGAGGTCGAGCAGCTGATCGACCCGCTCGGTGCGCTGCACGCGAGAGAGACCGCGCAGTTTGAGCGGGTACCCGATGTTCTGCGCGACGGTCAGCCAGGGGAACACGCCGTGCTCCTGGAACACCACCGACGGACGGCTCGAGGTCTCGATCGTGCCGAGACTCGGCTTCTCGAGACCCGCCGCAAGCCGGAGCAGAGTGCTCTTCCCGCAACCGGACGGGCCCAGCACACAGACGAACTCGTTGTCGGCGATCTCCAGGTCGATGTCCTGGAGGGCGACGAGAAGCTCGTCCTTGCGGTCGGCGTTCGCGTAGGCCTTCCAGAGCCCCTGGACGCGGAGGCCGCTCATTTCTTCGAGGAGGCGAGGTCGCCGCTCTCCTGCAGGGCGATCGCGTCCTTCAGGATGTCTGCGCGGTAGATGTCCTCGATGCCGGAGTCGCCGTCGAACTCGAGCGCATCGCGGTCCCGGAAGAACTGCTCCTGCCGGGCGACGTCCTCCCAGTCGATGGCGCCGCTCGGGTCCTGCGTGGTGAGCGCGATGGAGGTCAGCGTCTCGACCGGCAGATCGGTGTACTCGGCGATGATCTCCTGCGTGGCGGGGTCGTCCCAGCCGCCGTCCTCGAGCTCGTTGACCGCCTTGAGGTAGGCGGCGGTGAACGCGGTGACCGCAGCGGGGTGCTTCTCGACGTACTCGGTGTTGAAGACCATGGCGCCGAGCTCGACGCCGGCCTGGTAGTCGATGGGCAGCAGCTCGTGCGCGATGCCCTGCGCGATGACGGCGGACGAGATCGGCTCGATCGACCAGCTCGCATCCACCGAACCGTTCGCGAGGGCGGCGGGGATGTCGCCGGGGCTCAGGTTCACGAGCTCCACGTCGTCGACGCTCAGGCCGGCGGACTCGAGTGCGAGCGCGACGGAGTAGATGCCGAATCCGCCGTCGCCGGGGATTCCGATCTTCTTGCCCTTCAGGTCGGCGGCGTCTTGCACATCCGAGGCGTCGGAAGCGATCAGCGGCGACGGGTTCGCGCCGGACTCGGGGATGCGGGACACGCTGGCGATCACCGACAGCGACGCACCGGCCTTGGTGGCGTTGAACAGACCGGCACCCCAGGTCGCGCCGCCGGCGGTGATGTTGCCGGTGCTGACCTGCTGGTACGTCTCACCCGAGCTGCCGCCCTTCGCGACCAGCTCGACGTCGAGACCGGCGTCTTCGAAGTACCCGTTCTCCTCTGCGAGGAAGAAGGGCGCGTAATCCGCGTACGGCGAGTAGAGGAACGTGATCTTGGGGGCGTCGGCGGCAGTCTCGGTCGCTTCACCCGATCCGGACGAGCTGCAGGCGGTCACCAGGAGTGCGCTGGCGAGGACGAGAGCGCTGCCCGCGAGGGCGCGGCGACGAGAAGTCATGATCTTGCTCCAGGAGGTCGGGTGATGTGCACGGGAAGCACATGCTCCTGAATCTATCGATTCCCGCGATGGCCGATATCTCGGCGCCGTCACAATCCGTCACCGACGGCCTGGGGCAGGCCAATCCGATCCGGCGCGGGTGCCGAACCAGTGGTGAGTCGCATCCAGCGGCGACATACAAGGAGGAATCATGCGTTTCATCCCCACCAAGGTCCACGGAGCCCTCGACTACATCGTCGGCATCGCATTGATCGCCGCGCCCTGGCTGTTCGGTTTCGCGAGCGTGGGCGGAGCCGCGGTCATCATTCCGATCGTCCTCGGCGTCGGGCTGATCGTGTACAGCCTGTTCACGAAGTATGAATGGGGTCCCTTCGGTTTCATTCCGATGCCGGTCCACCTCGTGTTCGACATCGTCGCGAGCCTGTTCCTCGCGCTGTCGCCGTGGATCTTCGGCTTCGCGGGTGAGGCCCTCAACGTCTGGCTCCCGCACGTCGTCGTGGGTGCCGCAGTGATCGTCGTCGTGATCTTCTCGCAGCCGCAGCCGGCGACCACGCGAGGACGCGTCGCCACCGCCTGAGCCGCTCCCGACGCGATGCCGGGCGACTGGACTTCTCGAAGCAGCCGCCCGGCATCGTCCTGCGTGTCTAGGGGAGTTCGTCGGCGCCCTGCAGTGCACGGCTGAGCCAGCGCGCGTACAGGAGCCAGGGGTCGCCCTCAAGGCGGAGTGCCGCCACGTGCGCCCGCAGATCAGGGGTGAGGGTGAACCACTCACCGCCCTCGCGTATTTGCGCGAACTCCCGGTGGCGCTGCTGCTCGACGGATCGGTCGCCGCGTTCGAACGCGAGCAGCTCCTGGTGTCGGATGCTCGCGAGGCGCTGTCGGGGACGCCTGCTGGTGCCGATCTTCACCCGGTCGTCGTACCGGATGTAGTAGACGACATCGACGCGGGGGAGAGGGAGGTCGGGGTCGGGGGCATCGCCGTAGCGCCACCCGCAATCGGCGCAGCACCAGGCACCCTCGATCCTTACTCCCTGCATGCTGCCGCAGAGCGCACAGGGGCTCGGGAGGGCGCGTTTCGTCGGCACCGAAGCAGACTACGCGCGCCCTCCGACACCCGGACCGGCCTCAGCCGGCGTGCACGAGGATCTTCGCCCCGGCACCGCCGCGCAGCGCGTGGATCGCGTCGACGACGTTCTCGAGCGGGGTCTCCTGCACCCAGCCGGTCGTGTCGTAGACCCCACGGGACATGGCCTCGATCACGGCGTCGAAGTCCTCGGGAAGATACGCGAGCGCGCCGGCGATCTCGGTCTCGGCCATCACCAGCTGCGTGGGGAGGAAGTCCATCGTGCGCTCGTGGATGGCGACCACCACGACGCGGCCGCCCGGGACCAGGCTGGCCAGCGACGAACTGATGGCTGCGCCCACTCCCGCCGCATCGAAGGCGACGTCGACGCCTTCGCCGTCCGTCAAGGAGGCGACGGCGGCGGCGAGATCCTCATTCACCGGGTCGACCACGGTGGCGCCGAGGGCTGCGATGATCGCGCGACGCTCCGCACTGGGCTCCGAGACGAGCACACGCTCGACGCCGCGGGCCCGCAGGGCGAACCACACGCCGATGCCGATCGGTCCGGCGCCTGCGATGAGCGCGGTACCGCCCGACTCGACGCCACTGCGGGAGACCGCATGCCACGCGACCGACATCGGCTCGACGAGGGCGCCCATGCGCAGATCGACGTTCTCCGGCAGCACGTGCAGCTTTGTCGCGTCGACGGTCGTGAACTCCGCCATGCCGCCACCGTCGGAGCTGAGCCCGTGGAAGCCGATCTTCTGGCAGGCGTTGAACATGCCGCGACGGCAGGCGGGGCATTCGCCGCAGTAGTAGATGGGCCAGACGGCCACCCGGTCGCCCACCGCGACGCCGGTCACGCCCTCGCCGAGCTCGACGACCGTGCCGGAGAACTCGTGGCCGAGGATCTGGGGCAGTGTCGAGCCCGTCACGGGGTGCGGGTGGTCGAGGTCGAGCCCCGCGGCCTCGGGGGAGTAGTAGACGTGGAGATCGGATCCGCAGATCCCCGCATACGCGTTGCGCAGCTTGACCTGTCCTCGTCCCGGGGTGGGCTCGGGGACCTCTTCGATGCGCAGATCTTCCTTGGCGTGGAACAGTGCGGCCTTCATTGTTTACTCTCCTTCTCCGGTGGCCGTCATCGCAGCCACCACTCCGGTGACGCCGCGAGGATCAGCCTCACGGCACGGTCGATGTCGTCGTCGTCGCTCCGCAGCCACTCCTCGATCGCGCCCACGGTGCCCGCAGCGGCGTACGCCACGGCGATCCGCATCGCGGACGCGTCCGCCGCGAACACGGGCGGAACGATCTCCGAGTGCAGCTCGGCCCACAGCAGCAGGCCGGAACGGATGGATGCCTCCAGGTTGCTGCGGACGGGGGCGGCCAGCAGGGGCTGCATCGCCCCGCGGTACACCGAAGCCCGTCGTCGGATGTGCTCCAGGAGAGCCCGTTCGCCATCGCCGATGGCATCCGTCTGCGGCAGGATCTCCATGGCGGCATCGATCTCGGCGGAAAGCGCGTCGGCGAGGAGCTGCACCGGATTCTCCGCGTGCCGGTAGAAGGTGTCTCGGGTGACACCCGCCGCCGCGCAGATCGAGGAGACGGTGACTTCGCTGATCGGCATCCGACCGGCGAGGTCGAGCACCGCGTCACGGAGGCTTTCTCGAGAACGTCGCGACCTCGCATCCATGGCAACAGCCTATCTGACAGTTGTCAGATAGGCGCCTCTTCTGCGTCTCGGATCACGCGCCTAGTCTCGAGGGGAGCGGATCGTCGCGTCCGACAGCGACAGTGAAGACCGGTGCGGTGAGGGGAGCGGAGATGGTGAGCAGGTCCTGGCGCGGTCCGATCGCATGGATCGTCGTGTCGGCTGCATCGATCGCCCTTGTGGCGTGTGCACCGACGGCGTCCACTCCGTCGCCCTCGAGACTTCCCGATGGCTCGGGACCGGTGTCCGCCGGAACGGAAACCACGATCATCGAGAACCTGGCGGCACCCTGGTCGATCGCCTTCCACGAGGGCGCGGCGCTGATCAGCGAGCGCGACAGCGCCCGGATCGTCGAGGTGTCGGACGACGGCGATGTCCGCGAAGTCGCGGTGGTCGATGGCGTCGAACCGGGTGGCGAAGGCGGCTTGCTCGGAATCGCCGTGTACGAGCGTTATCTGTACGCATACTCCACCGGCGCGGATGAGAACCGCGTGCAGCGCTTCCCCCTCACCGGGTCGCCCGGCTCCCTCGGCCTCGGCGCGCCGGAGACGATCCTCGACGGTCTGGCTGCTGCGTCGAATCACAACGGCGGTCGCATCGCGTTCGGCCCCGACGGCACGCTGTATGTGACGGTGGGTGACGCGGGGGACCGGGAGAGTGCCCAGGATCCGGGGTCACTGTCGGGCAAGATCCTCCGCATAGCCCCCGACGGCAAGGTCCCGGCGGACAACCCCATCGCGGGATCGCCCGTCTACAGCCTCGGTCACCGCAACCCCCAGGGGCTGGCCTGGGACGAGGGCGGCACGCTGTACGCGAGCGAATTCGGACAGGACACCTGGGATGAGCTGAACGTCATCGAACCCGGCGGGAACTACGGCTGGCCCGTCGTCGAAGGCATCGCGGATCGCGACGAGTTCATCGACCCGGTGCAGCAGTGGGCGCCGGATGCCGCCAGTCCGAGCGGCATCGCGATCGCGGAAGGCGCGGTGTTCATCGCGAACCTGCGGGGGGAACGGCTGCGCGAGGTGCCGCTGGACGATGTCTCGTCGTACGCGGAGCACTTCACCGAGGCCTACGGACGGCTTCGTGATGTCGTGGTCGCCCCCGACGGTGCGCTGTGGGTGCTCACGAACAACACCGACGGTCGCGGCGATCCCGGCGGCGGCGACGACCGCGTCATCCGTGTGCCGCTCGAGTAGCCCCGGTCACGTCCGCGCCCCAGGAAGCGAGGAGTCGGAGTCGTTCGGCGGAGGGTGAGCCGGGCTCAGCGCTGTAGATCAGCATCACCTGGCCCGGTTCGGCCGTAAGCGCGAGCTCTTCGTAGACGAGGGTCAACTCGCCGACGACCGGATGAGTGAAGCGCTTGATGCCCGAACCGTGCGTGCGCACGTTGTGTGCCGCCCAGAGTGTGCGGAATGCCTCACTGCGTGTGGAGAGCTCGCCGACGAGGTCCTGGATGCCCTTGTCGTGCGGGTCGCGGCCCGCCTCGGCACGGATGACGGCGACACACATCTCGGCGAAGAGGTCCCAATCCGGGTAGAACTCGCGTGCCGCAGGATCGAGGAACTGGAATCGGGCGAGGTTGGGCATCCGCCCGCCGTCGCCGATCACCGGTGAATAGAAAGCGCGGCCGAGCGCATTCGTGGCGATGAGGTTCTGCCGCTGGTCGCGGACGAACGCCACCGCCTCCGTCACGGAATCCAGTGCCCACTGCAGGCTGGGTCGCGGAGCTCCCGCCTTCGCCGTGCGGCGTCGAGCGCGTCCGGACGAGGGGATGCCGTCTGCGGCGCGAGCCAGATCCAGCAGGTGCGCATGCTCGGCATCGTTGAGCTGGAGCGCGCGCGACAGCGCCTCCAGGACCGAGGAGGAAGCGCCGGCGATGGCACCGCGTTCGAGCTTGGAGTAGTACTCGACGGAGACTCCGGCGAGAAGCGCGACCTCACTGCGACGCAATCCGTCGACACGTCGGTTGCTTCCGGCGGTGAGACCGGCTGCCTCCGGGGTGACGCGGGCTCGCCGGGTCATCAGGAATTCGCGGACCTCTGCTCGATTTGTCCATGAGGTCAGCGTAGATCTGATGTGGGCGGGAAGGGACGCCCTGAGAGGGCACCTCTCGGTGTCACGGATGTTCCCGTACAGGTACACGCGTGACCTCGGCGAGAGCCGCGAGCAGCGCTTCCTGGAAAGCCGGGTCAGCGGCAGCTGGTGCCGGACGCTGAGTCGCGAGGTGATGCCAGTAGCCGCCAGTGCGCGGGCCGGCCGCATCCTGGGTTGCGAGACGGACTTGCGTGAGATGCCCCTGCTCGAGATCGTCGGAAGCACTCGGACCACCCATGCGGGTCGGAACCCAGCCCGGATCGACGGCGTGGACGGCGGTGTCCGGCCATCGATCCGCCAGGGAGAGGGCGAACGCGGTGACCCACAGCTTGCTGTCGCTGTAAGACGCCGTGCCATCGGTCAATCCGCGCATGTCGGTGGTGCCGCCACGGTGCATCGAGCTGCTGAGGTAGACGAGTCGGCGGGGAGGGCGCATGAGCATGGTCAGCACGTAGGGGGCGATCGTGTTCACTCGTGCCGCATCCGGCGGATGCAGGGCGCCCGCGTTGTGCACGACGGCATCGAAGTGCCCGAAGGCGTCGACCTCGAGGGCGAGAGCCCGCGTGGCGTCGAGGTCGGAGAGGTCTACGTCCACGGCGCCCCGCCAGTCTCCGGACGGAACGCGGTTCGAAGTGCGAGCATGCACGACGACGTCATGCCCCTGGTCGGAGAGGTCCTGGGCTGTGGCGAGCCCCAGTCCGGTCGACGCTCCGGTCACGAGGATCAATGCCATCGGCACTCCTTTCGTCTCGGTGGTGCTCCCTCATTCTGCGCAGGGTTCGGCGCCATGAGGGATTCTCTGTCGGTACACCCTTCGTCAGGGACTCCCGCCCCTCGGGGGACCGGTGGACGCTGGAGACCATGACACCACCTGTCGCGCTCTCTCGACGGCTCCTGCCTGCCCTGCTCCTGATCCTGACCGTGTTCGGTCCGATCTCGATGGACCTCTATCTCCCCGCTCTTCCGGCGCTCACTCGCGACCTGGGCTCGGCGACTTCCGTCGCGCAGCTCACGGTCACGGCGTGCCTCATCGGACTCGCGGTCGGACAGCTGACGGCGGGACCATTGTCGGACCGCCACGGGCGGCGGCGCGTCCTGCTGGTCGGCATCGTCGCGTACGCGGTGACATCCCTGCTCTGTGCGGTCAGCCCCACGGTCGAGGTCCTGATCGTCGCTCGTCTGGTCCAGGGGCTCGCGGGAGGGGTCGGCATCGTCATCGCCAATGCCGCAGGACGGGATGTGTACGCGGGCGGTCAGCTGATCCGCTTCTACGGCCGCCTCACGGTCGTCGGGGGACTGGCGGCGGTCATCGGGCCACTGCTCGGCGGCGTCCTCATGGCGTTCGCCGATTGGCGGGGCCTGTTCGTCTTCCTCGCCATCGCCGGTCTCGCGATCCTGGCAGCGACGGTGCTCCTCTTCGGAGAGACACTGCCGGTCGAGCAGCGCAGCACGGGAGGCCTCCGCCACACTCTGAACGACTTCCGCGCTCTGCTGAGCGACCGGGTCTTCCTGGGAGCCGTCCTGAATCAGGGCTTCCTCTATGCGGCACTGTTCGCCTACCTCGCCGGTGCGACCTTCGTGCTGCAGGACGTCTACGGGCTCACGCCGCAGGGGTATGCCGCGGCCTTCGGAGCGAACTCCGCCGGGTTCATGGTGTGCGGGTACCTCGCCGGTCGCGCGGCGGAACGGTGGAGTGTGAGGGGCACTCTCGCGGTCGGAGTCGTCGTCACGTCGGCCGGCGCGCTCGGACTGCTGCTGGCAGGTCTGACACCGCTGCCACTGTGGCCCGTGCTCGTCGCCCTGTTCACGCTCGCCGGTGGAGTGGCCATCGCCTCGCCGCCCGCGACCACCATCGCGCTCAGCGAGTATCCGCAGTCGGCGGGGACGGCCTCGTCGCTCCTGGGCGTGGCGCGATTCGGGTTCGGCGGCATCGCGGCACCGTTCGTCGGCCTCGCGGGTGCGTCGAGCATTCTGCCGCTCGGGATCGTGACGACGGTCTCGGCCGCGCTGGCCGGCCTGTCGTACCTCTTGCTGGTGCGGGCTCGCCGCGCGGCTGTTCTGCCTGCATCCGGGAGCGAGTTCGCGGCGACGCACTGATCCGCGCTGCGATCCTTCGGCGAGGCCGCCTGGGGGGAGGGGAGCGGATGCTGGACGCCGGGCTGTGAATGTCGGAAGCCCCGCACACCGGGCGGTGTGCGGGGCTTCTCTGGTGGGCGATACCGGACTCGAACCGATGACCTCTTCCGTGTGAAGGAAGCGCGCTACCAACTGCGCCAATCGCCCATACCCGTGGGGTACGTCAACCGATACTACCCGACGCTCAGAGCCCGTATGGACCACTCTGTGAGACACGCGCGAGATTCGCTGCGGGTTTGGCGGAGGGGGAATCTTCGGCTAATGTTTCATGAGTGCCCGGGACAACCGGGAACGAAATGCGGATGTAGCGCAGTTGGTAGCGCACAACCTTGCCAAGGTTGGGGTCGCGAGTTCGAGTCTCGTCATCCGCTCGAGTGCAGAGGGTCTTCTTCGGAAGACTCTTCGCACGTGGGGTCAATCCACACGGTGGCGTGGCCGAGCGGCTAGGCACCGGCCTGCAAAGCCGTTTACACGGGTTCGAATCCCGTCGCCACCTCACGGTAAAACTGAATAGCCCCAACGGGCGCGATTGGCGCAGCGGTAGCGCGCTTCCCTGACACGGAAGAGGTCACTGGTTCGATCCCAGTATCGCGCACAGACAAACCCCCGGTTCTCCGGGGGTTTTTTCGTGCCCGGGGGAGCATCTCCTCGCGTGCGACCGACGAGTGACCAGCTCGGCGAATCTGCTGCCGCCCCGGGTGAACTCTCGGCGATGTTGCCGTCGCAGAGTGTGCCGCGGTTTCGATGCCTCAACTCACTGGTGCCGTATTCAGATCGGTACGCTCGAATTTGGGCACCTGTCCCCAGGCTGCGACTCAGATGACAGCGCCGTGACGGAGGAACAACCACAGCGCGATGTACGACGGACCGATGGCGAGTCCGACCTGCACCAGAGTCCAGCCGAGCACCCTGCCGGTCCGTGACCACTCCGTCTTCCCCCGCGGCCAGAATCTCCTCGTGGTGTTCCTGCCCGAGAAGGCGACGGAGCACATCGTCGTCGTCCAGCCTGCGGCGCCGAAGGCGGCGGCGAGGTACGACGAAAGGGTCATATTTTGTTCCTCGACCATCCAGGTGATGAGGAAGATGAGAGCTGCGCCCGCGAGCGCATACAGGGCAGCGAGCGAGAAGCGGATCGTGGTGCCCTTGCGGTAGTCGTGCGTATGGACGTTCACGCACCGCTGCCCGCACCTCGGGCACGCGTCGTCGTCGGTATGCGTATAGACCCTGGGAGGCACGTGCGAGAGCTGTTTCGAGGTCACGATCGCATGTGCCGGGAGTGGCGTGTTCTTCGGCCAGACGAAGGGGAGCGGATCAGTCTCATGGTCGCGAGGGCGGCGTTGACGGGACATGCTCTCACCGTATCGGGAGGTGGGGACGTCGCTGAGCGACAGCGATCGGCGTTGGTACCGTGTGGCGCAGGCCTCGCTGTCTTGGCGCGTCAGGAGGGCGCTCGAGGAGCGCGCTTGACCACGTCGTAGGCGGCGAGCGCGGCCTTGCGTGTCTCACCCAGGTCGACGATCGGCTCGGTCGGCGCCTCGGACGCCCACTGCGAGATGTAGAGCCCCTGCGGATCGAACTTCTTCGCCTGCAGCTCGGGGTTGAACACGCGGAAGTACGGCGCAGCGTCGGCGCCGGAGCCCGCGACCCACTGCCAGTTGAAAGGATTGTTGGCCTCATCGGCGTCGACGAGCGTGTCCCAGAACCACTCCTCGCCGCGCCGCCAGTCGATGAGCAGGTTCTTCACGAGGAACGAGGCCACGACCATCCGGACGCGGTTGTGCATGTAGCCGGTGTGCCAGAGCTCTCGCATCCCGGCATCCACCAGCGGCACGCCCGTCTCGCCGTGCTGCCAGGCCTCCAGGTGCGCCGGGTCGAGGGGTGGCCACGGGAAGGAGTCGAACTCGCGACGCAGGTTCCGGGTGGCGAGGTCGGGGGAGTGATAGAGCGTGTGCCAGGCGAACTCCCGCCACCCGAGCTCGGAGAGGAATCCGCCGGCCCCGTCGATGCCGACGGCCTCGTGCCAGACCGTGAAGGGGCTGATCTCTCCCCAGCGGAGGTGAGGGGAAAGCAACGACGTGGCCCCGGCAGATGGCTCGTCGCGGGCTCGGTCATACTGCGGGAGATCCTCGTCGAGGAAGGTGCGCAGGCGCCGTCGGGCGGCACGCTCGCCGGGCTCCCAGGTCTCGCGCAGCCCACCGGCCCAGTCCGGGCGTGTCGGCAGCAGACCCCAGTCGTCGAGCGAGTCGGATGCCGGCGCACTCTTCGTTCCAGAGATATCCCGTGGCTCCGGAAGCGGCGCGCGCGGCGCCGGAAGGGCGAGGCACGCGCGCCAGAACGGGGTGAAGACGGAATAGTGGGTGCCGCTGCCGGTCGTCACGGTCCACGGTTCATGCAGCAGGGATGCCGCGAAAGACGCGACCTCGAGTCCATCGGCCCGGAGCGACGACTTCAGCGATGAGTCGATCTTGCGCTCGGCACCGCCGTACCGGCGGTTCCAGAACACGGCGCCGGCGCCAGCGTCCGCCACCGCCTCGCGGACGACGTGCTCTGCGGCGCCGCGACGCAGCACGAGCGCACCGCCACGCTCACGGAGACGCTCGTCGAGCGATGCCAGCGAGTGGTGCAGCCACCAGCGGGCTGCGCCGCCGAGGGGGCGGATGCCCGGCGACTCCTCGTCGAGCACATAGAGCGCAATGACCGGTTCGCCTCGATCGATCGCGGCGCGCAACGCCGGATTGTCGGCGAGGCGAAGGTCGTCGCGGAACCACACCAGCGAGGGGGATGTCATGGGACCATTCTCTTCGAGCTCACGGGGATGGTCCGTCTCTCAACGCCGACGGTGGTTTCGGCGGGGTGTCTCGCCGCCGGTCGACCACAGCGCCCACAGCACGAGAATCGGCTGCAGGAACAGCCGGCCGAATCGTCGAGCATCCGTGTCGAGTCCCGGCGTCGAGCGCTTGGTCTGCCACTGGTGGATGTTCCCGGGCATCACGGCGACGAAGAATGCGGCCGTCGCCCAGCCGATGCGGCGGCGCTCCTTCGGTAGCGCGAGGAGCCCCGCCGCAAGCGCGACCTCTGCGGCGCCCGAGGCGATCACGATCGTGTCCTTGTCGAGCCTGGTCAGGCGAGTGGCCCAATCGGGCACCACGACCCGGAACCCGCGGGTGCTGAGAAAGTGGCCGACACCGATCGCGCCGAGCGCGACCGCCAGGATCCATCGTGCGACTGCTCTGTCCATCCGTTCACGTTACGTGATGTCCAGAGCTCCGGCGTCACTCCGCGGCGGGTATCCTGGTGCGCTCCCACGAGCGGAACCCGTCGACGATCTCCGGCGTGTGCGTGTGGTGGAGGTAGTGCGTTCCGTCGAGCGGCACGACCGTTCCATCGTCGACGGCCGCGGCCTGCTCCTCGTGCAGATCCGCCCAGGTGGGGACGGTCGGATTATCTGCCACGACGAACAGCAGCAGGGGGAGGTCTTCGGGGAAGCTGGTGCCCAGAGCATCGTCGAAGTTCGCGTGGAGCAGAGACATCGCGTTCAGGTAGGTGGGGCTCAGCGTGTTCCGATTGGTGAGCATGGCGATCTGCTCCTGCACGTCTGCGGAGTAGACGGACTCGTCGTAACCCGTGCCACGGAACGATGCGATGAGTCGCACGAGCCCCAGGTTCTTCGCCGCGCCGAAGAGTCCGACGGGCAGCTCGGTGTCCGAGCCGGGCTGCCCGGGGACGCTGCTGTCGATTCCGACGAACGCCCGCACCTCATCGGGGTAGCGGTTCGCGAACTGGATGCCGTAGATGCCGGCGATGGAATGCCCCATCAAGACGTAGTCGTCGACGCCGAGCTCCTGCAGGGCGGAGTGCGTCTCGGTCACGATGTTGTCGGTGGTGCGGGCGCGATCCGTCCCGTCGCTCAACCCGTAACCGAACGGCTCCACGACGATCACGCGATGGTCCTTGGCCAGCTCGGTGACGAGCGGCTCGAAGTCGAGCACCGGGGATGCGGTGCCGAAACCCGGGAGGAGAACGATGTCCTCCGAGCCCTCACCGGTGATCATGACGTTCATCTCGTGCCCGTCCACGGTGACCTTCTGCCCGTACGGCTCGATGCGATCCTGTTCGACCGCGGTCGCCACCGCATTGCCGACCGTGGTGGCCACCAGTCCGACCGCGATCACGGCGACGACGGACGTGAGTGCGATGAGCACTCTCTTGACGGGCTTCTTCATGCCGACCTCTCTCGGCGCACGCGCTGTGCGCCCTCATCCCAGCGTGCCGCGCGGCATCCGCTGCCGCGTCGCCCTGCCGCAGACACCCGTGTACTGCGATCGCAGTACACGCAGCTCATCCCGGCGGGGGATCCGAGACCCGGCGCCGCGAGGAATACTGGTGAGATGCCGGCACCTCGTCCTCCACGAATCGCGGCGCCGCTCGCCGATGTGATCGCCGTGGCCGTGGTGGTCGTCTTCGCTGTGTCGCCTTTCCCCGACGAGGCGTTCCGCGCCACCGGATGGCTGCTCGTCGTCGCGCTCGTTCCCGCAGTCGCGATGCTGTTCCGTCGAAGGCTTCCGCTCGTCGTGCTCGCCGTGAGTCTGCTGTGCGCGGTGGTCCTGGCGTTCGCGGGCGTCCTGTCACCGAGCGCGCTCATCGCGATGGCGATCAGCGCCTTCGCCGTCGTGGACCGCCGAGGGCGATTCGTCGGGATCGTCGCCGTGAGCGCGGCAACGGCCATCGTCTTCTTCGTCAACGCGATCCCGCTCGCCGGCGATCTCTTCGATCCCCGCGCACTGCAGTTCGTCTTCATCATCGCCCTCGCCGGGGCCCTGGGGGACGCGACCAGGTCACGACGCGAGTTCGTCTCCGCCATGACCGAGCGCGCGGAGCGGGCCGAGCAGGGGAGGGATGAGGAAGCGCGGCGACGTGTCGCCGAAGAACGGGTGCGCATCGCGCGCGACCTGCACGACGTGGTCGCGCACCAGATCTCGGTCATCAGCCTCAACGCGGGCGTGGCGTCATCCGCGTTGGAGACCCGCCCGGAGCGCGCGCGGGAGGCCCTGAGCACCATCCGCCGTTCCTCTCGCACCGTGCTCGCCGACATCGGTGGACTGATGGCGCTGCTGCGCTCCGACGACCCGGATGATGTTCGCGACCTTCGTCCGCAGGTCGGCCTCGCCGGTCTCGACGACCTCCTCGCGCAGTTCCGCGAGGCGGGGCTGCGCGTCGATCTGCAGGACGATCCCGACCGGCCCGCACTCTCGCCGGCCAGTGATCACGTGGCTTACCTCGTGGTCCTCGAAGGATTGACGAATGCGCATAAGCACGGAGCGGGTGGCGCGGCGACCGTCCGGCTCCGAGCAGATGACGGGTCGCTCCGCGTCGTCGTCGACAATCAGGTGGCGACGGAATCCGAGGTGGTGTCGGGTGCAGGGGGCCACGGGCTGCGTGGACTGCGCGAGCGCGTCGCTGCGGTCCGGGGAGATGTGCAGACCGGCCGGGACGGAAGCGCGTTCCGTCTCGAGGTGCGGATTCCCCTCGACGGAGGTGCCCGATGATCCGGGTGCTCGTCGTCGATGATCAGCCGTTGGTGCGGCAGGCGGTCCGCGACATCCTCATCGACGGCGGTATCGAGGTGGTCGGCGAGGCCGCCAACGGTCGCGAGGCGGTGTCCGCGGTGCGCGAGTCGATGCCGGACGTCGTGGTGATGGACATCAGGATGCCGGAGCTCGACGGCATCGCCGCCACCGCGCAGATCATGAGCGAGTCGCAGTCCGCCGCGACCCGCGTGCTCATCCTGACGACCTTCGAGGAGGACGACTACGTGGTCGCCGCACTCCGCGCCGGTGCGAGCGGCTTCATCGGCAAAGGGGCGGAGCCGGACGACATCGTCAGCGCCGTGCGCGTGGTGCACCGCGGTGAGGCTCTCCTGTCGTCGGCGGCGACACGGTCGCTGATCGAGCGCTCCGTGCTGCCGCAGCATCCGCGAGCCGATGCCTGGCACACCGAGCCGCTGCGACAGCTCACCGAGCGGGAGCGCGAGGTGCTGCTCCTCGTGGCGGGCGGGGCGTCGAACCAGGACATCGCGGACGCCCTCGTGATCTCACCGCACACCGCGAAGACCCATGTGAACCGCATCATGTCGAAGCTGCACGCACGCGATCGTGCGCAGCTCGTGATCCACGCCTACGAGTCGGGGATCATCGTCCCCTCGCGCGGCGCCGACCAGCCGGGCTGACGGTGACCGATGGCGGGACCGATCACAGTGTCCGACACCGTCGCGAAGCGGTCAGGACCCCGTGATCATGCGAGTAACCTGGACACCGACCCAGATGGAGAGTTTCTGTGCCTGAAAACGCCCGGCCGCACGATGGCTTCGCCCTGTTCACTGACCGAAACGTTGTCGCGATGCGCGTCAACGGCGATCTCAAGGATCTCGCCACGACGGTGACCGATACCGACGAGGTCGAGCCGGTCACGATCGACAGCCAGGACGGGCTGAACATCCTCCGTCACTCGGCAGCCCACGTGCTGGCGCAGGCGGTGCAGCGCATCAACCCGCAGGCGAACCTCGGCATCGGCCCGCCCATCACCGACGGGTTCTACTACGACTTCGGCGTCGAGACCCCCTTCACGCCCGAAGACATCAAGGCCATCACCAAAGAGATGCAGCGCATCGTCCGTGAGGGCCAGCGCTTCGTCCGCCGTGTCGTGACCGACGACGAGGCACGCGCCGAGCTCGCGGACGAGCCGTTCAAGCTCGAGCTCATCGGGCTCAAGGGTGGGAAGGAAGCCGCCGAGGGCGCCTCCGTCGAGGTCGGCGAAGGCGAGCTGACGATCTACGACAACACCACCCGTGACGGCGAGGTCGTCTGGAAGGACCTCTGCCGCGGGCCGCACCTGCCCAACACGCGCATGATCGGCAACGGCTGGGACCTCACCCGCATCGCTGCCGCCTACTGGCGCGGCAGCGAGAAGAACCCGCAGCTGCAGCGCATCTACGGCACGGCGTGGCCGACCAAGGACGAGCTGCGCGCCTACCAGCACCGCCTCGAAGAAGCTGCCAAGCGCGACCACCGGCGCCTGGGCAAGGAACTCGACCTGTTCTCGTTCCCCGAGGAGATCGGCTCCGGGCTCTCGGTCTGGCACCCGCGCGGCGGCGTGATCCGCGGCGAGATGGAGCAGCACGCCCGCAAGCGCCACATCGAGGGCGGCTACACCTACGTGTACACGCCGCACATCTCGAAGGAAGACCTCTTCCTCACCTCGAACCACCTCGTCACGTACAAGGAGGGGATGTTCCCCCCGATCGTCATGGACGAGGAGCGCGACGACGAGGGCAACATCACCAAGCAGGGCCAGGACTACTACCTGAAGCCCATGAACTGCCCGATGCACATCCTCATCTACAAGGAACGTGCGCGCAGCTACCGTGACCTGCCGCTGCGGTTCGCCGAGAACGGCACGGTCTATCGCAACGAACTCTCCGGTGCGCTGCACGGTCTCACCCGCGTGCGCGGCTTCACTCAGGACGACTCGCACCTGTTCGTGACGCCCGATCAGCTCGAGGCCGAGGTCAGCAAGGTCCTCGAGTTCATCCTGTCGATGCTGCGCGACTTCGGTCTGACCGATTTCGAGCTCGAGCTCTCGATGAAGGACGACGAGAAGTCGAAGTGGATCGGCTCGGACGAGTTCTGGGAGTCGTCGACCGACGCCCTTCGTCGCGTCGCGGTCGCCTCGGGCCTGAAGCTCACCGAGGTCCCCGGCGAGGCCGCGTTCTACGGCCCGAAGATCGACCTGAAGACGCGTGACGCGATCGGTCGCACCTGGCAGCTCTCCACCGTGCAGGTCGACCCGAACCTGCCGGAGCGCTTCGACCTCGAGTTCATGGACAAGGACGGGCAGAAGAAGCGCCCGATCATGATCCACCGCGCGCTGTTCGGCTCGATCGAGCGGTTCTTCGCGATCCTGCTCGAGCACTACGCCGGCGACTTCCCGGTATGGCTGTCTCCCCTGCAGGTCGTGGGCATCCCGGTCGCCGACGACTTCGCCGACTACCTGGGCGACGTCATCGACACGCTGCGCGCCCAGGGCGTGCGTGCCGAGCTCGACACGTCGGACGACCGGATGCAGAAGAAGATCCGCACCCACACGACCGGCAAGGTGCCGCTGCTGCTGATCGCGGGGGAGAAGGACCGCGACGCGGGCACCGTCTCGTTCCGCTATCGCGACGGTACGCAGGAGAACGGTGTGCCGATCGCAGACGCCGCGGCCCGCATCCGCGCCGTCATCGACAGCCACGGCCTCGTGCAGACAGCAGGGGACCTGGCGTGACCGAGGGGGCGCAGCCGCTGGAGGATGCCGGACTCCTCGCCGGGGTTCCGGACGAGTTCCAGCGGCTGTGGACCCCGCACCGGATGGCGTACATCCAGGCCGGGCCGGAGCCGCTGCGTGAGGAGTGCCCGTTCTGCGAGGCGCCGAAGTTCCCGGACGAGGAGCGGCTGGTCGTGGCGCGGGGGGAGACGGCCTACGTGCTGCTGAACCTCTTCCCGTACAACTCCGGCCACCTGCTCGTTTGCCCGTACCGCCACATCGCCACGTACGACCAGGCCACGCCCGAAGAGGTCGCTGAGATCGGCGCCCTCACGCAGACCGCGATGCGGGTTCTGCGCGAGGTGTCACGCTGCGACGGCTTCAACATCGGCATGAACCAGGGCGCCGTGGCGGGCGCCGGCGTCGACGCCCACCTGCACCAGCACGTGGTGCCGCGGTGGACGTCGGACGCCAACTTCTTCCCGATCATCGCGAAGACCAAGGCGCTCCCGCAGTTGCTGGGTGAGGTGCGCGAGGCCGTGGCGAACGCCTGGCCGACGTCGGAGCCCGCTTCGGAGTAGCTCAGCGCACCTGACGGGCGGTGAACTGCATCTGCGGGTTCGCGTAGAACTCCTGTGCCTCGACGAGCTGCAGCTCGCGCTCACCGGACTCGAGCGTGGCCTTCAACAGGTCGTAGACACTGGACGCCGTGCGCTCCAGAGCGATCTTCGCGCTACCGGTCTCGACGTAGTGCGCGGTGAACAGCGCCGCCGTCACATCGCCCGAGCCGTTCGCCTTCATCGGCAGGTGCGGGGTCTGCACCAGCCACGCACCCTGCTCGTCGGCGGCGAGCATCTCGATGGTGCCCTCTTCGCGGTCAGGGCGCTCGACGCTCGTCACCAGCACGGTGCGCGGACCCATCGCGTGGGCGAGGTCGACCGAAGCGAGGGTGGACTCGAGCGTGTCCGGCTCGGTGTCGGTGAGGAAGCCGAGCTCGAACTGGTTCGGCGTGATGATGTCGGCGACCGGGACGACGCGCTCTCGCAGCAGAACCGGGATCGCCGGGGCCACGAAGCACCCCGACTTGGCGTTGCCCATGACTGGGTCGCAGGCGTAGACGGCGCTCGGGTTCGCGGACTTCACGCGGGCGACCGCGTCGATGATCACGTCGCCGATGCCTTCGCCGCCCTGGTAGCCGCTGAGGATCGCGTCGATCTGACCGAAGACGCCGCGCTCTTCGATGCCGGTGATGACCTCGCGGACGTCGTCCGGAGCGATCATCGGCCCACGCCAGGCGCCGTAGCCGGTGTGGTTGGAGAAGTTCACGGTGTAGACCGGGAGCACCTCGACGCCGATGCGCTGCAGCGGGAACACCGCGGCGGAATTGCCGACGTGCCCGTAGGCGACGGCTGACTGGATGGAGAGGATCTTCATTCTCCGGCTCTTTCGTTCAGGGCAGGCGGGTGCCCGCGAGGGTGGTCATCGCCCGGCCGCGACGAGATCGGCGACGAGGGTCTCGGCCTCATCATCGGACAGGTCGTGCACGGTCAGGCGCAGATGGTGGGACGGTTCTGCGCGGTCGTCGAGCGCGAAGTCGTCGCCGGTGCGGGCCAGCCACCCGCGGCGCATCAGCCGATCGGCGACGAGACGCGCGGGTTGTGGCAGCTCGACCCACAGGCTCATGCCGTCGGATGCTGTCGCATCGATACCGCCGGCGCGCAGGCGCTCTGCGAAGGCGGCATTCCGCTCGGCGTAGTGGGCGGCCGCTGCGGCGACCTCGGTCATCACGGCGTCGTCGGTCAGCTGGGTCAGCGCGAGACGCTGCAGCAGGTGGCTCACCCACGTGGTGCCGGGACTCAGACGCATCGCGAGCCGTTCGGCCGTCTCGGCATCGGTCGCCGCGATCGCGAGGCACATGTCTGGTCCGAGAAACTTCGACACGGAGCGCACGAGCGCGAATCGGCGGTGGTCCGCACCGATGAGTGACTCGTACCGGCGCTGCGACAGCATCGAGAAGTGGTCGTCCTCGATGATCAGCACGTACGGGTGATCAGCCAGCACGGCTCGCAGCTCGGCGGCTCGAGACGCGGTGAGGCTCGCTCCGGTGGGGTTCTGCGCGCGCGGGGTGCAGATGATCGCGCGGACGCCGGCGTCCAGCGCCGCCCGCAAACCGTCGACGGTCATGCCCTCGGCGTCGACAGGCACCGGGACGGCGCGGTATCCGCCCAGTCGCACGGTGTGGATGCTCGCCAGGAAGCACGGGTCCTCGAGCGCCACGGCATCATCGCGCATGAGTGCCTGCGCGAGCAGGCGCTCGACCGCGTCGACGGCACCGCTGGTGATGGTGATGCGGAAGTCGACATCGGCGAGGTCGGCCGAGATCCACCGCCGGGCCCATTCCTCGAGTCCGCGATCGATCACGGGCTCGCCGTAGAGCACGGGGCGCGAGGCGATGGTCATGAGCGCGGGTGCCGGGTCGGGGATGAGGCGAGGGTCCGGGTTGCCGGTGCCGATGTCGCGGAGCACCGTGTCGGGGGCGTAACCCTCCTGCGCCACTGCTTCGAGGCCCGCGACCACGGTGCCGGCTCGCCCGCGCGAGACCACCAGGCCGGCCTGAGCGAGCTGACGGTACGCAGCCACGGCGGTGTTGCGATTCACGCCGAGGGTGGCGGCCAGCTCTCGCACCGGGGGGAGGAGACTTCCGGGCTGCAGGGATCCGCGATCGCGCAGCGAACGCACGCTGTCGGCGATCTCCGACGCGGTGGCACCTGTGATCTGGTCGCTCATGATCCTCCTCAGCGATTCTAGGTCGAATCGGACAGTGCTACGTTTGATCTAGATCAAAACCCACTTCGGTGCATCCGACAGGAGTTCCCCATGACCGAGCAGACAACCACCGGATCCTCGCGCGTCAAGCGCGGCCTCGCCGAGATGCTCAAGGGCGGTGTCATCATGGACGTCGTCACCGCTGAGCAGGCGAAGATCGCCGAAGATGCGGGCGCCGTGGCCGTCATGGCGCTCGAGCGCGTGCCGGCCGACATCCGCGCACAGGGTGGGGTCTCGCGCATGAGCGACCCCGACATGATCGACAGCATCATCGATACGGTCTCGATCCCGGTGATGGCGAAGGCGCGCATCGGGCACTTCGTCGAGGCCCAGGTGCTGCAGGAGCTCGGCGTCGACTACATCGACGAGTCCGAGGTGCTCTCGCCGGCCGACTACGTGAACCATATCGACAAGTACGAGTTCACCGTGCCGTTCGTGTGCGGTGCGACCAACCTCGGAGAGGCGCTCCGCCGCATCAACGAGGGCGCCGCGATGATCCGCTCCAAGGGTGAGGCCGGCACCGGCGACGTCTCCGAGGCGATGAAGCACATCCGCAAGATCCGTGGGGAGATCGCGGCCCTCGCTGCGCTGCCCAAGGACGAGCTGTATGTCGCCGCCAAGGAGCTGCAGGCGCCCTACGAGCTGGTCGCCGAGATCGCCGAGACCGGCAAGCTCCCCGTCGTGCTCTTCGTGGCCGGCGGAGTCGCGACCCCCGCAGACGCCGCGATGATGATGCAGCTCGGAGCAGACGGCGTGTTCGTCGGCTCGGGTATCTTCAAGTCGGGCAACCCCGCCGAGCGCGCCAAGGCCATCGTCAAGGCCACCACGTTCTTCGACGACGCCAAGGTGATCGCCGAGGTCTCGCGCGGGCTCGGCGAGGCGATGGTGGGCATCAACGTCAGCGACCTCCCCGCGCCGCACCGTCTCGCCGAGCGTGGCTGGTAACACCCGCGTCGGAGTCCTCGCGCTGCAGGGCGACGTGCGCGAGCACGCCGCCCTGCTCGCGCACCTGGGCGCCGATGTCGTGTTGGTGCGCCGACCGGAAGAGCTCTCGTCCGTCGGCGGACTCGTGATCCCCGGCGGCGAGTCGAGTGTGATCGACAAGCTCTCGCGCATCTTCGGGATGCAGGAGCCGATCCGCGCCGCGATCGATGCAGGACTGCCGGTCTACGGGACGTGCGCCGGACTGATCCTGCTCGCCGACACGGTGCTCGACGGGATCGACGGCCAGGAGTCGTTCGGCGGAATGGACATCGACGTCCGTCGCAACGCGTTCGGGCGCCAGACGGAGTCGTTCGAGACGGAACTCGACGTCCCCGCGCTGGGGGAGCCTCCGGTGCGCGCGACGTTCATCCGCGCCCCGGTGGTCGAGCGTGTGGGCGCCGGTGTCGACGTCCTGGCATCGCTCACGGACGGCACGGTGGTCGCCGTCGAGCAGGGCAGCCTGCTCGGCACGAGCTTCCACCCGGAGGTCGATGGCGAGACGCGTTTCCACGAGCGCTTCCTCGACAAGGCCCGTGCCCGTGCCGGGACGTACGCGCGCTAGCGCCGGTGGGAGAGCAGCCAGTCGTACAGCTCGGGGTTGTCGTAGGTCTCGGTCCAGGAGTCGTGGCCGACGCCCGCGTATCGCGTGAACCGCACGTCGGCGCCGAGTGTCCGAAGTTCGGTGGTGATCTCCTCCGTGGCGGAGATCGGCACGACATCGTCGGCGTCGCCGTGGAAAGCCCAGACGGGCAGGTGACGAATCGGCTCAGCACTCTGCATCCAGAGCCCACCGCAGATCGGTGCGATCGCGGCGAACCGATCGGGATAGCGCACTGCCAGGCTCCAGGTCCCGAAACCGCCCATGCTGAGCCCGGTCACCGATATGCGGGCCGGATCGACGCGGTGCGTCGAGACGACCTCGTCGACCAGCCCGGACAAGGTCGAGAGCTCCCCGACCCACTGACTCGACTCACCGCATTGCGGGGTGACGAGGATGAAGGGGAACTCGTGCCCGTCATCCGCCAGCCGCGGCGGGCCGTGCACCGCGGCGAGGTCGAGGTCGGAACCTCGTTCGCCCGCACCGTGTAGGAACAGCACCAGAGGCCAGAGCCTGCCCGGATCGGCGTCGTAGTCATCCGGAAGGTGGACGAGATACCGCAGTACATCTGCCGGGGTCGGCGCGTCGTCGTGGACGTCCGACATGCGAGCGGCAGGAGCGATGTGTCGTGATCTGCGCATGCCTCCATCCTGCGCCATCCGTGCCGGTCGTCCGACGGTAGGGTCACTTGGCCACTCGTGCCGATCGCTGCGGTCACCAACGGATACGCAGAAACTCCGCCCGGAGTTTCGCGCCTCGCTGGGGGTTCAGGCTCTCGACCCACGAGATGCGGCCGAGCAGATGTGCACGGAAATCGTCGAGTCGGCGGTGATTCTGACTGCGCGGACCGTGCACGACGCAGTTGTGGATCGTCGCCTTGAGCCGGTCGTAGTCGTCCCGTGAGACATTCGTTCGCTGGTTGACGACGATTCCGGTCACGCTCTGCCTGACGCCTTGGCGTCGGACCCTCGTTTTGTGGGGGTTGGCCACGTGCCCTTCGTCCTCGATGATCCGCTGCACACCACGGATGAAGGCATCAGGTCGCTTCGCGAGTCTCGGACCGCCGCTGAACGAGAGGTCATCGGCGTATCGCGTGTAGGTCGCATCGACGGCATCCGCCCATCCCGTCAGCCGTGAATCCAGGCGCCGGATGGCGAGGTTGGCAAGCATCGGCGAGGAGGGAGCGCCCTGCGGCAGATGACTCGTGGCCAGAGCCCGACGCAGGGCGAACCGCTCGTCGGATGATCCGCCCGGTGGCATGGCAGCAAGCACGCGCGGAGGAACGGCGTTGCTGCACAGCCCGGTCACGACGTGCGCGACCGGCTCGGACAGTCCCGACTGCCGAAGTGTTCCGTAGATGCGACCGCCCGTCACGCGCGAGAAGAACGTGGTGAGGTCGAGGGATATGACGATGTCGGCCCCCGTGTGGCGCGCCGCCCCGGTGGCCGCGCTGCGACCGGGCATGAAACCGTGGGCGGCATCGTTCACGGCTATGAGGCCGAGCACCTGTTCCAGGAGACTGCGCTGCACACGGCGCATCCGTTGCTCCGGGATCTCTAGCAACCTGGGGATCCGCCCGTGCCGTGTGCGCCACTCGTACCGGTAGTGGTGCAAGGCTCCTGTGCGCGCGCGCCGATTCCAATGCTTGGTGTCGGCGAACCACTGGAGCCGGCCGACGTCCAGATCGAGCATGGCGGCGAGATCCGGGATGCTGTCGATGCGGGGAAGAGCGCCCGAGGGCGGCTGCGACGCCGATGGACCGACTACGCGGTGGTGGATGCGCAGCGGCGAACGGCGCTCGTCGGCTTTGCGCACCGCTTCTGCGAAATCGGGCGAACGGAGGATCACCGACGTCAGCAGTCGCGGGGCATCGGCAGGCGGGCGGACGAAGGAGGTCAACACGTCGCCGACGAGCGGAGAGAGCCAACGGCGACGCGCTCCCATGACGTACGCGCCGGCCTCGACGAGCTGCTCCTTCGCCCAGACCTCGGAGGCGAGGAAAGCGTCGGCCAGAGAGGCGGCCACCAACGACGGCAACGGTCGCGGCGTGCGCCCCAGCACGCGTGATGCGGTGGAGGGCGCCATCAGAGGGCAGCCGCGGAGCGGGCGCCGGGCGTGCAATGGCCTGCGTACGACTCGTCCATCAGTGCGGGCACCGGTCTGCGCGAAGCGCAGTAAGGCGCCTGCGGCGTTCGTTCCAGGTCAGACTGCGTACCCCGGGGTGACCCCGGAGAGAGCGGAACACGTCGTGAACCACTCGCCTCGTCCGCAAGCCATCGCACGCGGCCACCATAGCAAGGAGCACCAACGTCCGGATGGCATCGAACGCAGCCCCGGGCGATTAGCCGCGACTACGCGGCCCTTTGCGAGTATGCGAGCGCGTCAGCCCCTGCGGCCGCGCCCGGATCGCGACCGCGACTACTCCACGGCGAGGGTGCGAGGAATCTCGGTGCGCAACGCGGTGACCGTCGGCAGCACCGTGGCGGCCAGGAGCAGGGCGAGTCCACCGCCGGCGATCAGCCCGATCATCGGGAACGCGATGACGGGGCCGGGCAGCGAGAGCTTTCCGGCGATGACGAGGCCTCCGACCGCAGTGGCGGCTACCCCCAACATCGACGCAGTGACCGCATAGGCCACAGCTTCCCAGATCGCGGTGAGCACGATCGCACCGCGCGTGGAGCCCACGGCCTGGATGAGGGCGAACTCCCGCTCGCGCGTGTGACCCGACATGAACACGGTCGCCGCGGCTGCCACGCCCGAGAGGAGGAGGGGGCCGCCGAGGAGGATCACGACCCCCTCGGGGGCGAGGTCGAACCCCGCGTCGCTGCCGCTTCGCGCGGCTTCCGCTGCGGCCAGCGTCGCGCCCGTCGTGTAGAGCCCTCCCGCGAGGGCAATCGCCACCATGAGTGGACCGATCGCCGCGCTCGACCGAGACAGGCGGTACCTGGCAGAGTTCCGGGCGAGGAACCATGTCGCGGAGACCGTCGTCGGCAGCAGCGAAGTCCAGCCGCGGAGGACGAGAGGGAACACGATCGGGCCTGCGGCGGCGAGGGCGGCCGCGATCAAGGGTGTGAGCAGGATGGCCTGCCCCGAGAACGCGGACATCGATGCATCGCCGTCGAGGGTCGTCGCGAGCGCCGTGGTGCCTCCGAGAGCGCACACGGTCAGGATGATGCGGAACCATCCCATCCGGATCCGCGGGGGCTCTGCATCACGAAGTGCCTCGATGGCCGGGGTCCGACTGGCCCGCCGTGCGCTGCGCAGCCCACCGAGCACGACAGTGAGCGCGACCGCGGCGACCACGAGGAGGCCGCTGCCGATGCCGAGGTGGAGGCTCACGCCCTGCATCTCGGGCCACTCCCGGAACACCCAGACGAAGAGGGTCGGGAACACCGGCAGGGCGAGGAGCCAGCCGACGAGCGCGCCGATGATGCCGATGATGCCGAGCTGGGTGAGCACGACGACGGCAACCAGCGCGGGCCGTACACCGACGAGCTGCCACAGTGCGTAGTCGCGGAGCTGCAGGGAGATCGTGAGGTTCGCCGTGGAACTGAGCACGATGAGCGCCGTGATGGCCGTGAACATGATGACAGCGGAGCTGGTGCTGGCGAGCCCCTCCTGCACAGCGCCACCGTGGAAGGTGCCGGTCTCGAGCAGACCGGCGGCGTGCGCACCGACGAATCCGGAGGTGACGGTCACGGCGAGCACTCCGAGCCAGACGCGCCAGCGCATGATCAGATCGGAGGCGATCAGGGCGATCATGCCGAAGCCCCGGCGAGAGTGATCGCCTCGAGAACCTGCTCCGGAGTGGGGTGTCGCAGTTCTCGATGGATCGTCCCGTCGCGGAGCACGAGGACACGGTCGGCGAGGGCAGCGGCCTCGAGATCATGGGTGACCATGACGACGGATCTGCCGTCACCGGCTGACGCACGAAGCAGGCGGAGCACGTCGGTGCCTGTGGCCGTGTCGAGCGACCCGGTGGGTTCATCCGCGAACACGATGTCCGGCCGCAGGGCGAGCACGCGGGCGATGGCGATCCGCTGCTGCTGGCCGCCCGAGAGCTGTCCGGGTCGATGCCCGCCACGGTCGGTCAAGCCGACGTCGGCGAGCGCACGGTCGATGGCCGCGCGCTGCACGCGCTGCCGCGCGAGCCGTGCGGGAAGCGCGATGTTCTCCCGCGCCGTCAGCGAGGGGATGAGATTGAAGGACTGGAAGACGAATCCGACGTGACGGCGACGCAGGGCGGCGAGCGCGCCGCGCCGAAGGGACGAGAGCTCTCGACCTGCGAGGTGGACGCTCCCAGTGTCGTAGGGCTCGAGACCCGAGAGGCAGTAAAGCAGGGTCGATTTGCCGGAACCGCTCGGACCGACGATGCTCACCATCTCGCCGGGATGCACATCGAGGGATATCCCGCGCAAGACGGAGACGCGCGGCTCCTTCCGACCGGTTCCGGGAAATGTCTTCTCAAGGTTCGCGGCGCGAATCAGTGGTTCGATCACCCCTCCATTCGAGCTCGTACCGAGACGCGCGGCGAGAGACCGGAGTGGACAGTCGTGGTAGAGCTGGCTCTACTCTTCGCTCGATCGCCCGCTGCCCGGCTCCGCGATCCGTAGGGTTGAGGCATGAGAGCGCCGACCGTCTGGCACGCGATGATGCGCGCGCCCTGGCGGTTCCTGTTCGGCGCGTGGCCATGGCGCGCTCTCGGATACCTGTCGGCGAGCGTCGCGATCGGTCTTCTGCTGCTGCCGATCACGGTCCTGACGCTGCTGCTTCTGCCGCTGTGGGGCATCGCGATCGGCGCGCTCGAGCGGCGACGTACCCGGCTCCTGGGCTTTCCTGCTCAGCCCTCCGGTCACGTCCCCCTCGGGCGCGACCAACGTCATATCTGGCTGTCCGTGCGGATGAACGAGGGAGCGACCTGGAGGGAGACGGTCGCGCTGCTGCTCGATCTGGTCGTCGGCTGGCTCGTGCTCGCCCTGCTGTTCTTCCAGGGGCTGCTGTTCGTGCTCCTCGTCTACGTCTCCGTGTCCGGGGTGCGTGGGCCCACGCGGCTTAACCTCTTCGGCGACGTCTGGATCGTCGCGACTCCGCGCACATGGTTGCTGCTCCTCCCGATCGCCGTGCTCTCCCTGTGCGTGTTCGCCTACGCCAACGCCGTGCTCGCCGCAGGGCAGGCCACGCTGCTGCGTTCGCTCTGCGGTCCTCGACAGCGCGAGATGACCCGCAATGTGGAGCGTCTGGTGCAGTCGCGCGCTGCGCTGGTCGAAGCCTTCGAGGCGGAGCGGCGGCGCATCGAACGCGACCTGCACGATGGCGTCCAGCAGGAGCTCGTGACGCTCGCTGCGCGCCTCGGCATGGTGAGTCTCGAACTCGACGACCTCGACGCGACGGGTGCCGACACCGCCCCGGTCCGCGGTGCGCTCGACGTCGCCCAGGGACAGGCGGAACACGCGATGGCGACGCTGCGGGACACCGTGCGAGGTATCCATCCTGCCGTTCTCACCGACCACGGGCTCCGGGCAGCCCTGGACGAGTTGGCCGACCGGGCGCCGATCCCGCTCCGGCTGGAGATCCCGGACCTCGGCAGGCTGCCGGCGCCGGTGGAGACGGCCGCCTACTATTTCGTGACCGAGGCGATCAGCAACGCGGCCAAGCACACCGTCGCGACCAGGCTGACCGTGCGTGCCGGGGTGACGAACGCCGTCCTCGACGTGCTCGCCATAGACGACGGGCAGGGCGGAGCGGATGCGAATGAGGGAACAGGTCTGCGAGGACTCACCGAACGCGCCGCCACCCTCGGTGGTCGGTTCACGATCGACAGCCCGGACGGCGGGCCGACGACGCTCCGTATGACGATGCCGCTGCAAAAAGAATGGGCGGTGTCGGATGCGTCTGTTGCTCGCTGAAGACTCCGCGCTGCTGCGCGAGGCCCTGACGGCTCTGCTCGAGCGGCTCGGCCACATCGTCGTCGCGACCGCGCAGTCGGCGCCCGAGCTGCGGGAGGCGTTCGAGCGCCTGGCCGCGGCCGGCGATGCACCCGACGTCGTCGTGACCGACGTGCGCATGCCGCCGGACGAGACGGACGATGGACTCCGCGCCGCGCTCGACATCCGCGCCCTGCACCCGGCGCAACCGGTCATGGTGCTCTCCCAGTACATCGCGGACACCTACGCGCGAGAACTGCTCACGCTTCCGGGTGGCGGCATCGGCTACCTGCTGAAGGATCGGGTGAGTCGTGTCCGCGACTTCGCGACCGCGCTCGACACGGTCGCAGAGGGTGGCACCGTCATCGACCCGGACGTGGTCCAGCACCTACTGAGCAGTTCGCGTCAGGGGCCGCTCGACGCACTCACTGGGCGGGAGCGCGAGGTGCTCGGCCTGATGGCCGATGGACAGTCGAACTCCGACATCGCCGTCTCGCTCACGCTGACGGATGCGGCCGTGAGCAAGCACATCGGCAACATCTTCACGAAGCTCGGCCTCGGACCCGTCGAGGAGAACCGCCGCGTGAGAGCCGTTCTGACTTACCTCGACGCCGCGCGTTCCTGAACCTGCAGCAGGGCTGCGAGCCAGCGCAGCGCGGGTCCGGCTTGCTCCCGCTGGAATGCGCGGAGTCCGGGCAGCTGAGGTATCTCGGGTTGCGCCTGGGCGAACCAGAGGTACGACGCGAATCCGGAGATCACGGGGAGCATCTCGCGCATCGGCGGGGCTCCGTGCTCTTCGAACAGCGGCCACGCCTCTTCGCACGCGGGACCGCCGGAGGCCTCGACGCTCGGCAGCAGAAACGGGAGATCGATCCACGGGGCTCCGCGGCGGGCGTGCGGCCAGTCCACGAATCGTGCGTGCCCGTCGCTGATCAGGATGTTGTCGGCACGCACGTCGTCGTGCGCGATGACGTCTCCGCCGACCGCAGCGCGGAAGTCCTGTTCGATACGCAGCAGATCACTCATCCGCTCTCGGACCAGGATCGGGAGACCGGCGAGCAGCTGCTCATCGAGGGAGATCTGCTCCCATCGGGTGAAGTCGGGGAGCATGCTGTCGGCCGCGTCTCCCAGGTCGAGTGGCGCCTTCGTCGACGAGAGGATGCGGAGGGTCGCGGCGATCGAATGCAGATCATCCGCCGACCAAGGGCTGCCGGGGTGGTGCCCGTCGATCGCCTCGAGCACGAGCGCAGCGCCGGCGGTCTCGTCGACTTCGCCCAGCACCGCCGGGGCGATCGTCGGTGGCAGTGTCGTGAGCACCTGCATCTCGGCACGGAGGAAGTGCAGCGAGTCGGGGTGCCAATCCCGCGCGCACGCCTTGACGAAGGCCTTCCCCTTGGTGGTGGTGACCACACCGGCGTAGGACGCGCTGAATCCGCTCTGCGCTGGGTCGTCCCGGACGAATCGTCCTCCGATCACGTCGACGATGCGCGCGCGCAGCACCAGGGGGAGTGCGGTCCACTCCGGTCGAAGGCGGTCTGCGCCTGCGCTCATCGTGACGGTCCCTTCGCTCGCAGCGTCGCGATATCCCCGGGGCACGGGTTCCTCGACGCTAGCAGCAGCCGGCGGCAGGACCAACGGTCTCGGTCACTCGGTGCGTGAACCTGCGTCGACCAGGGCGCGGATGGCCTCGACGGTGCGGTCGACGTCGTCCGAAGTGGTCGCCCACGACGACATCGAGCACCGCAGGGCCGCACGGCCCTCCCACTCGGCGCCCGTCATGGCCGCCGTCCCCTCGACGAGGATCGCCGCGCCGAGCGCACGCGTCGCTTCGTCGGAGCCGAGGCGGAACATCACCTGTGTGTAGTCGACGTCGTTGATGACTTCCACCGAGTGCACCGACCGGAGTCCCGCGGCCATGGCGACGGCGTGGGCATGCAGGCGACCCATCAGCTCGGCGATACCCGATCGTCCGAGGCTGCGCAGCGCGGCCCACGCGGGGACCCCGCGGGCGCGTCGCGAGAGCTCGGGCGTGACATCCCACGGGTCGAGCCCTGAATAGATCAGATAGTCGCCTCCGGTGCGGAACGCCGCGATGGAGTCCGCCGGGTCGCGCACGATCGCCATGCCACAGTCGTAGGGCACGTTCAGCGTCTTGTGGGCGTCTGTCGCCCAGGAGTCGGCATCCGCCATGCCCGCGGTGAGGTGGCGCAGTGCGGGGGAGGCGGCCGCCCACAGCCCGAACGCGCCGTCGACGTGCACCCAGGCACCGTGTCGGCGGGCGATCGGGATGAGCGCGGCGAAGTCGTCGAAGGCGCCGGTGTGCACCTCACCCGCCTGCAGACACACGATGAGGGGTCCCTCGCCGCCGGCGAGAGCCTGCTCCAGCGCATCCGCGCTCATGCGTCCTTGCTCATCGGACGGGACGACCGTCAGTTCCGCTCGTCCGATCCCCAGGAAGCGTGCGGCGCGGTCGATGGATCCGTGCCGGTCGGCCCCGACGACGAACCGCAGCGTGGGGGCACCCTGGAAACCCTGCTCGGCGATGTCCCATCCCGCGCGTGCGAGAACCGCGTGTCGCGCGGTGGCCAGGCAGGTGAAGTTGGCGAGCTGCCCGCCCGTGACGAAACCGACGCTGGCGGCCGCGGGGAGGCCGAAGAGGTCGAGCATCCACTGCCCGGCGACGCGTTCCATGGCGACCGTGGCGGGCGTGAGGGTCGACGAACCGGAGTTCTGATCCCACGCCGAGACGAGCCAGTCGGCGGCCAGGGCTGCCGGATGCGTGCCGCCGATCACGAAGCCGAAGAACCGGCCGCCGGGAATCGCGACGAGTCCGGGGTCGGCGAGCACGGCCATCTCCTCGACCACTGTCGCGGGGTCCATGCCGTGCTCAGGGAGCGAGCCGCCGAACGCTGTCAGCATGTCGTCGAGCGATGCTCTCGGCCACACCGGTCGCTCGGCGACCGAGTCCAGGAATCGGAGGGCGGCGTGATGCGCGGTTTCCAGTGCACGCGACCTGTCGTCAGGAGCCATCTCGTTCATGCCTCAGGCATACACCCGGGTGTCGCCTCGCGCCAGAGGTCGCGCGCTCATGCCGGTTCGCGAGGAGCCCGGACGCGAGCGGGCCGCATGCGATCAGTAGGGTTGATCGCATGATCGGCGCACGTGAATGGCAACTCATCGGCCTGAACAACCTCTACATGAACCTGCAGCGACTGCATGTGTACGATCGCGCGTCGACGATGATCAGCGGGACAGCCGAGGACGAGGCGCGGACCGCTGCCCTTCGCGGATGGATGGACGCGGTCGTGGCGGCGATGGAGCCGGTGTTGCAGGGAGGAGAACTCGATCAGGCGACGCGGGACTCTCTCCTGCCGCTGGTGCCGTGGCTCCGTGACGAGGTGGCTCGCTACTACGCGCTGCACGATCCGGCAGCCCCGTTGCGGGAGCAGGCCGCGTTCGGTGCAGCCCACGTGCTCGCCTGCGACTACCAGACGAAGGGCGAGCGGGCGATCGCCGAAGCGGTCGACAAGCCTGAGGAGGCCGATCGCCTCCTCCAGCGCGTTCCGATGATGATGGCGCTCGTCCGGCAGGCGAACACCGCGGTCGGAACCTGTGCCCAGGGTGAGCCGAGCGACGAGATCGCGGGCTACATCACCGAGCATGTGCGGGTCGCGCGCGGCGATGAATCGCGCATGTTGCTGCAGATCGGTGCCGCCCCGGTGACGTTGCAGGGCCGCGACCCGCGCGAATGACGGCTGCGCGGACGGCCGCGGTGGACGCCGCTCGGTCGACCGCGGCTTTTCGATAGAATGGACGACGCCCTGGGCACGCTCCGGGGCGGATACGACGAGCGGAGACTTATGTCCGGGCATTCCAAGTGGGCGACCACGAAGCACAAGAAGGCCATCATCGACTCGCGGCGTGCGAAGTCCTGGGCCAAGCTGATCAAGAACATCGAGGTTGCGGCGAAGCTCGGCGGACCAGACCTCGTCGGCAACCCGACACTCTTCGACGCGGTGCAGAAGGCCAAGAAGACCTCGGTCCCCAAGGACAACATCGACCGCGCAGTGAAGCGTGGCGCCGGCATCGGCGGCGAGGTCGTCGAGTACACCTCGATCATGTACGAGGGCTACGGTCCCAACGGGGTGGCGCTCATGATCGAGTGTCTGACCGACAACAAGAACCGCGCAGCGGCTGAGGTCCGTACCGCCCTGAGCCGCAACGGCGGGACTCTGGCCGACCCCGGCAGCGTCGCCTACAACTTCAGCCGCAAGGGCGTCATCGTCGTCGGCTCCGAGGGCACCACCGAGGACGACGTCATGATGGCGGCGCTCGAGGCGGGGGCCGAGGAGATCGAGCCTCATGCCGAGGGCTTCGAGGTCATCACCGAGGCGACCGACCTGGTGTCCGTGCGCAGCGCGCTGCAGGAAGCCGGGATCGACTACGAGTCGGCGGACGTCGAGTTCGTTCCGAACCTCAAGGTCGAGATCGACGCCGACACCGCACGGAAGATCTTCCGCCTGATCGATGCCCTTGAAGACAGTGAAGACGTGCAGAACGTGTTCACCAACTTCGACCTGTCGGCCGAGGTCCAGGCCGAGCTCGAGAACGACGACGCGTAGGCGCGCCGGGCGGCCGGTGTCGGTGTGCCCACCTAGCCTGGGGGAGTGACCTCCTCTCTGCGCGTGCTCGGCATCGACCCCGGCCTCACTCGTTGCGGTGTGGGCATCGTCGACGTCGATCCTTCGCGTCGCGGCACGCTGGTGCATGTGGGAGTGATCCGATCGTCACCGGATGCCGAGATCGGGGATCGTCTGGCCATCGTCGCGGCCGGGATCCGTGCGGTGATCGCGGAGCACCGCCCGGATGCGGTCGCCGTCGAGCGAGTCTTCGCGCAGCAGAACACCCACTCCGTGATGGGGACGGCCCAGGCCAGTGGCGTGGCGCTGCTGATCGCGGCCGAGTCTGGTTTGCCCGCCGCCACCCATACGCCGAGCGAGGTGAAGGCCGCCGTCACCGGCTACGGCGCGGCCGACAAACGGCAGGTGCAGACCATGATCGCGCGCATCCTGCGCCTGGATGCGCTCCCGCAGCCGGCCGACGCGGCCGACGCCCTGGCGATCGCGCTGTGCCATGCCTGGCGTCGCGGTGGCCCCACGGCATCCGGGCAGGGGGCGCTGACTCCCGCGCAACGGGCCTGGGCGGACGCCGAAAAGCGTGTCGCTCGAACATAGGTCCGAACCACGCCCTAGGCTGAGGAGATGATCTCCTCACTGCACGGCGTCGTCCAGCATGCGACGTCCGATCAGGTCGTCATCGACGTGGGTGGTGTCGGGTTCGCCGTCGCCGTCCCTGCCGATGTCGCACACACCGCGACCGTCGGGGAGAAGATCCTCCTGCACACGAGCCTCATCGTCCGTGAGGACTCGCTCTCCCTGTTCGGCTTCGCGGATCGCGGCGAGCTCGAGATCTTCGGCCTGCTGATCAGCGTGACCGGCGTCGGGCCGAAATCGGCTCTGGGGGTGCTCTCGCACCTCACGGGCGATCAGATCGCCGAAGCCGTCACAGCGGAAGACGATGCGCCGTTCCGCCGGGTCTCCGGTATCGGACCCAAGACGGCGAAACTCATCGTGCTGCAGCTCGCCGGCAAGGTGCAGGCTTTCGCGGCACCGTCGCGGCCCGTGGTGTCCGGCGGCACCGATGTCGTCACGCAGGTGGCTGCGGCGCTGGTCGGCCTCGGCTGGTCGGAGAAGGTCGCCGCCGAGGCCGCGGCGCAGACGGCGGCCAAAGCCACGGAGGCGGAGCGGGCGACTGTGGCCTTGCTGTTGCGGCGAACTCTCGCGCTCCTCGGACCTGCGCAGGGAGGCCAGGCGCGTGTCTGATCCCCTCGACGCGACCGAGCCCTCCGACGAGACCGAACTGGCGATCGAGGGCGCGCTGCGCCCGACGAGCCTCGGCGATTTCGTCGGACAGCAGAAGGTGCGCGGGCAGTTGCAGCTGCTGCTCGAGGCCGCACGCATCCAGAGCCGCCCTGCCGACCACATTCTGCTCGCCGGCCCCCCGGGGCTCGGGAAGACGACGCTGGCGATGATCGTGGCGCACGAGAGCCAGCGCCCGCTTCGCCTGTCGAGCGGCCCGGCCATCCAGCACGCCGGCGACCTCGCCGCACTGCTCTCCAGCTTGGTGCCGGGGGAGGTTCTCTTCATCGACGAGATCCACCGCATGGCACGCTCCGCCGAAGAGATGCTGTACCTCGCGATGGAGGACTACCGGATCGACATCATGGTCGGCAAGGGTGCGGGAGCGACGAGCATTCCGCTCGAGCTGTCACCCTTCACGCTCGTCGGAGCCACGACGCGATCCGGTCTGCTGCCGAATCCGCTGCGCGACCGTTTCGGATTCACCGGACACCTGGAGTTCTACGACGAGTCCGAGCTCGAGCAGGTCATCGCCCGCTCGGCCTCTGTCCTGGGCGTCGACGTGCCGACCGATGCGCTCTCCGAGATCGCGCGCCGCTCCCGAGGCACACCTCGCATCGCGAACCGCCTGCTGCGCAGGGTGCGTGACTACGCCCTCGTGCACGGCGGGGGTGGCGCCACGATCCATGACGTACGCGCGGCGCTCGAACTCTACGACGTCGACTCGATCGGCCTCGACCGGCTGGACCGTGCGGTGCTGGAAGCTCTGGTCCGCCGTTTCCGCGGGGGCCCGGTCGGCCTGAGCACGCTCGCCGTGGCGGTCGGCGAAGAGGGTGAGACCGTGGAGAGCGTGGTGGAACCGTACCTGGTGCGCATCGGCTTCCTCGGGCGCACTCCGCGCGGTCGTGTGGCGATGCCGGAGGCCTACGCGCACCTCGGCGTCGCGCATCCGGACGGGATGCTTAAGTTGGATGACCTATAATCACTGAAGACTTCCCGGTTACCTTCGCGCGCCCAAAGGCTGGAGCGTGCACCTGAGAAAGGCGCTTCCCCCATGCCCATGGAATTCCTGCTCTTCGGCCTTCTCGCCGTCCTCCTCGTCTTCATGATCTTCAACACGCGCAAGCGCACGAAGCAGATGAAGGCCGATCAGGAGGAGAAGGCGACCAAGACCGTTCCCGGCGCCAAGGTGCTCCTGCAGGGCGGCATCTACGGCACGATCGTCTCGTACGACCCCGATGACCTCGACACGCCGGCTCTCGTCGAGATCGCTCCGGGCACCATCATCGACGTGCACAGCCAGGCGATCCTCCGCGTGGTCGAGCCCAAGGATGCGATCATCGACGCACCCGTCGACGTGATCGAGGAGCCGGCCGTCGACGACGCAGCCGCCCCCGCGCTCGAGACCCCCGAGGAGACGCGCGCTCGCCTCGAGCGCGACGCCGACGACAAGTAATCTCCGCGGCCGACGCGGCCCTTCGGATCTCCGTCCTCCCAGAAAGCTGAACACACGTGGCTTCATCTTCTCCCGTCCGTCACGCCTGGCGGGTCCTGCTCGGCCTGCTCCTCGTGACGGGTGTGCTCTTCGGCATCAACTCGCTGGGCGTATACGTCATCAAGGACGCCGAAGGACAGCCGGTCAGCTCCTGGACGCCCGAGCTCGCACTCGACCTGCAGGGTGGCACCCAGATCGTCCTCAGTGCAGAGACCGAGGACGGTGCGGCGCCCACGCAGGAGCAGCTCGACCAGGCCGCGGCGATCATCCGCCAGCGCGTGGACGCGTCGGGAGTGGCCGAGGCCGACATCACGACCGAGGGCGGACAGAACATCGTCGTCCAGATCCCGGGCGAGGCGGATGCGCAGACGCGTGAGCGGATCCAGGCGAGCGCGCAGCTCGAGCTGCGACCCGTGCTCTACACGACGGCCGCGAGCACCGAGTTCGTCGGGGAGGACGGGAACTCCACTCCGTACCCCAGCCCGGACCCGTCACTGAATGCAACGCCGACCGCCGAGCCGACCGACGCGAGCGACCTGTCCTGGGTGACGGACAAGCTGGCAGCGGAGTTCCAGGCCTACGACTGCGAGAACCCGGACAACGACCCCGCTCGGGCCCCGAAGGACCAGCCGGTCGTCGCCTGCTCTCCGGACAAGGCGCAGAAGTTCCTCCTCGGCCCGACGGAGCTCGACGGCACCGCGATCACCGACGCCTCCGCGGGTCGCGACCAGAAGTCCGGCGCGTGGATCGTGCAGCTGACCATGAACGGCGAGGGCGGCGACGCCTTCGGCAAGGTCAGCACGCGGCTGAACCAGAACCGCATCGACGGACTGTCCCCGCGTGATCAGTTCGCGTTCGTGCTCGACGGTGACGTCATCAGCGCTCCGCGGATGAACGGCGTCATCCTCGACGGCCGTCCCAGCATCTCGGGCAGCTTCACGCAGGAGACCGCGACGACCCTCGCCGACCAGCTGAAGTTCGGTGCCCTGCCGCTCAGCTTCGTCGTGCAGAGCTCCGACACCATCTCGGCGACGCTGGGAACCCAGCAGCTGCAGATCGGTCTGATCGCGGGACTCATCGGTCTCGCGCTCGTCGCGATCTATTCTCTGATCGTCTACCGAGCACTCGGGTCGGTGATCATCGCCTCGATCGCGGTGATGGCCGTCCTCACCTACATCATCATCTGCATCCTGGCCTGGCGCCTCGGATTCCGTCTCTCGCTCGCCGGCGTCGCCGGCCTGATCGTGTCGATCGGTTTCACCGCCGACTCGTTCATCGTCTACTTCGAACGAATACGAGACGAACTCCGCGACGGGAAGTCGATCACCGCCGCGGTCGAAGACGGCTGGGGTCGCGCGAAGCGCACGATCTACATCTCGAAGTCGATCAACATCCTCGCCGCAGTCGTGCTGTACATCCTCGCCGACGCCACGGTGAAGGGCTTCGCGTTCACGCTCGGCCTCACGACCCTCATCGACGTGTTCATCTTCGTGATCTTCACGCACCCGGTCATGCAGCTTCTCGCACGCACCCGATTCTTCGGCGGCGGTCACAAGCTCTCGGGCCTCGATCCCGAGGCCCTCGGTGCGGTGTACCGAAGCAGGTCCCAGTACCGGGAGGTCACGACGGCATCGGCAGGTCGCGGTGCGAAGAACGCCCGCTCTCGCGCCGAGGCGGATCGCCGCCAGACCATCGCAGAACGAAAGCGCGCCGAGGCACTCGCGGGCGACAGACCGACCAAGCCCGGAAGTGAGGGAGACGCCTGATGCCTTCCATGAATGAGTTCGGAAACAACCTCTATTCCGGCAAGACCTCCTTCCCGTTCGTCGGCAAGCGTCGCCTGTGGTTCATCATCGCGATCATCCTGGTCGTCGGTTCGGCCCTCGTGCCGCTCATCCGGCCCATCCAGTTCTCCATCGAGTTCACCGGCGGGTCCCAGTTCACGGTGCAGGCGCCCGACACGGTCGATCAGGACACCGCGAAGGAGGCCGTCCAGTCGGTCGTCCCGGGAGCCGCGACCAAGGTCGTCGTCCTGAACGGGAAGGACATCCGTGTCCAGACCGACCAGATGAGCGCCGCCGAGACGCAGGACGTCGCTGAAGCCCTCGCCGACGCCTACGGTGTGGAGCCCGCCAATGTGACGTCGTCGTTCATCGGCCCGGCCTGGGGTGAGAACGTCACGAAGCAGTCGCTGTGGGGTCTCGCGATCTTCCTCGCCCTCACCTTCCTGATCCTCGCGATCTACTTCCGCACGTGGAAGATGTCGGCGGCGGCGATCATCGGCCTGCTCGACGTGCTCGTCATCACGGTCGGTGTCTACGCGCTGGCCGGCTTCGAGATCTCTCCGGCCGCCGTCATCGGCTTCCTCACGATCCTGGCGTACTCGCTGTACGACACCACGGTCGTGTTCGACAAGGTCAGGGAGAACACCACCGAAGACGGGGAGAAGTCCGCGCGGCTGTTCGGTGAATCGGTGAACCTCGCCGTGAACCAGACGCTCGTGCGCTCCATCAACACGTCTGTGGTCGCGGCCCTGCCGGTTGGGGCCGTGCTCTTCATCGGAGCCTTCTGGCTCGGTGCGGAATCGCTCACCGACATCTCGCTGTCGATCTTCGTCGGCATCCTCGTCGCGACCTACTCCACGCTCTTCGTTGCCGCTCCGCTGTACTCGCTGTTCCGCGAGAACGAGCCGCAGCTCAAGGAGCGCGACGCCCGCATCCGCGAGGCTCGCAGCCGGGCGTCCGTCGAAGCCTGACGGGTCCGGCCCGAGGGTGCTCCGGGCGGGAGCTCGGCGCCCTCAGCACGCGTAGGATGAATTGATCGGGAGGTGAGTTGATGGCGGAACCGCAGACGTCATCGCAGGGTTCGAGTCTGCGACGACTGGTTCCCCGCATCTTCTCCCGCGCGTCCCGCATCAACGACCTCGACAACCTGATCCGTACGGTGCGTGCGAACCACCCCAAGGGCGACTTCTCCGTCATCGAACGCGCATACGCGGTCGCGAAGGAGAAGCACGAGGGGCAGAAGCGCCAGAGCGGCGAGCCGTACATCACGCACCCCCTGGCGGTCGCGCAGATCCTCGCCGAGCTCGGTCTGGGCCCGCGGGCCATCGCCGCGGCGCTCCTGCACGACACGGTCGAAGACACGGGCTATGCGCTGACCGATCTCACCGCCGAGTTCGGCGATGAGGTCGCGATGCTCGTCGACGGCGTGACCAAGCTCGACAAGGTCAAGTACGGCGAGAGCGCGCAGGCCGAGACGGTCCGCAAGATGATCGTGGCGATGTCGAAAGACATCCGGGTCCTGCTCATCAAGCTCGCCGACCGGCTGCACAACGCGCGCACCTGGGGTTTCGTCCCGCCGGAGAAGGCCACGAAGAAGGCCAAGGAGACCCTCGAGATCTACGCCCCGCTGGCGAACCGTCTCGGTATCCAGGCGATCAAGTCGGAGCTCGAAGACCTCTCGTTCGCTGTGTTGCACCCGAAGATCTACAACGAGATCCACAGCCTCATCGCGCAGCGGACCCCGCAGCGTGAGAAGTACCTCGCGCAGGTCGTCGAGGAGATCGACGAGGATCTGCGCGACCTCCGTATCCGCGGCAAGGTCGTCGGGCGGCCGAAGCAGCTGTACTCGGTGTACCAGAAGATGGTCATCCGCGGCCGCGAGTTCGACGACATCTACGACCTGATCGGCATCCGCGTGCTCGTCGGCTCGGTGCGCGACTGCTATGCCGTCCTCGGTGCGATCCACGCGCGTTGGACGCCGCTGCCCGGCCGGTTCAAGGACTACATCGCCACGCCGAAGTTCAACCTCTACCAGTCGCTGCACACCACGGTCATCGGGCCCGCCGGTCGCACGGTCGAGATCCAGATCCGCACCCACGAGATGCACCAGCAGGCCGAGTACGGTGTGGCGGCGCACTGGATGTACAAGGAGCGGATGAACGGCGGTGGCAAGACCGAGGTCCGCGCCTCTGACACCGACATGGCGTGGCTCGCCCACATCTCCGACTGGCAGGCCGAGACCGCCGACCCCGGAGAGTTCCTCGACTCGCTGCGCTTCGAGATCGGTGCGAAGGAGGTCTACGTCTTCACGCCGAAGGGGCGTGTGATCGGCCTGCCCGCCAGCGCGACCCCCGTGGACTTCGCCTACGCGGTGCACACGGAGATCGGCCACCGCACCATGGGTGCGAAGGTCAACGGGCGCCTCGTGCCTCTGGAATCGGAGCTCAAGAGCGGCGACGTGGTCGAGGTCTTCACCTCGAAGAACCCCGATGCCGGCCCCAGCCAGGACTGGCTCGGTTTCGTCGCGAGCACGCGAGCGCGGAACAAGATCCGCGGCTGGTTCACCAAGGAGCGCCGCGAAGAGGCCATCGAGCAGGGCAAGGAGGCTATCGCCCGCGCGATGCGCCGCCAGAACCTGCCGCTGCAGAAGCTGATGAGCCAGGACTCGTTCGCCGAGGTGGCTCGCGGGCTGCACTACGAAGACGTCTCCGCGCTCTACGCCGCCGTCGGCGAAGGACACGTGTCGACGCAGTCGGTGCTCGAGAAGGTCACGGCCCTGGTCGCGGCCAACGACCCCAGCACGGGAGCCATCGACCTGCCCGGCAGCGTTCCGACGCGTGAGCCGCGATCCGGCGACTCGGGCGTCCTCGTGCGCGGCGCCAACGACATCCTGGTGAAGCTGGCCAAGTGCTGCACCCCGGTACCCGGTGACCAGATCGTCGGATTCGTGACGCGCGGCAGTGGCGTCTCGGTCCACCGGGCGGACTGCGTCAACGTCAAGGCGCTCAGCAACGAGCAGGACCGCTTCGTCGAGGTCTCGTGGGCTCCGACGACGAAGAGCGTGTTCCGCGTGCAGATCCAGGTCGAGGCGCTCGACCGCTCGGGCCTTCTCTCCGACGTGACGCGCGTGCTGAGTGAGCACCACGTCAACATCCTCTCGGCGACGGTCACCACCACCGATGAGCGGTTGGCTCTGAGCCGGTTCGTCTTCGAGATGGGCGATGCCGTGCATCTCGACCGCGTGCTGAACGCGGTCCGTCGGATCGACGCCGTCTACGACGTCTACCGGGTCACCTCCTCCTGACGGCGAGGCGCTGCAGAGCGGCCGAACCCATGCGGCTGCCCGGCACGCGTCGAAGGTCCTGCAGCGCGTTCATCGCCGCCTCGGGGGTATCCGGGCAGGCGACGGCGAGGAGATCCATCCAGGGCAGCACCCGCGGGTCGCGATGCAGTGTCGTCGCGAGGTCGAGCATCGTGCGGGCCGGGCTGGATACTGCGACGCCGCCGAGCGTACGGACGTCGGAATCGGGGAGCAGGGTGTCGTGGAACACCACGCGCGCGCTGGTGACCGGACGGATCCGGCGTTCCACGCACCGCTTCACGTGATGCACGACCGGCGGCGTGTCGCCGGCGCCGTGGACCCAGGCGGCCGTCTGGTGGCACGCGGCGGTGCCCGGCCGGACGAGTGCAGCGATCGAGCTCGCCCGAACGTCGGGCCCCTCCACGAGATCGGCAGGGATGTATGCGTCGCCCACGTCGACGACATGGCCGTCGATGCGGGCCGCACTGAGTTCGGTCTGGCTCAACCGCTTGCCGGGAACATAGAGGAACGCGGGGTGCATCACGCCAGTCTGGCGCAGCGCACCCCGCGTTCGAGACGGTCGCGGAGACCTGTGGAGAAGGGTCAGCCGCCCAGAGCGCTCAGCCAGGCGCGGCGAGCTTCGAGGGCGTCGGCGGCTTCCTTCGCCGCCTTCTTGTCGCCGGCCTTCTCGGCAGCGGCGACCTCGGCTTCGAGCTTCTCGATGGCCTCCTGCAGCTGCGAACTCATGTCGTTCGCGCGCGCCTTGGTCTCGGGGTTGTTCTTCTTCCAGTCCACGTCTTCGCGGGCCTTCAGACCCTGCTCGATCGTGCGGAGCTTGTCGTCGAGCGCGCGCTCCTTGTCCCGCGGGAAGATGCGGCCGATCTCATCCCACTGACGCTGGATGCGCGTGAGCAGTGCGCGAGCGCGCTTGATGTTCGACTCGTCGGCGACGGCCTTGGCCTCTTCGAGAAGAGCCTCTCGGGCCTCGATCTTCGGTGCGGATTCCGCTTCCTCGGCGGCGGACTGCTCGGCGCGAGCGGCGTACAGGGCATCGCCCGCCGCCTTGAACCGCGCCCAGAGTGCGTCGTCCGCCTTGCGCCCGGCACGACCGGCGGCCTTCCACTCGTCGAGCAGGTTGCGGTAGGCGGGAATCCCGTCGGTGCCACGTGGTGCGAGAGCCTCGGCGCGCTCGACCAGACGGGTCTTCACGTCGCGAGCACTCTTGTGCGCATCGTCGAGCTCGGAGTAGAAGGCGCGACGCTGCTTGTCGACCACGGCGCGCGCATCGCGGAACCGCTTCCAGAGCTGCTGGGAGATGCCCTTGGAGAGGCGGGGACCGCTCTGCTGCTGAGCCTGCCACGCGTCGAAGAGCTCGCCGAGCTCGGCCGTGACCTGCTTCCACTGCACCTTGCTGAGGTCGCGCGCCGCGATCGCCTCGGCCTTCTCGACGAGCACGGTGCGCTCGGCGATCGCCTTGTCGACGAGTTCCTTGGCCTGCTGCGCCTCCTGCTCCGTGGCTTCGGACAGCGATGAGGTCAGGGTGTTCAGACGGTCGCGCAGACCTGCGAGGTCGCCGACGGCCGCGGCATCCGTCGCTTCAGCGATGAGGTGACCGGCCTGCTTCGAGAGGTCGCTCGCCGACGCGCCGCCGGCCTGGTGGCGCTGTTCGAGCGTGTGCACCTTGAAGGCGATGTCGTCGAACTTGCGCACGAAGTAGGCGAGCGCCTCGTCGGGCGTGCCGTCGGGATACTGGCCGACGACGCGCCAGATCTCGCCTTCGCGCACCTCGACGGTGCCGTCGTCGGAGACGCGGCCCCATTCTGCGGAGGTCGACGACGCGACGGGCGACGGCGCCGGTGCGGCGGGCGCAACGGCTGCCGGCTTGGGCGCCTTCGGCGGCATCGGCACGGCGGGGGGTGCGGGGACGGGGGGAGTCGGCTTCGAGGGCTCGGTGGCAGACACGTGATTCTCCTTGCGCGGTAGGGCCCGCGGGAGGCGGAAAGGACGAGGCTCAGCCTAGTACGCCCCGCGCGGCCCCGCCGGACTTGCGTGATGCGCCGTCTCACATGGCTGTTATCGAGTTGTGAGGAGAACGTTCGATCCGCGTAACACCGGCCCGGCCTTTCGCGAAACACCGCGTCTCTATCGTCGAGTCCACGGACAGAGGAGGGCTCGTGATCGTTCGGGAGAGCACATCGTCGGATGTCGTGGTGGTGGGGGCGGGAATGGTCGCGCACCGATTCGTCGAGAGCCTGCTCCGCGGCGAAGGCTCGGCGCCGACCGTCACCGTCATCGGCGAGGAGGCGCGCGCCCCGTACGACCGTGTCGGTCTGACCTCGTTCTTCACCGGCGCGAGCGCCGACGACCTCGCACTCGACGCGCAGACCCTCCAGGACGATCGGGTGCACTTCATCGGCGACGATCGCGTGACGGGGATCGATCGGGCTCGTCGCACGGTGCGCACCCGCTCGGGCGCGGTGCACGCCTACGGGACACTCGTCCTCGCCACAGGCTCCTACGCGCTGCGGCCGGCCGTCGACGGCGCCGACCTCCCCGGGAGCTTCGTCTATCGGACCCTCGACGACGTCGCCGCGATCGACGCGTTCGTCCAGCACCGCGGCGCCGTGCTGGGACGCCCACTGCGCGGGACGGTGATCGGCGGCGGCCTGCTGGGCCTCGAGGCCGCGGGGGCGTTGCAGGGCCTCGACGTCGAGTGCACGGTGGTGCAGTCGTCCGACCGGCTCATGTCCGCCCAGCTCGACCTCGCGGGCGGCACGATCCTGCGCCGGCTGATCGAGTCGGAAGGCATCGGTGTGCGGACGGGAACCCGGACCACACGGATCGACCCGGATGCCTCCGGCTCCGTCGCGGCACTGCAGTTCCAGGACGGCAGTATGCAGGGAACGGACATCGTCATCTTCACCGTCGGCGTGCGCCCGCAGGACTCGCTGGCACGCGTCGCCGATCTCGCCGTGCACCCCAGCGGTGGCGTCCTGATCGATTCGAGGTGCCGCACCGCCGACGACGACATCCTCGCGATCGGCGAGGTCGCCAACTTCGAAGGACGCTCCGTCGGACTCGTCGCCCCCGGATACGCCATGGCGGAGGTCGCGGCCACTCGGCTTCTCGGCGGCGATGCGACCTTCCCCGGTTACGACGATTCAGCGAAGCTGAAACTCTCCGGTGTCGATGTGGCGAGCTTCGGAGACGCCTTCGCGACCACGCCGAATGCCCTGGACGTCGTCTACACCGACCCGGTCAACGGCGTCTACAAGAAGCTCGTCCTCTCCGACGACGCGAAGACCCTGCTCGGTGGCATCCTCGTCGGCGATGCCTCGGCCTACGGATCTCTCCGCCCTCTGGTGGGTGCCGCGCTGGGCGCCGACCCCGCCGCCTACCTGATGCCGGAGGGCGGCACGACGCTTCCCGACAACGAGCTTCCGGCTGAGGCGGTCGTCTGCTCGTGCTCGAATGTGACGGCCGGACGCATCCGGGAGGCGGTGCACGCCGAAGGGTGCACAGACGCCTCGGCCGTGAAAGCATGCACCAAGGCGGGCGCCACCTGCGGTTCCTGCATCTTCGCGGTCAAGAAGATCGTCGGCCAAGAGCTGACCAAGCTCGGTCAGACGACCTCCGACGCCCTGTGCGAGCACTTCTCGATGTCGCGCCGCCAACTCTTCGACGCGGTGCGGGTGTCGGAACTCACGACGTTCAGCGCGATCATCGCCCGTTTCGGCACCGGGCGCGGCTGCGACATCTGCAAGCCCGCTCTCGCCAGCATCCTGTCCGTCCTCGTCGGAGCGCACGTGCTCGATGGCGAGAACGCGGCTCTGCAGGACACCAACGACCATGTGATGGCCAACATGCAGAAGGACGGCACGTACTCGGTGGTGCCGCGGATGCCCGGCGGTGAGGTCACTCCCGCGGGGCTGATCGCGATCGGGAACATCGCCGAGACCTACGGCCTGTACACGAAGATCACCGGAGGGCAGCGGATCGATATGTTCGGCGCCCGCCTCGAGCAGCTGCCGCAGATCTGGCAGCGTCTTGTCGACGCCGGCTTCGAGTCGGGACAGGCATACGGCAAGGCGCTGCGCACCGTGAAGTCGTGCGTCGGCTCCACCTGGTGCCGCTACGGGGTGCTGGATGCCGTCGGCATGGCCGTGCGCCTCGAGCTCCGTTATCGGGGGCTGCGGGCGCCGCACAAGCTCAAGGTCGGCGTGTCCGGCTGCGCGCGCGAGTGTGCGGAGGCCCGGTCGAAAGATGTCGGTGTGATCGCCACCGAGACGGGGTGGAACATGTACGTCGGCGGCAACGGCGGCTTCTCGCCGCGCCACGCGGAGCTGCTCGCCGCCGACCTCGACGACGAGGGCCTCATCCGCGCGATCGACCGCTTCTTCATGTACTACATCCGCACGGCGGACCGCCTCCAGCGCACGGCAGGGTGGTGCGCCGAGCTCGACGGCGGGCTGGACGGTCTCCGCGAGGTGATCTTCGACGACAGCCTCGGCATCTGCGATGACCTCGACACGGCCATGAGCGTGCACGTCGATCGTTATGAGGACGAGTGGGCGGCGACCCTGCGTGACCCGGTGAAGCTGCGGCGCTTCGAGTCCTTCGTAAATGCGACCGACACCCCTGACCCTTCTCTGGCCTACGTGTCCGAGCGCGGTCAGGTGCGGCCGGCGACGACGGAGGAACGATCGGACGCGAGCGTCATGATCGCCGGCACGACTCTGGAGGTGCGACGATGACGCTCAGTGCTGACACCGGAACGCGCGTTCGTGTGTGCGCCCTCAGCGACCTCGAGGTGGAGCGAGGCAGGGCGGCGCTGTTCGGCACGGTACAGATCGCGCTCTTCCTCCTCGCCGATGGCTCGGTGCACGCGGTGTCCAATCTCGATCCCTACAGCGGCGCCCATGTGATGTCGCGAGGGATCGTGGGCACGCGGGGCGATGTGCCGACGCTGGCCTCGCCGATGCACAAGCAGGTCTTCGACCTGCGCACGGGCGAATGCCTCGACACCCAGGGCAAGGCCCCGGCGACGCTGCGGGTCTGGGACGTGACCGTGCGAGACGGTCAGATCGAGCTGAACATCGAGGAGATCCGATGACGGTCATGTTGGGTGTCGACCTCACTGGACGCGACGCGCTGCTGGTGGGTGGTGGCGCAGTCGCGGCGAAGAGGATCCGCCGGTTCCTCGATGAACGGGCGCGAGTGCGGATCGTCGCCCCCGTCCTGCATCCGGACACCGCGCGGCTGGTCGAGCTGCACGGTCTCGTCTGGCGCGCCGGTCGCTTCCGCGGATCGGATCTCGCCGGGGCATGGCTCGTACACGCGGCCACCGGCGACGCCCGCGTCGACCGCGATGTCGCGGAGCGCTGCGAGCGCACGCGGATCCTCTGCATCAATGCATCCGACGGCGCCCATGGGTCGACCAGGCTCACCGCACAGGCCGAGATCGGCGACGTGACCGTCGCGGTGACCAGTACGGTCGGTGCGGACCCGCGTCGGTCGGTCGCCGTGCGGGATGCGATCGTGGACCTCGTGGGCGACGGCCGCCTACCCCTGCGGCGGCGCCGTGCCGGTCGGAGCGGACGCGTCGACCTGGTGGGAGGCGGACCGGGGCCTGTGGACCTGATGACGGTGCGCGCCCGGCGCCTGATCGCCGAAGCGGACGTCGTCGTGACCGACCGGCTGGGGCCCGCGGCGGAGATCGTCCGCGGGCTCGATCCCGACGTCGAGGTGATCGACGTGGGGAAGCTTCCCGGGCGGCACCCCGTGCCGCAGGACGAGATCAACCGGATCATCGTGGCGCGGGCAGCCGAGGGGCGACGCGTCGTCCGGCTCAAGGGCGGGGACCCGTTCGTCTTCGGACGCGGCGGCGAGGAGATGCAGGCATGTCTCGCCGCGGGCATACCCGTCGACGTCACCCCGGGGATCTCGAGCGCGATCGCCGTTCCGCAGGCGGCAGGCATCCCCGTCACTCATCGAGGCACGGCCGCGGCTTTCCACGTCGTGAACGGTCAGGGTGCGATCGGCGAGGGCACGCTCGCGGCGTTGGCCGATGCGACCGTGACCACGGTGGTCCTGATGGGCGTATCCGCCCTCGAACGTCTGGTCACCGCGGCACTCGCGCACGGTGTGCGGGCCGATCGGCCGATGGCTTTCGTCGAGAGCGGCCAGACGGCGCAGCAGCGGACGACGCGGACCACGCTCGGCCAGGCCGTCGCCGATGCGCGGGCCGTCGGTCTGCGCAATCCGGCGGTCATCGTGATCGGCGAGGTCGCGAGCGCCGCGCTGCTGCTTCCGACCTCGGAATCGATCGGGGCTGTCCTGGCGTGACGATCCGTGCTCCACTGACTCCGGTCCTGGCCGGATGCACCATCGTCGTGGCCGCTGACAGGCGGTCCGGCGATCTCGTCTCGGCGCTCGAGCGACGCGGAGGCCAGGTCTACCGCGCGCCCGCCCTGAGCATCATCCCCAATGAGGACGACGAGGTGCTCATCGCCCGCACCCGCGATCTCATCGCGTCGCCTCCTGACATCGTGATCGTGACGACCGGCGTGGGTTTCCGCGGGTGGATCGATGCCGCGCACGAGAACGACCTGGCCGAAGACCTCACGGGCGCGCTGGCCGGGGCGCAGTTCATCGCGCGAGGACCCAAGGCGCACGGGGCCATCCAGCAGGCGGGCTTCGTGGCCGATTGGGTGGCCGAGTCCGAGACCTCCGCAGAAGTGGGGGAGTACCTCGCCGCCGAAGGGGTGGCCGGGCGGCGCATCGCGATCCAGCATCATGGAGCGGGCGCCGACGGGCTCGACACCCTCCTGTCGGGGCTGGGAGCGGACGTGGTCAGTATCACCGTGTATCGCTGGGGGCCGCCGCCGGACCCTCAGATCGTGCGCCGCTCCGTCGTGCAGGCGGGAGCTGGTGAAGTGGACGCCGTGCTCTTCACCTCCGCACCCGGTGCCGCCGAGTGGGTGAGGACGGCCGTCCGTGCCGACGCGCTCGAGTCGATCCGTCGCCGGGCCGCGTCCGGGCGCCTGCTGCTCGCCGCCGTCGGACCGATAACGGCCGCCCCGCTCGCGGATGCCGGGCTCAAGGCCACTCTGGCTGCGCGCGGCCGCTTGGGGTCGCTGGTGCGCTGCGTGGTCGATCATTACGCCTCGGGTGCCGCCCCGCAGCTGCAGACGGCTCTCGGTGCGATGGAGATGCGCAGCGGCGGTGTCCTGATCGACGGCGCCTTCGTTCCGCTCTCCCGCGCTGGTGCGAGCATCCTGAGCGAGCTCTTCGATGCCGCCGGACGCGTGCTCTCCCGCGAGGAACTGGGGCTCGCCCTGCCCCGAGGGGGCGAGAGCGCCCATGCCGTGGAGATGGCGGTCGCCCGGCTGCGCGAGGCACTGGGCGGGGCTGCAGCGATCCAGACCATCGTCAAACGCGGCTATCGACTCACCGTGGAGGAACCCCGATGACCACCCTCGTCGCCTGCTCCCACGGCACGGATTCCCCCGCCGGACGCCGCACGGTCGCAGACATCGTCGATCTCGTGCGCGCACGTATCCCGGGCACCCGCGTCGTCCAAGCCTTCGTCGACGTGCAGGAACCGGCGGTGCCCGAGGTCGTCGAACAGGAGCATCTCGACGATGACGTCGTCGTGGTGCCGCTGCTGCTCTCCGTGGGTTTCCACACCGCGGTCGATATCGCGAGCGCCGTCCGTCCGTACGACAACGTGCGGCAGGGGGAGCCCTTGGGCACCCACCCGCTGATCGCCGAGGTCCTGCGCGCGCGGCTGCGTACGGCGGTGCACGATCGCTGGCTTCCGGGCGACCACGTCGTGCTCGCGGCGGCCGGCTCCAGCAATCCTGCGGCGGTGGCCGATGTCACCAGGGCGGCGGCGCACCTCGCCGATCTGATCCCGGTGCCGGTCACGATCGGGTACGCGTCGGCGATCGAGCCCCGCATCGCGGACGCCGTGAGCTTCGCGCGAGAGCGGGGAGCCTCCCGGGTGATCGCCGCGAGCCATGTCCTCGCGCCGGGGTACTTCGCCGGTCTCGTGGAGAGATCCGGAGCGGACCACGTCTCGGCACCGCTCGGGGCAGACCCGCGCATCGCCGAGGTCATCATCGAGCGCTTCCGCTCCGCCTGACCCGGAGCGCGCACACAAAGAGGGGGCGGATGCCGAAGCATCCGCCCCCTCTCCGTGCTCATCCCGGTCAGACCCGCGACGGCTCCCGCTCAGCCGCGCTGGTGTCGAGGCCCGCTGCCGGCTCGGCCGCTGCGGTCATCTCGACGACCGACACGCGCGACCGGCGCTCGGTTCGGCGCGCCTCGCGGGCGGCCCGCGCCTTCGGGCGGCCGTGCGTGTAGTAGATCGGCAGACCGACGAAGAGCAGCCCGCCGACGAGGTTCCCCACGACCGTCGGCAGCTCATTCCAGACGAGGTAGTCCCAGACGGTGAAGTCGGCGCCCATCAGGAGTCCGGAGGGGAACAGGAACATGTTCACGATCGAGTGCTCGAAGCCCATGTAGAAGAAGAGCATGATCGGCAGCCACATCGCGACGATCTTGCCGATCGTGCTGTCCGACACCATCGCGAGCACCACGCCGGTCGAGACCATCCAGTTGCACAGCACGCCGCGGATGAAGAGCGTCAGCATCCCGGCGGCACCGTGATCCGCGTACCCGACCGTGCGCCCGTGGCCGATCTCGCTGATCGCCTCGCCCACGGCGCTGGGTGCGGTCGAGAATCCGTAGGTGAAGTACACGGCCATCAGGATCGCGACGAGGAAGGCACCGCCGAAGTTGCCGAGGAAGACGAGACCCCAGTTGCGCATCAGTGCACCGAACGTGGCACCGGGGCGACGGTCGAGCACGGCGAGCGGTCCGAGCGTGAATACGCCGGTGAGCAGGTCGTAGCCGAGCAGATAGAGCATCACGAAACCGACCGGGAACAGGACGGCGCCCAGTAGCGGCTGACCCGTCTGCGTCGAGACCGTGACCGCGAAGGCGGCGGCGATGGTGAGGAGCGCGGCGCCCAAGAACGCGCGGATCAGAGTGTCGCGGGTCGACAGCTGCAGCTTGTAGGCGCCGGCATCGACCATGCGTGTGGCGAGCTCGGCGGGCTTGATGTAGGACACAGGACCTCCACGGGGACGGGAGCACGGATGCTCGACTGACTCGAGCATGCGCGAGCCTCGTTTCCGGGGGCCGCATGTGAGGTTACGGCTGTGGAGCGAATCCCTCACTTCCCGTTCATCGCGGTGTGAGACGACTGTCGTTATGTATCCGTGATGCGATCGTTCGCGGCGCGAAACATCTCGCGTGACATCCGAGAAACACGGGCCGAATAGCGTCACGGGTACGGCACGATCGCCGCCGACAGGAGCCGTACCGATGAATCATCCGCTCACCACCGAGATCGTCGTCGTCGGTGCGGGGATGGCGGCCCAGCATTTCGTCGAACAGCTCGTGCAGCGGGCGGGCGATGACGTGCGGGTCACGGTGATCGGCGACGAGGGGCGCGCCCCGTACGACCGCACGCGGCTGCGGGAGCTGTTCCTCGGCGGCTCGGCTGACGACCTCCCGCTGCCGTTCGCGGCATTCGAGGATGACCGCGTCGAGTTGGTCCTCGACGATCGTGTGCTGCACATCGACCGTCGGGCGAAGACCGTGCGCACCCGTTCCCGCCGCCTGCATCGGTACGACCTCCTCGTGCTCGCGACCGGGGCTTCCGCCGGCAGGGTGGCGGTGGAAGGTGCGGGGCTTCCCGGCTGCTTCTCGTATCGCACCGTCGAAGATGCGGAGGCGCTGCGTGACTTCGTGGGCGCACGCGCGTCGGAGCTCGAGCGGGATCTGCGCGGGGTGGTCGTCGGCGGCGGCCCCATCGGGCTCGAGGCCGCCGGGGCGCTGCAGGCCATCGGGGTCGATGCCACGGTGGTGCAGTACGCGGATCGGCTGATGGAGGCGCAGCTCGACGGCACCGCCGGAAGCATCGTGAAACGCCATCTGCAGGCTCGGGGGATCGCGGTGCGCACGGGGACACGCGTGACGCGGCTGGACCCGGACGAGTCCGGCGTCGTCACGGCGATCGAGTTCCAGGACGGCTCCTTCCAACGTGTCGACGTCGTCGTGTTCACGGTCGGGTTGCGAGCCCGCGACGAGCTCGCCCGCAATGCCGGGATCGCGGTTCATCCCTACGGAGGCATCGTCATCGACGACACCTGCCAGACCTCGGATCCGTCGGTGTTGGCCATCGGCGAGGTCGCCAGTCTCGACGGACGCCGATTCGGTCTCGTCGCTCCGGCCCGCGACATGGCCGATGTGGCGGTGGGGCGCGTCCTCGGGCACGACGCGAGGTTCGCCGGTTTCGACGAATCCGCTGCCATCACCCTGGCCGGCGTCGATGTGGCGAGTTTCGGGGACGCGCTCGCACGGACGCCGGACGCGGTCGACGTGCTCTACGCGGATCCCGTCGCCGGGGTCTACCGCAAGCTGGTGCTGGCGGGAGACGCACACACGCTTCTCGGGGGGATCCTGGTCGGCGACGCCTCGGCGTATCCGGCTCTGCACACCCTGGTCGGCGCCCGCCTCGAAGCGGACCCGTCGTCGTATGTGCTGCCGAACCGCGGCTAGCGAGGCCCGTCGGCCCGGTGCGCTACTCCGCGGGGCTCTCGGAGGGGAGCGGTGCCGGGCTCTCCGAAGGCGCGTCGGTGGGAACCGTCGTCGGTGCGTCGGTCGGCGCGGTCGTCGGCTCGACGGTGGGAGTCGGAGCTGGCTCCGGTGCGGTCACCTGCGCGTGCACGACCTGACTGCCGATCGCGGCGACGACGATGAGGCTGCCGACGATCGCGGCGATCGTGTTGTCGCGGACGCGGCGCCGGATCTGCCCGTCGTGCCACTGGGTGCGCGCGGTGTGCAGTCGTGCGCGCTCTGCAGCGGTGCGTGACTGTGCGTTCTTGGAACCGCGTGCGGCCATGCCCTGGATCTCCCGTTCCGACGCCGGTACGCAGCGTCGCCTGAGAGCCTACCGGGACGCGCCCGCTCGTCCGAAGTGTCGGGGGCCGCCGGTAGCCTGGAGGGATGACGTCCCCTGCCGCGCTGCTCTCCGGGCAGACGCCTCTCGCCGTGCGCATGCGCCCGATCTCGCTCGACGAGGTCGCGGGGCAGCGGCACCTGTTGCGTGCAGGGTCTCCCATCGTCGCCCTCGCCGATCCGGAGGCGACCTCGCCCGGAGCGGTCTCGATCATCCTCTGGGGGCCGCCGGGCACCGGAAAGACCACGCTTGCGCAGGCGATCGCGCGCTCGTCCGGGCGCCGCTTCGTCGAGCTGTCCGCCATCACCGCCGGCGTCAAAGACGTGCGCGAGGTGATGCAGGAGGCGATCACGCAGCGCGACCTCTACGGTCAGACCACGATCCTCTTCCTCGATGAGATCCACCGGTTCACGAAGGCGCAGCAAGACGCTCTGCTGCCCGGCGTCGAGAACGGGTGGGTGATCCTGATCGCCGCGACCACCGAGAACCCGTCGTTCTCCGTGATCTCTCCGCTGCTGTCGCGTTCCCTGCTGCTCACGCTGCAGCCGCTCACCGACGACGACATCGGCGTGCTCGTCGATCGCGCGGTCGTCGATGCGCGGGGTCTGAACGGCGCCGTCGCACTGAGCAGCGAGGCGCGGGCCGCGCTGATCCGGCTCGCATCCGGAGACGCCAGGCGTGCGCTCACCGGTCTCGAGGCCGGCGCCGCCGTCGCTCTCTCGCACGCGTCCGCCGCGGAGAGTGATTCCGACGACGGTGAGGCCAGTGAATCGGCCACGGCAGACGATGCAGCGACGGTGCCCGAGGTCTCCGCCGACGACGTCGCGCAGGCCGTCGACAAGGCGCTGCTGCGCTACGACCGGCAGGGCGACGAGCACTACGACGTCATCAGTGCGTTCATCAAGTCGATCAGGGGGTCCGACCCCGATGCGGCCCTGCACTACCTCGCGCGCATGATCGAAGCGGGGGAGGACCCGCGGTTCATCGCCCGGCGCCTGGTGATCTCCGCGTCGGAAGACGTCGGTCTGGCCGACCCTCAGGGTCTCGTCATCGCCGTCGCCGCTGCCGACGCGGTGGCGTTCATCGGCATGCCGGAGGGACGCATCCCGCTTGCCGAGGCGACCGTGTACCTCGCCACCACCGCGAAATCGAACGCCGCCTATGTGGGAATCGATGCCGCGATCGCCGACATCCGCTCCGGCGGCTTCGGACGTGTGCCGCTGCACCTGCGCGACGCGCACTATCCGGGGGCCAAGCGCCTCGGCCACGGCCGCGGTTACGTGTACTCGCACGACAGCGAGTACGGCGTGGTGGCGCAGCAGTACCTGCCGGACGAGCTCGACGGCAAGCACTACTACGAGCCGAAGAACCTGGGCGCCGAGCGCGACATCGGTTCGCGGCTCGAGCGCATCCGCCGCATCCTCGGCGACCGGTGACCCGCACGATCGGCCGCGGAGCCGCGATCTGTTAGACTTGAGCGGCTCGAAACCGTGTTTTCGGGCATCTCCTCGTTCACACCACACCTTGCTGGCGCCCCGGCGTGCGCTCCAAGGCAGAACGCGGACGATACGTCCGTGGGTCGTGAAAGTCGCGACCACGTCATCGGAAGGACAGCTTCGTGACCACGAAGTCCCAGGACCGCCGCAAGGTGCGTCTGAGCCGTGCCCTCGGCATCCCGCTCACCCCGAAGGCCGCCCGCTACCTCGAGAAGCGTCCCTACGCTCCGGGTGAGCACGGCCGCACCAAGCGCAAGGCAGACAGCGACTACGCCGTCCGTCTGCGTGAGAAGCAGCGTCTGCGCGAGCAGTACGGCATCCGCGAGAAGCAGATGCGCAACACGTTCAACGAGGCCCGTCGTCACGACGGTCTGACCGGTGAGAACCTGGTCGAGCTCCTCGAGATGCGTCTCGACGCACTCGTGGTGCGTTCGGGCTTCGCCCGCACCACCGCACAGGCTCGCCAGCTCGTCGTGCACCGTCACATCCTCGTCGACGGCCAGCTCGTCGACCGCCCGTCGTTCCGCGTGAAGCCGGGTCAGCTCATCCACGTCAAGCCCAAGAGCGAGGGCACCGAGCCCTTCCAGGTGGCAGCAGCCGGCGGTCACGCCGAGGTTCTGCCTCCCGTTCCCGGCTACCTCGAGGTCGAGCTCGACAAGCTCCAGTCGCGTCTTGTCCGTCGTCCGAAGCGCGCCGAGGTCCCCGTGACCTGTGAAGTGCAGCTCGTCGTCGAGTACTACGCAGCACGCTGAGCATCGCTCACGCTGCTCTCTGAGAGCAGCAGCGCAAGAGGCGTCGGGGTGACCCGACGCCTCTTGTCGTTTCGGCATACGATGGTGACACCGCGCCTTCGCGGATCAAGGGCAAGGATGACGACATGAAGAACGTGCAATGGTTCCTGGTCGGTGTGATCGGCGGCTTCGTCGCGGCTCACTTCATGAACAAGGACCCGCGCGGTCACGACATCCTCGCCGAGGTCGACGCCAGGATCAACGGTTTCACCGCACTCATCGGCGACGCCTACCGCGAGCAGGAGGCACGGCTCACGGAGCCGGGCGACAACTGAACCACCGCAGCAGCGCCACGGCGCGGCATCTTCACGCAAGGACACCCGGCACTCTATGAAAACTGCGGAGATCGCGCAGCGTTACCTCGACTTCTTCGAGAAGAACGACCACCTCATCGTCCCTTCGGCCTCGCTGGTCAGCGACGACCCTTCGCTGCTGTTCACGGTCGCCGGGATGGTGCCGATGATCCCGTATCTCACGGGTGTCGTCCCCGCCCCGCATCCTCGCATCGCCGATGTGCAGAAGTGCATCCGCACGAACGACATCGAAGAGGTCGGTCGCACCGCGCGTCACGGCACGTTCTTCCAGATGCTGGGCAACTGGTCGTTCGGCGACTACTTCAAAGAAGGCGCGATCCGCTACGCCTGGGAGCTGCTGACGAGCTCCGAGTCCGACGGCGGTCTCGGTTTCGACGAGAAGGACCTTTGGGTCACCGTCTACGAGACCGACGACGAGGCCGAGGCCATCTGGCGCGACATCATCGGACTGAAGCCCGAGCGCATCCAGCGGCTGGGGCGTGCGGACAACTACTGGAACACCGGCCAGCCCGGTCCCGGTGGCCCCGACTCCGAGATCTTCTTCGATCGAGGACCGGCATACGGCAAAGACGGCGGCCCGGCCGTCGACGACACGAGGTTCCTGGAGATCTGGAACCTCGTGTTCATGCAGGACTTCATCGAGAACATCCGTGGCAAGACCGAGTTCGATATCGTCGGCGAGCTGCCGATGAAGAACATCGACACCGGCATGGGACTCGAGCGCGTCGCTTTCCTCAAGCAGGGCGTCGAGAACATGTACGAGTCGGACCAGGTGCGTCCGGTGCTGGACCGCGCCATCGAGCTCTCCGGACGCCGCTACGGCGTGCAGCACGAGGATGACGTGCGCTTCCGCGTCGTCGCCGACCACGTGCGCTCCTCGCTCATGCTCCTCTCCGACGGGGTTCGTCCCTCCAACGAGGGACGCGGGTACATCCTCCGCCGCCTGATGCGCCGCACGGTTCGCTCCATGCGCCTCCTGGGCGTCGATGAGCCGGTGTTCCCGGAACTGTTCGCCGCATCGCGCGACGTGATGAAGACGACCTACCCGGAGCTCGAGAAGGACTGGTCAGTGCTCTCGGCCTCGGCCTTCGCCGAGGAGGAGACCTTCCGTCGCACGCTCGTCGCCGGTTCGACGATTCTCGACCTCGCTCTGGACGAGACCAAGAAGGGCGGCGGCAAGACCCTCAGTGGTCCCGAGGCCTTCCTGCTGCACGACACCTACGGCTTCCCGATCGATCTCACCCTCGAGGTTGCCGAAGAGGCCGGGCTCGAGGTCGACCGCACCGCATTCGACACGCTCATGCAGGAGCAGCGCCAGCGCGCCAAGGCTGACGCTCGCAATCGCAAGCGCCAGCTCGCCGACGTCTCGGTGTACCGCGACCTGCGCGCCCTGGGCGAGACCGGCTTCGACGGATACACGGCGCTCGAAGTCGAATCGCGTGTGATCGGGCTCCTCGTCGACGGGGTCCCGGTGCGCAGCGCCGCCGAGGGACAGATCGCCGAGGTCGTGCTCAGCGAGACCACCCTGTATGCGGAATCGGGCGGACAGGTCGCCGACAAGGGCACGATCGTCGGACCGGGCTACGAGCTCGAGGTCCTCGACGTGCAGAAGCCCGTTCCCGGTCTCATCAGCCACACCGTCGAGGTCGTCCGCGGAAGCGTCGCGGTCGATGACATCGCGACGACCGTCGTCGATGCCGCCAATCGCCGCGCGGCACGCCAGGCGCACTCCGCGACTCACCTCGTGCACGCCGCCCTCCGCGACACGCTCGGACCGACCGCGACGCAGGCGGGTTCGTTGAACCGTGCCGGCTACATGCGATTCGACTTCTCCTGGTCGCAGGCGCTCTCCGCCGACACCCGCAGCGAGATCGAGGAGATCACCAACCGCGCGGTGCAGGACGCCCTCGAGGTGACCACCCGCATCGTCTCCCTCGACGAGGCGAAGGAAGCCGGCGCCATGGCGCTGTTCGGCGAGAAGTACGGCGACGTCGTACGCATGGTCGACATCGGCGGCCCCTGGTCGCGTGAGCTGTGCGCAGGCACGCACGTGGGCACGAGCGCCGAGATCGGTCTGGTCAGCCTCGTCGGAGAATCGTCCGTCGGTGCATCCAACCGTCGTATCGAGGCCCTCGTCGGCGCCGACGCCTTCCGCGAGCTTGCGGCGGAACGGGCGATCGTCTCGCAGCTCACCAGCTCGCTGAAGACGCCCCGCGAGCAGCTGCCCGAGCGCATCGCCGATCTCACGGCGAGCCTGAAGGCCGCCGAAAAGCGCATCGCGCAGTTCGAGTCCAAAGAGCGCGCGGGGCAGATCCCGGCGATCGTCGAGGCCGCGAAGCGCGTCGGCGCCTTCCGGCTGGCAGCACTCAACCTCGGCGACGTGGCATCTGCCGATGATGTGCGCGACCTCGTCAACGGCGTGCGCGATCGGCTCGGCTCCGATGCTGCGGTCGTCGCCCTCGGTGCGGTCGTCAACGGTCGCCCGGTCGTGGTCGTGGCGACGAACGATGCTGCTCGAACCGCCGGCGCGAAGGCGGGAGCGCTCGCGAAGCGTGCCGCCGGCGTGCTCGGCGGCGGCGGAGGAGGACGCGACGATGTCGCGCAGGGAGGCGGCGCGGATGCCACGGCACTTCCCGCGGCCCTCGAGGCCATCTCGCAGGAGCTGCACGGCGCGTGAGCGGCTTCCGCCGCGGTGTGCGGCTCGGCATCGACGTGGGTCGGGCGAGGGTCGGCGTCGCCCGCTGCGACCCCGACGGCATGCTCGCCGTGCCGGTCGAGACGGTCCCTCGGGATGAAGCATCGATCGATCGCCTGATACAGCTCGCGGGGGAGTACGAGCCCCTGGAGTTCGTCGTCGGACTCCCGGTGAACATGCAGGGTGTCGACACGCCGTCGACCACCGATGCGCGGGAGTTCGCGGCCGCTCTCCAGCAGCGCAGCGGCATCGTCGTGCGCCTGGTGGACGAGCGGCTGAGCACCGTGACCGCGCACGCCGCCCTGCGCAGTTCCGGGAGATCTCAGAAGAAGTCTCGTAGCATTGTGGATCAGGTCGCCGCCGTGGTGCTTCTGCAGCAGGCGATCGATATGGAGAAGAGCACCGGAAACCCGGCCGGTGCGGCCATCTCGCCTGACGAGGAGCACGCCTGACGATGTCCGAACGCGACAACGAAACGCCGCGGCATGACGCAGACTCCCGCCTGGGGGAGCTGTTCGAGAACCTTCCGGAGCCGACCACGCAGATTCCGACGGTCGACAACAGTGCGCCCGCTCCGGGGTCGCGTCGTGCGGCTCGTGAAGCCGCCTCGGGCGATGCCGCCGCCCCTTCGAACGGCGCATCGGGTGATCCCCTGCAGCCATCACCTGTCCCGGTCCGTGCTTCCGCCGACGAGGCGGTCGCCGCCAACGGCGAGTCGCCGTCGCCGATCCCGGTGCGCGACTCCGCCGATGCCGCCGACACGCCGACGCGAGCCGTTCCCGTGGTCGCATCGCCGGCGGCAGCCGCAGCGCCGGAGCCCGTGATCGGCGGGGGGCTCGACGATCTCTTCGCCCCGCATGACGATCACGTCGACGCCAAGCCGAAGAAGAAGCGTCGCAAGGGATGTCTGATCGCGCTGATCATCGTCCTCGCGATCGTCGGTGGACTCGCGGGAGCCGGTGTCTGGGTGGCGAACACCTACGGCGACCGGATCAGCGAGGCCATGGGCTGGGGCGCGCCGAAGGACTGGGAAGCGGGGCAGGCGACCGGCGAAGCCCTGGTCACGATCAAGGAAGGCGACACCGGCGGGCCGGTCTCGATCGCTCTCCACGAAGCGGGTGTCACGAAGACCGAGGATGTGTTCTACGACTATCTCGTCGACGAGGGCATCAACCCGACGTTCTACCCGGGTGTCTACCGCCTGCAGCAGAAGATGACTGCCGAGGCCGCTCTCGCCGCTCTCGAGGACGAGGCCAACAAGCTCGAGAACACGGTGTCGGTCGGGGAGGGCGCGACGATCGTCTCGTCGCTGCCGGCGATGGCCGAGACGCTCGGGCTTCCGCTCGCCGACTTCGAGGCCGCGGTAAAGGACCCGTCGCAGTACGGAGTCGACGCGAGGAGCCTTGAAGGCTGGCTGTTCCCGGCCGTGTACACCTTCGATCCTGAGGTCACCCCGACACAGGTCATCCAGCGGATGGTCGACCGCACCCGCCAGGCGCTCGATGAGGCAGGAGTGCCGCCCGAAGACGCGCAGCGCGTGCTGACGATCGCCTCGATCATCCAGCGTGAAGGCCGACTGGACGACTTCGCCAAGGTGTCGCGAGTCATCCAGAACCGCCTGGACATCGACATGCTGCTGCAGATGGACTCGACCGCCCAGTACGGCTACGGATCGCTGCACGAGGGCGTCGTCTCGAGCTCCAAGGAAGCGCTCGAGAGCGACAACGAGTGGAACACCTATAAGCGCCAGGGGCTCCCCGCGACCCCGATCTCGAGCGCGAGCGACGCTGCCATCGATGCCGCCATGCATCCGGTGGACGGTCCCTGGCTGTACTTCGTCACGATCAATCTGGACACCGGAGAGACACAGTTCTCCGAGACCATGTCCGAGCACGAACAGGGGATCGAGAAGTGGCGCGCGTGGTGCCGGGACAACCCCGACGCGGGCTGCTGAGACGGTGACCGGTACCCGTCTGGCGGTCTGGGGCGACCCGATCGCGCACTCCAAGTCGCCGGACCTGCATGCCGCGGCCTACCGCGTGCTGGGCGTGGACTGGCAGTACGGACGCCGTCAGGTCACGGCACCCGCGTTCGCGGGCGCCCTCGCGGAACTCGACGACTCCTGGCGTGGTCTCTCCCTGACCATGCCCTTGAAGGAGGAGGCGTTCCGCGCCGCGGCGACGAAGGATGCCCACGCTGAACTCACCGGTGCTGTCAACACCCTGCTGCTCGGGGACGCGCCCGCGGGGTTCAACACCGATGTCGGCGGGATCGTCGACGCGCTGGCCGAGGCCGGCGTGACCGAGGCGGGAACGGTCCGCATCCTCGGGGCCGGTGCCACGGCCGCCTCTGCCCTCGTAGCGGCGATGGAGCTGGGTGCGACCCGCGTGTTCGTGCACGCCCGACGACCCGAGCGGGCGGCCGGACTGGTGGCGCTCGGAGCGCACATCGGTGTCCTGGTGGAGACGCAGCCGCTCGATGCGAAGCCCTCGCGCGCCGATCTCACGATCGCGACTCTGCCCAGTGGGACCGCGCTTCCTGCCGACACCTCGACGGCATTGGCCGAGAGCGGGGGAGCGCTGTTCGATGCCGCCTACGCGCCGTGGCCTTCGGCTCTCGCGGCGGGTTGGGGCGACGGGGCCGTGATCTCCGGACTCGGCATGCTGCTGCACCAGGCCGTTCGTCAGATCCGCGTCTTCCATCACCGGGATCCCCGCACAGAGCTGCCGGATGAGGACTCGGTCGTCGCCGCGATGCGCGCCGCGCTCTGACCCGACGCGCAGGACGAAACGCGGCGCAGCGGGGGTCCGAACCCGTGGGAGACTGGAGCAATGCTCCGCGTGCTCACGGCCGGCGAATCCCACGGCCCAGAACTCATCGCCGTCATGGAGGGTCTGCCCTCCGGCGTCCCTGTCTCCTCCGAAGCCATCCAGGCCGATCTCGCCCGCCGCAAGCTGGGCTACGGCCGTGGCTCGCGAATGAAGTTCGAGCAGGATGAGCTGACCCTCTCGGGCGGCGTCCGTCACGGAAAGAGCCTGGGTAGCCCGATCGCCCTGCGCATCGGTAACACCGAGTGGCCGAAGTGGATCGAGGTCATGAACCCCGAGCCCGTCGAGCTCACCGACAAGTCCCGCGGGCGCAGCGCTCCGCTCACGCGCCCGCGCCCGGGTCACGCCGACCTGGTGGGCATGCAGAAGTACGACTTCGACGAGGCGCGTCCGATCCTCGAGCGTGCGAGTGCTCGAGAGACGGCCGCACGCGTCGCGCTCGGTGCCATCGCCCGTTCGTTCCTCGGCGAGCTCGGCATCCGTCTGGTCAGCCACACGCTCTCGATCGGTCCGGTGCAGGTTCCTCCGGGGTCTGCTCTTCCGACTCCAGACGACGTGGATGCCCTGGACGCCGATCCGCTGCGTTGCTTCGACCCCGCGACCTCGGCACTGATGGTCGCCGAGGTCGACGATGCGAAGAAGGACGGCGACACGCTCGGCGGCATCGTGGAGGTGCTGGCGTACGGCCTCCCGCCCGGGCTCGGCTCGCACGTGCACTGGGACCGGCGCCTGGACGGCCGTCTCGCCCAGGCACTGATGAGCATCCAGGCGATCAAGGGCGTCGAAGTGGGCGATGGATTCGAGACCACGCGCCGTCGTGGCTCGGCGGCGCACGACGAGCTGTTCGCGACCGCTGACGGCATCACGCGCGGCTCCGACCGCGCCGGCGGCACCGAGGGCGGTATGTCCACGGGAACCGTCCTGCGCGTGCGTGCCGGCATGAAGCCGATCGCCACGGTGCCGCACGCGCTGCGCACCATCGACATCGCGACCGGCGACGACGCGACCGCCCACCACCAGCGCTCCGACGTGTGCGCGGTTCCCGCTGCGGGTGTGGTCGCCGAGGCCATGGTCGCGGTCGAGCTGGCGAACGCCGTGCTCGAGAAGTTCGGCGGCGACAGCATCCGTGAGACGCGGCGCAACCTCGACGGGTACCTCGACGGCATCCCCGCGGAGCTGCGCACGACACCCGCGTCCGAGGCGGCGCTCATCGCGCATGACGAGCGAGGCTGACCCGCTGACGCTGGTGCTGGTCGGCCCGATGGCCGCCGGCAAGACCAGCGTCGGTCGACGCGTCGCGCGTCGACTGGGAGTCGCCTTCGTCGACACCGACAAGCGCATCGTCGCGACGCACGGCCCGATCCCTGCCATCTTCGCCGAGCACGGAGAGGCGCACTTCCGCGACCTCGAGCGGGCAGCGGTGGCGGAGGCGCTCTCCGAGGGCGGCGTGATCTCCCTCGGAGGCGGCGCGGTGACGCAGGCCGACACGCGCGATCTGCTCAAGGATCAACCGGTCGTCTTCCTGACGGTGAGCGTCGACGCGGTGGCCGACCGGCTGCGCGGCAGCAATCGCCCCCTGCTGGCGGGCGAGGAGGATCCGGTCGAGCGCTGGAAGAAGATCTTCGAGGAACGCCGGAGGTGGTACGCCGAGGTCGCCTCGACGACCTTCGACACCTCACGTCGTCCGATGCAGAGGATCGCGGACGACATCGTGACATGGAGGAGAGAGCAGCGATGAGCACGACGACCATCAGTGTCACCGGAAACGATGCCTACGACATCACGATCGGGCGGGGGATCCTCGAGCAGGTCTCCGCTGCCCTCGCGCCGGGTGTGCGCAAGATCCTGGTCGTGCACCCGCCGACGCTCGCGGCGCGCGCGGCTGAGCTGCGGGACCGTCTGCTCGCCGACACGGCCGAAGGGCCGCGCGAAGTTCTGCTCGCCGAGATCCCGGACGCGGAGCAGGGCAAGCGCATCGAGGTCGCCGCATTCTGCTGGCAGGTCATGGGGCAGGCCGACTTCACCCGCAGCGACGCCGTCGTCGGCTACGGCGGCGGTGCAGTGACCGATCTCGCAGGTTTCGTCGCGGCGACCTGGCTGCGCGGTGTGCAGCTGGTCCAGGTGCCCACCACCGTTCTCGGGCTGGTCGACGCCGCGGTCGGCGGGAAGACCGGCGTGAACACCGCCGAGGGCAAGAACCTCGTCGGCGCCTTCTGGGCCCCCAGCGCCGTGATCGGCGACCTCGACGAGCTCGCCAGCCTGAGCCCGAACGAGGCGACCGCAGGGTTCGCCGAGGTGGTCAAGGCGGGGTTCATCTGGGCGCCGGAGATCCTCGACATCATCGAGGCCGATCCCGTTCGCGCAGTGGACACGACGACGGATGAGTTCCGCCGTGCGATCGAACTGGCGATCGGCATGAAGGCCGAGGTGGTCTCCGACGACTTCCGCGAGGCCGGGCTCCGCGAGATCCTCAACTACGGACACACCCTCGGGCACGCGATCGAGCACGCCGAGCGGTATCGCTGGCGGCATGGCGCGGCGGTCTCGGTGGGGATGCTGTACGCCGCGGAACTCTCACGCCTTGCCGGCCGGCTCTCGGATACCGCGGCTGAGCGCCACCGCACCATCCTGGAGTCGCTGGGTCTTCCCACGTCTTACCGGGCGGGCGCGTGGCCGCAGCTGCTCGCCACGATGCAGCGCGACAAGAAGAGTCGCGGCGGGATGCTGCGGTTCATCCTGCTCGACGACATCGCCAAGCCCACCGTGCTGCAGGCCCCGGACGAGTCGCTGATGTTCGCCGCCTACCAGGAGGTGGGTGCGTGACCCGCCGCATCCTCCTGGTCAACGGCCCGAACCTGAACCTGCTGGGCACGCGCGAACCCGATGTCTACGGCACCGCCACGCTCGCCGACGTCGAGCGGATCACCGCTGCTGCCGCCGCCGAGTTCGATTTCGAGGTGCGCGCGGTGCAGAGCAATCACGAAGGCGTCCTGATCGACGCCATCCACGCCGCGCGCGAGGACTGCGCGGCCATCGTGATCAACCCCGGGGGGCTCACGCACACGTCCGTAGTGCTGCGGGACGCGCTGACCGGTGTCGCGCTGCCGTTCGCCGAGGTGCACATCTCCGATGTGTACGCCCGAGAAGAGTTCCGCCACCACTCTTACCTGCATGACGTCGCAGTGGTGCGCGTCATCGGCCGCGGCGTCGACGGCTACGCTGACGCCGTGCGCGAACTGGTCACGCACCTCTGATCGAAGCGAGTCCTCAGCGCGTCAGCGGGATCCACACGATCATCACGCAGATCACCATGCCGATGAGGGCGATCAGCGCCATGCCGAGGAAGCAGCCTGCCAACGCGCGTAACCGGGGTGGCCCTTCGCGCATCGTCCAACGGATCACCAGCATCGCGAGCAGAAGACCGACCACGAGCGTCGCGGTCACGAGGGCCACGGATTCCGCGGGGCCGCCGTCCACCGCAATGGCCACCAGGGGCACGAGACTCATGACGGCGAACAGCGCGGCGACGACGAGCCAGATGGCTCCGGAGGACGACCGCAGCGCGGGCTGACTGGTCACCAGGGTTGGATCGAGTCCTCCATCAGGACGTCCGCTCCGCCTGCGCGCTGCTCTTCCGGACATGAGCGTCCCTCTCTTTCGCCTCCAGGGTGAGCGCCGAAAACTCCCGACGTCAACGGGGTGTGCCAGGCGGTGCTGCGGGCCTATGTTCTCGTGTGACGGGTCTCTTCGCGGCATGAGCCGTGCGGGGGTCCGGGCGCGCATCCCTTAGACTCGACTGTCGGCCTCGTCCGAACCCGCAGACACACGAACGGAACTCGCAGCGCATGGCATCTACCGCAGACATCAAGAACGGCGTCGTCCTCAGCATCGACGGGCAGCTCTGGAGCGTCATCGAGTTCCAGCACGTCAAGCCCGGCAAGGGTGGTGCGTTCGTGCGCACCAAGCTGAAGAACGTCGTGTCCGGCAAGGTCGTCGACCGCACGTACAACGCGGGCGCGAAGATCGAGATCGAGAACGTCGACCGCCGCGATTACACGTACCTGTACACCGATGGTGACGGCTACGTGTTCATGGACCAGACCGACTTCGACCAGATCACGGTCGGTGCGGCCACGGTGGGCGACGCGAAGAACTTCCTGCTCGAGAACCAGGCCGTGACCATCGCGCTGAACCACGGCAACCCGCTCTACATCGACCTTCCGGCATCCGTGATCCTCGAGATCACCTACACCGAGCCGGGCCTGCAGGGCGACCGCTCGTCGGCCGGCACCAAGCCCGCGACCCTCGAGACCGGCTACGAGATCCAGGTGCCGCTGTTCGTCGAGGCCGGCACCAAGGTCAAGGTCGACACCCGCACGGGTGACTACCTCGGCCGCGAGAAGTAAGGCGTGAGCGCCCGGACGAAGGCGCGCAAGCGCGCTCTCGACATCCTGTTCTCCGCCGATGTGCGCGGGGATGACATCGCCGTGACACTGGCAGCCGAGGCGAAGCGTGCGGCCAGCGAGCCTGCACGTGAAGCCTCCTGGCTCTATGCCCGTGAGGTCGTCGACGGCATCATCGACCAGCGCGACGAGATCGACGAGCAGATCACGACGCACAGTCGTGACTGGAAGCTCGAGCGGATGCCCGCGGTCGACCGCGCGCTGCTCCGCATCGCCGTGTGGGAGATCCTCTACAACGAAGAGGTGCCGACGGCTGTCGCGATCGACGAGGCCGTGGAGCTCGCGAAGGAATTCTCGACCGACGACTCCGGCGCGTTCGTGCACGGCGTGCTCGCGCGGGTGGCCCGCTCCGCCTGACCGTCCGGCACGAGACACTGTCGGTGGTGTCGGAGAGGATGGGGGCATGTCCCTCGCGTCCGACCCGTCTCGCTCGGAGGGCTCGTCATCCGCGGACTGGCGGTCGATTCTCGGCGCTCCGCGCGACGACGCCGAAACTCCACTCGCACTCGGTGTGGAACTGCGACTGCGCGACGGCCGAGGCGCGAACCCGTGGGCGTCCCGTCCCCAGCGCACGGCGACCGCACGCGATGTGGCGAAGCGCACCGGCGAGATCCTGCTCGGAATCCGACCGCTCGAGAAGAGTGCGTCCACCGGCGCCTGGGTACAGGGGACCGCATCGTGGGACGCGGTTCGCCGCTCGCCCACGCAGTACGGGCGCGACCGGTCGCGGTGGTTCGCCGATCTGCTCAGCATCGCGCGCGACACGCTCCTCTCCGGCACTGCGGGCGACTGGCTGGTGGCCGACCTGATCGAGTCCGGTCTGCTCTGGGGGCATCTGCGTGCGGGGGCTGACGTCGGCATCCCGCTGGTCGCCACCCAGAAGAGCACGACTGTCGTGCTCGCGGAGCGCGCATCGATCGGTGCGACCGTCGCACGCGAGGGCGGTGGCCTCGTCGTGCACCCCGCCGTCACGATCGACGGCCGCGAGGTCGAACCGCTCGCCGTGCATCCGATCGGGCACAGTGGTCTGTACGAGGTCGCGCAGCGCGGCACGAAGCTCCGCGTGACGCTGGCTGAGGTGGCGATCAGCCGACCCGTCCACGCGCTGCTGGGTGCCGGCGAAGGCCTCGAGGTGCCGGCCCGCGACGAGGCGGCGTTCTTCCGCGATGCCTATCCGCTGCTGGCTCGCCGTATCGACGTGCGGCCGGTCGGTCGGGTCGAGCTGCCTCCTCTTCCCGCGCCCCGTGCCGTGCTGGAACTGTCCTTCCAGCGGGGCGACACCGTCAAGTATTCGTTCGAGTGGGACTACCGCGGGTTCGGACTCGTGCCTTTCACGCCGAGTTCCGATGCGGTGCGAGACGCCGTCGCCGAGAATGCCCTCAGGGATGCGCTTCGGGCCGTGTGGATGGAACGACTGGGGGAGGAGCTCGCGCCCACCGGGACTTTCCACGACATCGCGGCCGCCGAGTTCGTCACCCGAGTGGTGCCGGCGCTCGAGGCCGAGGGCGTCACCGTCACCGTCACCGGCCGCAGCAAGAGCTATCACGAGCTCACGGGCGAGCCTGAGATCACGGTGACCACGGTCGAGAGCACTGATCCCGACTGGTTCGATCTCGGCGTCCTGGTGAAGATCGACGGCCGGACCATCCCGTTCGGACCGCTCTTCACCGCACTCAGCAAGGGGAAGAAGAAGCTCCTCCTCTCCGACGGCGGCTATTTCTCTCTGAATCACCGGGCGCTGGACCGCCTCCGCGAGCTGATCGACGAGGCCGGCGACCTCGAGGAGTGGGAAGCCGGTCCGCGGATCAGCCGACACCAGACTGACCTGTGGGAGGAGTTCGAGGATCTCGCCGACGAGGCTCTTCCCGCCGTGACATGGCGGGCGACGGCCGACGGGCTGCGTCGGGCGAGCTCCGTACCGGCGGTCGCGGTGCCGCAGGGAATCACGGCCGAACTCCGCCCCTATCAGAAAGAGGGTCTGGACTGGCTCGCCTTCCTCTGGGCGCACCGCCTCGGCGGCATCCTCGCCGACGACATGGGCCTCGGCAAGACGCTGCAGCTGCTGGCGCTCATCATGCACGCACGCGAAGCGGGTGAGCGGCGACCGTTCCTCGTCGTCGTGCCCACGTCTGTCCTCGCGACCTGGCGCGGCGAGGCCGCACGATTCGCGCCGGCGCTGCGCGTGCTGGTCCGGGCGAGCACACAGGGGCCACCGCTGGCATCCTCGCTGGGTGACATCGACCTCGTGATCACGACCTATGCCGTCGCACGGCTCGACGAAGACTCGTACGCCGGTGTCGAGTGGGCCGGACTCATCCTCGACGAGGCCCAGTTCGTGAAGAACCCCGAGACCAAGCTGCACCGTGCGGTCGCGACTTTCCCCGCCGACGTCACCTTCGCGGTCACCGGAACGCCGATGGAGAACAGCCTCAGCGAGCTGTGGGCACTGCTCAAGCTGACGGCTCCGGGCCTCTTCGCCTCTGCCCGGAAGTTCCGCGAGGACTACATCCAGCCGATCGAGCAGGGCAAGGTCCCCGAGAACGAGGAGGGCGGGGCCTATCGGCAGCGCCGGCTCGAACGGCTGCGCCGCCGCATCCGCCCACTCCTGCTGCGCCGCACGAAGGAGCTGGTAGCACCGGAGCTGCCGGCGAAACAGGAGCAGATCCTCGAGGTCGAGCTGAGTTCCTCCCACCGGGCGCTCTACGAGGTCGTTCTGCAGCGCGAGCGGCAGAAGGTGCTGGGACTGCTGGAAGACCTCGACCGCAACCGCTTCATCGTGTTCCGCTCTCTGACACTGATGCGCATGCTCAGCCTGGCTCCCGGACTGATCGATCCCGAAGACGCGAAGATCGGATCCCGCAAGCTCGATGTTCTGCTCGAGCGCGTGATCGAGCTGCAGGCGGAGGGGCATCGGGCTCTGGTGTTCAGCCAGTTCACGTCGTTCCTCGACATGGCCGCGGCGCGCCTCGAAGCCGCAGGCATCCCGTATGCGCATCTCGACGGTTCGACGCGGCACCGCCAGAAGGTGGTCGAAGGCTTCACGTCGGGGGAGCAGCCGGTGTTCCTCATCAGCCTGAAGGCCGGCGGATTCGGACTCACCCTCACCGAGGCCGACTACGTGTTCCTGCTCGATCCCTGGTGGAACCCGGCCGCCGAGGCGCAGGCCGTGGACCGCACGCACCGCATCGGTCAGGACAACCAGGTGTTCGTCTACCGCATGATCGCCACGGGCACGATCGAGGAGAAGGTGCTCGAACTCCAGCGTCGGAAGGCGCGTCTGTTCACGGCGGTGCTGGACGACGAGGCACTGTTCGCGCAGTCCCTCTCCGCCGAAGACATCCGCGGGCTGTTCGACGCCTGACCTGTCTCTCGCCGCGAGGTTCGAAGGAGGACGAGCGCGGGCACGTCGTTTGGACAGCTCAAGCCGGACGGGGTGGGTGGGGCGCATCTACGGGAAGTTCGGTGCGCAAGAGTCGCAACCCGTACACAGCTAGCGTGTTACCGGTTAGCGGGGATCAAGTAGAGGAGGCTTGGAGATGCACATGAGAACGAACCGGACAGTAGGAATCATCATCGCGGGAGCGTTGGCTGCAACAATGGTGACGGCCACACCGGCTCTCGCCGAGGAAGGTACGTCCTCATATGGTGAGGAGGATCAGGCAGTCGCAAGCGCTCTCGGCAACCTGGGTGAAGGTTTGCTCCAGCACCCCGTCGGCTCCCAGTCGCCAGCGCAGGACAATGCCAATCCTGTGATGAGCGACGGCTATCTGGACGTGATCATCCCGGCCAATGCCAGAGATGGCGTTTCCATGACCGTAGGGGAGTTCTCGCTCGGGATATCTCTCCCCAATGCAGCAACCTCAGCCCCCGCCAGCACGCTAGAGAACGGCGCCGTCGCGTTTGCCTCTGGCGGTGAGAGCTCCAACGCCGTCGTTCCGACGGAGGGAGGCGTACAGCTCCTCTCGGTCATCGAGAATGAACTGGCGTCCGAGTCTTACGCGTATGGCCTGTCGATTCCCGCAGGGCACAGGCTCGTGGCGACCGACGAAGGCGGGGCGCTGATCATTGACGCGCAAGGTGTGACCAAGGTGGTCTTTGAGCCGGCTTGGGCCCGCGACGCCAATGGCGAGGCAGTACCAACGCATTACATCGTCGAGGGAACGACCTTGACGCAGATCGTCAAGCATCAGGAGCTCAGCGACGTGGCGTACCCCGTCGTTGCCGATCCTCTCCCCCTGGTCGTCATCGTCGTGACGACGATTGCGATGATCGTCGTTGCCGCGGCGGTACTCGGTGTCGCTACGTGGATCGTTGTCAGCTGGTGGAACACGTGCCGGGCGATGGGGAAGTATCCCGAGCTGTCCACGAAGAATGGCTTCACTGCCAGGTGCGTACGATGACGAGCGCTGAAGGGGCGATCGGAATGCGCGGCTCGGCTTCGTCGATGGTTGGCTATTGCCTGGTCGTTCTCCATTCACTCCTCATCTCGGTCGGGATCGTGCTCGTTGGATGGATGCTATGCGCGGCCGTGGCGTTCGGCGGCGGGACGACGATCGCGATTCCATTTATCGCGACGTTTCGCGGCGCTGCCGGACGGGAATATGCTCCGGCCGTGACGATCACCGGATCCGTAGGCGCCACTGCTCTCCTGATAGTCGCATTGGCAGCGCTCATCACCTTGTTGGTCATCGGAGCGGCCTGCCTGCGATACCCCCACGGCTCCAACGCCTGAAGTGTGGCACGGCGGCCTCGCGCGGCGATGTGTCGGTGAGGCCGCCGCGGGTTCTTCGACGCCTGACCGGAATACTCACGGCGAGGTCGACCGGGCCCACAGGGAGCCCTCGGTACAATCGAACGGTTCACTTTCGGGAGGAATGCAATGCGGATCACGGGACTCGGCCACGCCGGGATGTTCATCGAGACCTTGGGCGGGAACATCATCTGCGACCCGGTCCTCGGGCCTTCTTTCTACGGATCCTGGTTCCCGTTCCCCGACAACCGAGGGCTCGACTGGGAGCGTTTCGGGCGTGAGGCCGACTTCCTCTGGATCTCGCACCGCCACCGCGACCACTTCGACCCGAAGCTGCTCGAGCGCTACATCCGCAAGGACATCGAGGTGCTTCTTCCGGAGTACCCGACCGATGACCTCGAGAAGGACATCCGCGCGCTCGGCTACACGAACATCACCTACGCACCCGCGGGTCGGGTCATCGAGCGCGGTGAGCTCAAGATGATGATCACACCGCTGCGCGCGCCCAGCGACGGTCCGATCGGCGACTCCTCCCTGAGCGTCGACGACGGTACCGGCTCGGTGCTCAACCAGAACGACTCGCACCCGCTCGACCTCGAGAAGCTGCTCGATTTCGGCAAGCCCGACGCGTACTTCACGCAGGTCTCCGGAGCTATCTGGTGGCCCATGGTCTACGACCTGCCGCTGGATGCCAAGCAGAACTTCGCTCGGCTCAAGCGCGAGGCGCAGAACAAGCGCGCCATGTACTACATCGAGAAGGTCGATGCCCCGCACGTCTTCCCGATGGCCGGCCCGCCCATGTTCCTCCGCGACGACCTGTTCGACTTCAACGGGCTCGGCAAGAACGGCGAGTCGATCTTCACGGATCAGAAGCAGTTCCTCGCGCACATGAAGGAGCTCGCGCCGCAGTACGACGGCCAGCTCTTCATCCCCGGCACCGTGGTCACGGTCGACGGGGGAGCGGTCACCAGCGAGCAGACTCTCTACACCGAGGCCGAGATCGCGCACATCTTCGATGAGAAGTGGGACTACCTCGAGGAGCAGCGCGCGAGCCGACAGCAGGAGATCCACGATGAGGAGGCCTCTCGCGCCGAGATCATCCCGCCCGCGGAGATGCTCGAAGCCATCAAGACGTGGTGGGAGCCGCTGCTGAAGAAGTCCCGCACGATCCGGCTCGGCGTCGGTGGCTGCGTGCGCTTCCGCATCGGCGAACTCGACATGGTCGTGGACTTCCCGCGCGCGAAGGTCCGCGAGTACGCGGGCGAGGAGTGCGTGTACTGGTACACCATCCCCGCCGATCTGGTGTCGACCAACATCGTCGACCACGAGATCGACTGGTCGAACTCGATCTTCCTCTCGATGCAGTTCTCCGTCGGCCGCAGCGGCAAGTTCAACGAGTTCCTCACCACGTTCCTCAAGTGCCTCTCGGTCGACCGCATCGAGTACGTCGAGAACTGGTACCAGGAGCAGACCGACCAGACCGAAGACACCGAGATCGGCGATTGGGTCGTTCAGCGTCGCTGCCCGCACCTGCGCGCAGACCTCACCCGCACCGGCACGGTCGACGAAGACGGCATCCTCACGTGCAGCATGCACGACTGGAAGTGGGATCTGAAGACCGGGCGCTGCCTTTCCACCGCAGGTCACGCGATCCGTTCGTCGAAGATCGACGACGTCACCGACCCGGTGCTGCAAGAGGCCAGCTGACCCTCGGGAGCCTCATCGCTCCGATACACTGGCATGACAAGCAACCTTTAACACCGTCCTGTGAGGCGGAGAAGGGAGCGGCCGATGAGCATGCGCACTGTGCTGCACGAAGCCGACATCTCACGAGCGCTGACCCGTATCGCGCACGAGATCCTCGAATCCAATCGAGGCGCCGAGAATCTCGTCCTGCTGGGCATCCCGACCCGCGGCGTCACTCTCGCTCACCGCCTCGGCCTGCTGATCAGCGAGATCGCGCAGCAGTCCGTCCCGGTCGGATCGCTCGATGTCACGCTGTTCCGTGATGACCTCGCCAAGCATCCCACGCGTTCTCCGCAGCCGACCGAGATCCCGGTCGGCGGCATCGACGGCAAGACCGTCGTGCTCGTCGACGACGTGCTCTTCTCCGGCCGCAGCATCCGCGCCGCTCTCGACGCGATCCAGTCCATCGGACGCCCCGCGGTCGTGCGCCTCGCGATCCTCGTCGACCGCGGGCACCGTGAGCTTCCGATCCGGCCGGACTTCATCGGCAAGAATATCCCCTCCGCCCGCACCGAGCGGGTCAACGTGCGCCTCCTCGAGAACGACGGGGCCGAAGAGGTGACGATCGGCGAATGAGACACCTCCTCGACACCCGCACTCTCGACAGGACCACGGCCCTGCGCATCCTCGATGTCGCCGAGGACATGTCCGACACGCAGTCCCGTGAGGTCAAGAAGCTTCCGACCCTGCGCGGCAAGACGGTCGTGAACCTCTTCTTCGAGGACTCGACGCGTACGCGCATCTCGTTCGAAGCCGCCGCCAAGCGACTCTCCGCCGACGTCATCAACTTCGCCGCGAAGGGCTCCAGCGTCTCGAAGGGCGAGAGCCTGAAGGACACCGCGCAGACGCTCGAGGCGATCGGCGCCGACGCGGTCGTGGTCCGTCACCCGGGCTCCGGTGCACCGCAGACCCTCGCGACCAGCGGGTGGATCTCGGCCGGGGTCGTGAACGCCGGCGACGGCACCCATGAGCATCCGACCCAGGCTCTGCTCGACGCCTTCACCATCCGCAAGCGTCGGTTCGGCGCCGACAGCCGCGGCCAGGACCTGAGCGGAATGCGCGTCGTGATCGTGGGCGACGTCCTGCACTCACGGGTCGCGCGCTCGAACGTCTGGCTGCTCACCACGCTCGGTGCCGAAGTCACGCTGGTGGCTCCACCGACGCTGGTTCCCCAGAACGTCTCGCTCTGGCCGGTCCGCGTCGTGTACGACCTCGATCAGGCGCTGGCGGAGGAGCCGGACGCGGTGATGATGCTGCGCATCCAGCTGGAACGGATGAACGCCGCGTATTTCCCGACTGAGCGGGAGTATTCCCGACGCTGGGGCCTGGACGCGCGGCGTGTGGCGGCTCTTCCGGGCGGTAGCATTGTGATGCACCCCGGACCCATGAACCGGGGACTGGAGATCTCTTCGGAAGCAGCCGATTCCCCCCGTTCGACGGTGCTGGAACAGGTCACGAACGGGGTTTCCGTCCGTATGGCGGTGCTGTACCTGCTGCTGGCAGGAGAACGAGACGACGAACGAGGGGGAGACCTGTGAACGAGACCCTCGTCATCACCGGTGCGCAGCTTCTCGGTGCCGAGAGCGCCGACATCATCATCGAGGACGGCCGGATCGCCGAGATCGGCAGCGGACTGAGCCGGACCGGTGCACGCGTCGTGGACGCAGCGGGACTCGTCGCGCTCCCCGGTCTCGTCGACCTCCACACGCATCTGCGGGAGCCGGGCTACGAAGCCTCCGAGACTATCCTCACCGGCACGAGGTCTGCAGCCGCCGGCGGCTTCACGGCCGTCTTCGCCATGCCCAACACCTCGCCGGTCGCCGACACCGCCGGCGTGGTCGAGCAGGAGCTCGCCCTCGGCGAAGCCGCCGGCTACGCCACCGTGCAGCCCATCGGCGCGGTCACGGTCGGCCAGAAGGGCGAGCGTCTCGCCGAGCTGGGCGCCATGGCGACGTCCCGCGCGCAGGTCCGCGTCTTCAGCGACGACGGCTTCTGCGTGTTCGACCCGCTGATCATGCGCCGCGCGCTCGAGTATGTGAAGTCCTTCGGGGGCGTCATCGCGCAGCACGCGCAGGATCCCCGCCTCACCGAGGGTGCGCAGATGAACGAGGGCACGGTCTCGGCGGAGCTCGGTCTTGCCGGCTGGCCCGCCGTCGCCGAGGAGTCGATCATCGCCCGCGACGTGCTGCTCGCGGAGCACGTCGGCTCGCGCCTGCACGTGTGCCACCTCTCGACCGCAGGGTCGGTGGACATCATCCGCTGGGCCAAGAAACGCGGAATCGATGTCACGGCCGAGGTCACCCCTCATCACCTGCTGCTGACCGACGAGCTCGTGCGCGGATACGACGCGCGGTACAAGGTCAACCCGCCCCTGCGCCGGGAAGAGGATGTGCTCGCCGTGCGCGAGGGGCTCGCCGACGGCACCATCGACATCGTGGCCACCGATCACGCCCCGCACCCGAGCGAGCACAAGGCGTGCGAGTGGCAGGCCGCCGCGAACGGCATGGTGGGCCTCGAGAGCGCACTGCGCGTCGTGCACCAGTCGATGGTGCAGACCGGGCTGCTGGAGTGGTCCGATGTCGCACGGGTGATGAGCGCGACGCCGGCGCGTATCGGCAGCCTCGCCGGTCACGGCACTCCGCTCGAGGTCGGTCAGCCCGCCCAGATCACGCTCTACGACGCCTCCGTCGACGGCGTCTTCACCGAAGCCGATCTGCACGGCCGCAGTGTGAACTCGCCGTACCTCGGCAGGGCTCTTCCCGGACGGGTCGAGTATACGATCCACGGGGGCGTCCTCACCGTCGACGGCGGCAGCGTCGTCGAGGAGCTCGGCGCATGAGCGCTCGGGACCTCGCTGTCGCGATCACGATCGCGGTCGCGCTCCTGGTACTGCTCACCATGCTCTTCGCCTGGCGACGACGAATCCGCCGCGATTCCGTGTTCACGGCCCCGCTGGGGGTTCCGGAGCATGCGGAGGTCTCCCGCCGCGACGAGGTGCTGTACGTGTCGACCACACGGCACGAGCAGCCGCTCGAGCGTCTGGCGGTGTCGCCCCTCGCGTACCGGGCCCGCGGCGAACTCGCCCTCACGGATCGCGGCATCGCCCTCTGCCTCGACGGCGCGCCGACGGTGTTCCTCGCGAACGCCCGGCTCGTCGCCGTCGACCGCGCCACGGTCACGATCGACCGGGTCGTCGAGCCCGGCGGCCTCGTGCGCATCGCCTGGAACATCGACGACGACACGATCGTCGACAGCTACCTGCGGCTCGCCACCGGCGACCCGCGGAATCTCATCTCCGACCTGCAGCGGCTCGTCCCCGCCGCCCCCGACACTGGAGCAACGTCATGACACTCTCGACACCCCCCGGACAGGCCCCTGCGGCTCAGCTCCCCGATCCCGCCGTCCTCGTGCTGGAAGACGGCACCCGCCACACCGGACGCGCATACGGTGCCCGCGGCCGCACCCTGGGTGAGGTCGTCTTCGCGACCGGCATGTCCGGATACCAGGAGACGATCACCGACCCCTCGTACGCGGGTCAGATCGTCCTGCAGACGGCACCTCACATCGGCAACACCGGCATGAACGACGAAGACGCGGAATCCCGCCGCATCTGGGTCGCCGGCTACATCGTGCGCGACCCCTCGCGCGTCGTGTCGAACTGGCGCGCGAACGCGTCGCTCGACGACGTGCTCGTCGAGGACGGCGTCGTGGGCATCAGCGGTATCGACACGCGTTCGATCACCCGCCACATCCGCTCGGCCGGCTCCATGCGCGGCGGGATCTTCTCCGGTGCTGATGCCGACCTCGACCCAGAGGAGCAGGTGCGCATCGTCCGCGAAGCGCCCGAGATGGCGGGGCGCAACCTCTCCGCCGAGGTCTCGGTCGACGTCGTGACCATCACCACGGCGATGGGGGACCGGATCGGCAACCTCGCCGTGCTCGACCTCGGCGTGAAGCAGGCAACGATCGACAACCTCGCCGCGCGCGGCTTCGAGGTGCACGTGCTCCCGCAGGACGTGACGATCGACGAGATCCGGGCGATCGACCCCGTCGCGGTCTTCTACTCGAACGGCCCCGGCGACCCTGCGGCCTCCGGCGACCACGTCGAGCTGCTCCGCTCGGTGCTCGATGACGGCCTCCCGTTCTTCGGCATCTGCTTCGGCAACCAGCTGCTCGGTCGCGCGCTCGGCCTCGGCACCTACAAGCTGCCCTTCGGCCACCGCGGCATCAACCAGCCGGTGCTCGACAAGCAGACCGGCAAGGTCGAGATCACGGCCCACAACCACGGCTTCGCGGTCGAGGCGCCCCTGGAGGGCTCGTTCGACAGCCCGAACGGCTACGGCAAGGTCGAGGTCAGCCATGTCGGCCTCAACGACAACGTCGTCGAGGGCCTCCGCGCCCTCGACATCCCGGCCTTCTCGGTGCAGTACCACCCCGAGGCGGCGGCCGGCCCGCACGACGCCAACTACCTCTTCGACAGGTTCCGCGACCTGGTCATCGCAAGCCAGAAGGACTCCAAGTAATGCCCAAGCGCGACGACATCAACTCCGTCCTCGTCATCGGCTCCGGCCCGATCGTCATCGGTCAGGCCTGCGAGTTCGACTACTCCGGCACCCAGGCGTGCCGCGTGCTCCGTGAAGAGGGCGTCCGGGTCATCCTGGTCAACTCCAACCCGGCGACCATCATGACCGACCCCGACTTCGCCGACGCGACCTACATCGAGCCGATCACGTGGCAGGTCATCGAGACGATCATCGCGAAGGAGCGCCCCGACGCGATCCTGCCGACCCTCGGCGGCCAGACCGCGCTGAACGCGGCGATCGAGCTGCACAACCACGGCATCCTGGAGAAGTACGACGTCGAGCTCATCGGCGCCAGCTTCGAGGCTATCAACAAGGGCGAGGATCGGCAGATCTTCAAGCAGCTGGTCCTCGACGCCGGTGCCGACGTGGCGGACTCCCGCATCGCCCACACGATGGACGAGGTCCTGGCGGCCGCCGACGAACTCGGCTACCCGCTCGTGGTCCGCCCGAGCTTCACGATGGGCGGCCTGGGTTCCGGCTTCGCTTACGACGAGAACGACCTGCGTCGCATCGCCGGTGCGGGCCTGCGCGACTCGCCCACCACCGAGGTACTCCTGGAGGAGTCGATCCTCGGCTGGAAGGAGTACGAGCTCGAGCTCATGCGCGACACGGCCGACAACACGGTCGTGGTCTGCTCGATCGAGAACGTCGACCCGGTCGGCGTGCACACGGGCGATTCGATCACGGTCGCACCCGCGCTGACGCTCACCGACCGCGAGTACCAGAAGATGCGCGACATCGGCATCGACATCATCCGCGCCGTCGGCGTCGACACCGGTGGCTGCAACATCCAGTTCGCGGTCGACCCGTCGAACGGCCGCATCATCGTCATCGAGATGAACCCGCGCGTCTCGCGCTCGAGCGCCCTCGCCTCGAAGGCGACCGGATTCCCGATCGCGAAGCTCGCTGCCAAGCTCGCACTCGGCTACCGCCTCGACGAGATCCCGAACGACATCACCGGCGTGACGCCGGCGAGCTTCGAGCCCACTCTCGACTACGTCGTGGTCAAGGTGCCGCGCTTCGCGTTCGAGAAGTTCCCGGCCGCCGACGCCACCCTCACCACGACCATGAAGTCGGTCGGCGAGGCGATGGCGATCGGCCGCAACTACGCGACCGCTCTGCAGAAGGCACTCCGCTCGCTGGAGAAGCGCGGATCGAGCTTCCACTGGGGCGCCGAGGAGCGCTCGGTCGAGGAGCTCCTCGAGATCTCGAAGATCCCGACCGACGGCCGGATCGTGACGCTGCAGCAGGCGCTGCGCAAGGGCGCGACCATCGAGCAGGCATTCGACGCGACGGCTATCGACCCGTGGTTCCTCGACCAGATCGTGCTGATCAACGAGGTCGCCGAGATCGTGCGCACGGCTCCCGAGCTCGACGCCGCGACCCTCCGGTACGCCAAGGAGCACGGCTTCTCCGACGCGCAGCTCGCCGAGATCCGCGGCACGAAGGAGGCGGAGGTGCGCGGCGTCCGCCACGGCCTCGGCATCCGCCCGGTCTACAAGACGGTCGACACCTGCGCCGGCGAATTCCCGGCTCTCACGCCCTACCACTACTCGAGCTACGACTTCGAGACCGAGGTGGCCCCGTCCGACCGGACCAAGGTCGTCATCATCGGCTCCGGGCCGAACCGCATCGGGCAGGGCGTCGAGTTCGACTACTCGTGCGTGCACGCCTCGTTCGCGCTGTCGGACGCCGGCTTCGAGACCGTCATGGTCAACTGCAACCCGGAGACCGTGTCGACCGACTACGACACCTCCGACCGCCTGTACTTCGAACCGCTGACGCTCGAAGACGTGCTGGAGGTGCTCGACGCCGAGGCGGCGAGCGGAACCATCCTCGGAGTGGTGTGCCAGCTCGGCGGCCAGACGCCGCTCGGGCTCGCAAAGGGCATCGAGGCCGCCGGATACACGGTTCTCGGCACCAGCCCCGAGGCGATCGACCTGGCCGAGGAGCGCGAGCTCTTCTCCCGTCTGCTCGATGAGGCGGGGCTCGTCGCACCGCGCAACGGCACGGCGATCGACGTCGAGGGCGCCGTGCGCATCGCCGAGGAGATCGGCTACCCGGTGCTGGTGCGCCCGAGCTTCGTCCTCGGTGGCCGCGGCATGGAGATCGTCTACGACACCGCATCGCTGCGCGACTACTTCGTGCGCACCGCGGGCGAGGTCATCATCGAGGAGGGCAAGCCGCTCCTGGTCGACCGCTTCCTCGACGACGCGATCGAGCTCGATGTGGACGCGCTCTACGACGGCACCGATCTGTACATCGGCGGCGTCATGGAGCACCTCGAAGAGGCCGGTATCCACTCGGGCGACTCGAGCTGCACGCTGCCGCCGGTCTCGCTCGGCCGTACCGACGTTGACCGGGTGCGCGAGGCCACTCTGGCCATCGCGAAGGGCGTCGGCGTACGCGGACTGCTGAACGTGCAGTTCGCCATCAGCGCCGGCGTGCTCTACGTCATCGAGGCGAACCCCCGCGCCAGCCGCACCGTGCCCTTCGTCTCCAAGGCTCTCGGCATCCCGATGGCCAAGGCCGCGAGCCGCGTGATGACCGGTTCCACGATCGCCGAGCTGCGCGCCGAGGGCATGCTGCCCGAGCAGGACGGATCCCGCGTGCCCCTCGATGCCCCGGTGTCGGTCAAGGAAGCCGTGCTCCCGTTCAAGCGGTTCCGCACGGCCGACGGCAAGACCGTCGACTCCATCCTCGGCCCGGAGATGCGTTCGACGGGCGAGGTCATGGGTATCGATCGCGACTTCCCGACGGCCTTCGCGAAGAGTCAGGCGGCGGCGTACGGCGGCATGCCCACCTCGGGCACCGTGTTCATCTCGGTCGCCGACTCGGACAAGCGCGCCGTGATCCTCCCCGCGCACCGTCTGCAGCAGCTGGGCTTCACGATCGTCGCGACCGAGGGCACCGCCGAGATCCTCTCCCGCAACGGCATCGCCGTGACCGTCGTCGAGAAGTACAGTGCGACGCAGGAATCCGGCGCGAAGAACATCGTCGACCTCATCAACGAGGGAGCGATCGACATCGTCGTGAACACCCCGTCCGGCGGGGCGGCCCGTGCCGACGGGTATGAGATCCGCGCGGCGGCGGTCGCCGCAGACAAGGCCCTGTTCACGACCATGGCCGTGCTCGGCGCGGCCGTGAGTGGAATGGATGCCGCCCACGAGGGCTTCCAGGTCAAGAGCCTCCAGGAGTACGCGCTGGAGCGGAAGGCGGCACTGTGAGCGAACGCTTCGGCGAGCGGGTCCGAGCGGCGCTGCACGCACGCGGACCGCTCTGCGTCGGCATCGACCCCCACGCCGCGCTGCTCGCGGCGTGGGGGCTGAGCGACGACGCACAGGGCGTGCGTGAGTTCGGTCTGCGCACGGTCGAGGCCGCTTCCGGGCGGGTGGGCATCGTGAAACCGCAGGTCTCGTTCTTCGAGCGCTTCGGTTCGCAGGGCATCGCCGCACTCGAAGACGTTCTCGCGGCGGCACGCGCCGCCGGGCTCATCGTGATCGCCGACGCCAAGCGGGGGGACATCGGTTCCACGATGGACGACTACGCGCGTGCGTGGCTGGCTCCGGGTTCGCCCCTGGAAGCCGACGCGCTCACGGTCAATCCGTTCCTCGGCGTCGGAGCTCTCGACGGGGCGTTCGCCCTGGCTGCCGAAAACGGTAAGGGGCTGTTCGTGCTCGCCGCGACCAGCAACCCCGAGGCCGAAGGCCTGCAGCGCTCCACCGGCGCGACCGGCGCGACGGTGTCGGCTGCGGTCATCACCGAGGTCTCTGCGCGCAACGCCGCAGAGTCGGCGGCAGGGGAGTGGGGGAGCCTCGGCTTCGTCATCGGCGCGACCGTCGACTGGACCCTGGCCGGGATCGAACCCTTCGCACCGGCAGCTCCCATCCTCGCTCCCGGCTTCGGCGCCCAGGGTGCCACGCCGGCCGACCTCCCTCACCGCTTCGGCCGCATGTCGGACTCTGTGATCGCGAGCGAGAGCCGCAGCATCCTCTCGGCAGGTCCCGCGGATCTGGCCGAGGCGATCACCGCTCGCGCCACCGAGTACCGCGAGGTGGCCGGTGTCTGAGGCGCAGCGCACGGTTCCCGAAGTCGACAGGGCTGCCGCGGCGCGCCGTGCCGTCGAACGCCGTCGCGCGCGGGCTTCGGTCAAGCGCGACCTCACGATGCGGGTGGTGACCCCGCAGACCGTGCTGCACCGCGCCACGGAGGATGCCGACTCGGTCGAGGGGTCGATGCGCATCACCGACTTCCTCCTCGCTCTCCCCGCGATCGGTGCCGGCAAGCGCGACCGCGTGCTGGAGGAGCTGCAGATCTCTCCGGTCAAGCGCCTCGGTGGTCTCGGAGCTCGTCAGCGCCGGGTGCTGGAGGAATGGCTCGACACGCGCTTCCCCGTGCCGAGCGCGCGAGGGGCGCGGAGTCGACTGCTCGTGCTCGCCGGCCCCACCGCGGTCGGCAAGGGCACCGTGGCCGCGCACATCCGAGAGCACAATCCGGAGATCCACCTCTCGGTGTCGGCGACCACACGGCCGCCGCGCCCCGGTGAGATCGACGGCGTCCACTACTACTTCGTGGACGACGCCGAGTTCGATCGGCTGATCGCCGACGGGGAACTCCTCGAGCACGCCGTGGTCCACAACAAGTCGCGCTACGGCACGCCACGGGGGCCCATCGACGAGGCTCTGGCTGCCGGCAAGACGGTTCTGCTCGAGATCGACCTGCAGGGCGCTCGTCAGGTGCGCGCCGCAGAACCGGCCGCGACGCTCATCTTCCTGCTGCCTCCGAGCTGGGACGAATTGGTGCATCGACTGGTCGGCCGCGGCACCGAGGATGCCGAGGAACGCGCCCGCCGACTGCGCACCGCCAAGGGTGAACTCGCCGCGCAGAACGAGTTCGATCACCTCATCGTGAACGAGGACGTCGCCACGGCGGCCCGCGAGGTCGTAGAATTGTCTTCAAGCTCTGCGCGCTGAGCGTCTTCGCGCGCCATTTCGCACCGACTTCGCGACGATCCCGTCGCCTGACCAGGAGGTCTCACCATGGCCGGACACAACAACGGCATCATCGATCCCCCCATCGACAACCTGCTCGACCGCGTCGACTCCAAGTACGAGCTCGTGATCTACGCCGCCAAGCGCGCGCGCCAGATCAACGACTACTACTCCGACCTGCACGAGGGCAACCTGTTCGACAACGTGGGTCCGCTGGTCGACTCCTCCGTCGAGGACAAGCCGCTCACCATCGCGCTGCACGAGATCAACGAGGACAAGCTCCGCCTGCGTCACGCAGAGTGATATTCGAGGCCGCGCCTCCCTTCTGTCGGAGGCGCGGTCCAGAATGGGTGCAACACCCTCCCTCTGTCCGTCCCGTTCTGGAGTTTCGATGAGCGCCCTGCGTCTGTTCACGTCCGAGTCCGTCACCGAGGGGCATCCGGACAAGATCTGCGATCAGATCTCGGACAGCATCCTCGACGGGCTCATCGCCAAGGACAGAGACTCCCGCGTCGCGGTGGAGACGCTCGTCACGACGGGCCTCGTGCACGTCGCCGGCGAGATCCGCACCGAGGCCTACGTCGACATCCCCACGATCGTCCGCCAGGTCGTGAACGGCATCGGCTACACCTCCAGCGAGACCGGCTTCGACGGTGACTCCTGCGGTGTCAGCGTGTCGGTGGGCGAGCAGTCGACCGACATCGCGCACGGCGTCGACAGCGCTCAGGAGCACCGCGACGGATCCTCGGTCGATCCGCTCGACGCCCTCGGCGCCGGCGACCAGGGCATCATGTTCGGCTTCGCGACGAATGAGACCCCGCAGCTCATGCCGATGGCCGCGTGGACCGCGCACCGGCTCGCCGAGCGGTTGACGGAAGTGCGCCGCTCCGGTGTGCTGCCGTTCCTCCGCCCCGACGGCAAGACCCAGGTGACCCTCGGCTACGACGGCTTCACCCCGAAGTCGGTCGACGCCGTCGTGGTCTCGACACAGCACCACCCCGACATCTCGCAGGAAGACCTGCAGGCGCAGGTTCGTGAGCATGTGATCGACCCCGTGCTGGCGACGACCGGTCTCGACCTCGACGATGTCACCCTCTACATCAACCCGGCCGGCCCCTTCGTGACCGGTGGCCCCAAGGGAGACGCCGGGCTCACCGGCCGCAAGATCATCATCGACACGTACGGCGGAGCCTCCCGCCACGGCGGGGGAGCCTTCAGCGGAAAGGACCCGTCGAAGGTCGACCGCTCCGGTGCCTACGCGACCCGATGGGTGGCGAAGAACGCGGTGGCGGCGGGGCTCGCAGACCGCCTCGAGGTGCAGATCGCCTATGCGATCGGCGTCGCACGTCCGGTCGGTCTCTACGTCGAGACCTTCGGCACCGGCAAGGTGTCCGACGAGGTCATCACGCAGGCGATCACCTCGGTGTTCGATCTGCGTCCGCAGGCGATCATCGAGCAGCTCGATCTGCTGCGTCCGATCTACGCCCAGACGGCCGCGTACGGCCACTTCGGGCGAGAACTCCCCGATTTCACGTGGGAGCGCACCGACCGCGTCGAAGAGCTGCGCCGCGCTGCCGGCCTCTGATGGGACCGCGGTCCTGATGCCTCCGGAGAGCCGGCGCATCGCGCGCGTGCTCCTCGATTCCCCGCTGCCTCAACTCGATCGGCTCTTCGACTACGCCCTCCCTGCGGAACTGGGCGACGTACCGCTCGGAGTCCGGGTCCGCGTGCCGCTGCGCACCGCCGGGCGTGTGATCGACGGCTACGTCGTCGAGATCGGCACAGAAGACGACGCCGACCGTCCGCTCTCCGAAGTGGAGAGCGTCGTGTCGGAGGTCCCGGTCCTGCCCGAACGTCTGCACACCCTCGCGCGCCGGGTGGCCGACCGGGCAGCCGGTTCGGCGTCCGACGTGCTGCGCCTGGTGATCCCCAAGCGTCAGGTGCGTGTCGAGAAGGCCTGGACCGCCGATGCGCCCGCCGAGATGCCGGACCCGGAGGCACTCGCGGTGGCCGAGGGCACCGTCGGACTCTATGACGGGCTCGGTGCCGTGCTCGACGCGGGCGGACGCGCCGCCGTGGAGGCGATTCCTCAACTCGTCGACGGCGTGCAGGCGTGGGCGCGACTGCTGGCATCTTCCGCAGCCCGGATGCTCGCGGCGGGGAAGTCGTCGATCATCGTCGTCCCCGACAGCCGTGATCTCGACAGGCTCCTCGCTGCGCTCGACGCTCTCGTGCCCGCCGGAGCGGTCGTGCGCCACGACTCCCGGCAGACGAACCCCGACCGCTACCGCGGATTCCTGCGCACGCTCGAGGACGCGCCGTGCATCGTGGTGGGCAACCGCTCGGCCGTGTACTCCCCGGTCGTTGCCGGGCTGGTCGCGATCTGGGACGACGGCGATCCTCTCCTGGGGGAGCCACTGGCCCCGTATGTGAACGCCCGCGACGCCGCGCTCCTTCGGCAGGAGCTCGAGGGCTCGGCGCTGCTCTTCGCCGGGCACACCCGCACCACCGACGTGGAGCGTCTCGTGGTTCTCGGCTGGCTGCAGGATGTGAGGGCGGCACGCCGTGTGCTTCCTCGCGTCGTGCTCAGCACACCGCAGGAGATGGAGCAGCCGACGGCCCAGCGGATGCCGTCCTCCGCTTTCCTCGCCGCGCGCACTGCTGCTGCGGAAGGGCCGGTGCTCGTGCAGGTCTCCCGACCCGGGTTCTCTCCCTCACTCGTCTGCGCCGAGTGCCGGGCACCGGCGCGGTGCCCCCACTGCGGCGGTCCACTCGGCGCGAAGCACCGTGGCGCTGTGCCGGTGTGCGGATGGTGCGGTCGGGCATCCAGCGCCTGGGCGTGCCCTGCGTGCTCCTCCACCAAGCTGCGACTCGCTTCCTCGGGGAGCGAGCGCACCGCCGACGAGCTCGGTCGGGCGTTCCCTGGCGTGCGGGTGATCGTCGCAGACAGTGCGCACCCGGTCGAACGAGTGCCGGACAAGCCGGCGCTGGTGGTCGCCACCCGCGGCGCGGAGCCGATCGCCGAGAGCGGATACCGTGCCGTCGTGCTGCTCGACGGCCCCCGCATGCTGCAGGCGCCCGATCTTCGCGTCGCGGAGTCATGCCTTCGCTGGTGGTCGAACGCGGCCGCGCTGGCCGCACCCGGCGCGCCCATCCATCTGGTCGGGGTCAACGGGGCCGCCGCGAAGGCGTTCGCGACCTGGAACCAGGCGGGCCACGCCCGGTCGGAGCTGGAGAGCAGGGCGCCGCTGCATATGCCACCGACGACCAGGGTCGCCCTGGTCCAGGGCTCGGTTCCGACGGTCGCGAGTGCTCTCGCTGCACTCACCGAACTCACCCTGCCCGCAGACGCGGTACTCGGCCCCGTGCCCGTCGAGTCCGACGACGTCCCGCCTCGCGTACGCGCCCTCGTGAGGTTCGACTACGGCTCCGGTTCCCGCGTGGCGACCGCCCTGCGCGCCGCCGTCGTCGCCGAAGCGGTGAGCGGCCGCCGCAGAAAGGGGCGTGCGACCAAGAGCACGCTCTCCGTCCGCCTCGATATCCTCGAACCAGAGCTCTGACCCTTCCGGAGAACCTTCATGCGCCTCGTCTTCGCCGGCACACCCGCTGCCGCAGTGCCCACCCTGCGACGTCTCGCGACCTCGCACGACATCGCCGCCGTCGTGACGCGGCCCGATGCCCCGCTCGGGAGACGGCGGGTGCTGACACCGTCTCCGGTCGCCCAGGCCGCCCTCGAGCTCGGGCTCCCCGTGATCAAGACCGCGCGGCTCGACGACGCCGCGACGGCCGAGATCTCGGCGCTGCAGGTCGAGCTGGGTGTGATCGTCGCGTACGGCGGGCTGGTGCGCGAGCCGCTGCTCTCCACCCCGAAGGCCGGGTGGATCAACCTCCACTTCTCGCTGCTGCCGGCATGGCGAGGCGCCGCTCCGGTGCAGCGTGCGCTCATCGCGGGAGATCGTGCTCTCGGGGCAAGTGTGTTCCAGCTCGTCGCAGAGCTCGATGCGGGCGACGTGTTCGCGATGCGGGAGATCGATGTTCCCGAGACGGCGACCGCAGGCGAGGCGCTCGAGGCACTCGCGCTCGACGGCGCGGAGCTCACGGCAGACGTGGTCTCCGCGATCGCGGACGGCACGGCGCGGGCACTTCCGCAGGAAGGTGAGCCGACCTTCGCCGCCAAGCTCACGCTCGCCGACGGACTGCTCGACTGGAACCAGCCCCTCGAGGTCGTCTTCGCCCGGTTCCGCGGCGTGACCCCCGAGCCTGGAGCGCACACCACCGTCGCCGGTCAGCCCCTCAAGGTTCTCGAGGCGGTTCCGGCTCCGGATGCCGAATCGCTGCCTGCCGGGCGTCTCCGGGGTACCAAGGCGGCTCTGCACATCGGCACGGGCACCGGGGCACTCGCCGTCACGAGGGTGCAGCCTGCGGGCAAGGGAGCGATGAACGCGGTCGACTGGTGGCGCGGTCTGCGCGGGGGAGACGAGCTGGTGGCCGGATCATGAGCGACGAGCGACGGAACCGTCGAAGCACGCCGTCGAACGGCCGACCGCGGGGCGCCCAAGGCTCGGCTGAGGGGCATCGCGGCGGTCAGCGCGGTCCCGCTCGTACCGTGCAGCCCGCGAGACGGGTGGCCTACGACGTGCTGCGCGCGGTCTCCGAGACCGACGCCTACGCGAACCTCGTGCTCCCTTCGGCCATCGCCGAGGCGAGGCTCACGCCTCAGGACGCGGCGCTCGCGACCGAGCTGACCTACGGCACCCTGCGACGGCTCGGGACCTATGACGCGATCATCGCTTCGGCGGCCGATCGCGCGCCCGACCGCATCGACCCGGCCGTTCTCGATGCGCTCCGGCTCGCGGTGCACCAGCTTCTCGCGACACGTGTCGCCTCGCACGCCGCGGTGAACGAGTCCGTGAACCTCGTCGCCATCGAATCCGGTCGGGGGGCGTCGAGTTTCGCGAATGCGGTTCTGCGCCGCATCACCCGGGATTCGGCGGAGACCTGGCAGGAGCGCATCGAAGAGCAGGCCCGCTCCGATGACGAGCGCCTGGCGCTGCGTTCTGCGCACCCGGTCTGGGTCATCCGTGCTCTGCGTCGTGCTCTCGCCGCAGAAGGACGTGACACCGAACTGGACGCCCTCCTCGAGGCCGACAATGCCTCACCCGACGTGACGCTCGTCGCTCTCCCCGGCCTCGCGGAGCCCGGGGAGCCCCGTCTGCCTTACGCGCCGACGGCGTACGCATCTCCCGGTGGCGATCCGCGTCTGTCGGTCGAGGCCTCGGGAGGCACGGTTCGGGTGCAGGACGAGGGCTCCCAGCTCGTCGCGCTCGCGCTGGCCGGCGTCTCGCCGATCGCGGTGGGGGAGCGCTGGCTCGATCTCTGCGCAGGTCCCGGCGGGAAGACCGCGCTCCTGGCGGCCATCGCGCTCCAGGAAGACGTGATCCTCGAGGCGAACGAGGTCGTCCCCGTCCGCGCGCGCCTGGTGCGCAAGGCGCTCCGTGCCGTCCCCGGCGAGATCGTGGTGCACGAGCAGGATGGTCGCGAGCTCGCGTCCTCTCGTGCCGGCGAGTTCGATCGGATCCTCGTGGACGCGCCGTGCACGGGGCTGGGGGCGCTGCGTCGCCGGCCCGAGGCTCGGTGGCGCAAGTCGCCCGCCGATGTCGCCGAGCTCGTTCCGCTCCAGCTGGAGCTGCTCTCCGCCGCGCTCGACGCGCTCGCCCCGGGCGGGATCGTCGCGTACGTCACATGCTCGCCCCACCTCGCCGAGACCACGGGCGTCGTGCAGGAGGTGCTGCGCGGGCGCACCGACATCGTCGAGCTCGATGCGCGCGCAGCGATCGCCGACGTCTCGCGGTCGCCGATCGACCTCGCGACCGAGGGGCGCTCCGGTTCCGGCAGCGCACAGCTCTGGCCGCATCGCCACGGCACCGACGCGATGTTCCTCGCGCTCCTGCAGCGCTCCGCAGCCGTCATCACCACAGGGAAGGAAGACTAGGACCGTGGACCTGCCTCGCGCACCGCGCATCAACCCCAGCATCCTCGCCGCCGACTTCGTGAACATGCAGGCGGATCTCGCCCGCATCGCGACAGCGGACTTCGCGCATGTCGACGTGATGGACAACCACTTCGTGCCCAATCTGACGTTCGGGCCGCAGATGGTCGAGCGCATCCAGGCGACCAGCCCGATCCCGCTCGACGTGCACCTGATGATCACCGACCCGGAGCGCTGGGCACCCGAATACGCCGAGATCGGCGCGGCGAGCGTCACGTTCCACCTCGAGGCCGCCGCCGATCCGGTGACTCTCGCCCGTCGGCTGCGCGACATCGGCTCCCGGGCCGGCGTCGCGGTGAAGCCGGGGACCCCGGTCGACTCGCTGTTCGACGTGCTCGACGAGTTCGATCAGATCCTCGTGATGACGGTCGAGCCCGGGTTCGGCGGACAGAGCTTCATGCCCGAGACGATGCCGAAGCTCCGATCCCTCGCCGACGAGGCGCGTCGGCGCGGCTCCTCCGTCTGGCTCCAGGTCGACGGCGGCATCTCGGATAGCACGATCGAGTACGCGGCCGCTGCCGGCGCAGACACCTTCGTGGCAGGTTCGGCCGTGTACGGCGCCGACGACGTCGAAGCGGCCGTCACCCGGCTGAGAGACCTCGCCCGAGCCGGTAGCCTGGAATCGTGAAGACTTTCGACGAGCTGTTCGCCGAGCTCAGCGTCAAGGCCGAGACCCGTCCCGAAGGATCGGGCACGGTCGCCGAGCTCGACGGCGGCGTGCACACGATCGGCAAGAAGATCGTCGAAGAGGCCGCCGAGGTGTGGATGGCGTCGGAGTACGAGTCCGATGAGGCCGCCGCCGAGGAGATCTCGCAGCTCCTTTATCACGTCCAGGTGATGATGCTCGCGAAGGGTCTCAGCCTGCAGGACGTCTACCGACATCTGTGATGCGCTCCGTTCCTCTCCTCTCGAACTGAAAGCACTCCATGCTGCGCATCGCCGTTCCCAACAAGGGCTCGCTCTCCGAGACCGCCGCCGACTTGCTCGCCGAAGCGGGTTATGCCGGTCGCCGTGACCCCAAGACCCTCCATGTCATCGACGCCGAGAACGACGTCGAGTTCTTCTTCCTCCGCCCCAAGGACATCGCGACCTACGTCGGCTCCGGCGCGATCGATGTGGGCATCACGGGCCGCGACCTGCTGCTCGACGCGCGGATGCCCGGTGCCCGCGAGATCGAGGCGCTCGGCTTCGCGGGATCCACGTTCCGCTTCGCGGCGCCCACCGGCCGCTACACCGACGTGGCCGAGCTCGACGGACTTCGCATCGCCACCTCCTACCCGGGGCTGGTCGACGCGTTCCTCGACGAGCGCGACATCGCGGTCGACCTCGTTCCGCTCGACGGAGCGGTCGAGTCGGCCGTCCGCCTCGGTGTGGCCGACGCGGTCGCCGATGTCGTCGAGACGGGGACCACACTCCGCCAGGCCGGGCTCGAGGTCTTCGGTCCGGTCATCCTGCAGTCGGAGGCCGTGCTCATCGCCGGTCCCGCCGATGCCGAGGGCGCCGAGACGCTCCTGCGCCGGCTTCGCGGCGTCATGGTCGCTCGCCGTTTCGTGATGATCGACTACGACCTGCCGGTCGCTCTCCTCGATGAGGCCGTGAAGATCGCCGGTGGCGTCGAGTCGCCGACCGTCTCACCGCTGCGCGACCCGGAATGGGTGGCCGTACGCGTCATGGTCGCGCGCACGCGGGTCAACCCGGTCATGGATGCGCTCTATGCGCTCGGCGCTCGCGCCATCCTGGTCACCGCCATCCACAACGCGAGGCTCTGATGACTCTCGCCAGCCGTGTCATCCCGTGTCTGGATGTGGCCGAAGGCCGTGTGGTCAAGGGTGTGAACTTCGAGAATCTGCGCGACATGGGCGACCCGGTCGAACTCGCCAGGCACTATGCGGCCCAGGGTGCCGACGAGATCACGTTCCTCGATGTGACCGCCACGGTCGATGCCCGAGCCACGACCTACGACGTCGTGCAGCGCACCGCCGAGCAGGTGTTCGTGCCGCTGACGGTCGGCGGGGGAGTGCGTAGCGCCGAAGACGTCGCCCGGCTGCTCTCGGTCGGCGCCGACAAGGTGGGGGTCAACTCGGCTGCCATCGCACGCCCCGAGTTGATCGGCGAGATCGCGGACCGCTTCGGCGCACAGGTGCTCGTCCTGTCGCTCGACGTGAAGCGCGCGCCGACCACGCCCTCCGGCTTCGTCGTCACGACGCACGGTGGTCGCACGCAGACCACCCTCGACGCGGTCGCCTGGGCGCGAGAGGCCGTCGAGCGGGGCGCGGGTGAACTGCTGGTCAACTCGATCGATGCCGACGGCACGCGCGACGGGTTCGACCTCGAGCTCGTACGACTCATGCGAGAAGCCGCGTCCGTGCCGGTGATCGCGTCGGGCGGCGCCGGTCAGGTGTCCGATTTCGCGCCGGCCATCAAAGCCGGAGCCGATGCCGTGCTCGCGGCGAGCGTCTTCCACACGGGTGCACTCACCGTCGGTGACGTCAAAGACGCCCTGCGCGCAGAGGGTGTGGTGGTTCGATGACCTCCGTGGAAGACCGCATCGCGCAGGTCGCCTTCAATGCAGACGGACTGGCGCCCGTGATCGTGCAGCAGTTCGACACGTATGAGGTGCTGATGCTCGCGTGGGTCGACGCCGAGGCGCTGCGGCGCACGCTGACTTCGGGGCGGGCGACCTACTGGTCCCGGTCTCGCCAGGAGTACTGGCGTAAGGGCGACACGTCGGGCCACATCCAGGTGGTGCACGAGGCGCGCCTCGACTGCGACGGCGATGCCATCCTGCTCCTGGTCGCCCAGACCGGCCCCGCCTGCCACACCGGCACGCGCACCTGTTTCGACACCACCGATCTCGAGGCCACCACGGGAACGGATCAGGCATGAGCTTCGCACAGCGCGGTCGCTCGCTCTCCGTCTCCGGCTTCCTGCTCGCCGGTGCGATCGGCATCATCTCGTCGACCCAGACGTGGTTGACGGTGGAGCGTGCGGATGCCGGCGAGGCGATCCTGGTTCCGGGAGCCTCCGCCCTGGTACTGCTCGCTCCGCTCAGCCTGGCGGTGCTCGCCCTCGGTGCGGCCCTCGCCATCTCCGGCAAGGTCGTGCGCCTCGTCTTCGGCGTGCTCGCGGCAGCGACGGCGCTGTTCCTCGGCTGGTCGACGATCCAGCTCCTGCTCACCGAGCCTTTCGACGCCGTCGCCGCGACCGTGACCGAGGTCACCGGTCTCGCCGGTGGGGGCGCGGTCCACGAGGTCGTCACGAGCATCGTGCCGTCGGCGTGGCCGTACATCGCCCTCGTCGGATGGGTGATCCTGCTCGCTGCATCGGTGGTGGTCCTCACGACCTGGCGCGGCTGGAAGGCGGGCGGCCGACGGTATCGCACCGACCACGTCGAAGCCGCGCACGACGGGCCCGTGGACGCGGTCGATTCCTGGGACGACCTGTCCCGAGGAACCGATCCGACGCGTTGACCCCGATAGACTGATTCCGAACTGCACGTCGTCCCCCGGAGGAGAACATGACCAACCCGATCGCCGATCCCGGCCACGGACACTCGCCTGCAGCCTGGACCGCCGTGGTCATCATGCTGGTCGGCGTCGCCGCCGCCACAGTCGCGTTCTGCTTCGAGCAGCCGGTGCTCGTCATGATCTCGCTGGTGCTCGTCCCGATCGGTGCGATCGCGGGTTGGGTGCTCGCCAGGGCCGGTTACGGCGTGAAGGGTCCGAAGTACGCTCCGAAGGCGCACTAATGGTGCTCGCCGACCTGACGGCCGGCGCAGTCGCAGACGCTGAGCGTCGTGCTCTGTCGCGCCCGCTGGATGCGGTCGAACGCGCGGCGCTCGCGCGCCCGGCCGCCAAGGACGCACTCTCGTTCCTCGCCCCCGCCGATCGCGTCAAGATCATCGCCGAGGTCAAGCGAGCGAGCCCGTCGCGTGGCGCACTCGCCGAGATCCCCGACCCTGCTCTGCAGGCATCTCTGTATGAGACGGGCGGAGCCTCGGCGATCAGCGTGCTCACGGAGGAGCGTCGCTTCGGCGGCAGCCTGGCCGACCTCGAGGCCGTCACGGCCCGCGTGTCGCTGCCGGTGTTGCGCAAGGACTTCATCGCCACCCGCTATCAGGTGCTCGAGGCTCGAGCCGCGGGCGCCGATCTGGTGCTGCTGATCGTCGCCGGTCTCGAACCCGATGTCCTTCGGGATCTGTTCGGCTTCATCGGCGAGCTGGGCATGACGCCTCTCGTCGAGACGCATTCGGCCGACGAGCTCGAGGCCGCGATCGACCTGGGCGCCCCGCTGATCGGTGTGAACGCACGCGATCTGAAGACCCTCGAGCTCGACCGCGACCTGTTCGGACGCCTGGTCGACCGCATCCCGACGACCGCGGTCAAGATCGCCGAATCCGCGGTGCTCACGCCCGCCGATGTGGTGCACTACCGCTCCGCCGGCGCCGACGTCGTCCTGATCGGCGAGGCGCTCGTGACCGGCGATCCCGTCGCCACCCTCAAGAGTTTCCTGGAGGCATGATGAGCCTGCGCGACCAGCACGGCCCCTTCTTCGGCGAGTTCGGCGGGCGCTTCATGCCCGAGTCGCTCATCGCCGCGATCGACGAGCTGACCGTCGCGTACGAGGAGGCGATCGTCGACCCGGCCTTCCGGGATGAGCTCGCACACCTCCTGAGCTCGTATGCGGGCCGCCCCTCGGCCATCACCGAGGTGCCGCGGTTCGCAGAGCACGCCGGGGGTGCGCGCGTCTTCCTCAAGCGTGAAGACCTGAACCACACGGGGTCGCACAAGATCAACAACGTGCTCGGCCAGGCGCTGCTCACGAAGCGCCTCGGCAAGACCCGCGTGATCGCCGAGACCGGTGCGGGACAGCACGGTGTCGCTACGGCGACCGCCGCAGCACTGTTCGGTCTGGACTGCACGATCTACATGGGCGAGGTCGACACCGAGCGTCAGGCGCTCAACGTCGCCCGTATGCGTCTTCTCGGCGCGGAGGTCATCCCGGTCACCTCGGGTTCGCGCACGCTCAAGGACGCGATCAACGACGCCTACCGCGACTGGGTGGCGTCGGTCGCGACGACCAACTACATCTTCGGCACCGCCGCCGGTCCGCACCCGTTCCCGGCGATGGTCCGCGACTTCCAGAAGATCATCGGCGAAGAGGCCCGCGCGCAACTGCTCGACGAGGTCGGTCGGCTCCCGGATGCGGTCGTCGCCTGTGTGGGTGGCGGATCCAACGCCATCGGCATGTTCGACGCGTTCCTCGACGACGAGGGCGTCAAGCTCTACGGCGTGGAGGCAGCCGGTGACGGCGTCGACACCGAGAAGCACGCGGCCTCGATCGAGCGCGGGCGCCCCGGTGTGCTGCACGGCGCCAAGACGTACGTGCTCCAGAACGAAGACGGTCAGACCATCGAGTCGCACTCCATCTCCGCCGGACTCGACTATCCGGGCGTCGGTCCGGAGCACTCGTGGCTCGCCGACATCGGGCGCGCCGAGTACATCCCGGCCACCGATGACGAGGCGATGCAGGCGCTGCGGCTGCTCAGCCGCACCGAGGGCATCATCCCGGCCATCGAGTCGGCCCATGCTCTCGCCGGCGCTCTGCGCATCGGACGCGAGCTGGGCCCGGATGGGCTCATCGCGATCTGTCTCTCCGGCCGCGGCGACAAGGACATGGACACCGCCGCACGCTACTTCGCGCTGTACGACGAAGCCGCGCTCGCGCACGACGTCGCCGAGGAGAGCGAGGCCGAAGACACGGCCTCGAAGGGGGAGCCGCAGCTATGAGTCGCGTCGAACAGGCGATCCAGCGCGCACAGGACGCCGGTCGCAGCGCCTTCGTCGGATATCTGCCGGTCGGTTTCCCCGACCTCGAGACGAGCATCCAGGCCGCCATCGCCCTGGCCGAGAACGGCGTCGACATCATCGAGCTGGGCCCGCCGTACAGCGACCCGGTGATGGACGGCGCGATCATCCAGGAGGCGACCACCACGGCTCTCGCCGCGGGGTTCCGGATGGCCGATCTGTTCACGGCGATCCGTGCGATCACCGCAGCCACCGACGTGCCCGTCCTCGTGATGACGTACTGGAACCCGGTCATGCAGTACGGCGTCGACCGCTACGCCGACGACCTGCTCGCCGCAGGCGGTGCGGGGCTCATCACCCCCGACATCACGCCCGACGCGGCAGGGGAGTGGATCGCCGCCAGTGAGCGGACCGGTCTCGATCGGGTGTTCCTCGCAGCCCCCACCTCGTCCGACGAGCGGCTCGACCTCGTGGTGAAGTCGTCCACCGGTTTCGTCTACACGGTCTCGACCATGGGCATCACGGGGGAGCGCGCCGAACTCGACCGCGCCGCCCGCACCCTGGTCGGCCGCCTCCGCGCACACGGGGCGCACCGCGCGTGCGTGGGCATCGGCATCTCCACCGCCGAACAGATCGCCGGTGTGTCGGAGTACGCCGACGGCGCCATCGTCGGGACCGCACTGGTCCGCGCTCTCCGTGACGGCGGCGTCCCCGCCCTCGGCGAGGTCACCCGAAACCTGGCAGCCGGCACCGCGTCGGCGCGCCCCGATACCGAGAACTAGAATCGCACTCATGTCACTCGCGTTCCCCAGCACCGTCACCAACGTGCTCGCCAGCATCCCGAGCCCTCCGGTGTCGTACATCGACCTCGGACCCGTACGGATCCACTTCTACGCGCTGTGCATCATCGCGGGCATCATCGCGGCGACGCTGCTGACCAACTACCGCCTGACCAAGCGCGGAGCGGAGCCGTGGGTCGTGATCGACATCTCGATCCTCGCCGTGCCGCTGGCCATCATCGGTGCCCGAATCTTCCACGTGCTCACCCACCCGAACTTCTACTTCGGCGAGGGCAGGAACACCTGGAACCCGTTCGAGCCCGGTTCGGTGTGGGCCATCTGGGAGGGCGGGATCGCGATCTTCGGCGCTCTGATTGGCGGCGCGATCGGCGCGTACCTCGGCTGCCGATGGACGGGCATCCGCTTCTGGACGTTCGCCGACGCGCTGGCGCCCGGTCTGCTGCTCGCTCAGGCCATGGGCCGCTTCGGCAACTGGTTCAACCACGAGCTCTTCGGCCTTCCCACCGACCTGCCGTGGGGGCTGGAGATCGAGTCGACGAACTCGGCATTCCCTGCCGGTCTGCCCGAGGGCACCCTGTTCCACCCGACCTTCCTCTACGAGGTGATCTGGAACGGCCTGGGCGTACTGGTGCTCCTGTGGCTCGGCCGCAAGCTGTTCTTCCAGTGGGGACGCCTGTTCGCGATCTACCTCATCTGGTACAGCGCGGGCCGCATCGTCTGGGAGTCGATCCGCATCGATCCGAGCGAGATCATCCTGGGCCTGCGCAGCAACGTCTGGGCAGCGATCATCGGCGTCGTCGTCGGGCTGGTGATCCTCGTCGTGCAGACGCGTCGTCACCCCGGTCTCGAGCCCTCGCCGTACCAGCCGGGACGCGAGAAGACCGACGCCGACGCTGATGTACAATCGCAGAACAATCCCTCTGACTTCGTGGACGTGAGCGAGCCTCCGACCGAGGAAGTCACCGCAGGAGCCACTGCCACAAGCACTGCTCCCACGAGCGAGAACGGCTCCCGATAACAACGCCACCTCGTGGCGGGAGAACCATTGCACTGAACGAGCGGGCCGACGTCGTCCCCGGGTTTCACTGAAGATCTGAGGACGGTAACTGGTGTATTTCCAGCCACCCTACGGCGCGTCCGGCGCCTACCCCCCGAAGCAGGGCATGTACAACCCGGCGTTCGAAAAAGACGCCTGCGGCCTCGCCATGGTCGCGACCCTGCGCGGCGAAGCCGGGCACGACATCATCGCGTTGGCCCTCGAGGCCCTGCGCAACCTGGAGCACCGCGGAGCCATCGGCTCCGATGCGGGCACCGGGGACGGCGCCGGCATCCTGACGCAGATGCCCGATGCATTCCTCCGCGCAGTCGTCGGCTTCGAACTGCCGCCCGTGGGGGAGTACGCCGCTGGACTGGCCTTCCTGCCTCGCGATTCGAGCGAGCGCCGCCAGCAGAAAGCCGGGATCGAGAAGATCGCCCGCTCCGAGGGACTTCGCGTCCTCGGCTGGCGCGAGGTCCCCACCGCCAACGAGAACCTCGGCAAGCTCGCCGATGAGGCGCGTCCTGCCTTCGAGCAGCTGTTCGTCAGCGCCGGCGGAGCGACCCACACCGATGCCCCTCTGACGGGCATCGCCCTCGACCGCGTCGCCTACCGGCTGCGCAAGCGCGCCGGACACGAGCTCGGCGCCTACTTCGTCTCGCTCTCGGCCCGCACCCTCGGGTACAAGGGCATGGTCACGACGCTGCAGCTCGAACCGTTCTACCCCGACTTGCAGGACGAGCGCTTCGCCTCGGAGCTGGCCGTCGTGCATTCCCGCTACTCCACGAACACCTTCCCGTCGTGGCCGCTCGCGCAGCCTCTGCGCATGCTCGCCCACAACGGCGAGATCAACACGGTCGGCGGAAACCGCAACTGGATGCGCGCCCGCCAGTCGCAGCTCGAGTCCGAGCTTCTCGGCGACATCCAGCCGCTGCTTCCGATCTGCACCGACGGCGCCAGCGACTCCGCGTCGTTCGACGAGGTGCTCGAGCTGCTGACCCTGACCGGGCGCAGTCTGCCGCACGCCATCATGATGATGGTTCCCGAGGCGTACGAGAAGCAGGCCGACATCACGCCGGAGCTGCGCTCGTTCTACGAGTACCACTCCAACCAGATGGAGCCGTGGGACGGTCCGGCCGCCCTCATCTTCACCGACGGCACGCTCGTCGGCGCCACGCTCGACCGCAACGGTCTGCGTCCCGGACGCTGGACCGAGACGACCGACGGCCTGGTCGTGATCGGTTCCGAGACCGGTGTGCTGCAGTTCGAGCCCGAGCGCATCAAGCGTCGCGGACGCCTGCAGCCGGGGAAGATGTTCCTCGTCGACACCTCGCAGCGTCGCATCGTCGAAGACAGCGAGATCAAGCACGATCTCGCCACGATGCACCCGTGGCAGGAGTGGCTGGATGCCGGCGCCGTGCGGCTCGCCGAGCTGCCCGAGCGCGAGCACATCGTGCACCCGCCCGCATCGATCACCCGTCGTCAGCGCACGTTCGGATACACCGAGGAAGAGGTCCGCATCCTCCTCACCCCGATGGGGCAGACCGGTGTCGAGCCTCTCGGCGCGATGGGCTCGGACACGCCGATCGCGGTGCTCAGCAAGCGTCCGCGCCTGCTGTTCGACTACTTCACGCAGCAGTTCGCCCAGGTCACGAACCCGCCGCTCGACTCGATTCGTGAAGAGGTCGTCACGAGCCTCAAGCTGGGCCTCGGCCCCGAGAGCAACCTGCTCTCCTGGGGTCCGGAGCACACGCGCACCGTGTCGCTCGACTTCCCGGTGATCGACAACGATGAGCTCGCGAAGATCCGCCACATCGACAAGGCCATGCCCGGTCGGTCGAGCGCGACCATTCGCGGTCTGTACCACTTCGACGCCGGCCCCCAGACGCTGCAGGACCGTCTCACGGAGATGTGCGCCGAGGTCGACGAGGCGATCGCGAACGGTGCCGAGTTCATCATCCTGTCCGACCGTGACTCGAACAAGGACCTCACTCCCATCCCGTCGCTGCTCATGGTCTCGGCGATCCACCACCACCTCATCCGGCGCGAGAACCGCATGAAGGTCGGTCTCATCGTCGAAGCCGGTGACGTTCGCGAGGTTCATCACGTCGCGACCCTGATCGGTTACGGCGCCTCCGCCGTCAACCCGTACCTCGCGATGGAGACGGTCGAGCACCTGGTGCGCACCGGCTACATCACCGGGATCTCGCCGGAGAAGGCCGTCAAGAACCTGATCTACGCGCTCGGCAAGGGCGTGCTCAAGATCATGTCGAAGATGGGCATCTCCACGGTGTCGTCGTACGCGGGCGCCCAGGTGTTCGAGGCGGTCGGACTCAGCCAGGAGTTCATCGACGCCTACTTCACGCGCACCGAGTCCAAGCTCGGCGGCATCGGCATCGAGCAGGTCTTCGCCGAGAACCAGGCGCGTCACGACTACGCCTATCCCGAGGATGCTGCTGCGCGTGCGCACGAGCGGCTTTGGACCGGCGGTGAGTACCAGTGGCGGCGTGACGGTTCCCCGCACCTGTTCAACCCGGAGACGGTGTTCAAGCTGCAGCACTCGACCCGCACCCGGCGCTACGACATCTTCCGTGAGTACACGAAGCTCGTCGACGATCAGGCGGCCGAGCTGAAGACGCTGCGCGGTCTGTTCCAGCTGCGCACCGGCACACGCAAGCCCGTCCCGCTGGACGAGGTCGAGCCGGTGTCCGCCATTGTCAAGCGCTTCTCGACGGGCGCGATGAGCTATGGCTCGATCTCCCGTGAGGCGCACGAGACGCTCGCGATCGCGATGAACAGCATCGGCGCGAAGTCGAACACGGGCGAGGGCGGCGAAGACCCCGACCGTCTCGTCGATCCCGAGCGCCGCAGCTCGATCAAGCAGGTGGCCTCCGGACGCTTCGGAGTGACCAGCCTGTACCTCACCGAGGCCGACGACATCCAGATCAAGCTCGCCCAGGGCGCCAAGCCCGGCGAGGGCGGTCAGCTGCCGCCGACCAAGGTGTACCCGTGGGTGGCGCGCACCCGTCATGCGACGGCCGGCGTCGGACTCATCTCCCCGCCGCCGCACCACGACATCTACTCGATCGAAGACCTCAAGCAGCTCATCTTCGACCTGAAGCGGGCGAACCCCGAGGCGCGCATCCACACGAAGCTCGTGAGCCAGTCGGGTATCGGCGCGGTGTCGGCCGGCGTGGCCAAGGCGCTCAGCGACGTCATCCTGGTCTCCGGCCACGACGGCGGAACGGGTGCGAGCCCCCTGAACTCGCTCAAGCACGCGGGAACGCCGTGGGAGCTCGGTCTCGCCGAGACACAGCAGACACTCATGCTCAACGGCATGCGCGACCGCGTGGTGGTGCAGGTCGACGGTCAGCTCAAGACCGGCCGTGACGTCATCATCGGCGCGCTGCTGGGTGCGGAGGAGTTCGGCTTCGCCACGGCTCCGCTCGTCGTCAGCGGCTGCATCATGATGCGCGTCTGCCACCTCGACACCTGCCCCGTGGGCGTCGCGACACAGAATCCGGTGCTGCGCGAGCGGTTCACGGGCAAGCCGGAGTTCGTCGTCAACTTCATGGAGTTCATCGCCGAAGAGGTGCGTGAACTCCTCGCGGAGCTCGGCTACCGCTCGATCGACGAGATCGTCGGCCGCGCCGACCTCATCGAGGTCAACGCCGCGGTCGAGCACTGGAAGGCCGACGGACTCGACCTCACCCCCGTTCTCGAAGGTCCAGTGTTCCCGGCGGGCGAGCCGCGTCGCAGCGGTCGCACGCAGGATCACGAGCTCGAGAAGCACTTCGACGTGCAGCTGATCGACATCGCCAAGGGCGCACTGCTCAACGGCGAACCCGTCGTGGTCGAGCTGCCGATCGCCAACACCGAGCGCGCCGTCGGCACGATGCTGGGCCATCAGGTGACTTCGCGGCACGGCGCCGCGGGTCTGCCCGAGGGCACCATCGACGTGACGCTGCACGGCACCGCAGGACAGTCGCTCGGTGCTTTCCTCCCGCCGGGGATCGTGCTGCGCCTCGAGGGCGACGCGAACGACTACGTCGGCAAGGGACTCTCGGGTGGCGACATCACCATCCGTCCGCCGCGCGGTTCTGCGATCGCTCCGCATGAGAACGTGATCGCCGGCAACGTGATCGGCTACGGCGCGACTTCGGGGACGATGTTCATCTCCGGTGTCGTGGGTGAGCGCTTCCTCGTCCGCAACTCGGGCGCGACCGCGGTCGTCGAGGGTGTGGGCGACCACGCGCTGGAGTACATGACCGGCGGGCTCGCCGTGATCCTCGGATCGACCGGACGCAACTTCGGTGCCGGCATGTCCGGGGGAGTGGCGTACGTGCACGCGCTCGACACGAGCAAAGTGAACGCCCAGTCGCTCGGCAGCGGGGAGCTTCTGCTCGAACCGCTCGACCGCGCCGACCTCGAGGTACTGCGCAGCCTGCTGGTCGCGCACGTCGAACGCACGGCCTCGCCGCGAGCGTCCGCGCTTCTCGAGAGTTTCGAGGAGACCGCTGCCGAGTTCGTGAAGGTGCTGCCTCGTGACTTCGCCGCCGTGCGGAGCATGCGCGAGGAGGCGCTGGCCGAGGGGATCGACCCCGACGGCGACATCGTGTGGAACCGCATCCTGGAGGTGACCGGTGGCTGACCCCAAAGGCTTTCTGAAGGTGACCGAGCGGGAGCTTCCCGCACGTCGTCCCGTGCCCGTGCGCATCATGGACTGGAAAGAGGTCTACGAGCCCGGCGACAAGCAGGTCCTGCGTCGTCAGGCCGGTCGCTGCATGGACTGCGGTGTGCCGTTCTGCCATCAGGGCTGCCCGCTCGGCAACCTGATCCCCGAGTGGAACGACCTGACGTGGCGTGGCGAGGGTCGCGAGGCGATCGAGCGGCTCCACGCCACGAACAACTTCCCGGAGTTCACCGGTCGTCTGTGCCCCGCACCGTGCGAGAGCTCGTGCGTGCTCGGCATCAACCAGCCCGCCGTGACCATCAAGCAGATCGAGGTCTCGATCATCGACGAGGCCTTCGCCAAGGGGTGGGTCGAGGCGGAGCCGCCGGAGCGCCTGACCGGCAAGACCGTCGCGGTCGTCGGATCGGGGCCCGCGGGTCTCGCCGCCGCCCAGCAGCTCACGCGTGCCGGCCACACCGTCGCGGTCTTCGAGCGCGACGACCGCATCGGCGGTCTGCTGCGCTACGGGATCCCGGACTTCAAGATGGAGAAGTCGCAGCTCGAGTCGCGCCTTCGCCAGATGCAGGAGGAGGGCACCCGCTTCCGCGCGGGCGTCGAGATCGGCAAGGACATCTCCTGGCCCGACCTGCGTGCGCGCTACGACGCGGTCGTCATCGCGACCGGTTCGACGGTGCCGCGTGATCTCGCCATCCCCGGACGCGACCTCGACGGGGTCCACTTCGCCATGGAGTACCTGGTCGAGTCCAACCACGTGGTCGCCGGCGACAAGGTCCCCGACCAGATCAGCGCCGAAGGCAAGCATGTCATCGTCATCGGCGGCGGCGACACCGGCGCAGACTGCATCGGCACCGCACACCGTCAGGGCGCGCTGAGCGTCACCAACCTCGCGATCGGCAAGCAGCCGGGCGACGCGCGTCCCGACCACCAGCCGTGGCCGATGATGCCGACCCTGTTCGAGGTCTCCTCTGCGCACGAAGAGGGCGGCGAGCGGGTGTTCCTCGCGTCGACCGTCGAGTTCCTCGGCAACGAGGTCGGCGAGGTCCGTGCGCTGCGGGTGGCCGAGACCGAGTACATCGACGGTCGTCGCGTGCCCAAGAGCGGCACCGAGCGCGAGATCCCGGCCGACCTGATCCTCATCGCCATGGGGTTCACCGGCCCTGAGCAGGACGGCTACACCGAGGAGACGCTCCCGCAGGTCACCGACCGTGGCGCCTTCCGTCGCGACAACGGCTACGAGTCGACGGTTCCCGGCGTGTTCGTCGCCGGCGACGCCGGCCGTGGACAGTCGCTCATCGTCTGGGCCATCGCCGAGGGCCGCGCGGCCGCCGCGAACGTCGATCGGTTCCTGATGGGCACCACGGTTCTTCCCGAGCCGGTGCGCCCGAGCGATGTCGCGATCGGTCTCCAGCCCGCGTAGGCTGAGGCCGGCACCGTCGCCTGATTTACCTTCCCCCACTTCTACCCTGGAGAAATCTTTGAGACGCGCGAAAATCGTCGCCACCCTGGGCCCCGCCACCTCCACCTATGAGACGGTGCGTGCACTGATCGATGCGGGGGTGGACGTCGCTCGACTGAACCTCAGCCACGGTGACTACTCCGTGCACGAGAACAACTACGCCAACGTGCGTCGTGCCGCAGAGGACGCCGGTCGCCCGGTCGCCATCCTCGTCGATCTGCAGGGACCGAAGATCCGTCTCGGCAAATTCGAGAACGGCCCGTACGAGCTCGCCAAGGGCGACATCTTCAAGATCACCACCGAAGACATCATCGGCAACAAGGACATCTGCGGAACGACCTTCAAGGGCCTCCCGCAGGACGTCAAGCCCGGTGACTTCCTCCTCATCGACGACGGCAAGGTCCGTGTCGAGGTCGTCGAGACCGACGGTGTGACCGTCACCACGAAGGTCATCGTCGCGGGCGCCGTATCCAACAACAAGGGCATCAACCTGCCCGGTGTCGCCGTGAACGTCCCCGCATTGAGCGAGAAGGACGAGGACGACCTGCGTTGGGGTCTGCGCATCGGCGCCGATCTGATCGCCCTGTCGTTCGTGCGCAACGCCTCCGATGTCACTCGCGTGCACGAGATCATGGCGGAAGAGGGCGTTCGCGTCCCCGTCATCGCCAAGGTCGAGAAGCCGCAGGCCGTCGACGCACTCGAAGAGATCGTCGACGCATTCGATTCGATCATGGTCGCCCGAGGCGACCTGGGTGTCGAGCTTCCGCTCGAGGCCGTGCCGATCGTGCAGAAGCGCGCCGTCGAGATCGCCCGCCGTATGGCGAAGCCCGTCATCGTCGCGACGCAGATGCTCGAGTCGATGATCAACAGCCCCGTGCCGACGCGCGCCGAGACCTCAGACGTCGCGAACGCCGTGCTCGACGGTGCAGACGCGGTCATGCTCTCCGGTGAGACCAGCGTCGGCGACTACCCGGTCGTCGTGGTCGAGACCATGGCTCGCATCATCGAGTCGACCGAGGAGCACGGCCTGGAGCGCATCGCGCCGCTCACGGCCAAGCCCCGCACCCAGGGTGGTGCGATCACTCTGGCCGCCCTCGAGGTCGCCGAGTTCGTCGACGCGAAGTTCCTCTGCGTGTTCACGCAGTCGGGTGACTCCGCTCGTCGCCTCTCGCGCCTGCGCTCGCGCATCCCGATGATCGCGTTCACGCCCGAGCCCGACATCCGCCGTCGTATGGCGCTCACGTGGGGCATCCGCTCGACTCTGGTCGACATGGTGCAGCACACCGACCTGATGTATCACCAGGTCGACGAGTATCTGCTCGGCAACGGACTCGCTGAGGAAGGGGACAAGGTCGTCGTGATCTCCGGTTCCCCTCCCGGAATCATCGGATCGACGAACGACCTTCGCGTGCACAAGGTCGGCGATGCGATCCGCGGTGCAGCCCCGATCTACAAGGCCGGCGTCTGACACTCAGCATCCAGAGGGGGCGAGACTTCGGTCTCGCCCCCTCTGTCGTGCGGTCGGGTAGTTTTTCCCTCATGAGTCGAAGCCGTCTGCCGAGGAGCATGTCATCGGCGTGCTGAGGAACGCGGGCTGGTGGCTGGCCGACTACGCGTACGCGGGCTACTGGCAGCTGCGCGCGACGTTCGACCGCACCGACGCCGCGACCTTCGCCTCAGGGAGCGCTGTGCACATCGTCGTGCTTCCGGGTGTGTACGAGACCTGGAAGTTCATGCAGCCCCTCGTGGAGCAGATGCACGCGCGCGGCCACGCCATCCACATCGTCGACACGCTTCGTCGGAACGAGCGTCCGGTGGCCGACATCGCGGCGGCTGTCGCGGAGTTCCTGGAGCGCCAAGGGCTCACCGACGTGATCCTGGTCGCACACAGCAAGGGAGGGCTCGCCGGCAAGCTCGTCATGACCGGCCCGGCGGGGGAGCGGGTGCGCTCGATGCTGGCGATCGCGACACCGTTCGGCGGCTCGCGCTACGCCCGTCTGATGCTGTCGCGCACCCTGCGCGCCTTCTCGCCCGACGACCCATCGATCGTGGACATCGCCCGGCAGCTCACGGTCAATGAACGGATCGTGTCGATCTATGCGGCGTTCGATCCCCACATCCCGGAGGGGAGCGAGCTGGCCGGGGCCAAGAACGTACGACTCGAGACCGGCGGGCACTTTCGGATCCTCGCGCATCCTCGGGTCCTGGCCGAACTGGCCGTGCTGGCTGAGTAGCCGCCTCAGCGTGAGGTGAAAGACAGGAACGCGGCGATCAGCCCCGCGAAAACGAGGATCCCGATCGCGACACCGTGGACGACCCGACCGGCGACGAGCATCGGTAGGTCGCGTCCGTCATAGGACGCGGGATTGAACATCAAGCGCCGTGCACCGTGACTCCAGCGGATGTGGAAGCCGATGCCCCGGAGGGCCCGCGACGGTGCGGCGAAGGTCTGTCCCCGCGCTTCGCGCGATGCCTTCCACGTCGCCTGCACCGCATACCAGGCGATGACGAAGAACGGCATCACCAAGGATGCTGCCCAGGCGATGAGCGCGATTCCGATCAGGAGTCCCGCCCCCGAACCCAGCGAGCGGTACAGGAACACGCCGAGAGCGGCGAGTCCCACGGCCGCGGGAACGAGCAGCAGACCCCAGCCCCAGCCGGGATGGAGTTCGACCGGCTGAGGGCGAGTGACCACTTCGTCATCGGGCCAGTTCATCGCAGTCCCCTCCGGTCATCGCGTCCGCAGGCCCGGGACACGAGGTCGATCTGAGGCTGTGCGAGTGATTCAGCGGTCTCGACCGCGATTCGTGTGCCGGCGGTGGGACTCGAACCCACACGCCCTTTCGGACAAAGCATTTTGAGTGCTCCGCGTCTGCCATTCCGCCACGCCGGCTCGTGTGTCGCGTCTACGACTTTAGCGCAGGGGAGAGGCGCGATCCTCCGCGCCGAGCACCTACAGCCCGCTCACCGACCACTCCACTAGAATGGTTCTGTGACAGAGCAAGAAGAGCAGGCCGAGCAGCCCACGTCATCCGCCCCGCGACGCGTCGTCGTCGCCGAGGATGAGTCGCTGATCCGCCTCGACATCGTCGAGATCCTCCGCGACAACGGCTTCGATGTCGTCGGTGAGGCCGGTGACGGCGAGACCGCGGTCGCGCTCGCGACCGAGCTGCGCCCCGACCTGGTCATCATGGACGTGAAGATGCCTCAGCTCGACGGCATCAGCGCCGCCGAGAAGCTGCACAAGGGCAACATCGCGCCGGTGGTCCTCCTCACGGCGTTCAGTCAGAAGGAGCTCGTCGAGCGGGCGAGCGAAGCAGGCGCACTCGCCTACGTCGTGAAGCCGTTCACGCCGAACGACCTCCTTCCCGCGATCGAGATCGCCCTCGCCCGCCACGAGCAGATCATCACGCTCGAGGCCGAGGTCGCCGACATGGTCGAGCGCTTCGAGACCCGCAAGCTCGTCGACCGGGCCAAGGGCCTGCTCAACGAGAAGATGGGTCTGAGCGAGCCTGAGGCGTTCCGCTGGATCCAGAAGGCGTCCATGGACCGTCGTCTGACCATGCAGGACGTCGCCAAGGCGATCATCGAGCAGCTCGCCCCCAAGAAGTAGCGGTGAGCGCCGGAGTCATCCGGCTCGATGGCGAGCACATCCTGCGGCCCGTCCGTATCGGTGACGGTGCAGCGCTCTCGAGGGCGTACCTGTCGAACCGGGAGCACCTCGCTCCGTGGGAGCCGACTCGTGACGAGTCCTTCTTCACGATCGACTCCCAGGAGCGTCACGCTCAGGAGTGCGTTACCGACGCCGCGTCCGGCCGCAGCATCCGTTTCGTGATCGAGTCCGAAGACGGTGAGATCCGTGGACGGATGAACATCAACAACATCGTCCGTGGTGCGTTTTGGAGTGCCGACCTCGGCTATTGGGTCGACGTCGCGAGGCAGCACCGCGGACTCGCGACCCGCGCGGTGTCACAGATCCTGGAGTACTCGCGCACGGAGTTGCGTCTCCACCGGATGCAGGCCGCGACACTGCTGCACAACACCGGATCCCAGCGTGTTCTCCTCGGAAACGGCTTCGCGCGCATCGGACTGGCTCCGAAGTATCTCCGCATCGCGGGGGAGTGGCAGGATCACGTGCTGTTCCAGCGACTGCTGGAGGAGCCGCTCAGCGCTCTGCGGGAACGTCCTTGATCATGTTGGTGATGCGGATCGTCGAGCAGCGCCGACCCTGATCATCGGTCACGACGATCTCGTGGACGGTGATGCTTCGCCCCAGATGAACGGGCGTGCACACCCCGGTCACGACCCCGGAGGTCGCCGAGCGCGTGTGAGTGGCGTTGATGTCGACGCCGACCGCCAGCCGACCGGCGCCGGCGTGGAGGTTCGCGGCCATCGAGCCGAGCGATTCTCCGAGCACCACGTACGCGCCGCCGTGCATGAGCCCGACGGGCTGCGTGTTGCCCTCGACGGGCATCGTCGCGACGCAGCGTTCGACGCTGAACTCGACGAACTCCATGCCCATCTTCTCGGCCAGAGCACCCATCCCGCGGGCCGTGGCCCAGTCGAGTCCTTCGCTCGTTGCGACGTCGCTCATGCATCCTCCTCAGCGGGTGTCTGTCGTCCTCGTTAGGCTGACAGGGTGACGGACTCCGCAAAGCCTACCCTCATGGTCGTCGACGGCCATTCGCTCGCCTATCGTGCCTTCTTCGCCCTTCCGGTCGAGAACTTCACGACCAAGGACAACCAGCACACGAACGGTATCTACGGGTTCCTGTCGATGCTGGTGAACCTCATCAAAGCCGAGCAGCCGACGCACCTGGCCATCGCCTTCGACACCTCGCGTCACTCGTTCCGCACCGATGAGTATCCGGAATACAAGGCCACGCGCTCCGAGTCGCCGCAGGAGTTCAAGGGACAGATCCCGCTGCTGCAGGACTGCCTCGCCGCCATGTCGATCCCGGTCCTCACGAAAGAGGGGATCGAGGCCGACGACATCCTCGCGACGCTCGCGTCCCAGGGCGCGGAACAGGGCTTCGATGTCCTCGTCGTCTCGGGCGACCGCGACACCATCCAGCTCGTCAACGACGATGTCACGCTGCTCTACCCGTCGGTGCAGGGCGTCTCCCAACTCAAGCGCTACGACCCGACGACCGTCCAGGAGCGTTACGGGGTCCGGCCCGAGCAGTACCCCGACATCGCGGCACTCGTCGGCGAGACCAGCGACAACCTGCCCGGCGTGCCGAAGGTCGGCGAGAAGACCGCGGTCAAGTGGCTCACGCAGTTCGGGTCACTCGACGAGCTGATCGCGCGAGCCGATGAGATCAAGGGCGTGGTCGGCGGAAATCTCCGCGATCACATCGAAGACGTGCGCCGCAACCGCAAGCTCAACCGTCTGCTTACCGATGTCGAGCTTCCGGTCGGACCGGCTGACCTCGAGGTCGCACCGATCGACGCGCAGGCCGTGCGCGACATCTTCGCCCGTCTGGAGTTCCGCACGCTCCTGCCTCGGGTGTTCGAGGCCGTCGGAGCGGGCGAAGTCGCCGACGATCCAGCCTCCGTCGTCGTCCTTCCCGTCCCGTCCGAGGTCGCGCCCGCCGATCTCGCTGCCTGGGCCGCAGCGCAGGACGGCGATGTCTCCCTCCGCGTCGCCACCCAGGGCGGCGTCCCGGTGCGCATCGGCGCGGCCACGCTGACCGAGCTGCGCGAGGCCGACTGGACGGACACCGCCGCCGAAGCCCTGCGCGAATGGATCGAATCCGACGCGCCGAAGATGCTCCACGACGCGAAGCCGCAGGTCAAGGCGCTGATCCGTCAGGACATCCGTCTCCGCGGCCTGTCGTACGACACGAGTCTCGCCGGCTGGCTGCTGCGCCCCAGCTTCCCTGACAAGACGCTCGCCGACTTGGTCGAGCGCTACCTGGGCGAGAAGCTGCCCGAAGCCGACCCGTCCCAGCTCGTGCCCGAGACCGAGGGGGCGACGCCGTCGCAGGAGGCCTGGTTCGCCCTTCGCGTCGCCGATGCGCTGCGGGAAGACATCCCGGAGTCGGTGGGCACGGTCCTGGTCGACATCGAGCTGCCGACTCTCCTCACCCTGGCCGATATGGAGGTCGCCGGCGTGGCGGTCTCCCACGAGGTGCTCTCGACCTTCTCCGGCGAGCTCGCCACGCGCGCCGAGGGGCTCGCCCAAGAGGCGTTCTCCGTGGTCGGACGTGAGTTCAACCTCGGCTCGCCCAAACAGCTGCAGGAGGTCCTGTTCGAAGACCTCCAGCTCCCGAAGACGCGCAAGACGAAGACGGGGTACTCGACGGATGCCGCGGTCCTCGCCGACCTGCAGGAAAGCCACCCGCATCCCTTCCTGAGCCTGCTGCTGCAGCACCGCGAAGCCACAAAGCTCCGTCAGATCATCGAATCGCTCGACACGGCGATCGGCGACGACCACCGCGTCCACACGACGTATGTGCAGACCGGAAGTCAGACCGGACGGCTCTCCAGTACCGACCCCAACCTGCAGAACATCCCGGTGCGCACCGAGGAATCCCGCCGCATCCGCAGTGCGTTCGAGGTCGGCGAGGGTTACGAAGCTCTCCTCACCGCCGACTACTCGCAGATCGAGATGCGCATCATGGCGCACCTGTCAGGCGACGAAGGGCTGATCGAGGCGTTCAACAGCGGTGAAGACCTGCACCGTTTCGTGGGTGCACGGGTCTTCGGCGTCGACCCGAGCGATGTGACGCCGGCCATGCGCACGAAGGTCAAGGCGATGTCGTACGGCCTGGTCTACGGCCTCTCGGCGTTCGGGCTCTCCAAGCAGCTGCGCATCGAGCAGTCCGAGGCCAAGCAGCTCATGGTCGAGTACTTCGCCCGTTTCGGCGCGGTGCGCGACTACCTGCGCGCCTCGGTGATGAAGGCCAAGGAGGTCGGCTACACCGAGACGATCTTCGGCCGCCGCCGTCCGTTCCCCGACCTCGCGAGCCCGAACAGGGTGCTGCGAGAGAACGCCGAGCGTGCAGCTCTCAACGCGCCGATCCAGGGCAGTGCGGCCGACATCATGAAGATCGCGCTGCTGCACATCCACGACGATCTGCGGTCCGAACAGCTCTCCTCGCGGGTGCTGCTGCAGATCCACGATGAGCTCGTGGTCGAAGTCGCTCCGGGGGAGTGGGATGCTACCGAGCGCATCGTCCGCTCGCGCATGGGAGACGCAGCCGAGCTGACCGTGCCGCTCGACGTGCAGGTCGGCCGTGGTCGCGACTGGAACGAAGCCGCGCACTGACCTCCGGCGGTGGGAGGGGGTCGGGGATTAGGCTGGCAGTTATGACTTCAGCTCCCCGCACCCCCTCCGCCATCGACGCCGTCGCCGATGAATGGGTCGACAAGATCGCGGTTCTGGCGCCCACGCTCGGCACCTATATCGGCCGCGATGAGGTGAACGATCGTTTCGGCGACCTGAGCCCGGCCGGACATGAGGAGATCGCCGAGGCGACCCGGTCGACCCTCGACAAGCTGTCTGCCCTCACGCCGGTCGACGCGATCGACGAGGTCACCAAGACCGATCTCAGCGCGGAACTCCGCCTGGACCTCGAGCTCCACGACGCCAAGTGGCATCTCCGCGACCTCAACGTCATCGCCTCGGCCGCGCAGGATGTGCGTTCGGCGTTCGACCTGATGCCGACATCGACGGTCGAGGATTGGGACGTGGTCGCGATTCGCCTGGCCGCCGTCCCCGGCGCGCTCCGCGGCTACGTCGAGACGCTTCGCACCGGCATCGCCGAGGGCATCATGCCCGCACGTCGTCAGGTGGTCGAAGTCGCCACCCAGATCGATCGCTACACCGCCGATGACGGGTTCTTCGCCGCCTTCGTGGCCGAAGCCGACCCCGACGAGGGCCAGCTCCCCGCGTCCCTGGCTCGTACGCTCGCCGACAACTCCGCCGCCGCACGGGTCGCCTACGACGAGCTGCGTCGCTTCCTGGCCGAGGAGCTCGCCCCCGCGGCCGGAGACGTCGATGCCGTCGGTCGCGAGCTGTACGCGCTCAACTCGCGCCGGTTCCTCGGTGCGACGATCGATCTCGACGAGACGTACGAATGGGGTCGGGAAGAGCTCGCACGCATGGTTGCCGAGCAGACCGCGATCGCGAACGAGATTCTTCCTGGAGCCTCGGTCGAAGAAGCCGTTGCTCATCTCGAGGCCGACCCCACTCGCAAGCTCATCGGCACGGATGCGCTGCAGAAGTGGATGCAGGAGACCAGCGACCGTGCGGTCGCCGAGCTCGGTGCCTCGCACTTCGACATCCCCGAGGCGATTCGCACCCTGGAGTGCATGATCGCCCCCACGCAGGAGGGTGGGATCTACTACACCGGCCCGACGGACGACTTCTCGCGTCCCGGTCGCATGTGGTGGTCCGTGCCCGAGGGCGTCACGGAGTTCGACACCTGGCGCGAACTCACCACGGTCTTCCATGAGGGCGTGCCCGGTCACCACCTCCAGATCGCGCAGGCCGTCTACAACCGCGCGGAGCTCAACTCCTGGCGCCGTCTGCTCGCCGGCACCTCGGGGCATGCCGAGGGCTGGGCCCTCTACGCAGAGCGTCTGATGGAGCAGCTCGGCTACCTCGACGATCCGGCCGACCGTCTCGGCATGCTCGATGGGCAGCGGATGCGTGCGGCCCGGGTCGTCCTCGACATCGGCGTGCACCTCGGCAAGCCCCGCCTCGACGGTACCGGCGTCTGGGACGCGGACTACGCGCTCGACTTCATGCGCCACAACGTGAACATGTCCGATCAGTTCGTGCAGTTCGAGGTCAACCGGTACCTCGGCTGGCCGGGGCAGGCGCCTTCGTACAAGGTCGGACAGCGCATCTGGGAGCAGGTTCGCGACGGCGTCCGTGCCTCCGAGGGCGACGCGTTCTCGTTCAAGGATTTCCACAAGAGGGCGCTCGACATCGGCGGCGTCGGCCTCGACACGCTGCGCACGGCTCTGCTGCCACGCTGACGGGAATGCCGCTTGGCCAATCCGTGTTCATTCATGTGAATAGAAAGGCGTGACATGAGCATCGAATTCGGGCTGGACACCTTCGGCGACATCACGAGGGGCGCGGACGGAGAGCTCCTCACCGGGGCGCAGACGATCCGCAACATCGTGGCGCAGGCGGAACTCGCCGACACCGTCGGTGTGAACTTCTTCGGGGTGGGGGAGCACCACCGCACGGAGTTCGCCGTCTCCGCGCCGGAGATGGTGCTCGCCGCCATCGCCGCGCGCACCGAGCACATCCGACTCGGCACAGCGGTCACTGTGCTGTCGTCCGATGACCCGGTGCGGGTGTTCGAGCGGTTCTCGACGCTCGATGCGCTCTCGAACGGGCGGGCCGAAGTCGTCCTCGGACGCGGCTCCTTCATCGAGTCCTTCCCGCTCTTCGGCTACGACCTGCGTGACTACGACGCCCTGTTCGAGCAGAAGCTCGAGCTCTTCGTCGAGCTGCTCAAGGAGGAGCCGGTCACATGGTCCGGCACCATGCGCGCTTCCCTCGAGAACGCGAATGTCTTCCCGAAGACCGAGAACGGCCTGCGCACCTGGGTCGGCGTCGGCGGTAGCCCGGAGTCGGTCGTGCGGGTCGCCCGCCACGGTCTCGGTCTGATGCTGGCGATCATCGGGGGCCCGGCGCACCGTTTCAAGCCGTTCGTCGATCTCTACCACCGTTCGGTCGCCTCGTTCGGGACGACATCGCCCCCGATCTCGGTGCACTCGCCGGGGCACATCGGCGAGACCGACGCCGAAGCCTGGGATGCCGCATACTCCGGCTTCGAGGCGATGAACAACACGATCGGGCGAGAGCGCGGATGGCCCGCGTACAGCCGCGCGCGGTTCCAGAACGACGTCGGACCGGAGGGCGCGATCTACGCCGGCTCCCCGGACCGCGTCGCGGCGAAGATCGCCGACACGATCACCACTCTCGGTCTGGGCCGCTTCGATCTGAAGTACGCGACCGGCACTCTCTCGCACGAGTCGATGATGCGCAGCATCGAGCTGTACGGCACCGAAGTCATCCCGCGGGTCCGCAGGATCCTCGCCGACCGCGCCTAGGCGTCATCCGAGGCGGGGCGGGGTTGTCGCGGCTCTACGATGAGGAGCATGGCCAACACCGCCCTGCCGAGCCGCGCGTCGCTCGCTGAGCGCCTGGACGTCCTCCCGTTCACGCGTCGTCACTTCCGCCTCCTCACCGGATCCGGCCTCGGATGGGCGCTGGACGCGATGGACGTCGGCCTCATCTCGTTCATCCTCGCGGCGCTCACGCAGCAGTGGGATCTCAGCAAGAGCGATGCCGGCTGGATCGCGTCGATCGGTTTCGTCGGCATGGCGATCGGCGCCACCCTCGGCGGGCTCCTCGCGGATCGCTTCGGACGACGGCAGGTGTTCGCGCTCACGTTGCTCGTGTACGGGGTCGCGACGGGAGCGAGCGCGCTCGTCGGCGGACTCGCTGCCCTTCTCGTCCTGCGGTTCCTGGTCGGTCTGGGCCTCGGTGCCGAGCTCCCGGTCGCGTCGACCTATGTGAGCGAGTTCGCTCCCGCACGTATCCGGGGTCGGTTGATCGTCGTGCTGGAGGCTTTCTGGGCACTCGGCTGGACCGCCGCGGCGGTGATCGGGTTCCTCGTCATCCCCGCCTCCGACGACGGGTGGCGATGGGCCTTCGCGCTCGGCGCCATCCCCGCGATCTACGCGCTGTTCGTCCGGTGGCGGATGCCCGAATCCCCGCGTTGGCTCGCCTCCCGGGGTCGCATCGCAGAAGCGGATCGCATCGTGTCGGCGTTCGAGGCGGATGCCGGCGTCCTCTCCGCACCGGCCATCCGGAAGGAGCCGCCCTCTCGAGCGATCGCGATCACCGCGCGCGCACGACTCGCGACCCTGTGGAACCGCGAGTTCCGACTGCGGACGCTGTGCCTGTGGATTGTCTGGCTCGGGGTGAACTTCGCCTATTACGGCGCGTTCATCTGGATCCCCAGCATCCTCGTGGATGCGGGCTTCGACCTCGTCAAGTCCTTCGGCTTCACCCTCATCATCACGCTTGCCCAGCTCCCCGGATACGCGGTCGCGGCCTGGCTGATCGAGGTCTGGGGGAGACGTCTGACCCTCTCGGTCTTCCTGGTGGGTTCGGCCGTGTCGGCCGTGATCTTCGGTACGGCGTCCACCGAGGGCGCGATAATCGGCGCGGGAATGGCGCTGTCTTTCTTCAACCTCGGCGCCTGGGGCGCGCTTTACGCGGTGACGCCGGAGATCTATCCCACGTCTCTGCGGGGGACCGGGGCGGGGTGGGCAGCCGGGATCGGTCGTATCGCCTCGATCGTGGCGCCGCTGTCGGTTCCCGCGCTTCTTCTCGCCGGGGGAGCCCCCTTGCTCTTCGCGGTGTTCGGCGCCTGCTTCCTCGGTGCGGCCGCCGCGGCGTGGGGCCTCGTCGACCGCGGCGGCCAGGCTCTCGACGACAGGTGACGACGCGGGGCACCCCGAAGCGACCGTCGTGTCGTCGGGCCGCAATAGGCTGGGACGATGGCAGATGTGCGCTTCGTGGCTATCGGAGACTCGTTCACAGAGGGCGTCGGCGACGTTCTCCCGAACGGGCAGGAGCGCGGCTGGGCCGATCTCGCGGCGCAGGGCTGGGCTGACGCCGCCGGGCACCCCATCCAGTATGCGAATCTCGCCATCCGCGGCAAGCTGGCCTGGCCTATCGTCGAACAACAGCTCGAGCCGGCGCTCGCTCTGCGTCCGACGCACCTCTCGTTCAACGGGGGCGGCAACGACATGCTGCGCCCTCGTACCGACGTCGAGCACATTGCGGATGCGTTCAGCCGGGTGCTGCGCCGGTGCGACGAGGAGGGTGTGACCATGATCCTTCTCTCCGGCGCGAACCCCAGCGGCCAGCTTCCGATGGGATCGCTGGTGCAGCGTCGAGGCGATCTGCTCTCCGACGCGGTGATCCGGCGGATCGAAGAGCGCCCCGACGTCATCCGCGCTCTCAACTGGCCGGATCGGGAGCTCTCCCGAGGCGCATACTGGGCCGACGATCGACTGCACATGAACGCGGCCGGGCATCACCGCGTGGCTGCCCGCGTGCTCCAGGCGCTGGGTTTCGAGCCACCGGAGACCTGGTGGGCGCCGAGTGATCGCCTGGGCGCCGGTCCATCTGGTCTGGCCTACTACCGCGAGTTCGTCGGCCCCTGGGTGCGACGGCGCGTCACGCGGACCTCGTCCGGTGACGGCCGTGCCGCGAAGTACCCGACCTGGGTCGAACGGGTTCCCTCGTGAGACCCGCCTGGATGCGTCGGGCAGGCGTGTGAGCGACCTCGAGCTGGCCCGCATCCCCGCGGGCGTCGTGACGTTGAATGATGCACGTCGTAGAGAGCATCGCGTGGTCGAACTCGAACCGTTCGAGATCGGTGTCTACCCGCTCACCGAGGAACAGCTCGCGGACGTCCTCGACGTCCCGATGCGGCACCCGCGGCGCCCGGCCTCCGATCTCTCGTGGCTTCGGGCCGTGCACTTCTGCAATGCCGCGTCGGAGTGGGAGGGCCTGGATCGGGTGTACCTGTTCGATGGCGAGGACGTGACCTGGGATACCACTGCAGACGGTTACCGCCTGCCGACCGAGGCGGAATGGGAGTACGCGTGCCGCGCCGGCTCGACCGGTCCACATTATGCGCCCCTCGCCGACGCCGCGTGGACGAGTGCTGATGGTGTGTCTTCTCCACAGGACATCGGGGGCAAGCTCCCGAACCTCAACGGTCTCTTCGACACGCTCGGCAACGTCTGGGAGTGGTGCTGGGATCTGCTTGACCCCGCCCGTTACGACGACTATCGCGTGTTCCGCGGCGGAGGTTTCGCCGACGACGCATGGAGCGTTCGCGCATCGGTTCGTCGTGGGGGAGCCCCGCGCATGCATCACGATGACGTGGGCCTCCGGATCGCGCGGGGTGCTTTCGAAACTCCGGGGCAGGCGCAGGGGTGGTCGGCTCAGGCAGACCGGGAACGTGCGGTACAGGGTGGCCCCTTGCCTTCCGGGTGGACGCCGCGCGGGCGGTGACGGCCGTGTCCCGCTGCCGCCTCAGTGCTGCGTCATCTGCTTCACCATGTAGCGCTTCGGGTCGTCCGGCACGGCGAAGCCGTACTGGGCATAGAGCCCGTGTGCGGTGGACGTCGCGAGAAGTATGCGGCTGACGGGCAGCGGCTGGAGATCGGCGATCACGCCCTCGACCAACATCTTCCCGAGGCCTTCGCCGCGGGCGTCCTCGTCGACGAACACATCGCACAGCCAGGCGAAGGTGGCGCCATCCGTCACGACCCGGGCGTAGGCCACCTGGTCGCCGTTCGCGTCCCACACACCGTAGTTACGTGAGCCGTCGATCGCAGCCTCCTGGACGTCCCGCGCACGGCCGATCGCCCAGTACGCCTGCTCGCTGAGCCAGCGGTGCACGCGAGTTCGGTCGATGCGGGTCGAGTCGGCGGAGAACGTGTAACCGGAGAGCATGCCTCATCCTATGAGGGCTCGCCAGGGGTGAGATCAGCGACGACGATCGGGATCGAGCCCCATCCGGATGCGCGTGCGCTTGCGCTCGATGAGGATGAAGGCCGTGCCGATGATCCACAGCGGGATCGGCATGAGGAAGGCGAGACGGAAGGCTTCGAGCGTGTAGGTCTCGGGAGTTCCGGCGCCCTGCAGGTCGAGGGCGAGTCCGATCAGGAAGATCGCGATGAGAGCCGCGATGAACCCGCCGGCGTTCGTGACCCCTGTCGCCGTGCTCAGCCGGTGACTCGGATTGTGGGTGCGGGCGTGATCGAAAGCGATCATCGATGCGGGGCCGCCCGTCGCGAGTGCGACCGCGAGAACGTAGAGCATCCAGATGGGTGCGGTGTCAGGCAGCGCGATGACGGTGATCCAGGCGGCCATCTGCACGCCGACGGCGGGGAGGACGAGCGCGAGCGAGCGGTGGTTGGGCAACCGCCGGGAGAGGTCACCGATGATAGGCCCGAGAAGCATGCCAGAAATGACATATACCGAAATGATCCCCGCAGCATGTGCGGCATCGAGGCCTTCGGCAGCGGTGAGGAACGGCATTCCCCACAGCAGGACGAACGCGGTGCCCGCGAACGGCGTCGTGAAATGAGACCAGAAGGCGAGGCGCGTGCCCGGATGAGCCCAGGCCGCGCGGATGCCGACGCCCGTGTCGATCGCAGAAGTGACGACCCGGACAACGCCGGTGTCAGTGTTCACGGTGACATCGGCGCCGCGCTCGGCCGGGTGGTTGCGGATGACGAGCGCCACCAAGATGGTGAACAGCACTCCGAGCCCGGCGATGCTGCCGAAGGTGATGCTCCACGTCGTCGCATGCAGCAGTGCGGCGAGCGGGACCAGGGCGATCAGTTGGCCGGTCTGCCCGATGATCCCGGTGAACTGAACCATGATCGGACCCCGCTGCGCAGGGAACCAGGTCGCGACGAGTCGCAGCACCGCAGGGAAGATGGCTGCGTCGCCCGCACCGAGCAGAACCCGCGCGAAGATCGCGATGCCGATGCTGGGGGAGAGGGCCATGGTGAGCTGCCCCGCGGCCATGAGCAGCATGCCGATCGTCATGATCGGGCGAGAACCGAAGCGGTCGAGAAGGACACCGATCGGAATCTGCATCCCTCCGTAGACCGCGAGTTGCACGACAGCGAATAGGGCGAGTGTCGACGCATCCGCATCGAACCGGTCAGCCGCCTCCACTCCGACAGCACCGAGGGAGGTGCGGTTCGTGATGGACAGCACATAGGCCGCGACGCCGACGGACCAGATGATCCATGCACGAAATCCTGGTGTGGACACGGGGGAGTGGGGGACCTGCGGCACGTACCAACGCTACCCCTGCGACAGCGACGCCCCGCCCGCGGCCGATGTCCGAGGTGCCGACTAGCGTGACGCCATGACCAGTTCCCCTCTGCACCACGCACTCGACTACGTCGAACTCGTCGTCACCGATCTCGAAGCGTCGAAGCGATTCTTCGCCGAGGCGTTCGGTTGGAGCTTCAATGACTACGGACCGGGTTACGCGGGCATCGTGTCGCCGCGAGGTGACGGCAGCGAGGTCGGTGGACTCCTGCTCGCCGACGAGCCGCGTCCTGTCGGAGGCCCACTGGTACTGCTCTACTCGGACGACCTCGACGCCACGATGAGCGGCATCGTCACCGCGGGTGGCACGATTCTGCAAGACCCGTACGCGTTCCCCGGCGGACGACGCCTGCACTTCTCCGACCCCACCGGCAACGAGCTCGGAGTCTGGTCCGCGCAATAGTTCGCGCGTGGCTGCACGCACGTCGTGATCGTCACGCCCCCTTCGTGATGTCCGGAGGAGGGCTCCGCCGTCGTGCCTCATTCCGAACTGACATAATGTGCATTATCGGCTAATTGTCACTCGGTCGGTACGCGAGGAAACTCGACCACCGATGGCGCGCTCAGCGCGCACACGCTCAACCATCCCACACCCGGATATCGGGGCTCGTGGCTCGCGCGTCTCGTCGGCCCACAGGCAGAGCCGGGCATCAATGTCGGCTTGTCGACTTCTCGGCTTGTTGTCGCAGCATCGCCACCGTTCATCCGGATCTCTGACCTCGATCCACCCGCGCCCGCGCTCCACAGCGCAACGCCTGGTGCCCGCTGAGCACGTCCTCATGCAAAGCATGAATGTCGTCATGTGTACAATGTTACGCGATACAGTGCTGAGCACTGCAACAAACCAGACGATCCCCTCGAGCGAAGGACACCGATGAACTCTCGAACGGCAAGCGTGACAAGAGGACACCGCATCGCTCGCAGGCTCGTCCTGGGTCTGGTGACGATCCTCGTGGCCAGCACGCCGGCGCTCTTCGCCACCGCTACCGCGACTGCGGCGCCCGTGACGGCGATCACCGGCGTCCAGATCGTGAACGCGCCACCACTCGTGACGGATACGCCGTACACGGTGGAATCGACCTGGGCGGTGGACGACACCGCGATGGCGGGCGACACCTTCACTCTCGAATTTCCCGATTCGATGTCCGGATATGCGGCGTCCTTCGCGCTGCGGGACGACGACGGAGCTGAGGTCGGAAGCTGCGTCGTCTCGTCCGCGTCCTTCTTCTGCACACTCGGCGATTACGTCGAGACCCACGCGAACGTGAGTGGTTCGCTGCACTTCCAGGCACGTTTCACATCGGTCGTCGATGAGGAGGCGGTCGTCTTCACCGCAGGCGACGGCACGACGTTCGACATGTCCACTCCCGGCGGCGTGGGCGACAACGCTGCCGGTCTCCCCCAGAGTCCGGAGAAATGGGGCTCCGTCAACTTCGACGGAGAGTCCATGACGTGGGCTCTGAACATCCCGGCCGAGTTCCTGGCGTCGGCCGACGGCCAACCTGTGACGATCGTCGATGAGTACGACGAGGAGCTCACGTTCGATCCGGCGGCGACCTCCGCGCGCTGGACTCTCGACTCGGACTGGGGGGACGACGTCTGGCACCCCGTTTCAAACGGCACAGGCGCGGGGACCTACTCCATCGTCGCGGATGCGGCCTCACACACCTTCGCGGTGACCTTCAACGAACCGGTGACCAGCGCTGATCGCGTCTACCAGTTCATCACCGTGATGGACTTTCCTTCCGGCGTCCACGATGGCGAGACTTTCGGCAACACCATGACGGTCGCCGGTCGTACCGTCACCGCAAGCCCCGTCACGTACGTCGCGTCCGGAGGCGACGGGGACGGCGACGGCCTCGGTGGGTTTGATGTGACCAAGACCGTGAGCGGGAACGGCGCGAATGCGGTCGATGGGGCTCAGTACACGATCGATTACTCGTTCATCGCCGCCGGAGCCGCGACGACCGGTGAGTTCGGGCTCACGGATGGCGCGACCGATGGACTCGTCGACCTGCCCGTGGGCACTATCGTCACCCTCTCTGAGGCTTCCGCGGCTGGCGATGGCGTCACCTACGGAACGCCCGTGTACACCGGTACCGGGGTCACAGACAACCGCGATGGCACAGCGACGTTCACGATCTCCGACGACACGGTCGTGATCGGCTTGGAGAACCCCGTGTCGCTGGCTCCTCCCACTGACCCGCCGTCGGTCCCCGATACGCCCGTGAGCCCTGGCACGCCGGATGATCGAGGCACGCCGAATCTCCCGGCAGGACAGGACGGCTCACTCGCCGTCACCGGTGCTGATGCCACTCCCCTGATTCTGATCGGCGTCGGCACACTGCTGACGGGTGCCCTTCTCCTGATCGCGCGCAGGGTTCGTCGTAGAGGATGACAGACCGGGCCGGTGCGAGGATGGGAAGCATGAAGCCCGCCCTCAGCATCAACGGTTTGGCCAATGCACGCGATCTCGGCGGGCTCGAGCGTGCCGACGGAACAGCCACGCCCCCTGGCGTCTTCATTCGTGCCGAACGTCTCGACGAGGTCGACGCGTCCGGGTGGGAGGCTCTCCTCGCCTACGGCGTGCGAACCGTCATCGATCTCCGTCGCCCTGATGAGACCAGCGGCCAGGTGCCCTCTCGCCTCGCTCAGGTTCGCGTCGACCTCGACGGCGACGACATCGGCTTCTGGAGCACCTATCAAGCGGACGGGCGGTGGGGAACGCCGCTCTACTACCTGGCTCATCTGCAAGAGCTACCTCACCGACTCGCTGAGGTGCTCACCGCAATGGCGTCGGCCGACGACGGAGGGATCCTCTTCCACTGCTCGGCCGGGTGGGACAGAACAGGGCTCGTCGCCGCGGTGCTCCTCCGTACGCTCGACGTCACCAGTGATGCCGCCGTGAGCGACTACATGGCTTCCTTCGCGAACGCCGAACGGATGACAATCCTGCATGAACGGTCATTCGAGGTCGAGGAAAGACACCAGATACTCGGCCGTTTCGGACACACACCCGATTCGGCGTTCCGCGACATGTACGAGAACCTTCGCATCGACGACTGGTTCGCGGAAGCCGGCCTCGATCGTGAGACGCGGACCGCGATCGAGACCTGGCGGGGCGCGGTTCCGCGAACCTGACCGCCCTGAGCGTTGATCGGCTCAGGCGCCGACGTACTCCGCGAGGTGCTCCCCCGTCACGGTCGACTTCTGGGATACCAGATCGTTCGGCGTTCCCTCGAAGACGACCCGTCCACCGTCGTGGCCGGCGCCAGGGCCGATGTCGATGATCCAATCGGCATGCGCCATGACCGCCTGGTGGTGCTCGATCACGATGACGGTCTTCCCCGAGTCGACGAGTCGATCCAGTAGTCCGAGGATCTTGTCGACATCCGCGAGGTGCAGGCCGGTCGTCGGCTCGTCGAGCACGTAGACGTCGCCCTTCTCCCCCATCTGGATCGCGAGCTTGATCCGCTGGCGTTCACCGCCCGACAGCGTGGACAGCGGCTGTCCGAGCGACAGGTAGCCGAGCCCCACGTCTTCCATACGGCCGAGGATCGCGGTGGCTGCGGAGAGCTTGGCCTCCCCCTCCCCGAAGAAGACGCGTGCCTCAGCGACCGGCAGGTCGAGAACCTCGGTGATGTCCTTTCCGGCGAGCTTGTACTCCAACACGCCCGCCTGGAAGCGCTTGCCGCCGCAGTCCTCGCACGGGGTCTCGATCGTGTCCATGAATCCGAGCTCGGTGATGATGACACCCGCGCCCTTGCACGAGGGGCAGGCTCCCTCGGAGTTGGCACTGAACAGGGCGGGCTTCACACCGTTGGCCTTCGCGAACGCCTTTCTGATCGGCTCGAGCAGCCCCGTGTACGTCGCCGGGTTGCTCCGCCGGGAGCCCTTGATCGCGGCCTGATCGATCGCCACGACGCCGTCGCGCTTCGATACCGAGCCGTGGATGAGCGAACTCTTTCCCGACCCGGCGACACCGGTCACGACCGTGAGGACACCGGTGGGGATGTCGACGTCGACGTTCTGTAGATTGTTCGCCGTGGCGCCGCGCACCTCGATCGCCCCCGAGGCCGACCGCACAGCATCCTTCAGCTGCGCCCGGTCATCGAGGTGGTCTCCCGTCTTGGTGCCGCTCGCCTTCAATCCCTCGACCGTGCCTTCGAAGCAGATCTCTCCACCGGCACTTCCCGCGCCCGGACCCAGATCGACGACATGATCACCGATCACGATGGTCTCCGGCTTGTGCTCGACCACCAGGACGGTGTTGCCCTTGTCGCGCAGCTGGAGCAGCAGTCCGTTCATGCGCTGGATGTCGTGCGGGTGCAGGCCGATGGTCGGCTCGTCGAACACATAGGTGATGTCGGTCAAGGAAGAGCCGAGGTGGCGCAGCATCTTGATCCGCTGCGCCTCTCCCCCGGACAGCGTGCCCGACGGCCGTTCCAGACTGAGATACCCCAGGCCGAGCGTCACGAACGCGTCCAGATTCGCACTGAGCGCCTGAAGCAGCGGCCCCGCCCCCGGAAGGTCGAGTCCCCGGACCCAGGCCGCCAGATCCGTGACCTGCATCCGGCAGGCATCGGCGATGCTGATGCCCTCGATCTTCGAGGAACGCGCGCCCTCCGTCAGCCGCGTTCCGTCGCACTCGGGGCACACCGCGAAGGTCGCTACGCGCTCGACGAAGGCGCGGATATGCGGCTGCAACGCATCGAGGTCCTTCGAGAGCATCGCCTTCGTGATCTTCGGGATCAGACCCTCGTAGGTCATGTTGATGCCCGAGATCTTCACCTTCGTGACTTCGCCGTAGAGGAAGAGATGACGCTGCTTCTCGGTGAACTGCGCGATCGGTTTGTCTGCCGGATAGAACCCCGACTGGGAGAAGCCCTTCACCATCCAGCCGTCAGCGGTGTATCCCGGCACCATGATCGCGCCCTCGTCGAGCGACTTCGACTCATCGACGATCTGCGCCAGGTCGAGGTCGGACACCGCTCCCCTGCCCTCGCACCGCGGGCACATGCCCCCGAGGTAGATCGCATCCTTCACGATCTTCTTCTCTCCGCCGGGCCCGGTCATCACCCCACTGGCCTTCTGGGTCGGGATGTTGAAGGAGAAGGCCGTCGGCCCACCGATGTACGGCTGGCCGAGCTTGCTGAACAGGATGCGGAGCATCGCGTTCGCATCTGTGACGGTGCCGACGGTCGACCGCGGGTTGGCGCCGAGTCGCTCCTGGTCGACGATGATCGCCGTGGTCAGCCCCTCGAGGATGTCGACGTCCGGGCGGGGTACCGACGGCATGAACCCCTGCACGAACGCGCTGTAGGTCTCATCGATCATGCGCCGGGACTCCGCGGCGATGGTGTCGAAGACGAGCGAGCTCTTCCCCGACCCTGACACTCCGGTGAAGACCGTCAGCCGTCGCTTCGGGATGTCGACACTCACGTCCTTCAGATTGTTCTCGCGCGCGCCCTGCACGCGGATCAGGTCATGGGTGTCCGCGGGGTGCTGGTCGTCGGTCATCTGCGTCCTTCGTGAATCGGTGAGTGTTCAGGCGGCCTGATTGATACGCAGCAGGTTGCCCGCGGGGTCGCGGAACGCGCAGTCCCGCACGCCGTACGGCTGATCCATCGGCTCCTGCACGACGTCGGCGCCGCTGTCGACGAGGCGGGCGAACAGGTCGTCGACGTCATCGCTCGCGAGGGTCAGTGCCGCGTAGCTGCCCTTGGCGATGAGTTCGAGTATCGTCTGGCGCTCTGTTTCCGTGATTCCCGGGTCGGTTGCCGGCGGATGCAGCACGATCGAGGTCTCCGGCTGTCCCTCGGGACCGACCGTGAGCCAGCGGAGACCGTCGTAGCCGACGTCGTTGCGCACCTCGAACCCGAGGGCGTCCCGGTAGAAGGCCAGGGCGGCCTCGGCGTCGGTGTGGGGAAGGAAGGCGTAGTGGATGCTGATCTTCATGGTCTTCACGTTAGGTGCGTGTCGGTACGCGGTGCTTCTTGATTCCTGATCGGTCTGGTGACCTGCTTCGCCTGGAACGAGGGAATTCCCTCGACGTTCGCGGCGCGTTCACGGTACACGCTGGGTGGGACACCCACCAGCTCCGAGAATCGCGTGCTGAAGGTTCCGAGCGACGAGCACCCCACCTCGAAGCACACCTCCGTCACCGTGAGGTCTCCGCGTCGCAGCAGTGCCATCGCGCGTTCGATCCGGCGCGTCATCAGGTAGGAGTAGGGCGACTCGCCGTATGCCTCCCGGAAGCACCGGCTGAGATGACCCGCCGACATGTGCACGCCCCGCGCGAGCGCCTCCACATCGAGGGGTTTCGCGTACTCCCGGTCGATCCGATCTCTGACCTTGCGCATCACGATGAGCTCGCGCACACGCGTGTCATCCGGGCCTGTCACCCGTCGATCCTGTCATGACGCTCCGAGTCCCGCGATGACTTGGAGCAACACGGCTGGCAGAGGATCCCCCACGTCCGCCCGCGAGAGCGCTACCCTGAGGGGGCATCCTCACAGGAACTTCTCAGAAAGGGGTCCCCACCATGTCTGAACCACTCACCCAGGCGAAGTCACTGTTCAAGTCGATCCGTGTCTCGCTGGCCGTAGCGGGCGTGCTCGCTCTCATCGCCGGAATCGTCCTCCTGGTCTGGCCGGTGAAGTCCGCTGTCATCGTGACGGCGATCTTCGCGTCCTACCTGGTGATCGCTGGTCTGGTCTACATCGGCCTCGGAATCTTCTCGGGCGCGAAGGGCGGATGGGCCCGCGTGGGACACATCGTCCTCGGCCTGCTCTACGTCATCGCCGGCGTCATCGCGTTCTTCAACCTGAGCGCCGCTGCGGCCACCCTGGCCTTCGTCGTGGTGATCTTCATCGGTGTCAGCTGGATCGTCGACGGCGTCGTCGCCCTGACGCTCCTCGGCAGCGACGGCTCGCGGGTATGGACCGTCCTGTACGCCATCCTCAGCATCGTCGCCGGAATCATCGTGCTGTTCTCGCCGCTGATCGCCGGATTCGCCTTCTGGCTGCTGCTCGGCATCTCGCTGATCGTGCTCGGAATCATCCAGATCGTGCGTGCCATCACGCTCGGCAAGGATGAGAAGGAGTACGTCGCCGCCGTCCAGGGAGAGCCCGTCAGCTGACGTCTCCCCCATCGCCGAATCGGCCCCGTCCTGCGTCAGCAGAGCGGGGCCGATTCTCGTCTGCGGCTACTCGGCGACGAACGCGCTCACGTCACCGACGAGCCGAGTGTTGTCGGCGGGCACCGGGTCCACCGCGGCCTTGGCGACCTCGGCCGCGAACTCGGAGACGTTGTAGAGCTTGCCGGCCGATTCACGGCGCTCGGCGATCGCGCCCGGGTTCGCCCGCTCCAGCAGCGTGGCGGTGATCGTGCCCTCGATCATGTCGCCGGAGACGACGGTGAAGCCGACCCCCTTCTCGGCGAGGGCGGGGATGAGTTCGCGGAGCGCATCTTCGCCCGCTCGCTTCGACAGCGCGACCGGCTCGTACTCCGGCATGGTCGGCGTCGTCCGGATGAAGTGCGCCTGGTGGCTGGTGACGAACACGACCCGCGCCCCGTCGCCGAGAAGAGGGGTCGCCGCGTTCAGGACGTTGAGCTGCGCGTCGCGATTGAGGGTGAGCGCGTAATCCTCGGCCATCCCCGACTCCATGCCGCCGGAAGCGTTGAGCACGAGCACGTCGAGGCGTCCGTACTCCGCGCGGATCGCGTCGAACATCTCGGCCACGGATGCGGGATCGGTGAGGTCGGCCCCCACCACGAGCGCCCGACGACCGAGCTCGCGCAGCTGGGCGGCGAGCTTCTCGGCCCGCGGCGCCTTGTTGCGGAAGTTGATGACGACATCGGCGCCGGCCTCGGCGAGGTAGCGGACGGTGTCGGCGCCGATCCCGCGTGATGAGCCGGTGACGAGCGCCACCTTGCCGTCGAGGGAACCTGCGGGAAGAACGTCGGTCACGGTGACTCCTCATGATGCGCGAAAAGGCCGTGATCGCACGGCCCACTCACACTATCAAGGGAGCGCTGTGGCGCCCGGATCGGCGGTCGCCCGCGTGATACGTTGACCACAAAGGAGGCCGCATGGACAACTTCACGACATTCGTCACGTTCATCGACCAATGGGCTTGGATCGGCTGGCTGGTCCTGATCGCCGTGTTCCTCGTCATCGAGATGCTCTCGTTGGACTTCACGTTCCTCATGCTCAGCTTCGGCGGTGTCGTCGGACTGGTGACAGACCTGCTCGGCGTCCCGGTCTGGGTGCAGGTGATCATCGCGGCCGCGGCGGCGGCGATGTTCATCCTCTTCCTCCGACCGCCGTTGCTCAAGCGCCTGCGGCGCGGCGAAGACCCGACCAAGTCCAATGTGGATGCGCTCGTCGATCTGCGCGGCATCGCACTGGTCGAGATCACGCAGATCTCCGGCCAGGCCAAGCTTGCGAACGGCGACACCTGGACCGCGCGCACCGCCACCTCGGTCGCCATCCCCCCGGGAGCCCCGGTCGCCGTGAGCGCGATCAACGGCGCAACCGCCATCGTCCGACCCGTCAACGACTAGGAGAACCCGTGGACGACGCATCGTTCATTCCCGCAGCGATCGGCTGGATCCTCGCCATCGCCGTGATCATCTTCGTGGTGGTCACCGTCGCGCGTGCCATCCGGATCATCCCGCAGGCGACCGCCGGCGTCGTCGAGCGCCTCGGCCGCTATCACAAGACCCTCACCCCCGGACTCAACATCCTCGTCCCCTTCATCGACCGTCTCCGGCCGCTGATCGACATGCGCGAGCAGGTCGTCTCGTTCCCGCCGCAGCCGGTCATCACCGAGGACAACCTGGTCGTCTCGATCGACACGGTCGTGTACTTCCAGGTGACGGATGCGCGGGCTGCGACGTATGAGATCGCCAACTACCTCGGTGCGGTCGAGCAGCTCACCACGACGACGCTGCGAAACGTCGTCGGTGGTCTCAACCTCGAGGAAGCCCTCACCAGCCGTGACAACATCAACGGTCAGCTCCGGGTGGTGCTCGATGAGGCGACCGGCAAGTGGGGCATCCGCGTGGGCCGAGTCGAGCTCAAGGCGATCGATCCTCCCATCTCCATCCAGGACTCCATGGAGAAGCAGATGCGCGCCGAGCGTGACCGTCGCGCGGCGATCCTGACGGCGGAGGGCACCAAGCAGTCGGCGATCCTCGAGGCGGAAGGTGCTCGCCAGGCCGAGATCCTCCGAGCCGAGGGAGACAAGCAGGCCGCTGTCCTCCGTGCGCAGGGTGAGGCCGAGGCGATCCACAACGTCTTCACCGCCATCCACCAGGGTGCGCCCGACGACAAGCTCCTGGCCTACCAGTACCTCCAGATGCTGCCGAAGATCAGTGAGGGACAGTCCAACAAGCTGTGGATCATCCCGAGTGAACTCACCGAGGCTCTCAAGGGCATCGGCAGCGCGTTCACGCCGAAGCCGGGTCAGGGCCCGACGAACACGCTTCCCGGCGCGTGACACACCCGTACTTCACGAAGGCGCGGCATCCTCGAGTCCTCGCTCACCGCGGTCTGGTCACTGCGGAGGGCGAGGATTCGGGCGTCTGGGAGAACTCTGCTGCAGCCTTCGCCGCCGCACACGCGGCAGGCGCCGAGTATGTCGAGACCGACTGCCAGGTCTCAGCGGATGGCGATGTGGTGCTGTTCCATGACTCGACCCTCGAACGACTCGTCGGCGACACACGAGCAGTGCGCGACGTGCGCACGCGGGAACTGCGCGAGATCTTCTCCGCCCACGGCGGGCTGCTCACGGTTGCGGAAGCACTTGATTCTTTTCCCGACGTGCGCTTCAACATCGATGTGAAGACACCGGCGGCCGTCGACCCGCTCGGCCCGATTCTGGTCGAACACACCCACCGCGTGCTCATCACGAGTTTCTCAGACGCGAACCGCCGCGCAGCCGTCTCGTCCGTACTGCGGGCGGGCGCCTCGCTTCGGCCTGCGACATCGGGCGGAAGCCGCACGATCGCGGCGCTGCGCGCGCTGTCCGCGCTCCGGCTCTCCCCCGCACGTGTCCTCCAAGGAATCGACGCGCTCCAGATCCCCGAGCGACACGGAGTGCTCACCGTGCTCACCCCTGCCCTCGTCCGTGCCGCCCACCGACGCAGTGTGGAGATACATGTGTGGACGGTCAACGATTCCGCCGACATGCGTCGTCTCGTTGCCGCAGGAGTCGACGGGATCGTCTCGGATCGCGCTGACGTCGCCCTCCGGACCCTCTCCGAACGCTAGGACCCGACGCGCCCCATAACCTCCGCCGCTGAGATTCAGCTGTGAATCGCGCCGAGAAGCCGCCCGCGTGGATGAAGCGCACAGGCTGGAGCGTTATACCTGACAGCGACGAGAGGACCACAAAATGGCAGATCGCAGCCTGCGCGGCATCCGACTCGGCGCCCAGAGCCTACAGAGCGAAGAGGGCGTCGTTTTCATGGAGCGCCGTGAGACCACCTACACCTGTGACACCTGCGGCCACGTCACGAACCTGATGTTCGCGGCCGACGCCGAACCGCCCCAGACCTGGGAGTGCCGCGCCTGCGGTGCCGAAGCACGCCTGAACGTCGACGGCCAGGCCGTCACACTCGAAGTGACCGACGAGAAGGCCGCTCGCACCCACTGGGACATGCTGTTGGAGCGCCGTACCCGTGCGGAGCTCGAAGAGTTGCTGGAAGAGCGACTCGCCTTCATCCGCGCACGTCGCGGCGCCGGAGAAGACCCGACCCGCGAGAAGATCGGGGCTTAACGCCCCCGGGCGCGCCACCACCCGAGGAGCAGCGCGCCGAGACCGCCCCACAGCAGGAATTGCTGGATCCAGGGGCCCAGGACAACCCCCGCCGTGAGGCCGGAACGAAGCTCGACATCTTCGAGCAGCGCTCCGGCCTCTCCTGCGTCCAGACTGGCCACGGTCGACCCGTCGGCCCTGATGACCTGGCTGGTGCCGACGGTCGACACGTTCACGACGCTGCGCCCCGTCTCGATGGCACGCATCCTGGCGAAGGACAGCTGCTGCAGATTCTCGTCGGTGCCTCGGAAGTCGGCGTTGTTGGTCTGGAAGACCAGTACCTCGGCGCCGTCGTTCAGCCCCTCCCGGATCACATCGTCGTAGATGACGTCGAAGCAGATCGCGAGCCCGATCGGCACTCCATCGACCTCGACGATCGGCGGGTTCGACCCCGGCGTGTACTCCCGCTGGATTGGGCCGATCAGATCGGGAGCCAGCGCGTTGTAGAACGCGCGATCAGGCACGTACTCGCCGAAGGGAACGGGGTGCCGCTTGTCGTGCGTCTGCGTGGCTGTGCCGTCAGCGGTCCACAGCATCGAGGTGTTGAAGTAGAGGTCGTCCCTCGCCGTCGGCGCATTCGCCAGCAGCGGCGCATCGATACGGTTCGACACCAGAGTCATCCTCCGGGCGATCGCCGCATTCTCGAACGGATCTGCGTCGAGAGAACCCTCCGGCCACACCACGAGATCGACGTCCTCTCCGTAGAGGGGCGCTGTCGCGTCGGTCTGGGCCTGGATCACGGAGAACGGTTCGCGTTCGTCGAAATACCCGGTCGGTCCGTTGCCCTGAACCGCCGCGATCCTCATCGACCCCGAAGTCGTGGTCGGGAACAGCGGAGTGAAGAGCATAACGACCACCAGCGCTGCCGGCACCAGCAGTGCCAGCGGACGACGCCATCCGCGCAGCCGGACGATCTCGATCAGCACCGCGACGAGCAGCACCATCACGAAGCTGAGTCCACTCACGCCGAGCCATGACGAGATGGGCGCGAGGGGGCTCTCGGCCTGGCTCATCCCGATCCGCGCCCACGGGAAGCCTCCGTACGGCCAGGAGCCGACGAAGAGCTCACGCCCGACCCACAGGGACGCGACGACCGTGGGAAGCCCCAGAATGCGCCCTGCAGCGCCGGGGAAGGCGCGAGGAAGCCATCTGTAGGCGAGTGCGATGGGCACGAGCGCGATGGCGGTGAGACCACCTTCGACGACGCTGAGCGCGGCCCACGGAATCGGCCCGAGGTAGCGGGACGTCCAGGAGACCAGAAGAGCGAAGAACAGGATGCCGTAGACCAGACCGACCAGAAGTGCTCCGCCGAAGCGCCGGCCGATCAGGGACACGAGCACGAGAGCTGTGGCGGGGAATGCGAGCGCCCATACCGCGGCGCCCGGATAGGCGAGGTTCATCAGCAGAGCCCCGAGCGCGGCGGTGGGCGCTGCTGCCCACAGGGGCAGCAGCGCCCGCTCGGGCACAGCGGTATTCGCGGACGTCGTCGCCATCATCACATCGACGAATAGGCGACGATGCCGCGACGCACACCGTCGAGGGCGCTGCGTGCGGTGCGCGCGACAGCGGCATCCTCGGCCACGATCGACAACTGATCGAGGAGGTCGATCGTCTGCTTCGCCCAGCGCACGAAGTCTCCCGCGGCCATGTCGGCATCGATCAGCACCCGATCGAGCATTCCCCCGCGAGCCCAGGCGTGCATCGCACCGGCGAGCCCGGCGGCGAGCGGTTCACTGCCCGGCAGACGATGATCCTGTTCGAGGTCGTCGAGCTCGGCCCAGAGGGTCGTCGTCTTCTCCCATGCCGTTCGGAATGCGCCACGTGGGAGGCCCCGCTCCCCCGAGTTCGCCTCGTCACGACGCGGTTCATTCACGAGGCAGCATGCCATCGCCGCCAGCGAGGGGGCATCGAGGCCCGCCCAGAGTCCCTGGCGCAGCGACTCAGCAACGAGGAGATCGCGCTCTCCGTATATGCGACGCATCGTGCGCCCGGCCTCCGTCAACGTGGTCTCGCCGTCGACCTCCGTGAGGTAATCCAGAGTCTCGAGTACCTCGACGACCCGATCGAACACGCGCGCCACCGTTCCGGTGCGGGTCTCGATCTGACGCCGGATGCGGTCGGTCTGGCGCTTGAGCTTCCAGTAACGTTCCGCCCAGCGCGCGTGGGCTTCCCGATCCGGGCAGCGATGGCAGGGGTGGCGCTGCATCTGCGTGCGCAGCGTCTGGATGCGCTTCATCCGCTTGTCGCGCGATGCCCTCGGCGCTTGAGAATCCTGACGGTTCTTCTTCTCGAGATCGCTGAGCTCTCGACGGATGGCGGCGTACTCGGGAAAGTCCCCGTGCTCGCACGCCATCGAACTCTGGTAGCCCGCCAGCGACGCTTCGGCTTCTCGCACCTGGCGCGCCAGTCCGACGACAGCGCGATCCGCCTGGAACTGAGCGAACGAAGACTCGAGGATCTCGCGGGCCCTGGCCTTGCCGAACATGTCGATCAGGTTCACGGCCATGTTGTACGTGGGGCGGAAGCTCGAATTCAGCGGGTACGTGCGGCGCGATGCCAGCGCGGCGACGGCCTGCGGATCCATGCCCTCGGTCCACTGCACGACCGCATGGCCCTCGACGTCGATCCCGCGCCTTCCAGCTCGACCGGTGAGCTGGGTGTACTCCCCCGAGGTGATCGCGACCCTGGCCTCGCCGTTGAACTTCTCCATCTTCTCGAGAACGACCGTACGGGCGGGCATGTTGATGCCGAGAGCCAGGGTCTCCGTCGCGAAGACGACTTTCACGAGTTTGCGTCGGTACAGCTCCTCGACGACTTCCTTGAAGGCCGGCAGCAGACCCGCGTGGTGCGAGGCGACGCCGCGCTCGAGGTTGTCGAGCCACTCCCAGTAGCCGAGCACGTCGAGGTCTTCGTCCTGGAGAGTACGGGTCCGGTCCTCCACGAGGGCCCGGATCTCCGCTCGTTCCTCGGCGGAAGTCAGCCGAAGACCGGAGCGCCGCACCTGCTGGACCGCGGCGTCGCAGCCCACTCGACTGAAGATGAAGAAGATCGCCGGGAGCAGGTTCGCGCGCTCGAGGAGGTGCACGACGTCCGGACGATCCATCCGCTCGATCCGGCGGGCGTTGGCGGCGCGCACGGGCCGCCGTCCGCCCCGCGGTGGACGCTTGGCCTGGCGTCCGGCATGACGGTCACTGCGATACGACTGCGCCTGCCGGTTGTTGTCGTAGTTCGACCCGGTCGACGAGCGAATGCGCATCAACTCCTGGTTCACCTGCGCGGTCGCGAGACCCGCACGATCGTCGAACAGCGGAAGCAGGTCATCGCGGACGAGAACGTGCTGCTCCAGGGGGACGGGCCTGATCTCGGAGACGATGACGTCGGTGTCGCCACGGACCGTGTCGAGCCAGTCGCCGAACTCCTCGGCATTGGAGACCGTGGCGCTCAGCGAGACCAGTCGCACCCGCTGAGGCAGGTGGATGATGACCTCTTCCCACACCGCTCCGCGGAAACGATCGGCGAGGTAGTGGACTTCGTCCATGATCACGTAGCGCAGGTCGCGGAGCGCGGCGGAGTCGGCGTAGATCATGTTGCGCAGGACCTCGGTGGTCATCACCACGATGCGCGCGTTGCCGTTGATGTTGGTGTCACCGGTGAGCAGACCGACCTGATCCGCCCCATAAACCTCGACCAGCTCACGGAACTTCTGGTTCGAGAGGGCCTTCATCGGCGTGGTGTAGAACGCCTTGTCGCTCGCGGTCCGCATCGCGAGGTGGATCGCGAACTCCCCGACGATCGTCTTCCCTGCCCCCGTCGGTGCGGCCACCAGCACACTGCGGCCGTTCTCCAGAGCATGGCATCCCGCGACCTGGAACGGATCCAGCTCGAACTTCTGCAGTGCCGCGAACGCCGAGGACTCCGGGTGCTCCGCTGCCTGCTGGGCCTGCGCGTACCGCTCGGAGGGCGAGCTCATACCGCGTCCGGCAACAGCCCGGTCGCCTCGTTGCGCTTGCGCTTGCGCCGGTCGAACAGGAGAGAGAGCCCTGCTGCGGCGAAGAAGAGGACGATCAGGATTCCGGCGAGCATCAGCATGCTGACCACATCGGCGGCCGGCGTCGCGAGCGCGGCGAACACCGTCGCGATGATGATGGCGATGCGCCAGCCCTTGAGGATCGCCCTGCCCGACATGACACCGGCCAGGTTCAGCGCGACGAGGAAGACCGGCAGCACGAACGAGACCCCGATGACGATCATCAGCTTGAAGACGAAGTCGTAATACTCCTGCGCGTAGTAGAAGTTCGTCGCGCCGTCGGGCGTGAAGCTCCACATGAGCTCGATCACATGCGGCATGATCATCACGCCCAGGTAGCACCCGGCGAAGAACAGCGGGACGGCAGCGACGACGAAGCCGACTGTGTACTTGATCTCCTTACGGGTCAGGCCGGGCATGATGAAAGCCCACACCTGCCACAGCCAGACCGGCGCCGAGATGAAGAGGCCGATCGAGAAGGCGATCCGCATGCGCATGTCGAACGCGGCCGTCACCGTGCCGAAGTTGAGCGCGCTGAAATCATCACCGCGCTTCTCGGTGATGATGCGGATGGGCTCTGTGATGAAGTGGATGACCGGGTCGGCGACGATGAACGCCACGACCATGCCCACGACCAGAGCGAGCGCCGCGTACATCAGACGCTTGCGCAGTTCGACGAGATGCGCGCCGAGCGACATCCGCCGATCCCGATCCGCCTTCGGCATCACGGTCGGTTCGATAGCTGCCACGGCCGGTCAGGAGCGAGGCGGAATCTCAGGGTCTGCGCCCGAGTCCTTGACCGACGTGGGGTCGGCGATGGTCGAGTCGGCGCGAGGTCCGTCCTCTTCCTTCATCGCCTTCATCTCACCCTTGAAGACGCGGGCGGACTGGCCCATGCTCTTCGCCAGAGCCGGCAGCTTGGCGGCACCGAACAGAAGGAGGATCACGGCGAGCACGATCAGAAGGTGCCAGCCTTGCATTCCAGCGAACATGTAAGGATTCCCGTCGTCGATGAGCGTTCGGTTCAGTCTACAGATCAATGCTCGGCATCGGGGCGGCGATACAGCGCGAGTCCCGATGCGGCCCAGTCCCTCGTCGCGGATCGGGCGATGGCCGGCTCCCGAACCTCCATCGCACCGCCGAACCTCCCGGCCAGCCGCTTGACCCCACGGGGATCGGCGAGGTGCAATGTTGTGGTCACCGCGCCGTCGACCACATCGGGCTGCCCGGTGGGAACGAAGCCGCTCAACAGGGGCGCGAGGCGCTCCGGCACCCGCACGGTGACCTCGCGTTCGTCGTCGAGACCGGCGAAGGCCTCAGGAACGTGTTCACCGCCGTGGGTGATCGGGATGTCGGTGAGGGTCGGTGCGCTGACACGGTCGAGATGGAACGTCCGCATCGCCTGCCTCATGTGGCACCATCCCTGCAGGTACCACTGGCCGTTCGTGATGAGGATCTGCATCGGATCGACGGTTCTGGTCGTCGGTGCGGCATCCGGAGCCTGGTAGGTGAAAGCGATCGCGACGCCCTCATGCAGACCTCGCGCGACAGCTTCGCGGACCTCGTCGACGGCGCTCGGGGCGACGACGACCTCGGCGGGAGCATCGGCTGCTCCGCGGGACAACTTCGAGATGAGGCCGGCGACGAGACCCGAGTCCGAGACAGCCGGCACCGCCGCGACCATCTGCAGTCCGGCGAGCAGCGCTGCCGCCTCCCGCGCAGTGAAGCGCGGGACCCGACGCAGGGCCACATCGTTGGTGATCTCGATGACATCCTCGAGGTCGAGCAGGTCCCAGTTGATGTCGAACATCTCCTGCGGCTGCTGCCAGTAACCGGACTCACCGGGGAGGCCGATCACCGTCAGCTTCTCGACCATGCCGCGCATCTCCTGCGGCGTCACGCCGAACTCCTCGGCCGCCTCGGCGAGGGACACCTGGCCGTGCTCGAGCAGGTACGGCACGAGAGTGAGGTAGAGGCGGACGCGGTCGGCCGCGAGCAGCGGCTTGGATTTCGCGCTCATGAGGCCTTCCCCTGATCTGTGTGCGCCTCGACGACCGCCCGCAGCCGGTCGATGACCGCGTCACGCAAAGCGACAGGTTCGACCACCCGCACCTCGGGCCCGTAGGAGGCGAGCTCATCGGCGAAGATGTGCAGGTCGACGAACGGGACGCGGATCCCCTGCGGCGCCGAAGAGGCACGTCGGCCCAGGCGAAGAGCGGCTTCGGTGCCAGGCGTGACCTCCAGCAGAGCGGAGTTCGCAGCAGCGACGCGTTCGAGCCCGGAGAGCGCCCGCTCCCCCGCCCCGTTTCGGAGCGCGGAGTCGAAGGTCGTCGTGTTCACCTTGACGTCGCCGACGATACGGCTGAGCAGGAACATCCTGTCCTCCTCGACATCCACGTCAACGCCGAACACGTGCCATCGGGCCTCGTAGTCGACCAGGGCCAGGGGGCGGATCCGCCGCCGCCGAGGCGCATCCTCTCCCGGTTTCAAGTAGTCGAAGGCGACGACACGGCACCGCTCGATCGCGTCCTGGAGCGGGGCGAACGCGGCATCGCGGGCAGTGATCCGCGGGGCGAAGCCGATGATCGGCTCGTCACCGTCGATGCCCAACGCGCGGATCTTGCGCACGCCCGACTGCGCATCACCCGAGACGGACTCCGCACTCCAGACGCTGCCTGCCAGCTGCAGCACGGCCATTTCGGCGGCGGAGAACTCGATGTCACTGGGCAGGTCATACTCCGCTTGCGGAATACGGTATCTCGCTTCACGGAGGTCGTTCGGATCGGCGGCGTCCCCGATCGTCTCGATCGGCACGCCGAGGGTGCGCAGCTCGTCCTTGTCCCGCTCGAACATCTTCTCCAGCGCGTCGGAGCGTGTACCCGCATCCGCCCGCTGCCGATATCCGGACACGTTGTCGAGGATCTGCTGCTTGGTCAGCCCGATCTCCGTGGCCATCAGCGCCACGACGAGATTCGTGAGGCGTTCCTCCGCGGGGATCCGGCTGGCCATCACTGCGTCGGCGCCGTGACTGCGCCCAGGATGTCGACGACGTAGGCGACGGCAGGGCCGCCGTCGCCGGAGGGCGTGACGACGAGCAGCTGCGAGCCCACGGTCTTGCCGACGATGGCCTCTGCGACGCTGGGAGCCGAGGTCGAGAGGTCGCCTGTCGGTCCCTGGCCCCACGTGCTGTTGATGACCTTCTTGTCATCCCAGCCCACGGCCATCACGTTCAGAAGCGGGATCTGGCCCGCTTCGACCTCTTCGCCGTCTCCCTTGATGAGAGTCTGCACGACCTGCTCCGTCGGCGCTGCGCTGTCGGGAATGATGACGCCGGGTGTGCCATCGGGGGCTCGCACCACCGTCGGCATGCCCTTCGCATCGTTGAACTGGAGGGAACCCTCGGCCCGGGAGAGGAACACATCGACCACGTCGATGACGAACACCGCGTTGTCGTCGGCCGCGAGACCGAAACCCTCCAGGTTGTTGGCGCCGAAATCTTCCGGCGTGAGGGCCGCGACGATCCGGGATCCCGCCGTCGCGCACTCGAACACCGACTCGAGTCCGGGCGACTGCGTCGCCCAGTAGTCGGCCGTGGAGACCTGTCCCTTGGCCTCGTCGTACGACGTCGCGTAGACCTGCTTGCCGGTCTCACCGCTGAAGATCGAGAGCTCCACCACGAGGGCCTGCGTGTTGTCGAGGATCTGCCGGCCGTCGCCCACTGTCGTGTCGGCGAAGGCGGTCTCCTTGAGGTGCAGCGGGCTGAACACGCTGACGTCCGGAGCCGATCCGACGTCGCCTTCCACGGTGACGGCGTCACGGATCTCGTTCGACCCGGCCCCGCGGTCGCAGGCGTCGCCGCCGTCGGGTCCCGCTGCTGTGCACCCGGTCAGGGCGAGGACGGCGAGGCTGAGTGTGGCCAGAACGGCGGACGTTTTACGCACGCGCTCCAGTCTATTCCGTCGCGTGCCCGGAATCGCGCGACGCCGCAGCAAGGCGTGCCCCTTCGGCAGCCTTCTCGGCTTCCCGCGCCCGCTTGCGCAGGTTCTTGTCACTGATCTCGCGGTCGCCGACGGCGCCGGGCGTCCACGCCTCGACATCCTCGTCGCCGTAGCTGCTCTTGGAAGCGCGTCGCTTGACCGATGGCGCGATCGCGCCCGGTGCGAGCCGTCGAGCGGTGAGAAGGAACCCCGTGTGTGCGACCATCCGGTGATCGGGGCGCACCGCGAGGCCTTCGACGTGCCACCCGCGGACCATGGTCTCGGAGGCATCGGGATCGGTGAAGAGTCCCGTGCCACGGATGTACTCCGCGACGCGCGAGAGCTGGGTCGCCGTAGCCACGTAGCAGAGGACCACGCCTCCGGGAGTGAGCGCATCGGCCACGGCGTCCATGCATTCCCAGGGGGCGAGCATGTCCAGCACCACCCGGTCGACGGCGCCGGCCTGCACCTCGTTCGGGAGCGACTCGACGAGGTCGCCCACGACGACGCGCCAGGTCTCGGGGTGCTCGCCGAAGAACGTCTCGACGTTGCCGCGGGCGACGTCGGCGAAGTCCTCGCGGCGTTCGAACGAGATCAGGTTTCCTACCGGCCCGACGGCCCGCAGGAGTGAGAGGGAGAGCGCTCCCGAACCGACCCCGGCCTCGACGACCGTCGCGCCCGGGAAGATGTCGGCCTGCATCACGATCTGCGCCGCATCCTTCGGGTACACGATCGCCGCGCCCCGCGGCATCGACATCGCGAAGTCTCTCAACAGGGGACGGAGCGCCAGATAGTCGTGTCCGGAGCTGTTGGCCACGACCGAGCCGTCGGGAAGGCCGATCAGGTCGCGATGGCGCAGCACGCCCTGGTGCGTGTGCAGCTCCCCGTCCTCGCGGAGCGTCACCGTGTGCAGGCGACCCTTCGGGCCGGTCAGCTGCACTCGATCGCCCGGTCGGAACGGACCACTAGGCCTCGGTACGCGGCTTTCGGTCATCAGGAAGCTCCTGTCGCGACGTTGATGCTGTCGAAGAGATCGTTAAGATCGCCGGCGCTCCTGCCGGCGAGTGTCGGCCACAGCTGGTGCGCGCCGAGATGGTCGAGCGGGACGATATGTGGCACCGCGAGCGTCAGCGCACCCGAAGCGAGTCCGGCGCGGACGCCGGTCGGAGAGTCCTCGATGACGATCACGTTGGTGATGTCGACGTCGAGGAGTGCCGCTGCCTGCAGGTAGGGCTCGGGGTGCGGCTTGGGGTTGTCCACATCGTCCCCGGCCACGACAAGGTCGAACGCCTCGAAATCGATCAGACCGACCACGCTCAGTGCCATCCTCCGCAGCGACATCGTCACGAGCCCCGTCGGAATTCCCGCGCTCCGCAGGTCGCGGAGCAGTTCGCGAGCTCCCGGGCGGAACGGTACGCCGCTGGTGCGGAGCGAGTCCTGCACCGCGTCTGTCAGATGGTCGACGATCGCCTGGGCCTCCATCGCGACGCCGGCCCGCTGCAGGATCACCGCGCTGTCGAGCAGACCGCTTCCGACGAGCTGCAGCGCATCCTCGTGGCTCCAGGACCCGCCGAAGGATTCGACCAGTGCCGTCTCGGCCGCCATCCAATACGGTTCGGTGTCGACGAGCGTTCCATCCATGTCCCACAGGACCGCGCTGGGCTTTCTACTCACTGAACCCATGCTAGCCGGGGTACCGCCCGCATCCCGCCGTCGCGGACTAGCCTGGAAGGATCTCGTCCACGATCTCGAAGGGAGCCCTCGATGGATGTTCTCGGTCAGCGCATCGTCATCGCGGCCTTCGACGGCTGGAACGATGCCGGTGAAGCGGCGAGCGGCGCCATCGAAGCGCTGCGCGCGTCGTCGGACTACGATCTCGTGCACTCCGTCGATCCCGAACTGTACTTCGACTACCAGTACACGCGACCGTCGAGCCGGATGGACGGTGAGGGCCGGCGCCAGCTGACGTGGCCGGAGGCGGGGCTCTGGCGTCCGCGCGATCCCGGTCCCGGACCCGAGTTCTGGCTGCTGACCGGCGCTGAGCCGGCCCGCACCTGGCAGTCGTTCGCCTCGGAGTTCATCGATGTGGCTCTGCGCGATGACATCACCGGACTCGTCACCCTCGGCGCGATGCTCTCGGACGTCCCGCACACGCGGCCGATCTCCATCTTCGCGTCCAGCCAGAACGAGCAGGTCCGCGAAGCGCACGATCTGGAGCGTTCGCTCTACGAGGGGCCGGTCGGCATCCTCTCCGTCATCGAGCACTTCGCAGAGAACGCGGGGATCCCCACAGCCAGCCTGTGGGCCAGCGTGCCGCACTACGTCGCGTCTGCGACGCCTTCGCCCAAGGTGACTCTCGCCCTCCTCGACCGGCTCGAAGAGCTGACCGGCGCCGACGTGGATCGGCAGACGCTGCGGACCGAGGCCGCGGCCTGGGAGGCCTCGATCGATGCGGCCGCGTCGGAGGACGAAGACATGGCCGAGTACATCCGTCAGCTCGAGCGCACGCGCGACACGTGGGACTCCCCCGAGGCGTCCGGCGATGCGATCGCGCAGGCGTTCGAGCGGTATCTCCGCCGTCGCGACGACGGTCCAGGAGACCGCAAGCGCTGAGGCCGGATCAGGCTGCGATCACCCCGGTGCCGAGCAGGACCAGGAGGACCGAGCCGAGCAGGATCCGGTAGATCACGAACGGCAGGAAGCTGCGCTTCGAGATCCAGTTCATGAAGAACGCGATGACGCCGAGTGCGACCACGAAAGCGATACCCGTCGCCGCGAGCGTGTCGCCGAACGAGAAGAACGATGGCTCGTCCCAGCTCTTGAACACCTGATAGAAACCGCTGCCGAACACCGCCGGGATCGCGAGCAGGAAGGCGTAGCGGGCGGCGGCGGCGCGCTCGTAACCGAGGAAGAGGCCCATCGTGATGGTGCCGCCCGAGCGGGAGACGCCCGGGATCAGCGCCAGCGCCTGTGCGAAGCCGAAAGCGATGCCGTGCGGGTAGGTCAGATCGTCGAGGTTGCGGCGCTTCGCCCCGACGTAATCGGCGACGCCGAGCAGGATGCCGAAGACGATGAGCATGATCGCGACGATCCACATCGACCGGAGCACCGTCTCGATCTGGTCCTGGAAGAGCAGCCCGAGAACCACGATCGGGATGCTGCCGATGATGATCATCCAGCCCATCCGCGCATCGGGATCATTGCGCGGAGCTTTTCCGACGAGTGAGCGGAACCACTGGCCGATGATCCGCACGATGTCACGCCAGAAGAACACGACGACCGCGGCCTCGGTACCGATCTGCGTGATCGCGGTGAAGGCCGCACCCGGGTCCTCGCCCGACGGCAGGAACGTGCCGAGGATACGCAGATGGGCGCTGGAGGAGATCGGGAGGAACTCGGTGAGTCCCTGGACGATGCCCAGGATCAGTGCTTCGAGCAGGTGCATGGAGAGCTTTCAGTTCAGAGAGGCACGGAGCGCGCAGCGCTCAGTACGTGCGCAGCAGATCGGCCAGCACCCGCTGGCCGAAGACAAGCGATTCTACGGGTACTCGCTCATCGACTCCGTGGAACATGCCTGTGAAGTCCAAGTCGGCGGGGAGCTTCAACGGCGCGAAGCCGTACCCGGTGATGCCCAGGTAGGCCAGCGCCTTGTTGTCGGTGCCGGCGCCCAGGAGGTAGGGGATCACCGGCACGCCGGGGTCATGGCGGCCGATGCTGGCCACCATCGCCTCGACGAGCTCGCCCTCGAACGGTGTCTCCATACCGATGTCACGGACAACGGTCTCGATGACGATCTCATCGCCGACGATCTGCTGCAGCTCGGCCAGAACGTCATCTTCCGTGCCCGGGATCACGCGGACGTCGATGAGTGCCTCGGCACGCTCCGGGATCACGTTGTGCTTGTATCCGGCGGTCAGAGCCGTGGGATTCGTGGTGGTCCGGAACGACGACCTCAGGAACGCCTCCGCGGGGCCAGCGGCAGCGGCGAGGGCATCGGGGTCGTCGGCACTGCGCCCGCTCAATGCGCTGAGTCCCTCCAGCAGTGCCGTGGTCGTCGGCGTCAGACGGATCGGCCAGCGCGTGCGCCCGATCGCCGCGACGGCCTCCGCGAGCTTCGTCACGGCATTGTCATCGTGCAGGCGGCTGCCGTGGCCCGCGCGCCCCTTCGCCACCAGACGTATCCAGATCAGCGCCTTCTCGCCGACCTGCAGCAGGTACGCACGTCGGTCATCGACAGTGATCGAGTAACCCCCGACCTCGCTGATCGCGGCCGTCGCCCCTTCGAACCACTCCGGGCGGTTCTGGACGACGAGAGCCGAACCTTCGACGCCGCCGTTCTCCTCATCGGCGAAGAACGCCAGGATGAGGTCGCGCTCCGGCTGCTCCCCCGCCCGCAGGATCTCGGCGACGGAGGTGAGGATCATGGCGTTCATGTTCTTCATGTCCACGGCACCGCGACCCCACAGCATCCCGTCCTGGACGAGGCCGGCGAACGGATCGACGCTCCAGTCGTCGGCCATCGCCGGCACGACGTCGAGATGACCGTGAACGACGAGTGCGGGTTTGCTTCGGTCACGGCCGGGGACACGAGCCATCACGTTGGTCCGGCGGGCGATCGGCTCGTAGTACTCGACATCGAGCCCGAGCTCCGCGAGGTAGGCGCCCACGTACTCCGCGGCCTCGCGCTCGCCCTTCGCATTCCCTCCGCCGAAGTTGGATGTGTCGAAGCGGATGAGGTCGCTGGCGATGCGCACGACCTCGGGAAGAGAGGGATCGGTCATGTGCTCCAGGCTATCGAAACCGCGTGCCACGCCCGGGCGTACCGCTCGGTTCGAGAGGCCGCGGGGAACGTGGTAATGTCATTCTTCGGTCGGCAACGATCATCCAAAACCTGCGCGGGTGGCGGAATGGTAGACGCGCTACGTTGAGGTCGTAGTGCCCGTAAGGGCGTGGGGGTTCAAGTCCCCCTCCGCGCACAGGAAGAAGAAGGCCCCGGATCCCCTGGATCCGGGGCCTTCTTCGTTGTCCGCAGGCGACGCGAGGCAACGTACGAGTGACTTCATCCGAGGGGGATGATCTCCTCCCCCTGCACGCGAACGGCTCTGGATAGCCTGATCCGCATGACAGCCCTCGATGCCGATCGTTCGACGATCACCCAGGCCTACCTTTACGGTTTCCCGCTCGTGTTCAACCTCGATCAGGTCACGCGCTACACGACCACCGGGGTCGGCGCCAACCCCGCCGCCCGGTTCAACACCTTCAGCCACGCTCGGACGCTCGCAGGGCCGGCAGACACGTTCGTCACGATCAACAACGACACGCTGTATTCGATGGCGCAGGTCGACCTCAGTGTCGGCCCGGTCGAGCTGCAGGTCCCTGACACTGCTGGCCGCTATTACGTCCTCCAGTTCGTCGACGCATGGACGAACAACTTCGCCTACGTCGGACATCGCGCGACCGGAACGGGCGCGGGGACGTTCCTCCTCGTCCCGCCGTCCTGGACCGGCGACGCCGGAGATACGGTCGTGATCCGATTCCCGACGACGATCGCCTCGATAGTCGGACGCTGGGCAGTGAGCGGTGATCACGAGCTCCCCGAAGTACACGCACTCCAGGACGCCACGACGCTGACGCCGCGAGATCCTGATGCCGTTCCTGCAGGCCTCGCCGTCCCGGATCCCGACGCGCCGGAGAGCGCGCTCTTCCTCGAGAAACTCCGCGTCTGGTCGCAGCAGTTCCCACCCGCACAGCGTGATCGGCCGCTTCAGGACTCGCTCGCCTCGACGGGGATCGCTGTGCGGGGCGCATCACCCTATGCGTCGATGCCGCTCTCCGACGCCGCGCGCCTGGTCGGCGACATGGACGCCGCCAAGGAGACCCTCCATACGATCCTGACGCACGGCTCCAGCCCGGAAGAGAACGGGTGGAAGCTCACCTTCCACGCCTTCGACTACAACCTCGACTACTTCGAGGTCGGTGCCCTGGATGACGACCGCTTCAAGATGACCGACCCCGAACTGCGAATCGCCGAACGCGCAGCTGCCGCACTCGGCGGTCTATGGGGCAACCACCCCTACGAAGCGGCGTACATCATGACGTACGTCGACGACCGCGGAGAACAGCTCACCGGTGCCCGGACATACACGCTGCGTCTGGACCCCGAGCCGCCCGTGTCCGCCTTCTGGTCGTTGACGATGTACTCCGTTCCGGAGTTCTACCTGGTGGAGAATCCCATCGCGCGGTACTCCATCGGCGACAGGACCCCGGGCCTGGTCCGCGATGCGGAAGGCGCTCTCACCATCACGATCAGCCATGAACGACCCGAAGATGCGACGGCGGCGGCCAACTGGCTTCCCGCACCGGCCGGAGACTTCCGGCCGGTGATGCGGATGTACGAACCCGACCCTGCCGTTCTCGACCGCCGATACACGGTCCCCGCGATCAATCGGGTGGTGGGGTGAGTCCGCGCACGCCCATCAGGCTGTGCCGACACCGAACACCAGGCCGAGCACGTACGTGATGGCGGCGGCGCCGAAGCCGATCGCGAGCTGACGGAGGGCGCGGCGCAGGGGCGGGCCGCCCGAGAGCACGCCCACCATCGCGCCCGTGCTCAGCAGCGCGATGCCGACCAGAATCAAGGCGACGATGATCGCCGTCGTGCCCTGGAGGCCGAAGATCCAGGGCAGGACCGGAATGATCGCTCCGGAGGCGAACAGCAGGAAGCTCGAGATCGCCGCCGTCCAGTCGCTCCCGACGATCTCGTGATCGTCTCCGGACTGGATGTTCACCGGACCCGTTGCCGCGCGGCTGACCCCCGCCTGCGCAGCCGAGACGATCCGTCGCGCGCGCGACAGCGACTCCTCCTGGTCCATGCCGCGCGCCCGATACACGAGCGCGAGTTCGTTCTCGTCGATGTCGAGATCGCCGGCAGCGGCATGGGCGTCCTCATTCGCCTCGGTCGCCGCGAGCAACTCGCGCTGCGAACGCACCGACACGAACTCCCCCGCACCCATCGACAGCGCGCCCGCCAGCAGTCCTGCGATGCCGCTGAAGAGGACGAAGCCCGAACTGACCCCGGTCGCACCGATGCCGAGCACCAGCGCGAGGTTGCTCACGAGGCCGTCGTTGGCACCGAACACGGCAGCGCGGAACGATCCGGACAGGCGCCTGCGTCCCCGCGCAGCGAGTCCGCGGACGACCTCGTAGTGCACCTTCTCGTCCGCGCGCATCGCGGGAGTCGCATACTGCTCGGAGTCGTAGGGCGAACGAGCCTCGGCACTCTGAGCGAGCGCGAGCACGAAGATCGACCCGAAGCGGCCCGCCATCCAGCCGAGCAACCGCGACCGGACGCCGGCACGCGGCAGCCGTGCGGGCTCTGCCCCGAGAAGGTCGAGCCAATGCTGCTCATGGCGGCGTTCGGCGTCTGCGAGCCTCAGGAGGATCTCACGTTCCTCCCCCGAGCGGCGCGCCGCGAGTCTCTGGTACACGGCGCCTTCGGCGCGCTCCTCGACCAGGTAGCGCGCCCAGCGCCGGCGATCGGCGGGGGTCGGGTCGGCGGCAGCGGGGGCTGTCATGGATCCTCCAGATGTGACGGTGCCCGGTGCGCGGGCAACCGTTCAACGCTAGCCGTGGAGTCTCGACGACACCCCGCTCAGACGCGGATTGACAGCATTTCGGGGATCCGAAGCAGCGCTCCGGAGCGGAGCCGTCGAGGTCGGATCAGGAGCGCACGCGCTTGCGCAGGACTTCGATGCGCGACTGCAGCTGCGTCACGGTCGCCTGCGCCACTGCCGGTCCTCCGCAGATGCGCCGGAGCTCGGCATGCACCGCGCCGTGCGGCTCACCCCTCTGCCGGGCGTAGAGGCCCACCAGACTGTTCAAGAGCTGCCGCTGCTCCTTGAGCGTGCGATGGAGGGGCGGAGGAAGCGTCGTCGTCTCGGTCGGACCGGCAGAGGCCTCGCGCACCTCTCGCAGCCGCGACTGTCGGGTCTGGCGCTGCATGAGCAGCTCGTGCACGTGCTCGGGCTCGAGGAGGCCGGGGAAACCGATGAACTCCTCCTCCTCGGGGGTGCCGGGCTCGGCCAGCTGTCCGAACTCCTGGCCTTCGAAGACGACGCGGTCGAAGTGCGCGACCGAGGAGAGCGCCTGGTAGCTGAACTCCTGCGTCAGGGCATCCGAGGTCTCCTCCTCGCGGTTGGCACTCTCGAGCAGGGAATCGTCGAGTCCGTCTTCTTCCTTCGACTGCCGGTCGAGCGCATGGTCGCGCTGCTTGTCCATCTCGTTCGCCAGGCCCATGAGCACGGGCACCTGCGGCAGGAACACGCTGGCGGCCTCGCCACGACGACGGGCCCGCACGAATCGGCCGATCGCCTGGGCGAAGAAGAGTGGAGTGGAGGACGACGTGGCATACACGCCGACGGCGAGACGCGGCACGTCGACACCCTCTGACACCATGCGGACCGCGACCATCCAGCGGGAGTCGTTCGCGCTGAACTTCTCGATCCGCTCGGAAGCCGTCGCGTCATCGGAGAGCACGATCGTCGGCTGCTGCCCGGTGATGCTGTGCAGGATCTTGGCGTACGCCCGTGCCACCGTCTGATCGGTGGCCAGCACGAGGCCACCGGCATCCGGCACATGGTGGCGGATCTCGGTGAGGCGGCGATCTGCGGCCGACAGCACGGCCGGCATCCACTCGCCTTCGGGATCGAGCGCCGTGCGCCAGGCCTGGGACGTCACATCCTTCGTGTTGTCCTGCCCGAGGTGCGTCTCGAGTTCGTCGCCGGTGGTGGTGCGCCAGCGCATCTTGCCCGCGTACATGTGGAAGAGCACGGGACGCACGACCCCGTCGGCCAGGGCTCGACCGTAGCCGTAGTTGTAATCGGTGCGCGAGACGCGAGCCCCGGATTCGTCGGGGTGGTACTCCACGAACGGGATCGGCGCCGTATCGCTGCGGAACGGCGTTCCCGACAGCAGCAGGCGCCGCTTCGCGGGGCCGTAGGCGTCGCGGATGGCGTCACCCCAGCTCAGGGCATCTCCCCCATGGTGGACCTCGTCGAGCACCACGAGCGTTTTGGCATCCTCCGTCAGATGCCGATGCACGGACGACTTCGCAGCCACCTGCGCGTAGGTGACGACGGCACCGTGGTAGTGACGTGCGGGCGCCCAGTCGCTGTTGCGGAATCGCGGGTCGAGCCGGATGTGCACGCGCGCCGCGGCATCCGCCCACTGCGTCTTGAGGTGCTCGGTCGGCGCCACCACGATGATGCGGTTCACCTCGCCGATGCGCATGAGTTCGACGGCGAGGGTGAGGGCGAAGGTGGTCTTGCCTGCGCCAGGGGTCGCCGCGACGAGGAAGTCTCGCTGATCGGCTTCGAAGTACTGTTCCAGCGCCTCCTGTTGCCAGGCGCGCAGCTTGCTTGCGGTTCCCCAAGGGGCACGCTGGGGAAAGGACGGAGAGAGCATCGAGTCCACGATAATCGGTGCTGCGGACACTGTCGCACGTGCCGCACTTCTCGCGCGCGCCCCTCCCTCGGGCCGGCGCGTGCGGGTAGGCTCGGTCACTGCGCTGCGGCCACCGCCGCCCGGGCAGACGTTCGCGAAGGAGAGCTGGATGACCGACCAGGATTCGACTCGGACCCCGTACATGCCCAACGAGACCGCTCACCCGTGGCGACGCTTCGTCGCCGTCGGAGACTCGTTCACGGAGGGCATCGGCGACCCGGATCCGGCGCACCCCGGCAGCCACCGCGGCTGGGCCGACCGGGTGGCAGAGGTGCTCGCCGCCCAGGTGGACGACTTCGCCTACGCGAATCTCGCCGTCCGCGGGAAGCTCATCGCGCAGATCGTCGCAGACCAGATCGAACCGGCCGTCGCGCTGCGTCCCGACCTCGTCTCGATCTGCGCCGGGGGAAACGACGTGATCCGCCCGGGCACCGACCCCGACGCCATCGCGAGTCAGCTCGAGGATGCCGTGGCACGCCTCGCGTCCACTGGAGCGGCCGTCCTCCTGTTCACCGGCATCGACACGGGTTTCACTCCGGTGTTCCGTGCCTTCCGCGGAAAGGTCGCCATCTACAACGAGAACGTCCGGGCGATCGCGGAGCGTCACGACTGCATCGTCGCGGATCAGTGGGCCCTCAAGGTCGTCCAGGACATGCGGTTCTTCGACGACGATCGGCTGCACTTCAACGCCCTCGGCCACCACGAGGTCGCACGCATGGCGCTCCGTGCGCTGAACGTCCCGAACGATCTCGAGGCCATGCAGCCCGAGCCGTACCCGCTGCGGACGTGGCGCGAGGCGCGATCGGAGGACCTCGGGTGGGCCCGCGAGCACCTGATGCCCTGGGTTCTGCGTCGTCTGCGGCACCAGTCGTCGGGCGACAACCTGGCGGCGAAGCGTCCTGATCCCTCGCCGGTCATCTTCCCGGAGCGCGACTGAAGCTTCTCAGCCCTTCACTGCCCACAGCGCCACGGCTGCTGCGGAGGCGACGTTCAGCGAGTCGACGCCGCCGGACATCGGGATCGTGACGACGGTGTCGGCGCTGTCGATCACCGTGCGGGAGAGACCGTCGCCCTCCGAGCCCATGACGAGGGCGACGCGCTCGGGGCGGTCGGCGACGTAGGCGTCGAGTGTCACCGCATCGTCGCGCAGCGCCAGCGCCGCGATGTCGAAACGCGCGGCATGAAGGTCTGCGACGGCAGCATCCCAATCGGTGATCCGCGTCCACGGGACCTGGAAGACCGTCCCCATGCTCACGCGCACGCTGCGCCGATACAGCGGATCGGCACCACCCGGCGACACCAGAACGGCATCGGCGCCGAGACCGGCCGCCGCACGGAACGCGGCACCGACGTTCGTGTGATCGCCGATGTTCTCGAGGATCAGGACGACGGAGGCGCCGTCGATCACGTCTCGAACCGTCGGCAGCTCCGGTCGGTGCATCGACGCGATCGTTCCACGGTGTACGGCGAAGCCGGTCACCGATTCCGCCACATCGTCCGGGACGACGTACACGGGCACGTCGAGATCGCCGACGATTCCACGGATGTCCCCCACGCGGCGCTCCTGCACCAGCACAGAGCGCGGACGATGCCCGGCTGCCACCGCACGGGCGATGACCTTCGTCGACTCCGCGATGTACAGCCCGCCCGCCGGTTCACGGATGGTGCGCAGCGCGGTGTCGGTGAGCCCGCGGTAGTCGTCGAGGCGCGGATCGTCGGCATCGGTCACAGGCACCAGTCGCATGCGTCCCACTCTGCCACTGCTCGCACCTCCGCTCCGACGGCTCCCGGGCGCTGCACACGACCTGCGCCACGAGGCCGGTCCCCGCTCCACGTCGTAGACTCGCTCGAGGAGGTCCTGTGAGCGTCTCGAACACCGCCGAGCTGTCGGCCGCCATCTCCCACGCCGTCGAGTTGCTGCGTGGCAGGCGCATCGCCCTCTTGACCGGCGCCGGCATCTCCACCGACTCGGGCATACCCGCGTATCGCGGAGAGGGTGCCAGAACCCGCAGCGACCCGATGACGATCCAGACGTACCTGGGCGACGAGGCAGCGCGACGACGCTACTGGGTCGGCGGCCACCTCGGCTGGCGTGCGTTCGCGCGCGCGGAACCCAACGCAGGACACCTCGCTCTCGCACAGCTCGAGGCCGCGGGGAACGTCTCGGGCGTCATCACCCAGAACGTCGACGGGCTCCATCTGCGCGCCGGGAGCTCGCATGTGATCGAAGTGCACGGCACGATGCGTCGCGTCTTCTGCCTGCAGTGCGGTCAGGTCTTCGACCGCCGCGACATCGCGGTGCAGATCGAGGAGCAAAACCCTTGGATCACCATTCCGGAGAACGTGGCGCTCGGTCCCGACGGCGACGTCCTCCCCGAATCCACCGAGGGTTTCATCGTGCCGGTGTGCACGGTGTGCGGCGGAATGCTGAAACCCGACGTCGTCTTCTTCGGCGAGTACGTCCCGCTGGACCGGTTCCGCGCTGCGGAGTCGCTGCTGCGCTCCAGCTCCGCCCTCATCGTCGCCGGCTCCTCACTGGTCGTGAACTCGGGCGTGCGGCTGGTCGAGCGCGCCAGACGCCGCAACATCCCTCTGATCATCGTCAACCGCGAGCCGACGCGTGCGGATGCCTGGGCTGATGTCACCATCGCCGCCGGCACCAGCGACGTGCTCCCCGCACTCCAGGAACTGCTCTCGTGACCCACCTCACCCTCATCCGCCATGGCCAGACCGATTGGAACCTCGCTCGACGAATCCAGGGCTCGACCGACATCCCGTTGAACGAGACCGGGCGAGAAGATGCGCGGAGGGCGGCCGAGAACCTCGCCGCCAGCACGCATCACGCGGTCTACACCAGTCCGCTGCTGCGCGCCAAGGAGACGGCCGAGATCATCGCCGACCGGCTCGGGCTCGAGGTCGTCGGCGTGGTCCCCGACATCCGGGAACGCGAGTTCGGCGACGGTGAGGGCCTGCAGGTCGAGGACTACATCTCGACGTACGGCGACTGGCACGCCGAGGTGCCGGGGGCGGAGTCCCTGGAGCAGGTCGGCGAGCGTGCCATCGCTGCGCTCCACGCGATCGCCCGTGAAGCGCGACGTCGCTCGGCCCCGCAGGCGGAATCGGTCCTCGTGGTGGCACACGGCGGCGTGATCCGCGCCGTGATCGATCACGTCTCCGGTGGGACGCTCCCCCGCGACGGCGAGGTTCTGCGCAACGGGTCCGCACACCGCTTCGTCGCGGCGCCCGGCTACCTGCGACTCCTCGAGGAGTCGCAGGTCGTCTGATCAGCTGACGCGGGAGACGACCGATCGCGCGTGCCGGAGCACCGGTTCGTCGATCATGCGCCCCTCGAAGCGGAACACGCCGCGCTCCGTGGCCGCAGCCGCGAGCACCGCCCGCGCCCAGGACACCGCATGGTCGTCCGGCCGATACGCAGCCCTGATCGCCGTCACCTGGTTCGGATGGATGCAGGCCGTGGCTTGGAACCCCGAGGCGGCGGCGTCCATCGCCTCGCGCTGCAGCCCCTCGGCGTCGTCGATGTCGATGTGCACCGCGTCGATGGCCGCTTTGCCGTGCGCGCCGGACTCGAGGAGGACACGAGCACGGGCGTACCGGGCGATATCGCGATAGCCACCCTCCGTATTCCGTGATGAGGTTCCGCCGAGAGAGGCCACGAGATCCTCTGCGCCCCACATCATCGCGGTCACCCGGGGGTGCGCGGCGATCCGGTCGGCCGCATGGATGCCGCGCGCGGTCTCGCACAGCGCGATCAGCGAGTACCGCTGGTCGAACGCATCGAGGCTCTCGGCGCTCTCTGTCTTCGCCACCATCACCGTGTGGAAGTCCGTCGCGGCGAGTGCGTCGAGATCGGCCGTGAACGCTTCGGTGCCTGGCGCGTTCACGCGCACGATGACCCGCGCGGCGTCGATGTCTGCATCGATCACATTTCGGCGCGCCACGGCCTTCCCCTCGGGGAGGACGGCATCTTCGAGGTCGAGGATGATCGCGTCCGCCCGGTCCAGCGCCTTGCGGAAGCGCTCCGGTCGATCCGCGGGGCAGAACAGAAGGGCCGGCCCGAGAGCGAAAGTCACTTGTCGAGTCCTTCCGAGAGGCAGTGGACGAGGACGGACCGCACCGCGGTCGCCACGACCGTGTCGTCCTGATTGCGTCCGGTGTGCGCGATCTTCACGATGCCCTGGCCCGGACGTGAGGACGACAGCCGCTTGTCGACGATGACGCTCTCGGTATAAAGGGTGTCGCCGGCGAACAGCGGGTGCGGGAAGACGATGTCGCCGAACCCGAGCTGTGCGACCAGTGTGCCCTGCGTCAGCTGCGCGACAGAGGCGCCGACCATCGTCGACAGCGTCCACATCGAATTCATCAGCCGCGCACGGAACGGGTCCTGCGCATCGGCGAACGCGGCGTCGAGGTGCAGCGCCTGCGTGTTCATGGTGAGCGTCGTGAACAGCACGTTGTCGGCCTCGGTCGCCGTGCGGCCTGGGCGGTGCAGGTAACGGGCATCGACCATGAACTCCTCGTAATACAGACCCCTCTGGAGGATGTCGTGCGTGGTCACTTCGACTCCGTTCGTCGCTCGGTACGGCGCATGGGGCCACGCTACCCGGCGAGTCCGAGTCCGCGCGCGATGACCAGCAGCTGGACCTCGGTGGTGCCCTCGCCGATCTCGAGGATCTTCGAGTCGCGGTAGTGGCGAGCGACCGGGAATTCGTTCATGAAGCCGTTGCCCCCGAAGATCTGGGTGGCGTCTCTGGCGTTGTCCATCGCTGCCTCCCCGCCCACCAGCTTGGCGATCGCTGCAGCCTCCGCGAACGGCTTCCCCGCATCCCGCAGCCGCGCCGCGTGATGCCAGGCGAGCCGTGCGGTGTGAACACGCGCCCGCATGCGGGCCAGGGTGAACTGCGCATTCTGGCGTGTGCTCAGCGCCGCCCCGAAGATCGTCCGGCTCTTTGCATACTCGACGGCGGCCTCCAGACAGCCCTCGGCCGCTCCGGTCGAGAGCGCGGCGATCGCGATGCGGCCTTCGTCGAGGATGCTGAGGAAGCTCCGGAAGCCGCTCCCCCGCTCCCCCAACAGGTTCGCGGCAGGAACCCTCGCCCCCTCGAACGTCAGGGGGTGGGTGTCCGAGGCGTTCCAACCGACCTTGTCGTAGGGAGCTTCGACCGTGAAACCGGGTGTGCCGTTCGGGACGATGATCGTGGAGATCTCCTTGCGCCCGTTCTCGTTCCCGGTCACGGCGGTCACCGTGACGAAGCGGGTGATCGGGGTGCCCGAGTTGGTGATGAACTGCTTGGAGCCGTCGATGACCCACTCGTCGCCCTCGAGGCGTGCGGTGGTCCTGGTCGCGCCGGCGTCACTGCCGGCTTCCGGTTCGGTGAGGCCGAAGCCCGCCAGCGCCCGCCCCGCGAGCAGATCGGGAAGGAACTCCTGCCGCTGCTCTTCGGTACCGAAGCGGTAGATCGGCATGGCACCGAGGCTCACCCCGGCTTCGAGTGTGATCGCGATCGACTGGTCCACCCGCCCCAGGGCCTCGATCGCGATGCCGAGCGCCATGTAGTCACCGCCCTGACCGCCGTACTCCTCGGGGAACGGCAGACCGAACAGGCCGAGATCGCCCATCTGCGAGACGACGTCCATCGACAGTGTGTGCGTGCGGTCGGCCTCATACGACTGCGGCGCGACCACCGTGTCCGCGAACTCCCGCACCATCGCGGCGAGCTCGCGCTCCTCCTCGGACAGGTCTTCCATGTTCAACTCTCCTCCGTCGTCACGCGGGCGACCGGTTGGTCACGCCGCACCTGATCGCCCACCGCGACCAGCAGGTGCACCACGCCATCGCGGGGTGCCAGCACCTGGTGCTCCATCTTCATCGCCTCGATCGCGACGAGTGGGTCGCCGGCCGAGACCGCATCCCCGTTCGCAACCAGCACGGCAACGACGCTGCCCGGCATGGGCGCTCGCCCCTCAGGCTCGGTCCTCGCCGATCCTGCTTCGCGCTGCGCGAGACGATGAAGCGTCCTGCGCCGCCTGTCGAGCGGGCGCAGACGCACCGTGCGGCCCCTCTCCGACACCCAGACCGCGCCATCGGCGTCCATCTCGGCATACACCACCCCGTGCGGGGCGGACCCTTCCCCCGCGCCGAGTTCAACCTCTTCGTCGTCATCGGTGAGGGCCGCGAACGTCGCCTCCGGTACGGCCGCGGCACCCAGCCTCCAGCCTGGACGCTCCCGCCACAGCGCGGTGGTCCGCAGCGGTTCCCCTGCTCCGGTGGCCGACACCTTCCTCGCCGCAGCCAACTGCGCGGGCGACGGGCGTTCCGCTTTCCAGGGCAGCAGCGTCTCGATGAGTCCGGTGTCGAGATCACCCGCGACCACTCTCTCGTGTCGGCAGAGGGTCCGCAGGAAGGCGATGTTCGTGTCGACGCCCAAGACCACCATTCGTGCGAGTGCCTCATCGACGCGCGCGAGGGCGGCTTCACGATCATCGGCGAACGAGACGACCTTCGCGATCATCGGGTCGTAGAAACCGGTGACCTCGCTCCCCGTCTCGATCGCCGAATCCACGCGCACTCCGGGCGGCGGGTCGAACAGGAGGACCGTACCCGTGGAGGGCAGAAAGCCGCGCTCGGGTGACTCGGCGTACACGCGCGCTTCGACCGCATGGCCGCGCAACCGCGGCGTGACGTCCAGCGGAAGCCCGTCGGCCACTCGCAGTTGGAGCGAGACGAGATCCAGCCCGGTGACCTCCTCGGTGACGGGATGCTCCACCTGGAGTCGCGTGTTCATCTCGATAAAGAAGACCTCGTCCGGCGCGTCGGCGTCGATGAGGAACTCGACCGTGCCGGCGCCGACGTACTCGACGCTCTCCGCTGCCAGAACGGCCGCCTCGAGCAGCCGCTCCCTCGTGTGCGCGGGAATGCCCGCCGACGGCGCCTCCTCGATGACCTTCTGATGGCGACGCTGCAGCGTGCACTCGCGCTCGCCGAGGGCGATGACCGTGCCGTGGGCATCGCCGAAGACCTGCACCTCGATGTGCCGTGGTCGACGGATCAGACGCTCGAGGATGAGCGAGTCATCTCCGAAAGCCGCAGACGCCACCCGACGAGCCGAGGCGAGCGCTCCGCGCAGCCCCGCGGGATCGGTCACGACCTCCATGCCCTTTCCCCCACCGCCCGCGCTGGGCTTGACGAGCAACGGGTAGCCGACGTTCTCCGCCTCCTCGGCGATCTCGTGGTCGGACAGGCCTTTGGCATCGAAGCCCGGGACCACCGGAACTCCGTGGCGCAGCACATGCTCGCGGGCGCGGGCCTTGTCTCCCATGATCTGCAGAGCATCGACGGAGGGGCCGATGAAGACGATGCCGCTCTCGGCGCAGGCCTCGGCGAGGCCGACGCTCTCGGAGAGGAACCCGTAGCCGGGATGGATCGCCCGTGCACCGGTGCTGCGGGCGGCGGCGATCACCGCATCGATGTCGAGGTAGGACTCGACGGCAGGAGCAGGACCGATCCGTACGGCCAGATCCGCTTCGCGGACGTGAGGCGCCGACGCATCCGCGTCGCTGTACACGGCGACGCTGCGGATCCCGAGGTTGCGGAGGGTGCGGATGACTCGACGGGCGATCTCGCCACGATTGGCGACGAGGACGGTGTGGAAGGAAACGGTCGGTGATGACATGGCACTCACATCCGGAAGACGCCGAAGCGCGGTTCGGGCAGCGGACTGCGGGCGACGACGTCGAGCGCGAGCCCGAGCAGGTCGCGGGTCTGCGCGGGATCGACGATGCCGTCGTCCCACAGCCGTGCCGTGGCGTAATAGGGCTCGCCCTGGCGCTCGTACTGCTCGCGGATGGGTGCTTCGAACTCGCCACGCTCCTCGGTGCTCCACGACTCGCCACGCGCGGACAACTGGTCTTCCTTGACCGTGGCGAGGACGGATGCCGCCTGTGTTCCGCCCATCACGGAGATGCGGCTCGCCGGCCAGGTCCAGAGGAATCGCGGCGAGTACGCCCGTCCGCACATCGAGTAGTTGCCGGCGCCGAACGAGCCCCCGATGATGACGGTGAGTTTCGGCACCCTCGTGCTCGCCACGGCCGTGACCATCTTCGCGCCGTCCTTGGCGATTCCCCCCGCCTCGGCATCGGAGCCCACCATGAACCCCGTGATGTTCTGCAGGAACAACAGGGGGATCCCGCGCTGATCGCACAGTTCGATGAAGTGCGCTCCCTTGAGTGCGGATTCGCTGAACAGCACGCCATTGTTCGCGACGATGCCCACGGGGTGCCCGTGGAGTCGGGCGAATCCCGTGACCAGCGTGGTGCCGTACTCGGGCTTGAACTCGAGGAACGTGTCACCGTCGATGAGGCGCGAGATGACCTCGTGCACGTCGTACACGGCGTTCACGTCGACGGGAACGGCGTCGTACAGACTAGACAGCTCGGATGGCGGGCGGCTGCTCAGGACCTCCCATGCGGGTGCCGCAGGAGCGGGAAGAGTGGCGACGATGTCGCGCAGGATCTCGAGCGCGTGCTCGTCGTCTTCCGCGAGATGGTCGACGACACCGCTCCGGCGTGCGTGCAGCTCTCCCCCGCCCAGTTCTTCGGCGGTCACGACCTCGCCGATCGCTGCTTTCACCAGCGGCGGCCCGCCGAGGAAGATCGTTCCCTGACCGCGCACGATGACCGTCTCGTCGCTCATCGCGGGCACGTACGCGCCGCCGGCGGTGCAGGATCCGAGTACCGCCGCCAGCTGAGGAATCCCCTCGGCCGACATCCGCGCCTGATTGAAGAAGATCCGCCCGAAATGCTCGCGATCGGGGAACACCTCATCCTGCTTCGGGAGGAATGCGCCTCCCGAATCGACCAGGTACAGACACGGCAGCTTGTTCTCGAGAGCGATCTCCTGTGCGCGCAGGTGCTTCTTGACCGTGAGCGGGAAGTATGTGCCGCCCTTGACCGTCGCGTCATTGCAGATCACCATGACGTGGCGGCCGTGCACGAGGCCGATACCGGCGATGACTCCGGCACCGGGAGCCTCGCCTCCGTAGAGGCCGTCGGCTGCGAGGGGGGCGACCTCGAGAAACGGGCTGCCCTCGTCGAGAACCCGCGCGACCCGATCTCGCGGCAACAGCTTGCCCCGAGACACATGGCGTTCACGGGATGCGGCCGGTCCCCCGCGGGCGGCGACCGTGAGGCGCTCCCGCAGCTCCTGCGCCAGGGACTCCTGCGTTGCGGGCATCGTGATGTCCTCCTCGACTCACGTCCGCGCGGGCGACGCCCTGGCGCGGTGCATGCATATTCGGTTAGTGTGCACTAACCCGTTGATTCAGGTTAGCGAGGATTAACTGAGATGACAAGCCCGGTCACCGCCCGAGACCGCGCCAAGGCCGAACGGTCCGATGCGATCCTGCAGGCCGCCGCGCGGCTCTTCGCCGCGCGCGGATACAGCGGCGTGAGCCTCGAAGACATCGGCGCCGCCGTGGGCGTGTCCGGCCCGGCGGTCTACCGGCACTTCGCCGGCAAACAGGCATTGCTGGGCGCGGTGCTCGTCAAGGTGAGCGAGGACTTGATCAACGGCGGGCGGCGGGTGGTGGAGAGCACGCCGACCCCCGATGAGCGGATGCGCGAGCTGATCGCGTTCCATGTCGATTTCGCGCTCGGGAATGCCGAGGTCATCCAGGTGCAGGACCGCGACGTCGCCTATCTGTCCGAAGCGGATCGAGCTGCCGTCCGCCGTCTGCAGCGTGCCTACATCGAGCTCTGGATGGATGCTCTCGCCCCCCTGCATCCCGCGGGCGACAGCGGAGCGGATCAGGAAGAGCTGCGCCTTCGCGTCCAAGCCTGCTTCGGCCTCATCAACTCCACGCCGCACAGCACGCGGGCGGCCGCACGGCGGCATTCCGCCACCGCGACCGTGCTGGTCGCGATGGCGGACGCCGCGCTTCGCGCGACTACCTGAGCAGCATCGCCCGACCCGGTTCCTCAAGGAGGTCCGCGACGTCCTTGAGGAATCGCGCGCCTTCCGCGCCGTCGACGAGCCGGTGGTCGAACGAGAGGCTGAGCGTCATCATCTGACGGAGGGCGATCTCTCCTCGGAACTCCCAGGGCTGACGACGCACCGCGCCGACCGCGAGGATCCCGGACTGTCCGGGTGGAAGGATGGGCGTGCCGGCATCGACACCGAACACCCCGATGTTCGAGATCGAGAAGGTGCCTCCGGCGAGTTCCGCCGGAGAGGTCTTCCCCGAACGTGCGACCTCGGCGAGAGTCCGCACGGCATCAGCCAGTTCGATTAGTGTCAGCCGCTCCGCGTCGCGGATCATCGGGACGATGAGCCCACGATCCGTCGCGGCCGCGATCCCCAGGTCGACATAGTGGTGCTGGACGATCTCACCGGCGGCCTCGTCCCAACGGGAGTTGAGCCCCGGGGTGCGCCCCAGAGCGAGACACACAGCCTTCGCCACGACCGCCAGCGGTCCGATCCGATGCGCGTCGAGGGAGCGGTCCGCACGGAGTCCGGCCAGCAGATCCATGGTCGCCGTCACGTCCACCGTGTGGAAGACGGTCACATGAGGGGCCGTGAAAGCGCTCTGCACCATGGCCGCGGCCGTGTGCTTGCGGACCCCGCGAATCGGGATGCGGGTCTCGCGCGCTCCATCTCCGGGAACCGCGGGGGTGAACGACGACACTGGGTCGGTGTGAACGACGCTTGAGGCTGGGCCGCGGACTCCGACCCGCTCGGCGTAGCCATCGACGTCAGCGCGTGTGATCAGCCGATCTCCGACCTCTGCGGCCACGAGGACCAGGTCGATCCCGAGACGCTTCGCGTGCGCGCGGACCGGCGGTGTCGAGCGCGGTCGCTCCACCACGGAGTCGACCGCGGCGGACGGTGTGGCGTCGTGCGGCGCGGCTTCGAGCACGGAGGTGTCGACCACCGCTGGTGCTGCCCCGGTGCGGCGTGCGCGACGGGCAGGTCGTCCGGTGGAGGTGGGCGCGGCCCCGTATCCGACGAGGTTCGGCTGCGTCTTCTCCGTCGATTCCGGCACCGGCGCGGGAGCGGTCTCCTCGTCACCGACGACCTCGAAGTCGATCAGCGCGGCCCCCACGGCGACGGTCTCGCCGGCTTCGGCGTGCAGGGTCGCCACCGTGCCTTCGTACGGCGACGGCAACTCAACCACGGCCTTCGCGGTCTCGACCTCGGCCAGTGTCTGGTTCAGGGCGACCGAGTCCCCCGGAGCGACCAGCCATTGCACGACCTCGGCCTCGGCCAGCCCCTCTCCGAGGTCCGGAAGACGGAACTCCGCGATCATGCCTCTGCTCCTGTCAGGCTGTTCGGCCGATCGAGGACTCGGTCGACCGCATCCAGGAGTCGGTCGAGGTCCGGAAGGTGATACTTCTCGAGCTTCGCCGGCGGGTAGGGCACATCGTGGCCGGTGACCCGTAGCGGTGCGGACTCGAGATACTCGAAGCAGCGTTCCGTGATGCTCGCGATCACCTCGGCCGCGACACCGGCCTCGCGGGACGCTTCATGGGCGACGACCACTCGTCCGGTCTTCCGCACCGACGCGGCGACCGAGTCGTAGTCGACGGGCGAGAGGGATCGCAGATCGATGATCTCCAGCGATATCCCCTCGTCCTCCGCGGCCTCCGCAGCCTGCAGCGCGGTGGAGACCATCGCACCGTAGGTGATCAGAGTCGCATCGGTCCCGGTGCGCACGACGCGTGCCAGTCCCATCGGCGGTGCGTCTGCGAGAGGATCCTCGAGATCGACGTCTCCCTTGTGGTGGTACAGCCGCTTCGGCTCGAAGAAGACCACGGGATCATCGGATGCGATCGCCTGGCGCAGGCTCCGGTACGCGTCTTCCGGGTTCGACACTGCGATCACCCGGATGCCCGCCGTATGCACGAAGTACGCCTCCGGAGACTCGGAGTGATGCTCGGCTGCGCCGATTCCTCCCGCCCAGGGGATTCGAATCGTGATCGGCATCTTCACACGCCCCTGCGTGCGATAGTGCAGCTTGGCCACCTGGGCGACGATCTGGTCGAAGGCGGGGTAGACGAAACCGTCGAACTGGATCTCGACGACCGGACGATACCCGCGGAAGGCGAGGCCCACGGCCATGCCGACGATGCCGGACTCGGCGAGCGGCGTGTCGATCACTCTGGCTGCCCCGAACTCGTCGAGAAGCCCGTCCGTGATCCTGAAGACACCGCCGAGCTTGCCGATGTCCTCGCCCAGGAGCACGACCTTGTCATCGTCGCGCATCGCCTGCCGCAGGCCGGCACCGAGGGCCTTTCCGAGGGTGAGCTCCGTCATGTTCACGCCTCGCTCTCGAAGGAAGCCAGGTACGCGGCATACTCGCTGCGCTGACGCTCGAGGCCGGTGTGGGGCTCGGCGTAGACGCCGTCGAAGACGGCGAGCGGCGGACGCGTGACCATTCCGAGGCATGCCGCCCGCATCTCCTTCGCGACGAGGTCGGCAGCGGCCTGAGTTTCGGCCTCGTGCTCGTCTGTGAGCTCGCCGCCGGCCCGGAGGTGCGCCTCGAGCCGCGCGATCGGATCGCGTCGTCGCCAGGACTCGAGCTCCTCCGCGTCGCGATAGCGCGTCGGATCGTCGGCCGTGGTGTGCGGCCCCATGCGATAGGTCACGGCTTCGATGTACGCCGGACCCTTGCCGGAGCGCGCATGCTGCAACGCCCAGCGCATGGCGGCCATGCACGCGAGCACGTCGTTGCCGTCGACCCGGAGGCTCGGAATCCCGAATCCCGGAGCGCGCCCCGCGATCGGGTACTGCGACTGCACGGCGACCGGCTCGGAGATCGCCCAATGGTTGTTCTGGCACACGAAGACCACCGGCGCCTGGTAGGACGCCGCGAAGATCATCGCCTCGTTGACATCGCCCTGGCTCGTCGCCCCGTCTCCGAAGTACGTCACCGCGACCTCGTCGGCACCGTCGCGTTGGATGCCCAGGGCGTAGCCCACCGCGTGCAGGGTCTGTGCGCCGATGATGATCTGCAGAGGCGCGACCCCCAGCGCTGCGGGGTCGTACGCGGCGCCCTCTTCTCCGCGCCACATGCGCACATAGTCGCCCGGTTGGGCGCCACGGGCGTAGATGACCCCGGTCTCCCGGTAGCTGGGGAACACGTAGTCCTCAGGGGCGAGTGCCCGGGCGGTTCCGATCTGCGTCGCCTCTTGTCCCTGACACGGAGCCCAGAGCCCCAGCTGGCCCTGCCGCTGAAGCGCGACGCCCTCGGCGTCGATGCGACGGAGGATGACCATGTCCCTCAGCAGGGATCGCAGCTGCGCGGCATCGACGTCGGCGACGAACGGATCCAGCCGAGGGTTCGAGACCCGGTGACCGTCCGGGTCCAGGATGCGCTCTGAGAGCTCGAGATCCTGGGCTGTGTCTGCGATGGGGGTGATCTGCGGTGACATCGTCGTCCTCCTCGTCGGCGGCCCTCGTGAGGCTCCGCACGCTGATGCCGGCGTCATCACCGACATGCTCTGAGAGTACGTCTGCTGAACACCTCGCTCAAGCATTCTCGCGACGCTTGAGCATGTTGCTCAATTTGATGGGAACTACGACTGCTAGGGTTTGGCACTATGCCAGGACTGGACCGCATCGATCTCGAGCTTCTCGCCGCCCTCGCCGACGATCCGAGGATCACCATCGTCGCGCTGGCGGAGAATCTCGGGCTCTCCCGCAACACGATCCAGGCGCGGATGGCGCGCCTCGAGCAGAGCGGGATCTTCCTCTCCTACGAGCGGTCCTTCTCTCCGGACGTGCTGGGCTTCCCCCTGCAGGCGTTCGTGAGCATCGGCGTCCGGCAGACCGAGCTGCCCCGCATCATCAATGAACTCGCGCGGATCCCCGAAGTCGTGCAGGCGCACGGTCTGAGCGGCTCGATCGACCTGCTCGCCCGAGTCGCGTGCCGAGACGCTCGACATCTCTTCGACACCGACGCCCGCATCCTCTCCATCGAAGGCGTCGAGCGCACGGAGACTTCACTCGCGATGGGCGAGGTCATCCCGTTCCGGGTCGCCGGTCTTATCGGCCTCGCGCGACGGGAATCCTGAGGAACCGACGAACGGCTCCCGCCGCCTCGGCCGGCGTCTCGTAGTGGATGAGGTGCCCCACGTCGGCGATCTCCACGAGTGTCGCGTCGGGGATCAGTGCCGCCAGCTTCCGTTCTGCCTCGATCGGAGTGATGTCGTCACGCTCTGCTGCGACGAGCAGGGTCGGAACATCGATCTCGCGAGCGAATTCGCGGACGTCGTGCGAGACACTCGCGACGAAGGCGTCTCGGAGCACATCCCGGTCCGAGAACCGAGAGAAGTATGTGTCGTGCTGGTCGTGGATGAAACGACGGAGCGCGGAATCCCTGGTCTTCGCCATCGTGACGCTCATCACTCGGACGATGATGCGGTTGCGCAGCAGCGCCGTGCCGAGTCTCTCCGGAAGGCGGGCGCCGAGAGCGTAGTAGAAGACGGCCAAGCGGGTCATGAGCCCCTTCGGTCCTTCCAGCGCCGGCGCCCCGATCGGGTTCAGCAGGATCAGGCGCGGGGTCCGCAGCCCTCGGGAGACTGCCGCTGCGGTCACGATCGATCCGAAGGAGTGGCCCAGGATGACGGCGCCGGGAGCGACCGCCGCTGCGAAGTCGGCGAGCCAGCCGGCGTACTCGTCCAGGTCGTGCCTGCGCCCGGGCAGGGGCGCCGACTCGCCGAACCCGGGAAGATCAGGCGCAACCACACGCACCTCGGGGAGGTACGCCAGCACAGGTTCGAGCCCGTGATGATCACCCCGGAAACCATGCACCGCGATTACCGTCGTCTCCGCGTTCTCCGGCCCGTAGACCCAGTACGCCGTTGTCGCTCCACGCACCTCGATCTCGTGGCGCTGCACGGGGAGTCGACGAAGGCGGTCCGCATAGGGGGAAGGCACGGTCATGCTCCGAGTCTACGAGTCGCCGTGCGCCTTCTCCTGGATGTCTGCGGCCGCGCATAGCGTGAAGGCATGCCATCCGGTCCCCCGCTTCCTGCGTGGCTCACCCGTGTCGGAGTGTTCGATCTGGAGACGACCGGCGTCGATGTCGAGTCGGATCGCGTGGTCACCGCGTACGTCGGTGTCCTCGATGCCGCAGGACGCCAGATCGCGTCCCGCACGTGGCTCGCCGATCCAGGGGTCCCGATTCCGGAGGGTGCGACTGCAGTGCACGGCATCACCACGGAACACGCTCGGGCGGAGGGACGGCCGTCGCCCGAAGTCGTCACAGAGGTCACCGCGGCCCTGCGGTCGCTGCTGGAGCAGAACGTGCCGGTGGTCGCCTACAACGCCGCATACGACTTCTCGCTGCTCGCGCACGAGGCCGCCCGGCATGGAATCGTCCCTCTGACCGATCCCTCCCCCGTCATCGATCCTCTCGTGATCGACAAGGCATACGACCGATACCGCCGTGGGCGACGCACACTCGAAGTGGTCGCAGCCCATTACGCGGTCGTGCTCGAAGGTGCGCATGAGGCATCTGCGGATGCGATCGCCGCCGGTCGCGTGGCGCAAGCCCTCGCTCGTCGCTTCGCCCTCCCCGCCACCTCGGCAGAGCTGCACACGAGTCAGATCGGGTGGGCACGTTCGCAGGCTGCCAGCCTCACGGAGTACTTCGTGAGCATCGGCCGACTCGATCCGGAGGAGTCGATCGACGGCAGCTGGCCGGTGCGATCGACGCGAACCGCCGCGGAGTGAGGGAGCCGAACCCCCGCCCGAGCGTAGGTGCGCTGTAGTCGACACACTGAGCTACGCTCCAGAGAGGCGCCGTCGAGTGGGATCCCGGCGCGAGGAACAAGGAGCACCCATGCAGTTCACGTCCACCGACATCGAGCAGGTCGAGTCCACGTGGCAGCAGTTCGTTCCCTCTGCAGCACTTCAGGATGCCGACCCTCGGCGATTCCGATTCGACTGGCGGTCCGAAGAGCTCCGCAGCGTCACGCTCGTGAACTACCGGCTCGCGGCGCAAGTGCATTCGACGGCGGAACCACTCGACCAGATCCTGGTGTGCCGTGTCGACGCCCCGGATGCGCGCGTCTGGTCCGCGCGCAACAGCTTGGTTTCGGCAGCGCCGTGGATCACCGACGGCACCAGAGTGGAGGCGAAGTGGGACCGGTCGGCCGACGTCCGAGCTCTCGTCTTCGATCGACCCGTAGCCGAAGAGCGGGCACGACGGTTGACCGGCGATGACACTCTGACGCTGCGCACGACCGGACTCGCGCCGCATTCAGTCGTCGACGCGCGGCGCTGGGAGTCGATGTTCGCGTACGTCGACCAGGCACTCGCCCTCTCGGGCTCCGATCCGCTGATCGCCGCCGAACTCGAACGCCATGCGCTGATGATGACCCTCTCCGCGTTCCCCACGACCTTCTCTGAGGCCCTGCGCCGCCCCGCCCAGCGGGCCGGGGCTCCGATCGCCGTCCGCAGGGCCCTTGCCTATATCGACGAGAACGCGCACCTGCCCATCACGGTCGACGATGTCGCAGCCGCTGCCTACATCTCCACGAGAGGGCTCCAGTACGCGTTCCGGCGAGCCCTCGACATCACTCCCGCGCAAGCTCTCCGCCGGGCGCGACTCGAGGGGGCACGCAGAGACCTCCAGAGCGGCGACGGGCGCTCGGTGGGCGAAGTCGCCCGCCGCTGGGGCTTCAACCACTCGTCCCGCTTCGCCACGGCGTACCAGCAGGCCTTCGGCACACCACCGTCAGTGCTCTCGGTGTGACACCGGGCGAAGAGTCTGTTCGCATTCTGCGGCGGTTCGTGACCCCGGTACGGTGCGTGCTGGCGTCGTTGGCTAGAGTTCGATTACCCGGAGCCTCTCGGTCCGTGGCCACGCCGTCGAGGAGTCGCATGATCCCTGCCCCCCGTCCCATCGCGATGTTCGTTCGCTGATGGGGAGCCTGTACTACGGCGACGCACAGACCCCGATCCAGATCGACGATCGCGCACTCGCACACCTGAAAGTCGTCATCGCCACCAAGCTGCGTCGCAACGAGAGCTTCACGCTCTCATGGCGGCACCCGGAGGGCGACGCTCCTGGGCGCTCGACGCTCTGGCTCCACCCATCGATCCCGCTCCGGTTCGTCTTCCAGGAGCCGGAGTCGCCGGACCTGAGCCGGAAATGGATCGAGGAACTCGCGCACTCGGCGAGTTCCAGCGGAGGCATCACACTCATCGAGGAGCATCTCGAGAGCAGCCCTGCGGAGTGATGGTCTCCGACGACCGGGATCGTCGGAGACCATCCGCAGCGTTCACACTGCGTCGTCGCCGCTGGAGCTGACGGATCGGCGAGTCGTGGGTTCGCCCGTCGCGGGGTCGACGAATGTGCGCGAGACGGTCTCCGTCCGACGCCGCCGCGCGAGCAGCACGATGCCGATGAGGAAGATGACGACGCCGGCACCCATCAGGATGTACCCGACCATGTCGAGGTCGACCCATTGGATGTCGACGTTCACCGCGAAGACGAGGATCGCTCCGATCACGAAGAGCGCGATTCCGCTGCCGATGCTCATGGTGCCTCCCGTTCTGCGGCGCCATGCCGCACGTGGGAAGGATCTCGCCCGAGGAGAGCGCCAGGGAGGGGCTTGACAGCGGCCTCGTTCTCGCTCGGACCTATTCCGGGTCGACGATCAGGCGGCCGCGGCCGTCGGCTGCTGCGCCCAGAGATCCGGCCCGAACACCTCATACGAGATCCGCTCCGGCGGGATGCCGCGTGCCAGGAGCGTCGATCGACACGTGCGCATGAAATCCAGTGGTCCGCACATGAAGACGTCGGCATCGTCCGGCAGCTCGATGGTGGCGAGGTCCATCCGCCCCGCGAACGCGGGTCGGAGAGTCGGCGCGGTTCCCGCGTCTTCCCGGTACCAGTTCTGCGCACGGGCATCGTCCATGGCCAGCACCTGCCTGCGCAACGATGCGTACAGTGCGTGGGTGTCGTGCGAGCGATCGGCATGGAACAGCCGCACGGTACGCGCCGGGAAGCGGCGGGAGAGGTCGTCGATGATCGCGGCGACCGGGGTGATTCCGATACCGGCAGACACCAGGACGAGCGGGTTGTCTGAGTCGTCCACGATGACGTCGCCGGCAGGTTGCGATACGTCGAGCAGCGTTCCCGGACGCGCGTTCTCATGCAGCCACGTCGAAACCTGACCGTCAGGCGTGTCTCCCCCTCCGCGCACGCGCTTGATCGTCACACGCAGCGAATCGCCGCGGGGCCCGGACGAGATCGTGTACTGGCGGGGTTGACGCGAACCGTCCGGCAGATCGACGGCGATGGTCACAAACTGCCCCGCGCGATGGGTTGCGACATCTCCGGAGACGGGCGCGAGCACCAGCGACACGACGTCAGCCGATTCCTCCACCCGTTCCACCACGCGGTGCTTCCGCCAGGGACGCTCGGGATCCGTGCCGCCGAGTGCGTAGAGTTTCGCCTCCTCGGCGATCAGCGAGCACCCGAAGAGCCAGTACACCTCGTCCCACGCAGCCCTGACATCCGGCGTGACGGCGTCGCCGAGCACGGTTCCGACCGCATCGAGGAGGTGATGACCGACGATCGTGTACTGGCGTGCCTTGATCCCCAGTGAGACATGCTTGTGCGCGATGCGACGCATCACGGGTGCGAAGTCGGGCGCCTCGGGATCGATCAGCTGCACGGCGAATGCGACAATCGATGCCGCCAGAGCCTTCGGCTGCTCTCCGATCGCCTGATTCGCACGGTTGAACACTCGGAGCAGTTCGGGGTGTACCGCGAACATCTCGCGGTAGAACAGAGTGGTGATCTCGTCGGCATGCTCTGCGACGACACCGGCGGTCGCCCGAACGATGGCCTCGGATTCTGGTGTGAGCCCCATGGCTTTCCGCCCTTCTCGTGATGTTTGTTCCACCATCCCGAGTCGTCGCGAACATCGCATTCTGTTCTACCGGTTTATTTCCGGTCGAACAGAGGACGCACGGTCTCCTCCCCGTCTACTCTCGGCACATGCCCCGCCGCGCCCATGACTTTCGCGGGCTGACACAACCCCGTCGGCTCCAGTTGCTCCACGCCATCCAACAGACGCCGGGCCGCTCCGCAGGTGAGCTGGCGGAGCACAGCGGAATCCCCCTCAACACCGTGCGGGATCATGTTCGGGTCCTCGAAGACGAAGGGCTGATCCGCAGCGAAACACTGGTGCTGGGCAGACGCGGCCGGCCGCCGGTGGTGTTTCACCCTGTTCGCGACGCCGAGTCGAGCACCGTGGCGCGTGCACGCGTCGAAGGCGCAGTCTCGCGGGGGCGCATGCTGCGTGCGATGTCGCGTGAATCATCGCACGGGCTCGAGGCCGACGCGTTGCGTCAGGTCGACGTGCTCTACGAGCATCTCGATGATGCCGGCCTGAGCCCCGTCGTCGATGAGGAGACGCTACGGTTCGACCTCACCCCGTGTCGCTATCATGACCTGCTCGACGCGGATCAGGAGCTCGTCTGCGGTGTTCACGCTCAATTGGTGCGTGATGTCCTCCGGCACAGTGACGGCCCGCTCGAGGTGAAGCTCCTCGAGCCGTTCGTCACGAGCCACACCTGTCGGCTATTCCTCACCCGTGGCGACTCACAAGCTGCTGATGGCGACGAGTAGGGCGGGCGGGACTTGAACCCGCGATCGTTGGGTTATGAGCCCACTGCCTTAACCAGCTTGGCCACCGCCCCGTACTCGCCCCAGCCTATCGGTCGGCACGTTCAGGCCTGCGTCGCCTCGGCGTGGGTGCGCGAGTGGTCGAGGTACGTGTCAGCGTTCGCGATCAGACGCGATCGCTCGTCCTCGCTGAGTGTGCGGCGCACCCTCGCGGGGACACCGGCCACGAGCGAACCGGCCGGGATCTCCGTCTCGCCGAGCACCACCGCACCGCCCGCGATCAGGCACCCGGCGCCGATCCTCGCTCCGCTGAGGATCACGGCACCCATGCCGATGAGCGTCCCATCGCCGATCGTGCAACCGTGCACGACGGCATTGTGACCGATGGACACCTTGGCGCCGACAAACACGGGGTGGCCGGAATCGACGTGCACCGAGACGTTGTCCTGCACGTTCGAGTCCCGGCCGATGAAGATCCCTGCGGAGTCACCGCGCAGCACGGCGTTGTACCAGACGCTCGCGCCGGCCGCGAGCGAGACCTCCCCGACGATGCGGGCGCCATCCGCGACGAACACCGTGTCATCGATGGAGGGACTGCGGTTCGGCAGGGCGAGGACGGAAGCTCCGGCAGCGATGCTCATGAGGTGAGGCTACCCGAATGCCCGCGGAATCATGCGGAAGTGAGCCGAGCCTCAGCTTGCTTGCGGAATGTCTGAGCCTGAGTAGCGTTGCATACATCAGATACGCGATTTCCCTTCGGAGGAGCACAAGATGAGCAAGGCACAGACCGTTTCCACCACCGCCATCGACCCGACCGTGGCTGCAGGGGCGGCCCAGTTCCTCTCCCCTGTGGTGCTCGGCCTCCAGGCGCTGACCGTCAACGGCAAGCAGGCGCACTGGCACGTCCGTGGCGCCAACTTCGTCGGCGTCCACGAGCTTCTCGACACGATCGTCGCGCACGCCGGCGACTTCGCCGACACCGCCGCCGAGCGGATCGTCGCCCTTGGGCTGCCGATCGACGCGCGTGTGAGCGCAGTGGCTGAGAAGGCCGGTGCGACCACGGTTCCCGCGGGCTTCACCCAGTCGGACGAGCTGATCCGCGCCGTGATCGCCGACATCGACGCGATTCTGGTCGACGTCAAGGCCGCCGTCGAGGGGCTCGACGAGGTCGACCTGACGAGCCAGGATGTGGCCATCGAGATTCAGCGCGGCCTCGAGAAGGACCGCTGGTTCCTGGTCTCGCACATCGCCGCCTGATCGCAGAAGACGCCTGACCTACGACAAAGGGGTGGCACTCGGATCTCCGAGAGTCACCCCTTCGTCATGCGATCAGACCTGTCAGCCCGCGAAGGTGGCGTGTCCCGCCAGCACGGTCGCGAGAACGGGCATCGACCGCAGAGCCTCCCCGGTCGCCGTCCGCGGATCGCGCCCGCAGAGGACGATGTCCGCCGGCTCGCCGGGTCGTAGTGCGGAACGCACACTGGCTTCGAGCGCCCGGTCGAGAGGGAGCCGCTCCTCCGGATGCCAGGGCGCTCGATCGTCGTCGGTGCGCGAAACGGCAGCAGAGATCGCGTGCCACGGATCGAGCTCAGCCACGGGAGCGTCCGAGCCGAAACGCAGCTGTGCTCCGGCAGCCTGCAGAGATGCCAGTGGATAGCCGATGGCCGTCTGCTCGCGCCAGTGACGGTCTACTAGATCGCGGTCATCGACGGCATGCTGCGGCTGCACGCTGGCGACGACGCCGAGACGCGCGAACCGAGCCAGGTCGGTGTGCCGCACGAGCTGCACGTGCTCGATCGAGCCGACAGCGCCCGTGGTCGTGAACGCATCCAGCGCCGACGTGATCGCCCGGTCTCCGATCGCATGCACGGCGACGCCCAGTCCCGCTCCGGTCGCCCGGGTCAGGAGCTCCACGAGCTCGTTCGACGGCACCGTCAGCATCCCGAAGTTGTCAGGATCGCCGGGGTAGGCGTGCGAGCAAGCGGCCGTACGCGTTCCCAGCGACCCGTCGGTGATGATCTTGAGTGGCCCGACGTGGATGAGTCCGCGTCCGGCGACAGGCGCACCGGACTCCTCCCGGAGCTCTCCTGTCCGCAACCCGGCCGTGATGGCTCGATCGAGGTCGAACGGGTACATCGCGAACTCGACACGATGCGATGCGAATCCCGCCTGCACGCGTCTCGGCCATGCCTCTGCGCTCCACGCCATGTCGAAATCGACGAGGCCGGTGACGCCTCGTGCAGCGGCCTGCTCGCCGGCACGAGACATGGCACGGTCACCGTGCGCGGCGTCGACGGCATTCAGACGTCGGGAGATCTCGAAGGCATCTGTCTCCCGCAACATCCCGTCGTCACTTCGGAAGCCCTCGCGGGTGAGTGCAGCAGTGTTCAGCCAGACGCTGTGGACATCGGCGTTGATCAGGTACGTGGGCACCGCGCCGGTCGCGGCATCCAGAAGCTCGATCGACGGCCGATCGGCCCACAGCGCATCGCGGAACCCCGTGCCGACGCGGCGGCCGTCCGTCAGCGCGTCGATGCCACTCATCGCCGCGGCTGCGGCTGCGGCCGAATCCGCGTGACCGAGCGGCGCGCGCTCCGACGTCAGCGCCCACTGAACGGTGTGGACATGGTTGTCCCAGAGCCCGGGAATAGCCCACGCGCCCTCGGCGTCGAGAACCTCGCCCTGCGCCGGCAGCGATCCGGTCGGGGCGATATCGACGATGTGGCCATCCCCGATGAAGATGTCGACCGGCTCGTCGTCGACCAAGAACTCGCGACCCGGCCCTGCGATCCGTGCGGCCGTGATCGTGCCGATGGCAGCTCCGCGTTCCGTCACTGCTTTTGCCCTCCCCGGCGCGCGTCCTGTGCGCGCCGCATCTCCGCGGCCAGAGCCGGGTTCGCGTAAGGTCCGTCTGCCGTGAGCGCGGCGATCACCGTCTCGATCGTGTCCGGCGACTTGTTCTGGCTCAGCTTCCGCTTGGCGACGACGCGACTCGGGCTCAAGCGGAATCCAACCGTTCCCGACGCGAGCCGTTCCACGTAGGCGGGATCGTTCGGACGCTCCCACATCAGCTTCGGCTCCGGCATCCGCGACTCGAATCGTGCGACGAGTTGATCCAGCACGACGAGGTTCTCTTCGTCGGAGAGTATCTCCGGCACCCCGGCGAGGTGCACGGCGGTGTAATTCCACGTCGGCACCGCCTGCACGTCGCCGTACCAGCCGGGCGAAACGTAGCCGTGCGGCCCCTGGATCACGACGAGGAGTTCGCGCTCCCCCATGCCGTGGATGAGGTCGTCCGGGCGTCCGACGTGCCCGACGATGGTGAGGTCGTCGCGCGTCTCGTCCAGGACCACCGCGTAGTGCGAAGCGACGAGACCGTCGTCCCCGGCACTCATGATCGTCGCCCAGGGGTTCATCTCGATCACCCGACGGATCTCGGCCACGTCGGCGAGCGTGAAGCTCGGATTCTGTCGCATGCGTTCAGCCTAGAACGGATGCGGGGCCACGGAGCCCGTCACGCCTGGCAGCGCGGGCACCAATAGAGCTTGCGGGCGCCGATCTCCTCGAGCGCGATCTCCGTGCCGCAGACCCGGCACGGCAGCCCCGCCCGGTGGTAGACCCAGTGCCGGTCGTCGCGGTTCGCCATCGCTGCGCGGTAGTCCTCGGCGGTGAGACCGTCCATCGTCATCATCTGGCCCGTCTCGACGCCGATCGCCAGGAGCCGCACCCAGTCGTGCCAGAGCGCGCGCACGACCTCCTCCGGGACGTCTCGGCCCGGAGTGTGGGGGTTCAACCGCTGCCGATAGAGCATCTCGGCGCGGTACACATTGCCGATCCCGCTTACGACGGACTGGTCCATCAGCAGCAGCGCGATGACCGTCGACTTCTTCCCGACCGCCCGGACGAACCGCTCCTCGTTCTCGACCGGATCTCCGACCAGCGGGTCGGGCCCGAGCTTGGCGATCGTTGCCAGCATCTCCTCCGGCGTCTGCAGCACGCACGCCGTCGGACCGCGCAGGTCGGCGGCGGTGATGTCGGTCATGAGGCGCAGACGCACCTGTCCGACGACCGGAGGCGGCCATTCGAGTCCCTCGTCGGCGAGGCCCTTCGTCTGCTCCGACATGCGCACATGCACCCTCGTGCGCCGTGGCGCCCCGATGGATGCGAGAGAGTTCTCACCGGCGTCATCGAGGATGGCCTCGTCGAGCAGGGTGCCGCGCTGGTTCGTCTGCCCCATCCGCCCGTTGGCCGAAGCGATGGTCGGATCGACGATGATCTCGCCGGCGAAGTCCCAGGCGCCGTAGAGACCGAGGTGCACACGCAGCCAGAGGTCGCCCTCCGTCTCGAGGAACATCTGTTTGCCCACGGCCTGCACACTCACGGCCGTACGTCCATCGAGAACCGCTGCCCCCTCGGCGAACCGGCCCTGCGGGCTGGACGCGCTCAGGGTCTTGCCGACGAAGTTGCGATCGAACTGCCGCGCGATCCGGTGAACGGAGTGACCCTCGGGCATGTCAGGCCCGGGGATCCGGCAGCAGGGACCCGTCGCGCTCGAAGTCCGCGATCTGCCCGATCCGTCGCACGTGGCGCTCATCACCCGAGAAAGGTGTCTGGATGAACCGATCGATGAACGAGGTCACTTCTTCGAAGGAGTGTTGCCGGGCACCGATCGAGATGACGTTCGCGTCGTTGTGCTCACGGGCGAGCTCGGCCGTCGAGAGGTTCCACACCAGAGCGGCCCGCACCCCCTCGACCTTGTTTGCTGCGATCTGCTCACCGTTCCCCGAACCGCCGAAGACGACGCCGAGAGCGTCGACACCGTCGCGCTGGTCGGCGATGACCGCCTGAGCCGCGCGGATGCAGAACGCCGGATAGTCGTCGACCGCGTCGTACTCGATCGGGCCATGATCGACGACCTCATGCCCCGCGGCGCGCAGGTGCTCCTGCAGCTGGGTGGAGAAGTCGAGTCCCGCATGGTCGGTGGCGATGTGGATGCGCATGACTTCCATCCTAGAAGCGGCGATGGTCGACTCCGGGGTCATGGGGCGACGCCGGCGGCGGCGGGCTTGAAGCCCGCCCGAATGTTCTCGCAGCACCCTGGCCGGCAGACGTCGAAGCCGCCGGGGAGTGAGGTGACATGGGCACGCTCCTCATTGGGGCGACCCTGGAGTCGTTCCTGGATCAGGTCGACGATGCCGTCGACGAATGCCGGTGACACGCCGGGCGTGGGGGTGCGGGTGAAGGCGAGTCCGGCCTCTTCCGCGGCCTCAGCCGCCTCGGTGTCGAGGTCCCACAGGACCTCCATATGATCGCTCATGAAGCCGACGGGGACGACCGCCACTGCCTTGCGTCCTCGGTCGGGCAGCTCACCGATCACATCGCACACGTCGGGCTCGAGCCACGGTTGCGAAGCGGGACCGGACCGGGACTGGTAGACGAGCTCCCACGAGACGTCGGCCGCTGCGGGAACCGTCTGGCGAACCCGATCCATGACCCAGGCAGCCACGGCGAGATGCTGCGCGGCGTACGCGCCTCCCTCTCCCCAGTCGATGTCTCGCGCGCCGGAGCGCTCAGCGTCGGCCGTCGGGATGCTGTGCGTGGAGAACAAGATCTGGATGTCCGCCGCCGCGACGCCGTCGGCCAAGAAGCCCTCGACAGCCTCGCGGACTCCGGTCTCGAATGCCTCCACGAAACCGGGGTGGTCGTAGAAAGGTCGGATCTTGTCGATCGTCACGGTTTCACCCAGTCCGGTCTCCTCCAGGATGCGAGCGAAGTCCTCGCGGTACTGACGGCAGCTGGAGAAGGAGCTGTAGGCACTGGTGGCGAACGCCAGCAGCGTGTTGTGACCATTGGTCGAGGCCTCGGTCACCACCTCTTCGAGATACGGGGCCCAGTTGCGGTTGCCCCAGTAGACGGGGAGCATGATCCCGCGCGCGGCGAGGGCGGCCTCGAGTGCTTGCTTCAGCACGCGGTTCTGTCCGTTGATCGGGCTCACCCCGCCGAAGTGCCGATAGTGATGCGCGACCTCCTCGAGCCGTTCGTCGGGGATTCCTCGGCCACGGGTCACGTTTCGCAGGAACGGGATGACGTCTTCCTGGCCCTCTGGACCACCGAACCCCGCGAGGAGGATCGCGTCATAGGCGACCGGCGTGGTCACGAAGGGCGCACCGCCGGCGGCAGCAGGCGAGGCAAAGGGAACGGCATTCGGCTCGATCGCAGTCACCCCTCCATCCTTTCACCTCGACGGACCACGGGGGTCCCACCGCACCGTTTCTATCCCGCTCCGTTCCCGACTTCGATGCGAGGAGGCAGTCGCCGCACTGGCGTAGGCTGTCAGGGTTGCCGTCGGCGCCAACTGCGCCCACCCCGGTGACATCCCCTCACCCCTGGGAGTACAGCTGTGCCTGGAGAGAACCTCACCCGTATCGAAGCGCAGGAGCGCCGCGACGTCATCGACACTCAGTCCTATGAAGTCGCCCTCGATCTGACCAAGGGTGCCGAGGTCTTCGGCTCCCGCAGCGTGGTGCGCTTCACCGCGACGCCGGAGAGCTTCAGCTTCATCGATCTGATCGCGCGCGACGTGCGTGAGATCTCGCTCAACGGCGAACAGCTCGATCCGAACGAGGTGTTCGCCGACTCGCGCATCGCCCTCACCGGGCTGCAGGCCGAGAACGTGCTGGTCGTCGATGCCGACTGCCTCTACACGAACACCGGCGAAGGCCTGCACCTCTTCGTCGACCCGGTCGACGAAGAGGTCTACCTCTACTCGCAGTTCGAGGTCCCGGACTCGCGTCGCGTGTTCGCCGTGTTCGAGCAGCCCGACCTCAAGGCGACGTTCCAGTTCACCGTGACCGCCCCGGCCTCATGGAAGGTCATCTCCAACTCGCCCACGCCAGAGCCCATCGTGCACGACGACGACTCGACGGCGACCTGGGGCTTCGAGCCGACCCCGCGCATCTCCTCGTACATCACCGCTCTCGTCGCCGGACCGTACGAGTCCACGTTCTCGGAGCTCACCAGCGCGTCGGGTCGGGTGATCCCCCTCGGCGTCTACGGACGCAAGAGCCTGTGGCAGCACCTCGATGCCGACTACATCTTCGACAAGACCCGCGAGGGTTTCGCCTACTACGAGTCGAAGTTCGGGGTTCCGTACCCGTTCGCCAAGTACGACCAGCTGTTCGTCCCGGAGTTCAACGCCGGCGCGATGGAGAACGCAGGAGCGGTGACGTTCACCGAGACCTATGTCTTCCGCAGCAAGGTGACCGACGCCGTCAAGGAGCGCCGCGTCGTCACGATCCTCCACGAGCTCGCACACATGTGGTTCGGCGACCTCGTCACCATGAAGTGGTGGAACGACCTCTGGCTCAACGAATCGTTCGCCGAGTGGGCGTCGACCATCGCCACCGCCGAGGCCACCGAGTGGACGGAGGCGTGGACGACGTTCAACGCCATGGAGAAGACCTGGGCGTACCGCCAGGATCAGTTGCCTTCCACCCACCCGATCGTCGCAGAGATCAACGACCTCGAAGACGTGCAGGTCAACTTCGACGGCATCACCTACGCCAAGGGCGGCTCGGTCCTGAAGCAGCTCGCGGCCTGGGTCGGCATCGAGGCGTTCTTCGCCGGTGTCTCGCAGTACTTCCAGAAGCACTCCTGGGGCAACACCGAGCTGAGCGACCTGCTCTCGGAGCTCGAGGCCACCAGTGGTCGTGACCTCACCACCTGGTCCAAGAAGTGGCTCGAGACGGCCGGCGTCAACACGCTCGAGCCGGTCATCGCCGAGAACCATGACGGCACGATCTCGCGCTTCGCCATCACGCAGACGGCCCCCGCGGACTACCCGACCATCCGACCCCACCGTCTGGGCATCGGCTTCTACACGCTGGCGGACGGTTCACTCACGCGCACGCACTACCTCGAGGTCGACGTCGACGGCGACCGCACCGAGGTGCCGGAGCTGCAGGGCATCGCCCGCCCCGACCTCGTGCTGCTCAACGACGAGGACCTCGCGTACGCGAAGATCCGGCTCGACGAGAAGTCGCTCGCCACCGCGATCGCGCACCTGGCCGACATCCACGATCCGCTCGCCCGCTCGCTGGTCTGGGGTGCCGCGTGGGATCAGACGCGGGATGCGGAGACGGCGGCCTCCGCCTACATCGACCTCGTGCTCGGGAACATCGGCCGGGAAACCGAGTCGACGACCGTGCGCACCACACTCGCTCAGCTGCGGACGGCCGCCACGCTCTACGTCGCTCCGGCTGAGCGCGAGACGGCACGCCTCAAGGTCGCCGACGGGCTGTGGAGCCTGGCGGAGTCGGCCGAGCCGGGCAGCGACAGCCAGCTGCAGTTCGTCACCGCCTTCGCGAACGCCCTGGTGACCCAGGACCACGCGGGAATCGTGGGCCGTCTGCGTTCCGGTGAGGACACGCTTCACGGTCTGGAGATCGACGCAGACCTGAACTGGCAGCTGCTCGTGGGTCTCGCCACCATCGGTGCCACCGATGCCGCGGCCATCGATGCCGCTCTGGCGGCGGACAACACCGCCAAGGGCGGGGAATTCGCCGCTCAGGCGCGGGCGTCTCTGCCCGACTCGGCCTCCAAGAAGGCGGCATGGGCTTCGCTCATCGAGCGCGACGATGCCCCGAACACGATCGTCCGCTCCGCCGCGCTCGGTTTCACGCATCCTGCCGGCGCCGCAGTGCTGGGCGAGTTCGTCCCCGCCTACTTCGACATGCTGCTCCCCATCTGGGACACTCGCACCTACCAGATCGCCCAGTACCTGATCGTCGGACTCTTCCCGACGGCTCTCGCCGATGCTGCGCTCCGTGACGCGACGCGCTCCTGGCTGGCCACCAACCAGGACGCCGCGCCTGCACTCCGACGCCTGGTACTCGAGAACCTCGCCGACGTCGAGCGCGCACTCGCTGCACAGGCACGCGACGCGGAGGACTGAGCGCCCCGCGTCAACTCCCACCGGGAGTCTCTCGAAACGGAGACCACCCACCTCGCTCTCGGAGTGTCCAGCACGGACACGCCATAGCGGACGTGGATGGTCTCCGTTTTCGTACGGCGCATCCATCCAGCCCGCACAGAGGCCCGCTCGCTAGGATCGTGACTGATGATGCTCCCCTTCGATGTCAACGATCCTCCCGTGGAAACCCCCCTTCCCGACTGGGTGACGAACCTGCTCGAATGGCTGAGCCACGTCGGTATGAAGGCCCTCACCGTCGCGATCATCATCGCCAGCTGTGTGGTGATCGGGCTCATCCTGCGCCTGGTCATCCGACGGGTCGTCCACCGCATCGTCGACAGCGCGAAGAGCAAAGCATCGGTCGATGACACCCAGGCGCTGGAGCGGTCGCCGCTCGCCGATATGCGACTAGTCCAGCGCACCCGCACGCTCGGCACCATCTTGCAGAACATCGTCAACGTGATGCTCGTGGTCATCGCGATCGTGCTCATCGTGAACGCCCTCGACCAAAGCCTGCTGGGGTCGCTGACCCTGCTCACTGCGGCGGTCGGCGCCGGTCTCGGTTTCGGCGCACAGAACATCGTCAAGGACGTGCTCAACGGCATGTTCCTCGTGGCCGAGGACCAGATCGGCATCGGTGACGTCGTCGACCTCGGACTCGCGAGCGGTGTCGTGGAGTACGTCAGCGTTCGTATCACCCAAGTGCGCGACGTCAACGGCACCCTCTGGTACGTGCGAAACGGCGAGGTCACCCACATCGGCAACATGTCGCAAGGATGGGCGCGGTCGATCATCGACCTCGGCGTCCCGGCCGACTCCGACCTCGAGCAGGTCGAGCACGTCATGCTCGAGACCGCGCAGGGGCTGGCGAAAGACCCGAAGTGGCGCACGCGCATAATCGAGAAGCCGGAACTCTGGGGGCTGGAGTCGATCGACGGTGACGCTCTCGTCGTCCGCATCGTGATCAAGGCACGCGCCAACGCGAAGGACGACGTGGCACAGGAGCTGCGCCGCCGCCTGCGCGCCGCGCTCCTCGAGAAGGAGATCAGCGTGCCACGCATGGTCGATGTCGTGCCGACGGGGCTCGATGGCGCCCGCCGGGTACGAGGCGCGAATCCTCCCCGGACGCGACCGAACGCGGTGACCGGCGTGCCGGTGATCCCCGACCGTGGAATCTGGCGCCGCAAGAAGCCGAACGACGACGGGAGTCCCCAGAAGTGACGTTCTACGACGAGATCGGCGGGCATGACACGTTCACGAAGATCGTGTCGGTGTTCTACCGCGAGGTCGCCCTCGATCCCGTGATGAAGCCGATGTATCCGGAGGAAGACCTCGGCCCCGCCGAAGACCGGCTCCGCATGTTCCTCGAGCAGTACTGGGGCGGTCCGACGACGTACGGCGACACGCGTGGGCATCCCCGACTGCGGATGCGGCACATGCCGTTCCACATCGATGCCGACGCACGCGATCGTTGGCTTCGTCACATGCGGACCGCCGTGGACGAGGCGCAGTTGTCTCCTCTGCACGAAGCGACGCTCTGGGACTACCTGGAGCGGGCTGCGTATGCCATGGTGAACACATTCGAGCCTTCGGGGATCGGGGCCGCTCCCGGCGGTCGCCCCACGCTCGAAACCCGATCACGTCAGGAATCAACGGAGAACTCATGACGACGAAGCCCCTGTCCACAGATGTTCTGGTGATCGGATGGGGGCTGGCCGGACTCGTCGCCGCCTCCGAGGCTCTCGACGCTGGCCGTCGCGTCATCCTGGTGGACCAGGAGCCGCGGACGAACCTCGGCGGTCAGGCCTGGTGGTCGTTCGGCGGGCTCTTCTTCATCGACTCCCCCGAACAGCGGCGGCTCGGGATCAAGGACTCCCTCGAGCTCGCGACCCAGGACTGGTTCGGCAACGCCGGGTTCGACCGGCCAGAAGACGAATGGCCGAGGCGCTGGGCAGAGGCCTACCTGCAGTTCGCAGCCGGAGAGAAGCGCTCGTGGCTGCGCGAGCGCGGCGTCGGGTTCTTCCCCGTCGTGGGCTGGGCGGAACGCGGCGGCTACGGCGCCATCGGACCGGGCAACTCGGTTCCGCGATTCCACATCACCTGGGGCACAGGGCCCGGCATCGTGGCTCCGTTCGCCGCCGCCATCGAGCAGGGCGAGCAGGACGGACGCCTGACGGTCCTCCCGCGGCATCGGGTCTCCGAACTCGTGGTGACCGACGGCGCGGTCACCGGTGCGCGCGGAAACGTGCTCGCCTCGTCGGGCGCATTGCGTGGTGCGGTGTCGTCGCGCGAGATCGTCGGCGAGTTCGAGATCGCAGCCGGGGCGACCATCGTGTCCTCGGGCGGCATCGGTGGGAACCACAACCTCGTACGCGCTGCGTGGCCCGAACGCCTCGGTACTCCCCCCGAGCACATGCTCACGGGAGTACCCGCCTATGTCGACGGATCCATGTACAGCGTGAGCGCGGCCGCCGGTGCGCGGTTCATCAACGGCGACCGGATGTGGCACTACGTCGAGGGCATCACGAACTGGGACCCGGTCTGGCCGTCTCACGGCATCCGGATCCTCCCTGGGCCGTCATCGCTCTGGCTGGATGCGACGGGCAAGCGCCTCCCGGTGCCGCTGTTCCCCGGGTTCGACACGCTGGGGACCCTCGAGCACCTGCGGACCACCGGTCACGATCACTCCTGGTTCGTCACCTCGCGGCAGATCGTCGAGAAGGAGTTCGCGCTCTCGGGGAGCGAGCAGAATCCCGACCTCACCGGCAAAGACGTCCAGCTGCTGCTGAAGTCGAGACTCGCCAAAGGGCCGACCGGACCGGTGCAGTCCTTCCTCGATGAGGGTGAGGACTTCATCGTCGAGAACGACCTCGAGTCGCTGCTCGAGCAGATGCAGCGCCACCCCGGCGGCGAGTTCCTCGACGTCGACAATGTCCGCCGCGAGGTTGTCGCCCGAGATCGAGAGATGGACAACGACTTCACGAAGGATGCGCAGATCGGCATGCTTCGTTCCATGCGTGGTTATCGCGGCGACAAGCTGATCCGCACCGCAGCACCACATCGCCTGCAGGACCCGAGCGCCGGGCCGCTGGTGGCGGTCAAACTCCACGTCCTCACGCGCAAGTCGCTCGGCGGGATCAACACCGACCTCGAAGGCCGTGCCCTCGATGCGAACGGAGACCCGATCCCCGGACTCTACGCCGCGGGTGAGGCGAGCGGTTTCGGCGGTGGTGGAGTTCACGGCTATCGCGCGCTCGAAGGCACCTTCCTCGGAGGATGCCTGTTCTCCGGCAGAGCCGCCGGCCGCGCAGCCGCAGCCGCGGGCTGACGAAGACGGTTCGAAACCGAGCGCGGGGAGAATCCGCGCGCGGCGACTAGACGGCGGAGCCGGTGGAACGGATGCCCGTCAGCCCGGTGGCCACGGGACCACGCACCAGAACATGTCCGCGACGGAAGGTGAGACGCGTCCACCTGCCGGATCGCGAGATCTGGACCTGCTCTTCGCCGGAGATGAAGCCCATCGCATCGGCGGCGAATGCTGCGCCTCGGGGCAGCCCTCCCAGATCCTCATCGGGTTCACCCCAGATCGCGGCGCGGAGTGCGCGGACCGCTTCTTCGCCTGAGCCAGGACCCGCCCCCCGTGCGACGGCTGAGATCCCCCACTGGGCACGCTGCGCGATCACGGAAGCTACCAGCGTCGCCTCCGTCGCCCACGCGCTTCGAGGTGGGGCGATGCCAGCCCAGGCCGGAGAGAGACCCGTTTCCGGGAGAGTCAGTCTTTCGGCGTCGTCCGTCTTCGAGAGCTGATCGACGACGATGTCGCACTCGAGCTCTGGGTCGGCATGCACGATGCGCATCGCCAGGACGGTCGGCGTCTGGTCGAACAGACCCTGCGGTGCGAGTACGGCGGTGGTCAGCGCGAGCACACCGTTCGCCGCCTGCAGGCGCACCCCTTCGTCGGTGATCCTGGTCGCTCGACCGACGAAGGTCAGAACATCCTTCGCGGTGTCGGGGTCGGCGAGGAGGAGGTGATGAGGCACGCGTTCTAAACTACCAACGGTGCGGCATGTGGGGTCGCGGAGAGGAACACATGAGCGCGGACCAGCACGCCATCCAGACCGTCGAGCGACTTCTCGAGGTCCTCGATCTCGACGCGGCTCAGGCTCGCACCACAGAGGACATCTTCACCGGCTCCTCGCATCCGATGCCCAGCGGCCGCATCTACGGGGGCCAGGTGCTCGCTCAGGCTCTGCTCGCCGCGGAGCGGACGCTTCCCGAGGACCGCGCAGTGCACTCGATGCACGGGTACTTCCTGCGTCCCGGGGATGCGAGCCAGGGAATCACGATCGCGGTGGATCGTATCCACGACGGCCGATCGTTCTCGACCAGGCGGACCCAGGCATACCAGAACGGCGTGCCGATCTTCTCGATGATCGCCTCGTTCCAGGACGCCGATCCCGGCGTGGAGCATGCCGAGCCGATGCCGGCGGACATTCCCGACCCCGACGAGCTCACCCCGGATGAGGAGCGTGTCCACGGGCTGCCGGAAGGCACCACGCGGATGCTCAGTGAACGGGCGGCCGATGTCCGGCACGTCGACTCTCCGATGTATCTGCCCAGCGAAGAGGCACAAGTGCCCCGTCAAGCCGTGTGGATGCGATTGCGTGCCCCGCTCCCCGACGACCAGCGCCTGCACCGAGCGGCTCTCGCCTACCTCAGCGACATGACGATCCAGGAGTCGATTCTGCGGGCCCACGGCGTCTACTGGGCGCTTCCGGGTCTGAAGGTCGCGAGCCTCGATCATGCGATGTGGTGGCACCGCCCGGCGCGGGTCGACGAGTGGCTGCTCTACGTGCAGGAGTCGCCGAATGCGCGCGGGGGGCGTGGACTCGCCACAGGACGCATCTACACGCGCGATGGCGCGCTGGTCGCGAGCGTCGCGCAGGAGATCATGATCCGCGTTCCCGAAGAGTCGCCCTAGAGGCCGTTCCCAGCGTCATCCACTGTGAACGGCACGTCAGCGGTGGGAGTACTCGATCGACGCGCCCACGTACGGCTCCCAGGCGTCGCGCATCTCCTGCGTGAGTCGGGTGGGACGCCCGGTCTGAGCGTCGACCAGCACGATGATCGCGGTCGATCGGGCGTAGATCTGTCGCGGTTCCGCACTGGGGTCGTTGTGCACCTCGTAGCAGACTTCGACGCTCGAGCCGCCGAGCTTGCCAAACCACATCTGCACCTCGAGCGGACGTCGCTGATACGGCACGGGCGCGAGGTACTCGATCTCCTGGCGCGCGATGAGGGTCAGTATGCCCTCGTCGATGCCGGAGTCGAGCACCGCCGTCGATGGTGCCTCCTCGCCGGGGCCGGCACGCCAGAAGGCTCTGACACGAGCCTCTTCGAGCAGCTTCAGCATCGAAGTGTTGTTGACGTGGTTGAACGCATCCAGATCACCCCAGCGGAGGTGGATCGGGATGTGCAGACGCGGCCCCGGCGAAGCGGACATCTCGGCCTCAGTCGCGCGTCAGCTTGCGGTGGGTCGAGCGGTGCGGCTTCGCGGCGTCGGGGCCGAGGCGCTCGATCTTGTTCTCCTCGTACGCCTCGAAGTTACCCTCGAACCAGTACCACTGGCCGGGCTTCTCGTCGGTGCCCTCGTAGGCGAGGATGTGCGTCGCGATGCGGTCGAGGAACCACCGGTCGTGAGTGATCACCACCGCACAACCGGGGAACTCGAGCAGGGCGTTCTCGAGCGAGCTGAGAGTCTCGACGTCGAGGTCGTTTGTCGGCTCATCGAGGAGCAGCAGGTTGCCGCCCTCCTTGAGCGTCAGCGCGAGGTTCAGGCGGTTGCGCTCACCTCCGGAGAGCACACCGGCCTTCTTCTGCTGGTCCGGGCCCTTGAAGCCGAACTTCGACACGTAAGCACGGGACGGGATCTCGGTCTTGCCGACGGTGATGTAGTCCAGGCCGTCGGAGACGACCTCCCACAGCGTCTTGTTCGGATCGATGTTGGAACGCGACTGGTCGACGTAGCTGATCTTGACCGTCTCACCGATCTTCAGGTCTCCCCCGTCGAGCGGCTCCAGACCCACGATCGTCTTGAAGAGCGTGGTCTTACCCACACCGTTGGGTCCGATCACGCCGACGATGCCGTTCGGCGGGAGGTTGAAGCTCAGGCCGTCGATCAGGACGCGACCGTCGAAGCCCTTCTGCAGCTTCTTGGCGTCGATGACGATGCCACCCAGACGCGGGCCTGCGGGGATCTGGATCTCGTCGAAGTCCAGCTTCCTCGTCCGCTCCGCCTCCGAAGCCATCTCCTCGTAGCGCGCGAGGCGGGCCTTCGACTTGGTCTGTCGGCCCTTCGCGCTGGAGCGGACCCACTCCAGCTCCTCCTTGAGGCGCTTGGCCAGCTTGGCGTCCTTTTTGCCCTGGACCTCGAGGCGTTCGCCCTTCTTCTCCAGATAGGTCGAGTAGTTGCCCTCGTAACCGATGAGGCGACCGCGGTCGACTTCGGCGATCCACTCGGCGACGTGGTCGAGGAAGTACCGGTCGTGGGTGATCGCGATCACGGCACCCTTGTACGCCTGCAGGTGCTGCTCGAGCCAGAGCACGCTCTCGGCGTCGAGGTGGTTGGTGGGCTCGTCGAGGAGCAGGAGGTCGGGCTTCTGCAGGAGCAGCTTCGCGAGCGCGACACGACGCTTCTCTCCACCGGAGAGCGGCGCGATCGCCGCGTCGGCCGGGGGCGTCCGCAGAGCATCCATCGCCTGATCGAGCTGCGAGTCGAGGTCCCAGCCGTCGGCTGCGTCGATCTCTTCCTGCAGCGTGCCCATCTCCGCGAGCAGGGCGTCGAAGTCGGCGTCGGGCTCGGCCATCAGCAGCGAGATCTCGTTGAAACGGTCCACCTTCGGCTTGATGGCGATGCCGTCCTGGATGTTCTCGATCACCGTCTTGGACTCGTCGAGCTCCGGCTCCTGCATCAGAATGCCGACCGAGTAGCCCGGCGAGAGCTTCGCCTCGCCGTTGGACGGAGTGTCGAGACCGGCCATGATCTTGAGGATCGTCGACTTTCCGGCGCCGTTCGGACCGACCATGCCGATCTTGGCTCCGGGAAGGAACGCCATGGTGACGTCGTCGAGGATGAGCTTCTCGCCCACTGCCTTACGCGCACGCACCATCGAGTAGATGTACTCAGCCATACCGTTTAAACACCTTTGCTGACCCTGAATGAACGAGCGCGGCGGTCTCCAGCGCTCGGGAAGCTATCTCTAGCCTACTCGCGCCGACGAACCACCGCCGCGAGAGCTAGTGACGCTCCACTGCCCGCGAGCTGACTATCTGGGCACGTCCGACGCAGGTACTCCCTACGGGTTTTCGGCGGGCGGGGCAAGGTCAGGCGAGTACACCCAGCTCGCCCGCCGAAGTTTGTCGCTCTCCTCGGTGTTCTTCCAGAAAGGAGGGATCTCTACGCGCAGTCGCTGTTGAGCTGCGGCCCCGAGATCGGTCATGTACGCCACCATCGGCCGGCCCTTCCACTTCACCGAGTTGGCCGTGGTTTCACGGATACCGTGGAGGAGGCGAAGTTGCTCGAGCTGATTGATTTCTCGCCCAATTCGGCGGTCATCTAATACCGCCTGGGGTACAAGAATAAAGACGGTATCGGCTTCCTTGGTGAACCGTGAGATGTCACGCCACCGTTCCCTCAGTGCATCCGCATCGGACAGCGCATCGACCTGAAACGAGTCCTCTTCCCGCATAACGGTCAATTGGCTCATAGTCTTTTGCACGTCTGCTGTTCGTACCCTGACTACATCGGAGCTCACGAGAGTTCCATCCTGCGAAAGCCGCTCGATCGTCTTCTCGAGTGCTCCCTTGAGCAACGTGATGTAGTCACGAGCGACAGCACCGCCGGAGGCGAGGACCATGCGGTCTCTTGCCGCCTCAGTTAGGAGGCTAGCAATGCTCACGTTGAGGGGCGACAGAATGCCCTCCACGACCTGCTCAAGGAAGCGTTTTGCAGTATTGAAATCGGTCAGGTTGACATCCAACGCGAGCCTCGATATGTCGTGGCCGATCTGCATGCCGATTGGCGGGTCGCCGTCCTTGAACGGTTGCAGCCGCGTGCCTAGGCCGCCCACCTTCAAGTAGAAGCCGGATCCCTTGACCGAGCGATGAATAAAGTCAAGTACCATCGCTTGATCAGACTGCGCAACATAGTAGAAGTCGTCCAAGAAGATCAGGCCATGCGCTGCGCTGGACTCGGCAATAAGCCGCCGGAACGCCATGTTCAGCTGGGGGATCAAGGACCGAATGCGCTCATCCTTCGTCAGTTCGTTCGATCCGTGTTGCGCAGACCCTGCCGACTTCACCCGACGCGCCTTGAAAGACATCGATAGCTTGAGGACATCCGCCGGAATCTCAACGCCGCCGCCGATGCTCCCGTCCCGCGACTTAGAACGCTCACGCGATACCTGATTCTGCACAACCAACGGATCGCCGAGGATCTGATTGAGTTCCGTAAAGAGCGGCCGCAGAGTCCGGAACAGGGAGAGCCGCGCCCACCACTTGGCAGGGCGCACCAAGGCAGTCGTTTCCGACAGAACTCTGAGCACTATCTCGATCAGAACGTCCGGGTACGCGCGGTGCTTGAACGACTCCATGTCGATCGACACGACGGGGATATCCTCCGCGCGCAGCGAGACACGCGCTCGAAAGAGCAAAGTCGACTTTCCGACCCCTCGCCGCCCGGTGAGCAGATGGTTCGTCTTTGCAAGCAACTCGCGCTGAACACCTGGTCGAATCTCGATGAAGCGATCGAGCATCGACTCCGGCGTGCTGTCGGTCGTTCGGATTGCTTCCGCGAGGTACGCCTGAGCGTCACCCACGTTCTCTACGGTCAGATCTGCCATGAAACTCCGTTAGCCATCAACACACGCCAGCGGTGCGTCCGAGCGACGACTATCTGAGTTACAAGCGAGGAGGGCAACTACGATTCGCGACGAGATAGATCGTGGCGGATCCACTCGGCCTCACCATCGAGCACATTTGCTCACCACCCTCGAACCTGTCGCCATGCCGCCGGCATGGCGCGGAATTCCTGACCAGGAGCCTACTGACAGGGCGCACGGAGCTACTGACAGTGCACATCGCCGCAACGCTGAGCCGCGCTGCGCCGCTGCGCGGACCTAGTCGGGGCGTCGTGTTCCTTGGCTGAAGATTGCTTGCTGTGCCACATATCGAAGTAGCGCGGTGTCCCCAACGAGCCGACTTGCCTCCTCGCTGGTTGGGAGGAGAAGCTCTTCGCCGTTGCGGCCTCCGTCTTGTTTGGTGTGCACGATACGACAGCGGATGGTGTAAAACCGATCAGCGATCTGCTCTCGGATGTCCTCTGCGGCCGGACGCAGCGCCTCGGTACCTCCGATACCACCGTTCTTGGCAATCAGACTTGTATTCCCGCCCTCTTCGATTCGCTTGATTGCTTCTCGGACACCTTCTCGACTCGTCGCCGCACGCAATGTAGCCCGCAACTGCTCCCGCTCGCCGACGCCGGCGCGTACTGCCGGCGCGGCTAGCTGGATCAGCCTCGAGATATCGTTGTCGCTCGACGGGTTGAATCTCGGGTTCATCAATTCTGTGCGCATCGCGGCGGATGTTTCGGAGTGTGCAAACGCTGGGAAGAAGAACTCGATCGACTGGTAATAGGCGAGAAATTCGAGCAGAGGGAGCCCCTGCGCAGACCGCCCGTACTGATACAGAGCTAGTGATTCCGGAGCGTACTCGCTTGAAGGAAACGATGGCTCCTTTCTCGACTTGCTGTGAGCGTCTCGCCCCCGGCTTGCCCGCTTCTTTCGAAGTGTCATGGGCACGCCATACATGACGTCAATATCGAAGAAGAGTGATCCGGAGAGCCTCTCGAGCAACCGAAGGCTGTCATCGTGTTGGTCAACGGAGTAGCCTTCGATGCGGAGAACGGTGCTCCGACGATTCATACGTCCGAGGAGTACGCTGCCGACTTCCGACGCAGAGGTGAGCAGGAGCTTGTGGTTCCCCTTCTCCACTCCGACTGCTGCGTCCTTCACCCAGCGCCGGCCGTCGCCCGTGTCTTCGTCGTAGATCAATTTGGCGCCCGGGATTCTCGCGAGTTGAGGAGTTCGCGAAATCATCCCCGGTCCGTTGTGCACCACGGCCGCCTCAATAAAGTTAGAACTCTGGTCAGCAAAGGCCATGTAGTCACCTACGAAGAAGACGCTGTCCAATGCTGTGGACAGCAGAATGTGGGCTTCATCTTCGTAGATGCGAAGGCGCCTCTTCGCTCGCCCGTTACGAAACTCGAGCTCGACCCAACGATCGATCTCTTCGTCCTCGATCTCATCCTCGGACGCTATCGTCGCTTCAACGCCGCACTCTTTGGCGTGGGCGGCAAGTTTCTCTAGCTGACTCGCGGACGGCTTCGTTACCGGTCTCCCCATGCGGGAACCCTACCGAAAGACATCGCCATCTTGAAGTAGCGCACGCTAGATCTACTCAGCCACCGAAAACCGCTCCTTCTGTTGGCGTCGAACATCGACACTCCATCCTTCCGGAGCCGCCGCGTGTCACCAGTCGATCGCACGTGTGGTCCCGACGAGGCAGCGCCCCTCGGCGAGTTGCGGCATGACGACTGTGACGACACGCCCGGTGGACGGGCCCACCTGACCGACGAGACATTCGCTGTCACCCCAGCGCACCGAGAACTGCAGGCTCTCCGCAGGGTTACCCACCGTGGACTGATCCTGGGTCACCTGCATCGCGCTCCGCTCGAATTCTGCCGTGACCAGAGCATCGATGTACGCCCGCCCGGCCCCCCGCTGATCCGTTGCCCAGACGCGTTCGGCTACCGCGGTGAAGAACGGGAGGTTCTCCTCGGCGGTGCCGTCGGGTACGAGTGTCGGTTCCGCGGGAGTCGTCGTCCCGGGCGTCGGCGACGCCACAGCCGTGGGTGAGGCAGACGGGCCTGGAGCCGGTGCGCAGGCGGAAAGCAGCAGGAGCGCGGCGATGGAAGCCACGAGGGCACCGGCCGCGCGCGGCGACGAGAGGACCGAACGACGAAGCACACGCCGAGTCTACGTGGCCTGGCAATCTGGACCTCCGCGCCGCCGGCGCCCCGCACACCTGGATCGAGCACGGGGCCGGGACGACCGTCAGGACATGGCGCCCGCGCTCGAGGTAGGCGCAGCCCACGACAGGTCCAGCGGCTCGGAATCATGCAGGACCTGCTCCGACCCGGAGTCATCGTCCACCGATTCCTCTGGGCTGCTGCCCTCTGCATTCGGCGTCGCGGAGGGTCCGGCCGCGGCCGGACGCGACTGCGGCCGATAAGCCGTCGTGCCCCACCGCAGGTCATGCCCGATGGTGTCCGCATCGATGTCGACGCTCGTGCCGTGCTTGCCGTTGCTCTCCCAGTTGCGGATCTTAAGCCGCCCGGTGACGATCACGCTGTCGCCGGTGCGCAACGACGCCTTGGCATTCTCGCCGAGGTTCCGGAACGCAGCCACCGAGAACCAGTTGGTCCCGGCATCCGTCCACTCCTGCGTGGCGGGGTCGAAACGACGGTGGGTACTCGCGAGACGGAAGTTCGTGACGGGCACGCCTCCCCCGGTCTGACTCTGAGTCGGATCCGTGGCGACTCTTCCCACGATGGTGACCATGTCGATCATGTGCTGTCCTTTCGTTGACCGGAGCGGAGCTCGTCCGGATCGCCCCAGCCTGGCCTGCACCAGACCCGGCCACCGCCCCGGAACGCGCGAAGCGTGGACAGTTCTCGCGACCGCCTTTCGGTGCAGAAAGAGCAGATCACAGCGCGTGTCGCTACGGACAGCGAATGTCGGTGGTCGGTCATAGCTTCGAATCGCGAAAGGAGTTCCGATGTCCGAAAGCTTGACCACCTCTCTCCCCGACGTCCCCTATGCGACGCCCCGGCTCTCTTCTCCCCGCGAGCATCTCGTCCGCGCCGCGGATCACCTCTGGCGGGTGCAGGACCGACGGGAACATGTCCTCGGCCACCTGCGCATCGTCTCCGACCCGCTCGGAGTCCGCTATCGTGCCGAGCGCCTGCACCTCGCAACCGGGGTCTTTCGCGTCGTCGGAGAATTCTGGCGTGTGGATGACGCGGTCGCCGCGCTTCGATACTGCTGAGGTCAACAGGCCCGCTCCCCGCCGATCGATCCACTCGTCGCGAAGAAATCGAGTGCCGTCCGGCGCGGATCGGATGAAGGTGCCCCCGGCAGGATTCGAACCTGCGACCAAGAGATTAGAAGGCTCCTGCTCTATCCCCTGAGCTACGGAGGCGCACTCTACTAGAGTATCGCGGACCCGCCAGTGCGCGTGGAACGGCATCCCGACCGGCGATGTCGGGGCCGTCGATAGGATGGCGGCATGGTATCTGCGTCCGAGAACGACCGCCTCGTATGGATCGACTGCGAGATGACGGGCCTCGATCTCGCGGTCGATGAGCTCGTGGAGATCGCTGTCGTCATCACCGATTTCGAGCTCAACCCCATCGATCCGGGTTTCCAGGTGGTGATCCGCCCCGGCGCTGCGGCACTCGATCACATGAACGATTTCGTCACGAAGATGCACGAGACCTCCGGACTCATCCAGGAGATCCCCAACGGCATCTCCCTCGAAGAGGCGGAGGCGCAGACGGTCGCGTACATCAAGCGCTTCGTGCCCCTCGAACGCAAGGCGCCCCTCGCCGGCAACACGATCGGCACCGACAGGATGTTCCTTGCGAAGTACATGCCGCAGGTGGACCAGTGGCTGCACTACCGGAACGTCGACGTCTCGAGCATCAAGGAGCTCTCACGGCGGTGGTACCCGCGCGTCTTCTTCCAGGCACCGACGAAAGACGGCGGACACCGAGCGCTGGCCGACATCCTGGAGTCGATCCGCGAACTCCGCTACTACCGCGAAGCCGTCTTCGTCGACGAGCCCGGCCCCTCGAGCGATGAGGCGCGCGAGATCGCCGCTCGCACGGTGTCCGAGTTCACTCCGAACATGTAATAGACTCGTATGGTTGCCTGCTCCGGCGGGCACATGGTGGGTATAGCTCAGCTGGTAGAGCGCTGGCTTGTGGTGCCGGATGTCGCGGGTTCGAGTCCCGTTACTCACCCTCAGGAAGAAGGCCTGAACCGCATGGTTCGGGCCTTCTTCGCGTCTCCGTGGCAACGGGCCGACCGCACAGAAGCCATAGACTCACATGGTGTCGCTCGCGGTCTGGTTCTCTCTGCTCACCGCATCGGTGGTCATCAGCTTCACCCCGGGAGCAGGCGCCATCAATACGATGTCGAATGCGCTGAACCAGGGGTGGAAGCGCTCGATCTGGGGAATCATCGGGCAGCAGATCGCTTTGATCGTGCACGTGGCTATCGTCGCCGCCGGGGTCGGCCTTCTCGTCTCGCGCTCGGAGTTCCTGTTCAACGCCATCCGGTACGCCGGGGCGGCCTATCTCGTGTTCCTCGGCATTCGTCTGATCCTCACGAAACCCGTAGGCGCCCTGGATGACGCGCCGGTGCCGATCGACTCGCGTGAGAGTCACTGGTCCATGATCCGCCGAGGATTCTGGGTCAATCTCCTCAACCCCAAGGCGATCGTGTTCTTCCTGGCGTTCATCCCGCAGTTCATCCGACTCGACGAGCCTCCTGTGCCGCAGTACCTCACGCTGATCGCCACGGTGATCGTGGTCGATGTGATCGTCATGTGGGGGTTCTTCGCGGCCGCCGCCCGCCCGTTCCGGCGACTCACCAGATCCGTGCGCGGCCAACGCATCCTCAACCTGGTGTTCGGCGTACTGTTCATCGCCGTGGCCGGCGTGCTCGTCCTTCTGCACTGATCCGGCGCCGGGGCCTGCGCGCCTCTAGGCTGGACAGGATGGACATGGATGCCGCGGCCTTCGAAGAACTGGTGATCGACGAGCTCGATCTCCTGCCCGATGACATGGTCGAGGGCCTGGAGAACGTCGTGTTCGTCGTGGAGGACCGACCCGAGGACGGCAGCCTGGATCTGCTCGGCCTGTACGACGGTCTGGCGCTCACCGAGCGCACGCAATACGGGATGGGCGAACTTCCGGACCGGATCGTCCTCTACCGTGAGCCGCATCTCGCCCAGTGCGAGACCGAGCACGAGCTCCGTGACGAGATCCATACGACCCTGGTTCACGAGATCGCTCACTTCTACGGCATCGATGATGAGCAGCTCCACGAGATGGGCTGGGCATGACGGCGCCGTCGGCACACCCCGAACTCGACGAGATCACAGACCTCAGCGCAGCACCGCTCGAGCCCTGGCAGGTCGTGGTGTGGAACGACCCCGTGAACCTCATGAGTTACGTGGTCCGCGTGTTCCGGACGTACTTCGGGTACTCGCTCGACCATGCCACCGCTCTGATGCTCGCTGTACACAACGACGGACACGCGATCGTCGCCACCGGCCCGCGCGAGACCATGGAAGTACATGCGCAGGCCATGCACGACTTCGGGCTCTGGGCCACCGTCAGGAAGGCGCCGCTGTGAGCGACGACATCATCGTGATGCCCATCACCGTGATCGAGGAGTTCCACCTCGCCCGGCTCGTCGAAGACTTCATCGAACTCGTCAGCGAGTCACGGGGCACGGGTGATCCGGCCATCGACCGGCTGACGCCGAATCCCTATCCCGAAGACTCGGACGCCGCGGCCGAGTTCGCCGATGCCGCACGGGATGATCTCCTCGATCGTCGCCTCGCCGACGCGCGCAGGGTCCGCGCGGCTTTGGATGAGTACCCCGCGGGCATCGACGCGCTCACCGAAGAAGATGCGCTCGAAGTGAGAGAGATCCTCATCACCCTCGAGAGCCTCGACTCCTGGCTTCGAACCCTCACCGCGATCCGTCTCGTCATCGCCACGAGACTCGGGATCACATCTGACGACGAGACCGGCGAGGACGGCCGCCACGACGTCTACGAATGGGTCGGCTATCGACTGGAACTGATCATCCAGGCCGCCGATGAGGCAGAATCCGCCCCGAACGTCTGACCGACCTACGGAACCTCGACGATCCGCGTGGCGAGAGCGCGAGGATCGTCCCGATCGATGTGACGGCGTTCCTGAGCGGCCCAGCGGTCCCAGTGCGGACGGTACGTGTCGCCGTCACGATTCAGCGCGCGGGTCTTCCGCGACTCCTCCGCGGATTCCACCCAGATCCTGACATCGGCGAGACCGGCTGTCGCTGGCCGCAGGATTCCGCTGCCCTCGATGATGACGCCGAGGGCCGGGTCGACCGCGTGGCTCTCGGCCTCGGTCTCCGCCTCCCAGTCCCAGCGACGCCATGTGCCGAGGTATCCGCGACCGTGCGGACGCAGGATCCACTCGAGCGCGCGTTCAGCTCCGTCGTCGAGCCCGTCCCAGCCGGGGTATATCGAGTCGAGCGCGACGAGCTGCACGGGACCGAGCACCGGCCAGCGCCGCACGAGTCGTGCGGCAAGGGAGGACTTGCCCGCACCGCTGCCGCCGTCGATCAGGACGACAGGATTTGCGGCCGCCAGCGCGCGGACGTCCTGTTCGATCAGGGTCGCAGCGCGCTCCAGGGCCGTCGCGACGGGATCTTCACTTCTTGAGGGCACGGATGATGCGCACGAATGCCCGCCCGGTGACCCAGACGAACGGCACTGCCACGAGGAGAAGCGTGACGATGTTGGGCTCGAAACGGAGACCCTCTTCTCGCCGGACATACACCCCGACAGGAACGGAAACACCGCCCCCTCCCCCGCCTTCGGCCCCGTCTCCGCTGCCGCCGCCGAATCCGGAGTACGTGAATGCGACAGGAGTGATGCTGACCCCGTCGACGTCCTGAGGTTCTCCGTACGCGCTCTTCACGCCGAAGGACGCTGCTTGCTTTCCGAGTTCCAGTGCGATGTTCGGCATGTCTCCACGGTAGCCGAGGAACAGGGCGCGCGTGAGATCAATCCAGGCCATGCGCCTTCGGGTGTTGCGCAGCGCCTCGGCCATCGGCGCGCCCGATGTGTCGCGCGCGGCTGATCGTCGCGGAGCCGAACCGTGCCACGGCCTCGTCGACCGCTCCCTCGACCTTGCGCCAACCCTCATCGTCGTCCCAGAGCCCGAGGCCGCCACCGCCGGCTGGGCGGAGGTTCTCCGCTCGGACGCCGACGAGCCGCACGGGGTCCCTCCGATCGATCTGCTCGAACAGCGTCTGGGCGGCCTCGCCGATCCGTTGACCGACCGCGGTGGGCTCGCTCAGGGTCACGGAGCGACTCAGGGTGCGGAAGTCGTCGAATCGGATCTTGATCGCGACGGTTGCCGTCTCCCAGTCGGCACGCCGCAGCCTCGCGGCGACGCGATCGGCGAGTCGCAGGAGCTCCGCACGGAGAAACTCCCGATCCCGGATGTCCGTGTCGAATGTCTCCTCATGACCGATGCTCTTCTCCACGCGCTCGGTGTCGACGGCACGCGGATCCTGTCCCATCGCGAGCTCGGTGAGACGCCCACTCAGGGCGGGGCCGACTGCACGCTCGATCATCTCTCGTGGCGCCTCGCGAACATCCTGCACCGTGCGGATGCCCCGCGCCTCGAGCGCCTCCGCTGCCTTCGGCCCAACGCCCCACATCGCACGAACCGGTCTCGGCGCGAGGAAGTCGAGCGTGTCCTGGGCGGCGACGACGAGCATGCCGTCGGGCTTAGAGATCGTCGACGCCATCTTCGCCACATGCTTCGTCGCCGCCACGCCCACGCTGCAGGTGATGCCGACCTCGTCGAGCACTCGTTGCCGGATCAACTCCGCGATGCGCGAGGGGCTCCCCCAGAGACGGCGCACTCCCTGCACATCGAGGAATGCCTCGTCGACCGACAGCGGCTCGACGAGCGGTGTGAACGACTCGAAGATCGCCATCACCTGCCGAGAGACCTCCTGATATCGGTGGAAGTGCGGCGGCACGATGCGGGCCGAAGGACACAGTCGGAGCGCTTGCGACACGGGCATCGCGGCACGGACCCCGTAGCGACGGGCCTCGTAGGAAGCGCTCGACACGACCGAGCGGCCATCCGGTGCCCCGATGATGAGCGGCAGACCACGGAGGGAGGGGTCATCGAGCACCTCGACGGCGGCATAGAACGCATCCATGTCGACATGGAGGATGCGCGTCCCGGTGTCGTCGGCGTCGGCGGACGAGACGATCCGCCCTCTGCCGTCACCGTGTCCCATACGACCATTCTCCCCCGGGCCTCGGACACGAAGCCCGGGGTGGCGCGCTACTGTGCAGCGCGCTCGAGAATGAGCTCACGGACCCGGGCGGCGTCCGCCTGGCCCTTCATCGCCTTCATGACGGCACCGATCACGGCGCCGGCAGCCTGCACCTTGCCGTCCTTGATCTTCGCCATCACATCGGGCTGCGCGGCCAGTGCCTCATCGATCGCGGCGATCAACGCGCCGTCGTCCGAAACGACCGCGAGCCCGCGGGCGTCGACGACTTCCTGCGGCGTGCCCTCGCCGGCGATGACACCTTCGAGCACCTGACGAGCGAGCTTGTCGGTGAGCGTTCCCGCATCGACGAGCTTCTGCAGCGCGGCGACGTTCTCCGGGCTGATCAGGTGGGTCGCTTCCTTCTCCTGCGTGTTCGCGACGCGGCTGATCTCGCCGGTCCACCACTTACGGGCGGTGGCCGGCGTCGCGCCGGCGGCGATCGTCGCCTCGACGACCTCGAGGAGACCGCCGTTGCGGACGTCCTGGAACTCAAGATCCGTGAAACCCCACTCCGTCATGAGACGACGACGACGCGCGACGGGCTGCTCCGGGAGTGCGGCGCGCAACTCTTCGATCAACTCGGCGGCGGGCTCCACGGGCAGCAGATCGGGCTCCGGGAAGTAGCGGTAGTCGTCGGCGTCCGACTTCGGACGTCCGGGCGAAGTGGTGCCGGTGTCCTCGTGCCAGTGCCGCGTCTCCTGCGTGATCGTGCCGCCGTCGGCGAGGATCTGCGCCTGTCGCTGGATCTCGTACTTCACGGCACGCTCGACCGAGCGCATCGAGTTGACGTTCTTCGTCTCCGTACGGGTGCCGAGCTTGTCCGTGCCACGTGGACGCAGCGAGACGTTCGCGTCGCAGCGCAGGTTGCCGCGCTCCAGGCGTGCCTCCGAGATACCGAGTCCCCGAACGATGTCGCGGATCGCCTGCACGTAGGCCTTGGCGACCTCTGGGGCGCGGTGCTCGGTGCCATAGATGATGTTCGTCACGATCTCGACCAGCGGCACACCGGCACGGTTGTAGTCGACCAGCGAGTACTCCGCGCCCTGGATGCGCCCGGTCGCTCCGCCCATGTGGGTGAGCTTGCCGGCGTCCTCTTCCATGTGCGCGCGCTCGATCGGGATCGTGATGAGCGTGCCGTCCTCGAGCTCCACCTCGACGGAGCCCTCGTACGCGATGGGCTCGTCGAACTGCGAGATCTGATAGTTCTTGCCGAGGTCCGGGTAGAAGTAGTTCTTGCGGGCGAACCGGCTCGACTCGGCGATCGAGCAGCCGAGCGCGAGACCGAGGCTGATCGACGAGCGGATCGCGGTCTCGTTGACGACCGGAAGAGAGCCGGGAAGGCCGAGATCGACCGGCGCGATCAGAGTGTTCGGCTCGGCGGCGTGATACGCCTCGTTCGCCGGGTTCGGCGCGTCGGAGAACATCTTCGTGTTGGTGTTCAGCTCGACGTGCACCTCGAAACCGAGGACGGGCTCGAACAGCTCGAGCGCCTTGTCGAAGTCCATGAGCTTGGCGGTGGCCATCAGCGGTTCCCTCCTGCGAGCTGCGGGGCACGGGTGAGCAGCGGCGCACCCCATGAGTCGACGAGCAGCGTCTCGAGAGCGGCGCCGACCTTGTAGAGACGCGCATCCTCGCGTGCCGGCGCGATGAACTGGATACCGACGGGCAGCCCGTCGTCGTCCGCCAAGCCGCTCGGGATGGAGATGCCGGGGACCCCGGCGAGGTTCACCGGGATCGTCGTGATGTCGTTGAGGTACATCTGCAGCGGGTCGTCGATCTTCTCGCCGAGCTTGAACGCCGTGGTGGGCGCCGACGGGGTCGCGATGACGTCGACCTCGGCGAACGCGTTAGCGAAGTCCTGCTGGATGAGCGTGCGGACCTTCTGCGCGCTGCCGTAATACGCGTCGTAGTATCCGGCCGACAGGGCATACGTACCGAGGATGATGCGACGCTTGACCTCGTCGCCGAAGCCGGCATCGCGCGTCGCGGACATAACGTCCTCGACCGTCGGGTTGCCGGCGGGCGTGACCCGCAGGCCGAACCGCACGGAGTCGAACTTCGCCAGGTTGCTCGACGCCTCGGCGGGGAGGATCAGGTAGTACGCGGCGACTCCGTATTCGAAGTGCGGGGCGCCGATCTCGACGATCTCCGCTCCCTGTGCTTCCATGAGCGCGAGAGCGCTCCGGAACGATGCCGCGACCCCGGGCTGGAAACCGCTGTCCGGCAGCTCTCGGATGACGCCGACTTTGAGTCCCTTGAGCACATCTCCGCGTGCACCTTCACGCGCGGCCTGGGCGAACGACGGCCACTCCTCGCGCAGGGACGTCGAGTCCTTCGGGTCGTGGCCGGCGATGGCGTCGTGCAGCAGCCCCGAGTCGAGGACGGTCCGGGAGACCGGACCGACCTGGTCGAGGCTGGACGCGAGGGCGATCGCGCCGTATCGGCTCACGCCGCCGTACGTCGGCTTGACGCCCACCGTTCCCGTGACGTGAGCGGGCTGACGGATCGAGCCACCCGTGTCGGATCCGAGCGCCAGAGGCGCCTCGAATGCGGCGACAGCAGCGGCGGAGCCACCGCCGGATCCACCGGGGATGCGATCGAGATCCCACGGGTTGTGCGTGGGGCCGTACGCCGAGTGCTCGGTGGAGGAACCCATCGCGAATTCGTCCATGTTGGTCTTGCCGAGCGGGATCATGCCCGCGGCGCGCGAACGCGCGACCACGGTGGCGTCATACGGCGAGCGATAGCCTTCCAGGATGCGCGAGCCGCTGGTCGTCGGCTGATCGGTCGTGACGAGCACGTCCTTGATCGCGAGCGGAACACCCGCGAGCGGGCCCAGCTCCTCACCGGCGGCGCGACGGGCATCGATCGCAGCAGCGGCACCGAGTGCTCCCTCGTTGACGTGCAGGAACGCGTGGACGTCGCCGTCAACGGCAGCGATGCGGTCGAGGTGCGCCTGCGTCGCCTCGACGCTCGAGACCTCGCGCGCGGCAAGCTTCGCGGCGAGATCCGCCGCGTCCAGCCTGATGATGTCGCTCACTGCTCTTCTCCCAGGATCGCGGTGACGCGGAAGCGGCCGTCGGCGGCATCCGGAGCGTTCTGCAACACCTGCTCGTGTGTGAGCGTCTCGCCGACCACATCCGGTCGGAAGACATTGCTCAGCGGAATCGGGTGGCTCGTCGCGACGACATCATCTGTCGCGACCTCCGAGACCTTCGCGATGTTGTCGACGATCGCGTCGAGCTGGCCCGTGAGCCGCGACACCTCGTCGTCGTTCAGCTGGATGCGTGCGAGCACACCGAGATGGCGCACGAGTTCAGGGGTGATTTCAGACACCCCTCCAGTCTAGTTGGCGCGTTCCGAACTCCCCTGCCCCACGAGTCGCTCGACATATGCTGGGCGGGTGAGCACGTTCCAGCCCCCTCGCCCGTGGATCGCCAGCTATGCCGCAGGAGTCCCCGAGGACCTTCCGCCCGTGGACGGCTCGCTCGTCGACATCGTGGCCGCTTCGGCGCGCGACTACCCGGAAGCCCCCGCCCTCCAGTTCTTCGGCCGTGAGACGACATACGCCCAGTTGCAAGCAGCGATCGAGCACGCCGCAGCAGGCCTTCGCGACCTCGGGGTCCGCGCGGGTGACCCGGTAGCCATCGTGCTGCCGAACTGCCCGCAGCACATCGTCGCGTTCTACGCGGTACTCCGCCTCGGCGCCATCGTCGTGGAGCACAACCCGCTCTACACGCCGCGCGAACTCCGCAAGCAGTTCGAGGATCACGGCGCGAAGCACGCGATCGTGTGGAACAAGGTCGTCTCGACGGTGCAGGAGTTCCCGGCGGATCTGGCCGTCACGAACCTCATCTCCGTCGACGTGACTCGTGCCATGCCGTTCCTCACCCGATTCGCGCTCAGGCTCCCCGTCGCGAAGGCCCGTGAATCGCGCGCCGCTCTGACCGACAAGGTCCGCAGCACGGTCGTCTGGGATTCGCTCCTCGCCTCCGCCCCGCTCCCGGCGTCGCATCCGAAGCCGAGCACCGACGACCTCGCGATCATCCAGTACACCTCCGGCACCACGGGAACGCCGAAGGGGGCAGCGCTCACACACCGCAATCTGCTCGCCAACGCCGCGCAGTCCAGGGCGTGGGTGCCCTCGATCCAGCGAGGCAAGGGCTGCGTCGTGTACGCCGTGCTGCCCATGTTCCATGCCTACGGCCTCACGCTGTGCCTTACATTCGCGATGTCGATGGGCGCCCGACTCGTACTTTTCCCCAAATTCGACCCCGATCTCGTGCTCGACGTCGTCAAGAAGCACCCCGCGACGTTCCTCCCGCTTGTTCCCCCCATCGCGGATCGCCTCCTCGCCGCGGCGAAGGAGAAGGGCGTGTCACTCGACGGCATCGAGGTCGCGATCTCCGGCGCCATGGCACTGCCGCATGAGCTGGTCGTCCCCTTCGAAAAGGCCACCCACGGCTACCTCGTCGAGGGCTACGGGCTGAGCGAGTGCTCCCCCGTCCTGATGGCGAACCCGGTCGCGGACAACCGCGTGCCCGGCACGGTCGGGCTTCCCCTGCCCGGGACCGAATGCCGCGTGGTGGATCCGGAGAACCCGAGCCAGGACGTGCCGGACGGATCGGCCGGTGAACTCGTCGTGCGTGGCCCGCAGGTGTTCTCGGGGTACTACGGAAAGCCGGAGGAGACCGAAGCCGTCTTCGTCGACGGCTGGTACCGGACCGGTGACATCGTCACGATCGACGACGCCGGCTTCGTGCGCATCGTCGATCGCATCAAGGAGCTCATCATCACGGGCGGCTTCAACGTCGCTCCCACCGAGGTCGAGAATGCGCTGCGCCAGCATCCACAGGTGGCGGATGCCGCGGTCGTCGGCCTGCCGAGCGAGCACTCCGGAGAGGAGGTCGTCGCGGCCATCGTGGTGGATGCCGGGACCGATGTCGACGTCGAGGCGATCCGCGAGTTCGCCCGCAGTATCCTCACTCCCTACAAGGTCCCGCGCCGTATCTTCGTGGTCGACGAGCTGCCGAAGTCACTGATCGGCAAGGTGCTCCGACGCCAGGTCAAGGAAAAGCTCGTCTCGCTGAACACCGGCGTTTGAGGACGCCCTCACAGGCGCGGAGCGCGCCGGCGCGCTACCCTTGGGAAGTGACCCCTGAAGATGCAGTGCTGACCGACGCCCCCGCGGAATCCCCCGCGACCCCCGGATTCGAGGAGCTCGGCATCACCGGGCCCGTCCTCAAAGCCATCAAGGATCTCGGATACGAGACCCCGTCGCCCATCCAGGCGGCCACCATTCCCACGCTTCTCGCCGGCCGCGACGTCGTCGGGCAGGCGCAGACCGGAACAGGAAAGACCGCCGCTTTCGCGCTTCCCGTTCTCGAACGCCTCGATGTCTCGCAGAAGATCCCGCAGGCTCTCGTGCTGGCACCGACACGCGAACTCGCTCTGCAGGTGTGCGAGGCCTTCGAGTCCTATGCCTCGAAGATGAAGGGCGTCCACGTCCTTCCCGTCTACGGCGGACAGGGCTACGGTGTGCAGCTGTCCGCACTGCGCCGCGGTGTCCACGTGATCGTCGGTACGCCCGGCCGCATCATGGACCACCTCGCCAAGGGCACGCTCGACCTGTCCGAGTTGAAGTATCTGGTACTCGACGAGGCCGACGAGATGCTGAAGATGGGCTTCGCGGAAGACGTGGAGCAGATCCTCGCGCAGACCCCCGAGGAGAAGCAGGTCGCGCTGTTCTCGGCGACCATGCCGCCGCAGATCCGCCGTCTCGCGCAGAAGTACCTGCGTGAGCCGGAAGAGATCAGCATCAAGTCCAAGACCGCCACCGGCACGAACATCACGCAGCGCTACCTCGTGGTCTCGTACGCGCAGAAGGTCGATGCGCTGACCCGCATCCTCGAGGTCGAGAACTTCGACGGCATGATCGTGTTCGTCCGTACCAAGAACGAGACCGAGACGCTGGCCGAGAAGCTGCGTGCCCGCGGATACTCCGCAGCCGCGATCAACGGCGACGTGCCCCAGGTGCAGCGCGAGCGCAGCGTCAACCAGCTCAAGGACGGCAAGCTCGACATCCTCGTCGCGACCGACGTGGCCGCCCGCGGTCTCGACGTCGAGCGCATCAGCCACGTCATCAACTTCGACATCCCCACCGACACCGAGTCCTATGTCCACCGCATCGGCCGCACCGGCCGCGCGGGACGCACCGGCGACGCGATCAGCTTCATCACGCCGCGCGAGCGCTACCTGCTGAAGCACATCGAGAAGGCCACGCGCCAGCAGCCCGCCCAGATGCAGCTGCCGACCACCGATGACGTAAACACCACGCGACTCGCGCGGTTCGACGACGCGATCACCGCCGCGCTGGGCGACACCGCCCGTATCGAGAAGTTCCGCGACGTGATCTCCCACTACGTGCGCAATCACGACGTTCCGGAGGCCGATGTCGCGGCGGCGCTCGCGATCGTCTCGCAGGGCGACACCCCGTTGCTGCTCGACCCCGCCGACGATCGGCTCTCCAAGGCCGTCGAAGCCGACAACCGTCCGCCCCGCGAGGGTGGAGCGCGCGGAACCAGGGACGCTCGTGAACCCCGCACCGAGCGTCGTGGACGTGGCGACTACACCGCATATCGCATCGAGGTAGGCCGCCGTCACCGCGTCGAGCCGCGCCAGATCGTCGGCGCGCTGGCGAACGAGGGCGGTCTCGGCCGTGACGATTTCGGCGTGATCAACATCCGACCTGATTTCTCCACCGTGGAACTGCCGTCCAACCTCAGCCCCACGGTGCTCGAGAAGCTGCGCGACACGCGCATTTCGGGTCGTCTGATCGAGATCAAGCCCGACCGTGGCCCCGGCGCCAGGCGCAGCAGCCCGCGCGAAGGTAGCCCCGACGGAGGAGACCGCTTCGAGCGTCGCGACCGCGACGAGCGACCGGCTCGCGACAGCCGCGAAGAGAAGCCGTTCCGCAAGCCCCGCCACAAGAACTGACGCCGCATCGCGCGCGGTTCGGACTATCCCGTTCCGCGCGCGAGCTGCGCCGCGACATCGATCAGCGGCTCCGGGTGCGCCAACAAAGCGCGCTGTTCGGGATTCGCGATGAGGTGCGCGATCAATCGATGCGCACCCGTCACCGTCGGCCGCCAGTACCCGCCGACGTGATGGCGGCTCAGAGGCAGCGTCGTCATCTCGCCATCCACCGTGAGGGTCACCGCTCCATCGTCGGGATCGATGCCGGGGTCGCTCAGCATCGCCGCCGTCAGCGCACCGAGCAGCACCGTTCCGAGGAGTCCGGGCAGCCGAAACCGCGTCGTCGGCACATCGAGATCGATCCCCTCTACGCCGTCCCACGGCACGATCCCGTGACCTTCGGCTCCCTGACGGATGATCACCGCCTGCGGAGTGAGTCGAAGGTGGTGCCGCCCGGGGTCGCCGATCGCCAGAGCATCCGGGACGACGATCAGAGGCCCGTACCGCTTCACGACCCGTCGCTCGCGGGCGGGAGCGCGGCCGGCCCCTCTGTCACGAGGATGTGGAACTGTGCCGCGTCGAGGATGCGGATACCGAGGTCCTCGGCCTTTGCAAGCTTCGAGCCCGCGCCCGGACCGGCTGCGACGAAATCGGTCTTCTTCGACACGCTGGAAGCAGCCTTACCGCCCGCGTTGATGATCGCCTCCTGCGCGCCATCGCGGGTGTATCCGTCGAGCGATCCGGTGGCGACCACCGTGATCCCTTCGAGCACACCGCCGGCAGCTACCGCCGCACCCGGGCCGGGATGACCGGGTGTGGACCACTGCACACCCGCGTCGGCCCACTGCTGCACGATCTCCTGATGCCAATCGACGTCGAACCAGGCGAGCAGGGAGTCGGCGATGATGCCACCCACGCCCTCGACGGCGGCAAGTTCGTCTCGCGATGCGGCACGGATCGCATCGAGAGAGCCGAACCACTGCGCGAGTGCCCGGGCGGCGACGGGGCCGACGTGGCGGATGTTCAGCGACACCAGCAGTCGCCAGAGGTCCTTGGTCTTCGCCTTCTCGAGCTCGGCGAGCAGCGTGAGCGCCTGTGAGGACGGCTGAGGTCCCTCGAGCCCCGACTTCTTCTCGGCTGCGGTGGGGTTGCGTCGGAAGGGTGCGCGCGTCTTGACGATCCCGTCCTCGTCCTCCTTCGGAAGCCCGGTCTCGGAATCCCGCACGAACAGTTCGATGGGAACGAGTTCTTCGAGCGTGAGCGCGAACAGCCCGGCCTCGGTCTCGAGCGGGGGCACAGCCGGTGAGGTCGGCTGGGTCAGCGCCGCAGCGGTCACCTCGCCGAGCGCTTCCACGTCGAGGGCGCCGCGGGACCCGATGTGCTCGACACGGCCACGGACCTGAGCAGGACACGAACGCGCGTTCGGGCACCGGAGGTCGATATCGCCCTCCTTCATCGCGCGCAGCGGTGTACCGCATTCCGGGCACTCGACCGGCATCACGAACTCCCGCTCGCTGCCGTCGCGCTTTTCGACCACAGGGCCGAGAACCTCAGGGATCACGTCGCCGGCCTTGCGCAGCACGACGGTGTCGCCGATCAGCACGCCCTTGGCCTTGACCACATCCTTGTTGTGCAGCGTGGCCTGGCGGACCACGGAACCGGCGACGTGCGCGGGTGCCATGACGGCGAACGGCGTGGCTCGCCCCGTGCGTCCCACCGATACGACGATGTCGAGGAGCTTGGTCTGGACCTCTTCGGGCGGGTACTTGTAGGCGATGGCCCAGCGGGGTGCTCGGCTCGTCGCGCCGAGTTCGTCGTGCAGTTCGAGCTCGTCGACCTTGACCACGATGCCGTCGAGCTCATGCTCGATGTCGTGACGGTGCTCGCCGAAGTACTCGACGAAGGACACCACCTCGTCGATCGTCCGGCACACCTTCGTGTGCGGGCTCGTGGGCAGACCCCACTCGGAGAGCAGGTCGTACACCTCGCTCTGCGCGGCGACAGGAGGGTTCGTCCAGGCGCCGACGCCGTGCACGTAGAGTGCGAGCGACTCGATGCGCAGCAGCCCGGCCTCGAGCTCGAGCCCGTTCTTCTTGTCGATCTGCTGGCGGAGCCCGCCACTGGCGGCGTTGCGCGGATTCGCGAAAGAGGGGAAGCGCCGGGCGGCCGCGGTCTGCGCCTTCTCCTCGTCGAACGCCTTCTTGGCGCCTCCTCGGGCCTCCCAGCGTGCGAGGGCGTCGGCGAAGGCACGGTCGCGGAAGGCGGCCTGCGCGGCGTTGAGGCGCTCGAAGGCAGCGACAGGGATGAACACCTCGCCACGCACTTCGACGATCGCGGGATGACCCTCGCCGCTCAGGCGTTGCGGGATCTCCGGCAGACGGAGGGCGTTCTCCGTCACGATCTCGCCGACGCGGCCGTCGCCGCGAGTAGCGGCAGAGGTGAGCACGCCGTTCTCGTAGCGGAGGTTGATCGCGAGCCCGTCGATCTTCAGCTCGGTGAGCCACGCCACCTCGCGCCCGGCGGCAGCCTTGGTCTTCGCGGCCCACTCCCGCAGCTCGTCGACGGAGAAGACGTTGTCGAGGCTGAGCATGCGCTCGGCGTGCTCGATCGTCGCAAGGCCGGTCGCCTCGGCCGCTCCGACCATCTGGGTGGGCGAGTCCTGCCCCTGCAGCTCGGGGTGCAGCCGCTCCAACTCTTCGAGCCGATGCATCCACCCGTCGTAGGTGAAGTCATCGACGACCGAGGCGTCGCGGCCGTAGTAGGCCTCTTTGGCCTCGAGGATGCGAGCGGTCAGCTCGTCGGCTTCGGTTCGGGCGGCTTCCAGCGAGATGTTCTCCGGCACCCCGCCAGTCTACGAGCGGGTACCGACACCGGAGAGGTCTACGCGCCGACAGGGACGGCCGACACCGTGGTGTCGATCGTGAACTGCCCGAGCACCCGCGTGCCGACGTAGAGCACGGCGGTCTGTCCCGGCGCGACGCCGTCGAGCGGGACCTCGGGCGTCACCCGGACCCCGTCATCCGAGACGATCGCACGTGCAGCGACCGGCTCGGAGTGCGCGCGGATCTGCACGTGGCACTCGAAGGAGGTCTCCGTCGGCGCGGCCCCGGCCCAGCTGAACCGCTCCCCCGCGATCTCCGCGATCGCGAGAGCCTCCTTGGGCCCGACGACGACGGTGTTCGACACCGGTCGGACTTCGAGCACGAATCGAGGCTTGCCGTCCGCCGCAGGCACACCGAGCTTGAGCCCGCGTCGCTGTCCCACCGTGAAGGAGTGTGCCCCCTCGTGCGATCCGACGACTTCCCCGCTGCGATCGACGATCTCGCCCGTAGCGGTGCCGACCTTCTCGGCGAGCCACCCACGGGTGTCCCCGTCGGGGATGAAGCAGATGTCGTGGCTGTCCGGCTTCTGGGCGACGGTCAGGCCGCGTGCTGCCGCCTCGGCGCGAACGATCGCCTTCGAGGGAGTGGACCCGAGCGGGAAGTAGGTGTGTGCGAGCTGCTCAGCGGTCAGCACGCCGAGGACGTAGGACTGATCCTTGGCATTGTCCGAGGCACGGTGCAGCTCCAGTCCGTCAGCACCGTTCACGAGCGTGGCGTAGTGCCCGGTGCACACGGCGTCGAAGCCGAGCTCGATCGCGCGCTCCAGAAGGGCCGCGAACTTGATCTTCTCGTTGCACCGCATGCAGGGGTTGGGCGTGCGTCCGGCCTGGTACTCGGAGATGAAGTCTTCGATGACGTCGTCGCGGAAACGCTCGGAGAAGTCCCACACGTAGAAGGGGATGCCGAGCAGATCGGCGGCCCGGCGGGCGTCGAGTGCATCCTCGATGGTGCAGCACCCGCGACTGCCCGTGCGGAGCGTTCCACCGGCTCTGGAGAGTGCCAGGTGCACGCCGACCACATCGTGCCCCGCCTCCACGGCTCTGGCTGCCGCGACGGCGGAGTCGACGCCGCCACTCATCGCCGCAAGAATCCGCATGGGAACAGTCTACGAGCGTGCGCCTGTGCCGGCGCCGGATGCCCGTGCATAGGCATCGCCGATCGCGGCGAGCACCGCCTCGACATCCTCGTCCGTCGACGTCCGACCGAGCGAGAACCGCAGCACGCTGCGCGCATCTCGTTCGCTCCGCCCCATCGCCATCACGACGTGCGACGGCTCGGCGACGCCCGCCTGGCACGCCGATCCGGTCGACGCCGCGACCCCGGCGACGTCGAGGAGGAACAGCAGACTCTCCCCCACCGCACCGGGAAAGAGCACATGCGCGTTGCCCGGCAAGCGGTCCATCGGATCGCCCAGAAGCTCGGCTTCCGGGACGGCGGAACGTATGCCCGAGATGAGACGGTCGCGCAGTGCACGCAGTCGCGCCGCCTCCCCCGTCCGCTCGATCTCGGCGAGCTCGAGCGCGGTGGCGAATGCCGCCGCACCCGCGACGTCCTGGGTTCCGGCGCGGAGCCCGCGCTGCTGCGCGCCGCCGCGGAGCAGCGCGGTCACGCGGGCCGTGCGTGCAGCGACGAGAACCCCGACGCCGACGGGCGCCGCGATCTTGTGCCCGGCGAGGCTCATGGCCACGAGTCCGACTCCCCCGGCGGCGTCTCCCCTCAGATCGCGGAAAGACAGCGGCACATGTCCGAGGGCCGCCACGGCATCGAGATGCAGTGCCACGCCCGCCGTCGCGGCGGCGATGGACAGCCCCTCGGCGTCGTTGATCGTGCCCGCCTCATTGTTCGCGACGAGCGCGGTGGCGAGAGCGGCGCCCGGAAGCCGCGGAGCGAACTGCTCCGGCGCGATCCGCGCCTGTGCGGTCACCGGCACCCGGCGAAGCTCGGCGCCATCTTCCACGAGCGCGGCCACGGTGTCCATGGTGGCGTGGTGCTCGGCCTCGGGCATGACGATCGCGGTCGTGCCGGCGGGGCGTGCCCGCCACAGCCCCTGCAGTGCCAGGTTGATCGACTCGGTGCCCCCCGAGGTGAACACGATCTCGATCGGGTCGGCGTCGAGCACCGCGGCGACCCGCTCGCGGGACTCCTCGAGCAGGCGGCGGGCGTCCTGGCCGGCGCCGTGCGTGGACGATGCGTTGCCGACGGTCTCCGTGGCGGCCAGCCAGGCGTCGCGCGCTTCGGGGCGCAGAGGCGTGGTCGCCGCATGGTCGAGATAGTGCCGCATCCTTCGATTCTCTCGCGAAACCAACCCTGCCGGGTCTTCGTCCGTGGAACCCGGTCCGCCCTGACATGAGACTGCAACACATCGCGCCTAGTGTGTACTCATGCCCGCGTCCCGAGACATCACCGTGCCCGGCGGCACCACCCTCGACAACCTCGGCGTCCGTCTGCACGACGGCGTCGGCACCCTGCGCGTCTGGTCGCAGAACGCCTCGTCGATCGAGCTGGTCGTGTTCGATGCCACCGACCTGGACTGGGCGACCGACGAGGTTCCGCTCGAACGGCTGGCCGGAGGAATCTGGGAGATCACCACGGAGCTGCTGCAGCCCGGCGTCCGCTATGCCGTACGCGTCGGCGGACCCCACGGCCCCGGGAACACCTTCAACCCGGAGACCCTGCTGCTGGACCCGTACGCGCGCGGTCTCGCCCAGGGCGACGGATACGAGGAGTGGCGTTCGGTCGTCATCGTCGACGGCTTCGACTGGGGCGACTCCCGGAAGCCGCGTATCCCCCTCGACCGCACGGTGATCTACGAGGGGCATCTCAAGGGACTCACCAAGCGTCACCCCGATGTGCCGCCCGCGCTGCACGGCACCTATGCGGGCCTCGCCCATCCCGCGATGATCGAGTACTTCCACTCGCTGGGCATCACGTCCATCGAGTTGCTCCCCGTGCACGCCTTCGTGCCGGAGCCGCGACTTCTCGAACGCGGACTCACCAACTACTGGGGCTACAACACCCTGAACTTCTTCACCCCGCACACCGCCTACGCGACCGAGGACGCGCGCAAAGAGGGGCCGGAGGCCGTCCTCGCCGAGTTCAAGGGAATGGTGCGGCTGCTGCACGAGGCCGGGCTCGAAGTGATCCTCGACGTCGTATACAACCACACCTCCGAGGAGGGCATCGGCGGTCCCCGCTCGAGCCTGCGCGGCATCGACAACGCCAGCTACTACCGGCAGGACGAGTCCGGCGTCTACGTCGATACCACCGGGTGCGGCAACACGCTCGACACGTCGACCGACGCCGGGGCCAGACTCGTTCTCGACTCCCTCCGCTACTGGGCGCAGGAGATGCAGATCGACGGTTTCCGCTTCGACCTCGCCACCGCGATCGCCCGCGACGGCGCCCACACCTACACGCCTGAGCATCCGCTCCTGCAGGCCATCGCGGACGATCCGATCCTCGCCGACACCAAGCTCATCGCCGAGCCCTGGGATGTCGGCCTCGGCGGGTGGCAGACGGGTAACTTCCCGTCGGGATGGCACGAGTGGAACGACCGCTACCGCGACCGCGTCCGCAACTTCTGGCTCAGCGACATCGACTATGCCCGCCGGGCCTCCGCCCCGGTGGGCATCGGCGGGTTCGCGACCCGACTCGCCGGATCCTCGAACACGTTCAGCGAAGACCGGGGTCCGCTCGCCAGCGTGAACTTCGTCACGGCGCACGACGGCTTCACTCTGCACGACCTCGTCTCGTACGACGTCAAGCACAATGAGGCGAACGGCGAGCAGAACCGCGACGGTGCCGACATGAACCGCGCGTTCAACCACGGTGTCGAGGGCCCGACCGACGACCCGACGATCCTCGCCGCGCGACGCAAGGCCATGCGCAACCTTCTCGGGACGCTGCTCCTCTCGGCCGGGATCCCGATGCTCACCGCAGGTGACGAGGTCGGACGCACTCAGCGCGGCAACAACAACGCCTACGCTCAGGACTCCGCTCTCACCTGGCTCGCATGGGATTTCGAACCCTGGCAGGACGACCTCCGTGCACATGTCACCCGCCTGATCCGATTGCGGCAGGAGAACCCGGCGCTGCGCCCCAGCCGCTACGCGCGGCTCGGTGAGCACATCCCGAACGCCTCGGTCATGGACTGGTACGACCAGAACGGCGAGACGATGGAGCAGGGGCAGTGGGCAGACCCCGGGAACAGGACGCTCCAGTACGTCGCCGCCTCCACCCCCGACACCGAGGCCGAGAACCGCATCCTGCTCATCGTGCACGGAACGGAGTCCCCCATCGACGTGCGTCTGCCCGACGAGATCGAAGGCGCGGTCCGCTTCGTGTCCCTGTGGTCGAGCGCTCGGGAGCGCCCTTCCGACGAGGGGGAGGTCTTCGCGCCCGGCGATGTGCTACCAGTGTCCGGGACGTCGATGAGGCTGTTCCGCGTCGAATGAGCCCGGCTCCCGACGCACCACGCGGCGCGCTACCCGCGACCACGTCGGCGCGGTACATTCGGGATGTGGCTGCACGTGCTGGTACTCGGTCCTCGGCTCTTCGGAGCCCCGCTCAGATCCCGACGCGCGCCTTCGGCGATGCGGACGTGCCGGGCTCGCTTCGCTCCACCCGCATCCCGCTGCTCGATCCGACCCCCGCAGTGCCCGGCGGCTTCGCACCGAAGGCGTTCGTGGGCGAGGTCGTCCCGTTCACCGTGGTCTCGTTCCGCGAAGGGCACGACATCATCGGTGTGCATGTGCGCCTCACGTCGCCGTCGGGCGAGGAGAGCCTGCACCGGCTGACCGCCCGGCAAGACGGCACGGACCGATGGTCGGCCGAGATCGCGCTCGACGAGCAGGGTGCGTGGCGCTACCGGTTCGAAGCCTTCTCCGACGACTTCGCGACCTGGGCTCACGCCGCGGAACTGAAGGTCGCTGCCGGTGTCGATGTACCGGTGATGGCCGCGCTCGGAGCAGAGTTACTCACGAGGGCCGCCACGGAGAAGGATCGCCCCGCCGCGCAGCGGAAGCGTCTGCTCGCGGACGCCGGGTCGCTGGAGAGTGGGGGCGGCGCGACGGCGTTCGCGCTGTCCACCGATGCCGGTCTGGCCGACATCTTCCGGGCCCGTCCCCTGACGACCCTGCGCTCCGCCACCGAGCAGCACACGCTCAACGTGGACCGTCGCGCGGCTGGCGTCGGTGCCTGGTACGAGTTCTTCCCGCGATCCGAGGGGGCCAAGCGGCTCAAGGACGGCACGGTGAAGAGCGGGACGTTCCGCACGGCGACCAAGCGTCTGCCGGAGGTCGCCGCGATGGGTTTCGACGTGGTCTACCTGGTTCCGATCCACCCGATCGGGACCACCAACCGCAAGGGGCGCAACAACACCCTCACCGCAGAGCCCGGCGATCCTGGGTCCCCGTATGCGATCGGCTCCACCGACGGCGGCCACGACGCGATCCACCCCGACCTGGGATCCGCCGCCGACTTCCGCGCCTTCGTGCGCGCGGCTCAGGGAAACGGTCTCGAGGTCGCACTCGACCTCGCGCTCCAGGCGTCCCCGGACCACCCCTGGGTGAGCGAGCATCCCGAATGGTTCACGACCCTCCCCGACGGCACCATCGCGTATGCCGAGAACCCGCCGAAGAAGTACCAGGACATCTACCCGCTCAACTTCGACAACGATCCCGAGGGTATCGCAGCCGAGATGTTACGGCTCGTGCGGCACTGGGTGACTCAGGGGGTGAAGATCTTCCGGGTCGACAACCCCCACACCAAACCCCTGCAGTTCTGGGAGTGGTTGATCCGTGAGATCAACACCGTGGATCCGGACGTGATCTTCCTCGCCGAAGCCTTCACCCGCCCCGCCGTCATGCGCGCCCTGGCCGCCGTCGGATTCCAGCAGAGCTACAGCTACTTCACGTGGCGGAACACCAAGAGCGAGCTGGAGGAATTCCTCACCTCCGTGTCGCAGGAGACCTCCGACTACATGAGGCCCAACCTCTTCGTGAACACGCATGACATCCTGACCGAGTACCTGCAGTTCGGCGGTCGTGCGGCATACCGAATCCGAGCCTGCATCGCCGCCACGGCAGGGCCCGTGTACGGGGTGTACGCCGGCTACGAGCTCTTCGAGAACGTGGCACGGCCGGGCTCCGAAGAGAACATCGACAATGAGAAGTACGAGTTCAAGTTCCGCGACTGGTCGGGCGCGGAGGCCCGCGGCGAATCGCTCGCTCCCCTGCTGCGGCGGCTCAACGAGATCCGCGCGGCTCACCCCGCACTCCGGCAACTCAGGAACTTCCGGGCGCACTGGAGCGACGACGATGCCGTCCTCGTGTACAGCAAGCACCTCCCCGCGCCGTTCACCGGTAGCGGACGCGCGGACACCGTCATCGTGGTGGCGAACGTCGACCCGCACTCCGTACGCGAGACGACCGTGCACCTCGACAGCACCCAATGGGGCATTCCGCTCGGCGATCCATTCGAGGTCGAGGACCTGCTCACCGGAGCCGTCTGGACCTGGAACGATCACAACTACGTGCGGCTCGACGCCTTCGCCGAGCCGGTGCACATCCTGAAGGTGAGGGAGCGAGCATGAGCTACACAGAAGATGTCGCCGCATCCACTGAGTGGGAGGCGATCTCCTCGGCCACGCACCACGATCCGCACGCCGTCCTCGGCGCGCACTCCCACAAAGACGCGGCCGACCGCACGGTCACCGTCATCCGCGCCCGACGGCCGCTCGCCGCCGGGGTGGCAGCGGTGTTCGGCGACGGCAGTCGACTCGAGCTCGCGCACGTGGCGCAGGGAATCTGGGAGGCGCAGCACGTCGGTCCCCCTCTCCCCTATCGGTTGGCCACGCGGTACGCGGATCACGAGGAGACGCTCTCCGGCGATCCGTATCGACACCGTCCGACCCTTGGAGACCTCGACCTCCATCTGATCGCCGAGGGGCGGCATGAACGCCTCTGGGAGGCGCTGGGTGCGCACCCGCGCACGTGGGACGGCGAGCAGGGCGTCGCGTTCGCCGTCTGGGCTCCCAATGCCACAGCCGTGCGGGTCGTCGGCGACCACAACGACTGGAACGGCGACGCCCACGCCATGCGCTCGATGGGCGTGAGCGGAGTCTGGGAGCTCTTCATCCCCGACCTCCCCCTGGGCACGCGGTACAAGTATCAGCTCCGCACCCGCGACGGCGCCTGGATACTCAAAGCCGACCCGATGGCGCTCGCCGCCGAGGTGCCGCCGAACACGGCGTCCGTCGTGACCTCGTCCTCGTACGAGTGGGCGGACGGCGCATGGATGACCCGTCGTGCGGCGACCCACGCCGTCGCGCAGCCGCTGTCGGTCTACGAGATCCACGTCGGCTCCTGGCGTGAGGGCCTCGGGTACCGGGACATCGCCGAGCCGCTGATCCAGCACGTCACGGATGCCGGATTCACCCATGTCGAGTTCATGCCGTTGGCGGAGCACCCGTTCGGGGGTTCCTGGGGGTACCAGGTCAGCGGCTACTACGCGCCCACGAGCCGGTTCGGTACCCCGGACGACCTGAGATATCTGATCGATCGGCTGCACCAGGCCGGCATCGGCGTGATCATGGACTGGGTTCCCGGGCACTTCCCGAAAGACGCCTTCGCTCTGGCGCGCTTCGACGGCCAGCCGCTGTACGAGCACCCCGATCCCCGCCGCGGCGAGCACCAGGACTGGGGCACGCTCATCTTCGACTACGGGCGTCCGGAGGTTCGGGGATTCCTCGTGGCCAATGCGCTGTACTGGTTCAGGGAGTTCCATGTCGACGGGCTGCGCGTCGACGCGGTCGCGTCGATGCTCTACCTCGACTACTCCCGCGAAGCCGGCGAATGGGAACCGAACATCCACGGTGGCCGGGAGAATCTCGAGGCGATCCGGTTCTTGCAGGAGGTGAACGCCACGGCCTACCGACTGCACCCGGGGATCATGATGATCGCCGAGGAGTCGACCAGCTTCCCCGGCGTCACCGCACCCACCGACCACGCCGGCCTGGGGTTCGGTTTCAAGTGGAACATGGGCTGGATGAACGACTCGCTCCAGTACATCTCTCGCGACCCGATGTACCGCGCGCACCACGAGGGCGAGATGACCTTCTCCTTCGTCTACGCCTTCGGCGAGAACTACCTGCTGCCGATCAGTCACGACGAAGTCGTGCACGGCAAGGGCAGCCTGATGGCGAAGATGCCCGGCGACCACTGGCACAAGCTCGCGAACGTCCGCGCGTACCTCGCCTACATGTGGGGGCACCCCGGGAAGAAGCTCCTGTTCATGGGCCAGGAGTTCGGTCAGCTCGCCGAGTGGTCCGAAGGGCGTGAGCTGGATTGGTGGCTCCTCGACCAGCCGTCGCACGCGCAGCTGCAGGACTTCGTCGGCGCGATGAACCGCGCCTACAGATCCCAATCCCCCCTGTGGGCGCGGGACAACGACGGATCGTCTTTCCACCGCCTCGGTGCGCCCAGCTGGGATCCGACCGTGATCGCCTTCGAGCGGCGGGATGCCCACGGCGGACGCCTCGTCGTCGTGAGCAACTTCGCCGGGGTCGAGCGTGCGGGATATCGACTCGCGCTTCCGCAGGACGGTGTCTGGCAGGAAGTGCTCAACACCGACGCCGCCGAGTACGGCGGACGAGGTTCGGGGAACCTGGGCATGGTCTTCGCCGCCGGTGAGGACGATAGCGCCCCGACCGCGACGATGACCCTTCCTGCGCTGTCCACTCTGTGGCTACGCCACCAGCCGGACCCGCACGTGCCTACCGTGAGCCACGGATGACGGGGACGCGCGCCGGAACCTCCGACGGCTAGAACAGGAGCGAAGAAAGCCGGTTCCTGGCGGCCACCACTCGCGGGTCGCTGGTCCCGATGAGGCCGAACAGCTCGATCAGCCGTTCCCGTACCGGGGTGCGCTGGTCGGACGGCAGCTGGGCGAACAGGTCGAGCAGTCGCGCGAAGGCGTCGTCGACATGACCGCCGGCCAGATCGAGGTCTGCCACGTCGAACTGCGCCTGGACGTCGAGGGGCCCCTCGGCAGCCGCCGCGCGTGCCGCCTGCAAGTCGAGTCCCTGCACACGATCGAGCAGACGCACCTGACCGAGACCCGCGATCGCCTCCTCATCGCGCGGATTCTCGGCGAGGGCCTTCTCGTACGCGCGGATCGCGGCGGAATAGTCTCCCGCCTCGATCGCGGCGAACGCCTCGGCGTGCAGCGGAGGAAGCTCCGGCTCCTCCGGCGTCGACGACGCCTCGGCATCGGCATCCGCGTCGACCGAGAGCGACCCGGTGACACCGTTCTGCGCTGCCACCTGCAGCAGCTGGGCGAAGACATCGCGCACCTGCTGCTCCGGCACCGCACCGGTGAACATCGGCACGGGCTGCCCGGCGATCAGCGCCACCACCATCGGGATCGACTGCGCGCGGAAGCTCTGCGCGAGCTGCGGGTTCGCGTCGACATCGACCTTGGCGAGCAGCACCCGGCCGCCGAGCTCACGAGTGACCTTCTCGATGATCGGACTCAGCTGCTTGCACGGTCCACACCACTCGGCCCACAGATCCACGACGACGGGAACCGTGCGCGAGAGTTCGAGGATCTGCCCGAACGTCTCGTCGGTCGCATCGACGACGACATCGACCGCACCGGGGGCTGGAGCCCCCTCGGGCGGCGTCGCCGGCCGGTTGCGGAGGCTGGACAGGTCGACCGCGCCGCGCAGCGCGGCCGGAGAGATTTCACTCATTTGATCACTTTCACGGACAAGAGGTCCTGGTGCACAGCCAGGAGCCTGATCTGCTCCGTCGACCCCTGAGCGGGGACCGAGAAGAACAGCTGGAACTCATAGGTCGTCTCGACGCCCTTCGCCGATTCCGTCGCGCCCGTCAGGGCCTTGGCCTCTGCGTTGTCTCCGAATCGGATCACCACGTCCGACGACGTCGGCGTCACCGTCTCGGTATCGGTCAGAGAGACCGCGACGATCGCACCGCTGTCGAGCGTGGTCATCGAGATCGGCGCGTCGGTCGTGGGCGCCATGTCGAATGCCACCTTGGACGTCTTGGCCGCTCCCTTGTCTGCCAGCCCCTGCACGATGACCTGGCGGCTGTCGGTGAGGGACTGCGCCAGCGTCAGCGCGAGGTCGTCGAACTGACCGTAGAACTCGCTCTTCTCCCCCGCGTCCACCACGTCGGCGAAGGCTGGTGCGAGTTCCGCCGGAGGGATGGTGAGGAAGGCGGAGTCAGCGGGGACGAGTGAGGTTCCGAGCCAGGTCGCGGCGACCTCGGGGAACACGGCATCCGCCGCCATCTCGGCCATGTTGCTGATCTTGTAGTTCGACCAGGGGTCCGCCTGGGTCATCGTCAGCAGCACGGGCGGCACAGTGTCGTCGCCCTTGCTCTTCGAGAGCACGAGAACAGTTCGCGGCCAGACATCGGTCGCCTCCGGAAGCACGACCTCGACGTCGTCGGTCGGGATCGCCGCCGGAAGGGCCTTGTCCGCGATCTTCGCGCGTAGGGCGTATTCGGTGGTCCGCGCGGCGAGGGCAGGACCTTCGAGACGCGTCCCCGCGAGGTCGACGTCCATTGCGGTGTCGGCCTCCACCAAGGTCTCCGAGGCGGTTTGGAGGATGCGCTTGGCCTGTGCCTCCGTCACCGCCGGCGGCTTCTGGTTGTCCGGAGCGATGACGGTCGGGCTCGGGGAAGGCGATGCAGAGGCATCGCCAAACTGCGGCCAGGAATCGGCTGAGCAGCCGGCAGCGAGGAGAGCGGTCAACCCGAGTGCGGGAATCGCCAGCAGCCGGCGACGACGCGCGGGGGTCTCGGCCCGCATCGACGTCTTCGAATCGTTCTCCTCGGGGTCCACGATCTCCGCGTCTTCGGTCTCAGTTTCCGGAGCATCCACCGAGGGGGTGCGTTCCGCAGACGTCGGCGTTTCCAGCGAGCCTTCGATCGCCGCGCGCTCCTCCGGAGGAAGCACCGCGATGTCGATCGGTTCGGTCGCCGGAAGCGGGCCCGGGCCCTTGCGGCGCGGCCCGCGTCCACGACGCTGGTGGCGGATACCGAGCACGTACAGGACGAGTCCGATCAGCAGGACGATACCGCCGGCCACCATCAGCGGTCCCGCCAGCGGTGTGGTCGTGTCGAGCGGCCAGGAGACGACGATGTCATCGGGAGCGTCTTCCGTGCCGTCATAGGCCACCAGCATGCTCGTCCCCTCGGGAAGCTGCATGTTGTCCGCGACGAGGCGATTCTCCTTCTGGAAGGAGTCCAGCCACAGGTCGGAGCCCCGCGGATCGCGGCCCGTCGCCGGATCGCCCCCCTCGGCGGTACCTTCGCCGCCGTCGGTCTCGTCTGAAGCCTCTGCCGCCGACACGTGCTCGACAGCGAAGCCGCCGTCGTCGTCCACCGTGACGTGGTTGTAGTCGGAATCCGCGAGCCAGGCCTCCATGTCGGCTGTCCTGCCATAGCTGCCGAAGATGTCGCCCTGACCGCGCACGATCAGCGTCTGCACGCCAGGATTCGTCCGGAGGACGTCTCCGTCCAGGAGGACGAACGGCGCGGGCTCATCGATCTCGACTTGCGTCTGCTGCGAGTCGGGCCCCACGAAGGTGCGCTGGGCGATCCCCGCCCCGATCAGCACGGCGGCAAGCACGAAGGCCACCACGGCCCATACGAAACGCACGAATAGTCTCCTCACGCATCACCGGCACCTGCCCGCGACGCAACACTCGACATTTCAGACTAGCGAAATCAGCTGAGTGTTGCCCACGTACACGTGCAGTGCCGGCTGAACCGGCACGTCGCGCGCGACGTTGCTCGACGTCTGGATAACCTTGCTGCAGCCGTTTCGAGGAGTCGTCGCATGAAGATCCACAATCCGTTCCGCACCGCCCTCGTGGCGACGCTCGGCGTGGGGCTGGGGATCCTCCTGATCAACAGCGTGCAGACACTTTCGAGCGTCCTGCTCTACGTCGGCACGGCGCTGTTCCTGAGTCTGGGCCTCGATCCGCTCGTGTCCTTCCTGGAACGTCGCAGGCTCCCTCGGTGGCTCGCCGTGCTGGTGACGATCCTCGCGGTCCTCGCGATCTTCAGCGGGATCGTGCTGATCATCCTCCCCGTGCTCGTGGATCAGATCTCCCAGCTCATCGCCCAGATCTCGGCCATCGTGTCGCGAGGAAACCTGATCCCCGATCTCAAGGAGTGGATGCAGGACACCTTCCCGAACCTGCTCGTCGATGATGTCTTCACCTATGTCACGGACTGGTTGACGACGAACCTCGCCGAGATCGGCGGGTCCATCGGCCAGGGCGTCCTCGTCGCCAGCGGCGCCGTGCTCAGCGGACTGTTCGGTGCGTTCATCGTCCTCATCCTGACGATCTACCTGACCGCCTCGACGCCGTCGCTCAAGCGCGCTGTCTACCAGCTCGCCCCGTCGTCGAAGCGCGACCGCTTCATCGACCTGTCGGAGCAGATCACCGATTCCGTGGGGTATTACGTCATGGGGCAGGTGACTCAGGGCGTGATCAACGGCGTCCTCAGCGCCATCTACCTCTCGATCATCGATGCGCCGTTCCCGGCGGTCCTCGCGATCATCGCCTTCTTCTTCTCACTGATCCCGCTCGTCGGGACCTTGACCGGTTCCACGATCATCGTCCTCGTGTGTCTCATCCCCGGGCTCGGGTCCCCGGGGATCGCGATTGCCGCGGCCATCTACTACCTCGTCTACATGCAGATCGAGGCGTACGTGATCTCGCCGCGCATAATGAGCCGCGCGGTCGCCGTCCCCGGAGCAGTGGTCGTCGTTGCGGCTCTCGCCGGTGGCAGCCTGCTCGGGCTGTTGGGTGCGCTCATCGCGATCCCCGTTGCCGCGAGCATCCTGATCATCTATCGGCAGGTGCTCATCCCGCGCATGAACGAGCTCTGAGAGCCGGAGCCTTGGGGCTCCATCAATCCGTCGGCGGCCAGTGCGTGGCCAGTGGCAGTGCCGACGGGTTCACCGCTGCCACGATCTCGGTGAGCACGCGCCGCGTCTGCGTCTCGCCGACCCACAGGTGCTTACCGCCCTCGACCGCGATCAATCGGGCATGCGGAATCGAGGCGAAGCGTTCGCGTGCTTCCTCCGGACGCAGGTAGTCGTCCAACTCCGGCACCAGCACGACGAGCGGGACTTCGCTCTCTGCCCAGGCAGCGACCTCGGCTTCCGTCGCGCGATGCAACGGCGGAGACAGCAGAATGGTCCCCGCGATGTCGTGGTCGCGACCGTACTTGAGCGCCAGTTCGGTGCCGAAGGACCAGCCGAGGAGCCACGGGCGCGGGAGCGCCCGGTCCCGGACGAAGCCGATGGCCGCCGCCACATCGAACTGCTCCGCCGCGCCCCCGTCGAACGCGCCGTCGCTCGTGCCGCGGGGCGACGTGGTCCCTCGTGTGTTGAACCTCAGGACCGCCAGGTCAGCGAGCGCAGGAAGCCGCGCAGCCGCCTTGCGGATGATGTGCGAGTCCATGAAACCCCCCGCGGTGGGCAGCGGATGCAGAGTCACGAGCGTCGCCACCGGCGACGCATGCTCCGGCATGGAGAGTTCGCCCACCAGCGTGAGACCGTCTGCAGTCGTCAGCTCGATGTCTTCACGCTGAGCGGGGAGCTCCAGCGGTCCTCGAATCTCCATGCTCACGCCATCCTCCAACAGTGTGTGTGCCAATGCCGCCGCGCGGCGAGATCTGCAGCATCGCCCAAGACGCCGTCAGCCCGCCAGACGACCAGGTGCGCAGTTCCCGCGACGATCGGCCGCGAACAGCCGGGGCAGACGTATTCTTTCTGCGCCTGAGCGGACGACACCGGCTGCACGGTCCACTCGCTGCCACGGCGGGTCTCCGAGCGCTTCCAGCCGGCGAGCATCCGATCGAACGAGTCGTCGGCTTCAGGGCGCGCAGGAGGGCGTCGGCGTGAGCGAGGCATCGCTCCTGCTCACCACCAGTGGTTGTTCGTCCAGAAGCTGTACGCTCCGGCCCAGCTGCCATACCGCCCTGTGGCGTAGCCGGTGGCCCACCTCAGGTTGTCCACCGGGTCGTAGCCGTTACCGGGAACCTTGCTGCAGGGCAGCGCCTGAACCAGGCCGCATGCGCCCGAGGATGAGTTCGTGGCGTTCGGGTTCCAACCGCTCTCGCGCGACACGATGTAGTCGACGTACTGCCAATCGCTCTGCGCGATGCCGGCAGCGGCCATCCAGTCCGCAGGCGCACCGCCCCCTGAATACGGAGGCAGAGTGCCGCCGGAAGATCCACCCTGCGAACCCGTGGCGGCAGGGGCTGCCGGCGTGGGCTTCGGCTTGGGCTTCGGCTTCACGTACACCTCGAACGTGCCGCGTTCGACCGGCGTGATGGCTGCGCCGCTGACCGTGACCGTGAGATTCTGCGTGTCGGCGAGAGCGAGCGAGTAGGCCGAGTCGGGAGTGTCGGACTGCACGGGCTCCGCCAGTGCGACGCCGGTCGGTGCCACGAGCGCTCCCGCGAATCCGACGACGGCGAGGGCGCTGAACACGCTGACGACACCACGACGGCGAGACCATCGGCGAGTGCCCGTGCGCGCGGATCTGACCGTCGCTGCGGGCACCAGCGAAAGGTCGCGTCGTTCGGGGTTCATGTCGTTTCGGGAGTTCACGATGAAGGACAGTCTACGCAAAGGCACCTGAGTCGACCATCAGGAACTCAGCGAACGGCGAGAATGACGTCGATCGTGGCATCGAGGAGCGCGTCGACCTGCTCCTCGCGGTAGCCCCCCCGCTGCATGCGAAACGCGGCGGAACGCAGCTGCTCCGCGGAGAGCGGGTCTCCGTCGCGAAGGTAGCGGACGATCCTGGTCGAGACGTGATCGACCTCGTCGATGCGGTAGCCGAACGTGAGAACCCCGGTGCGCGCGAAGCGCCGGCGGCGAGGTCGGGCCAGGTGGTCCAGGATGGTCTGCGCGTCTGCTCTCGCCTGCTCGACCCACACTTCGGCACCCTGCGCTCGCACCACGCGCTCCCGCTCACGCGCGGCGAAGGCGTCTTCCACGCGACCGAGGGCCGCGTCGACATCGGCCACGACGTAGCCGCCTTTGACGAGCGGAAAGGATGCCGCGCGTACGTCGTCGGCGCCCAATTCGTCGGCACCGGTCTCGAACGCTCGTCGAGCAGATGCGAGGAAGGTGTCGACAGCAGCGCGGTGGTAGCCCCGCTCACGACCGGATGTCAGAGCGAACGCCGGCGGAGCGTCCGCCGTCCGTTCGGCGATCTGGTCTTCGTTCATCACAGCACCACCCAGGGAGAGAGGAGGAAGTAGAGGCAGAGCGCCGGAATCGTCGAGGGCAGGATGCTGTCGAGTCGATCGAGAAGACCGCCGTGTCCGGGAAGCCACGAGCTCATGTCTTTGATGCCGAGATCACGCTTGAGCATGGACTCGCCGAGGTCGCCCAGCGTCGCCGACAGCAGGATCGACGCGCCGAAGATCAGACCCGCCCACCAGGGCAGCTCGAGAAGGAAGATAGCCAGCAGTACGCCGGCGACCAGGGAGGCGAGGACGGCGCCGCCGAACCCCTCCCATGTCTTCTTGGGGCTGATCTTCGGGGCCATCGGGTGGCGTCCGAAAGCGAGACCAGCCGCATACGCACCCGTGTCGGCGGCGACCGCGATGGCGATGAAGCTGAGAACCCACCACTGGCCGCCCTCCTGCTCGAGGAGGATGAGGGCGACGCCGGCGAGGAACGGCACGTAGACCTGGACGAAACCGCTGATCACCGCATCCGCGAGAACGTCGCCGTAAGTGCGGCCGTCTTTCGCCACCATCTGCGCGATGAGTCGCCACACGATGACGAAGGCGACGGCCACGAAGAGCATGACCCAGGACAGCCACGGCTCCGCGAAGTAGGCCGAGAGCACCAGGAAAGCGCCCGCAACCAGCTGCGGTATGACATCGACCCGTCGGCCGGAGGCCCGCAGAGCCCGAGAGAGCTCATACACCCCCAGCAGCGCCGCGGCGAGAGCGAACGGCACGAACAGTGCCTTGATGAAGAGCAGGGATCCGAGCAGCGCCGCACCGAAAGCGAGACCGATCAGAATCGCGAGAACCAGGTCTCGCCCCGTGCGCTGCTTGATCCGCTCGTTCGCCTGGTCGATCTGATCGCGCGCATGGGAGACGTGGTTCTCGAGCTCGTCCCGCGCTGCCCGCCACTGCTCGCGGATCGCGTTGTGGTCGGCTGTGTCGAGTGGCCTGCCCACGGCAGGGGTCCCTCCGACAGCGGACTCCGGCAGCGGTGGACGAGGCGGAATGGCTTCCGCATCGAACGTCGGGAAGGCTGTGTCCGCGAGCGGGACGCCGTCGGGCGGCACACCGTCACGCGCCTCTCGACGCGTCGGCGGCATGCCCTCCTCAGCGTCTCGCGTTTCGTCAGACATGCCGACTACACCTCGAGGAGTTCGGCCTCTTTGCGCTTCAGCGCGTCGTCGATGAGGTCGACGTGCTGACGCGTCAGGCCGTCCAGCTCCTTCTCGCCGCGAGCGATCTCGTCCTCGCCGAGCTCGCTCTTGAGCGCGTCGAGCTCGTCCTTCGCCTTGCGGCGGATGCCACGGACATGGACCTTCGCGTCCTCGGCCTTGGTCTTGACGAGCTTGACGTACTCCTTGCGACGCTCCGCCGTGAGCTCGGGCATCGTCACGCGGACGAGGTTGCCGTCGTTCGTGGGGTTGACTCCGAGGTTCGGCATGTCGCGGATCGCCTGCTCGATCGCCTTCAGCGCCGACTTGTCGTACGGCGTGATGATGAGCGTTCGTGCTTCCTGGTTCGCCAGCGATGCGAGCTGGGCGATCGGGGTCGGCGTGCCGTAGTAGTCCACGAGGACCTTCTGGAACATCTGCGGGTTCGCACGACCGGTGCGCACCGTGGAGAAGTCCTCCTTGGCAGCTTCGACCGCCCGGTTCATACGAGTGGTGGTTTCAGCGAGGACGTCCGCGATCACGGTGGCTCCTATCGTCGGGGTGTTCTGCAAATTCTATCGGGCGAAGTCGTCTCCGCCGTGTCACACGCTCAGGCGGTGACGAGGGTTCCGATCGGCTCGCCGAGCAACGCGCGGGTCACGTTGCCTGCGGGCTCCATGCCGAACACGCGCATGTCCATGCTGTTGTCCATACACAGGCTGAAGGCGGTCGAGTCGACGACCTTGAGGCCACGCTGCAGCGCATCACGATACGTGACGCGCTCGATGCGCTCCGCGTCGGCGTGCTTGTTCGGGTCGGCGGTGTAGATCGCGTCGACGCCGTTCTTGGCGACGAGGACCTCGTCCGCGCCGATCTCGAGCGCACGCTGCGCGGCGACGGTGTCCGTGGAGAAGTACGGGAGGCCTGCGCCGGCGCCGAAGATGACCACGCGGCCCTTCTCGAGATGACGCTCGGCGCGACGCGGGATGTACGGCTCGGCGACCTGTGTCATCGAGATGGCCGACTGCACGCGGGTGGCGGCTCCGGCCTGCTCGAGGAAGTCCTGGAGGGCGAGGGCGTTCATGACCGTGCCCAGCATGCCCATGTAGTCGGCGCGACCTCTGTCCATGCCGCGCTGGCTGAGCTCCGCGCCACGGAAGAAGTTGCCTCCGCCGACGACGATCGCGACCTCGACCCGATCGACGGCCGCGGCGATGTCGCGGGCGATCTGCGAAACCACATCGGGGCTGACACCCAGCTGCCCCGCTCCGAAGGCCTCTCCGGAGAGCTTGAGAAGGACGCGTCGGCGTCCGGTGCGTTCAGTCATGGTGGGTGTCCTCTCGTCCCGATTCAAGATAGTGCCTCGTGGGCATGAAGAAGGGGTTCGGATCTTGGCGATCCGAACCCCTTCGACCTTGCTACGCGCCGACCTTGAAGCGCGCGAAGTCCGTCACGGTGATACCGGCGTCCTTCGCCACCTGGGCGACAGAGAGCTTGTTGTCCTTGGCGTAGTCCTGCTCGAGCAGGGCGACCTGCTTGATGAACGCAGAAACACGGCCCTCGACGATCTTCGGGAGAGCCGCTTCCGGCTTGCCCTCGTTACGAGAGATCTCGGTGACGATCTCGCGCTCCTTCTCGACCGCGTCCGCCGGCACGTCCTCGCGGGACAGGTACGACGGGTTCGCGAAGGAGATGTGCTGCGCGATGCTGCGCGCGGTCTCGGCGTCATCGCCCGAGTAGGCGACGACGACACCGATCTGCGGCGGCAGATCCTTGCTCGTGCGGTGCAGGTAGACCTCGACCTTGTCGCCCGAGATCGTGCGCACGCGGCGCAGTTCGACCTTCTCGCCGATGATCGCGGCCTCTTCGGAGATGACCTGCTCGACGCTCTTGTCGCCGGCGGATGCGGCGAGGGCGGCGTCGACGGAATCGGCCTTGACCGCTGCTGCAGCGTCGGCGACCTTGTCGGCCAGCGCGATGAAGCGCTCGTTCTTCGCGACGAAGTCGGTCTCGCATGCGAGCTCGATGAGCGTCACGGCGCCATCCTGCTCGCGAGCGACGATCAGTCCCTCGCTGGTCGAACGGTCAGCGCGCTTCGCGTTGCCCTTCGCACCCTTGAGACGCAGGATCTCGGTGGCCTTCGCGACGTCTCCGTCAGCCTCCTCGAGCGCCTTCTTGGTGTCGACCATTCCCGTGCCGAGCTGCTCACGCAGCGCCTTGAGGTCAGCGATGGTGAAGTTGGCCATGTGTGGTGGCTCCTTGCTTCGTTAGGTGTGTGTGAACGAGGGGATTACTTGGCGTCGGCAGCCTCGGCGGCGGCGACCTCAGCGGTCTCCTCACCGGAAGCGGCGGCGATCGCCTCGTCGTGTGCCTCAGCACCGGCCTCGTCGGCAGCGGTCTCGTCAGCAGCAGGCGTCCCGACGACGGCGGCCTCGTCTTCCGAGGTCACGACCTCGGCGGCGTCGGCCGACTCCTGGACCTCCGGGGCGGGGGTCTCGAGGAGCTCCTTCTCCCAGTCGGCGAGCGGCTCGGCGTCACCCGTCTCCGGGTTGTGCTTCTGCTGCAGGCCCTCGGCCGCGGCGTCGGCGATGATGCGGGTCAGCAGCGAGACGGAGCGGATCGCGTCGTCGTTGCCGGGGATCGGGTACTGGAAGTCGTCCGGGTCAGCGTTGGTGTCGAGGATACCGATCACCGGGATGCCGAGCTTCTTGGCCTCATCGATGGCGAGGTGCTCGCGCTTGGCGTCGACGACCCAGATGGCCGACGGCGTCTTGGTGAGGTTGCGGATACCGCCGAGCGACTTGTGCAGCTTGTCGAGCTCGCGCTTCTTGAGAAGCAGCTCCTTCTTCGTGAAGCCGCTGTTCGCCGGGGTCTCGTAGTCGAGCTCCTCGAGCTCCTTCATGCGTGCGAGACGCTTGGAGATCGTCTGGAAGTTGGTGAGGAGTCCACCGAGCCACCGCTGGTTCACGAAGGGCTGGCCGACGCGCGTCGCCTGCTCGGCGAGGATCTCCTGCGCCTGCTTCTTGGTGCCGACGAAGAGGATCGTGCCACCGTGAGCGACGGTCTCCTTGACGAAGTCGTAGGCCTTGTCGATGTAGCCGAGCGACTGCTGGAGGTCGATGATGTGGATGCCGCTGCGCTCGGTGAGGATGAAGCGCTTGACCTTCGGGTTCCACCGACGCGTCTGGTGTCCGAAGTGCACGCCGCTGTCGAGCAGCTGGCGGATGGTGACCACAGCCATGGTCGTCTCCTGGTTCTGGCGCGTTTCTGCGCCGTTGAGGTTGCAAGCCGACCGGATGATCGGACTTCCTGGTGCCCGGCCCACGCCCGCCTGTTCGAGGAACAGGACCTGTGGGAGTGGATGCCGCGATCTGAATCGCTTTGGGCACGCGTAGTCACCCCGATATCGAGGTGCTCCCCCAGCATACAGGAAGCAACGACGTCACTCACCCTGCACCGGCAGCTCCCCACCGAAGTCGTCCACGCGGTCCGCCGACGGCGCCGAGACGGCCGTCCGACCGCTCGGAAGAGACGTCACACTCCCCTCATGCGCATTCTGCTCCGAGCGGCTTCCGGCACGGCCATCGCCGTGCTCGTCGCGCTCGCCCTGTACGCTCCCGGCGCCTCGGCCACCTCGGGTGACACCGCGGACATACCGCGCTGGCGATGGCCGCTCGCCGGCTCGCGAGAGGTCGTCGAGCCGTTCAGGGCGCCGGCGCACGCGTACGGTGCCGGTCATCGTGGCGTAGATCTGGGCGCTTCGATCCACGCGGCGGTCACAGCCCCCGCGGACGGCACTGTGGCCTTCCGCGGGACCGTCGTGGACCGCCCGCTCCTGACGATCGAGCACGCAGACGGCCTCGTCAGCACCTTCGAGCCGCTCCGAACGACGCTCGACCCGGGCGACGCGGTGTCGGTCGGGCAGGAAATCGGACTCGTCGACGCGGGCGGTCACACCGCGGCGGGCGCTCTGTACCTCGGCGTACGAAGAGACGGCTCGTACATCAATCCGATGCTTCTCTTCGGCGATCTCCCGCGGGCCATCCTGCTCCCCTGCTGCGAGTCTCTGTGACCCCAGGGCCTGCCCGACCACGGTGCCAGCGGCTCGAGCACGCCGCCCTCCGACATCACGCCCGGGGATGCGCCAGTCGATAGGTCGCGGTCAGGCGTTCGGCCGAGACGTGCGTGTATATCTGGGTCGTGCCGAGGCTGGCGTGACCGAGTATCTCCTGGACAGCCCTCAGGTCTGCACCGCCGTCGAGAAGGTGGGTGGCAGCCGTGTGACGAAGGGCGTGCGGGCCGATGGTCTCGGTGCCGACCACCGGTGCCAGCACGCGGGCGACAAGCTCGTAGACCGCTCGTGGGCCGATCCGGGCGCCGCGACTCCCCAGCATCACAGCGGATGAGAAGGTGCGCGCCCTCGCCACCAGGACCGGTCGGCCGCGACGGAGATAAGCCTCCAGCGCATCCCTCGCCGGAGCACCGTAGGGGACGACCCGTTCCTTGGCCCCCTTCCCGAGCACGCGGGCCGTGCCTCGGTCGAGGTCGAGGTCGTCGATATCCAGCCCGCACAGTTCTGCGACACGGATGCCGGAACCATAGAGCAGCTCGAGTATCGCGTGGTCGCGCAAGGCGATCGGATCTCCCGTCCCGGCCGCGTCGCGATGAGCATCGAGCAAGCCCGACATCGCCTCGCGGGACGCCACTGTGGGCAGTGTGCGTCCCTTCTTCGGTGCGATCAGCCGCAGGCTCGGGTCGTGGGACACGAGCTCGTGCTCGTGCGCCCAGCCGAAGAAGGACCGAGCGGCCGCAGCCCGCCGCGCGAGTGTGGATCTCGCATCGCCCCGCTGGGTGGCATGCCAGAGCCAGTCTCTGAGCACCTCGAGATCGACTTCTTCGAGCGTGATGCCACCTGCCGACGCCTGGAGGTCTCGAAGGTCCGACCTGTATGCCTTCGCGGTCGCGGGCGAGAGTCGACGCACCCGCTCCAGGTGGCCGACGAACGCCTCGGTGGCGACCGTGAGATCCATGGCTTCAGCTTGCCGCTGTACGTCGCGTCCCCTCTTCAGCCTCGCCGAGGTCTCTGCGGATACCTCTCACCCGGTCCGTGATGTGTGCGCCCGGTGCCACCCCCTTTCGTCGAGCGCGACATCCCCTTCCAGGTGCAGCAACCCGAGGCATGAGCGCACTCGATCCGGCGACAAGCCCGACCTTCGGGCGATCTCCTCGACCGAGAGCCTCGACCTCGTGCTCAGGGCATCGAGGACTCGGGTGCGATTCGGATCGTGCTCTTCGCGCTCGGCCGGCGGTTGTTCGATCGGCCCCCACAGCTCTCGCACCTCTCGTGCCGAGGTGACGCACTGCGCGTCGTACTCCCGGAGCAGCCGGTGGCACCCTGCGGAAGATGCCGACGTCACCGGTCCGGGAACCGCACCGAGCGGACGCCCCAGCGTCGCTGCGTGACCCGCGGTGTTCAACGAGCCGCTGCGCCAACCCGCTTCGACCACCACGGTCGCCTGCCCGAGCGCGGCAATCAGTCGGTTCCGAGCCAGGAAGCGCCACTTGGTCGGAGCCGTTCCGCACGGCGGTTCGCTCACCACAGCCCCTTCGACCGCGATCTGCTGCAGGAGCCTCTGATGACCGATCGGGTAGGCGCGGTCGACTCCGCCGGCGAGGAAGGCCACGGTCGCTCCGCCTGCACCGAGGGCAGCGCGATGTACAGCGCCATCGATTCCGTATGCGCCGCCGGAGACGATCACCGCTCCCCCCGCGGCGAGATCCCCGCTGAGCTCCGCGGCGACGTGTTCGCCATAGCTGCTGGCGGCCCGCGCCCCGACCATCGACACCCGTGGGTTCCGCACGAGAAGATCGACGTGCCCGCGCACCCACAGTGCACTTGGCGCATGAGGCCCGAGATCATCGAGGCTCACCGGCCAATGCGCGTCGCCGGGGATGACCAGCCGCGCTCCGACCTCGAGCGCGCTGCGGAGGGCCTGCCGCACAGCGCGGGGATCCGCGCGAGGGCGCCATCGTGCTCTCGCCTCTGTCAGCGCCCGAGAAGCCTGTCCGCTCGCGGCGCCTGCGGACATCAACGACAGGGCATCTCCCAGCGCCGCCGAAAGTGCTTCAGCCGCGCCCAAGGTCCCGATCAGCGCCCCTGCAACGGCGTCACCGGGCTCGGCGATCACGCTCCATGCCGCGCGTGCCACGCACTCCGCGAGGGCATCACCCGGGTGGATCCGACGGACCGCTGCGATGGTCTCGGAGTCGTCGAGCAGTTCGTCCATCATCATCACAGCCCTCTCCTCAGATGCAGCGCACGGCCTATCTCCTCAGGCCCGGGTCGGTCGATGCCTGCCAGGTCGGCCATGGTCCACGCGACAAGCAAATGGAGCTAAGTCGTATGTAGTTCGAGGAGTTCCCATACCCATCGCCGATCCCCTACGTTGAGACCGATTGAAAGGATCGATGATGACCGAACCCGCCGCTACCGAGCCGACTACTGCTCCAGAGGCACCCAATGACAGCTACTTCCTTGACGAAACGCCCCCGAAGGATTGGATGCTCGACGACCTTGTCCGGCTCTTTACGGCGCCCGGATCTGGCATCGGCCTGACGATTCAGTCGAACGGCGCCAGCATCTCCGGCTTGGTGATCGGCATCGAGGAATACATCGACCTGCTGGCGAAAACCTTCCAGGATTCCCCCGCGCCCGCGATGACCGCGCTTACTGATGCCTGGGCCGCTAGCGCCCTGAAGTACGCGGCGGTTGAAAACGAACGCGACGCCGCCGGATTGCCACTCAATGCGAAGCGCTACATCCACATGCGAGACGTTCGCGTCTTCTCGGGCTCCGTGTACCTTGATCTACCCCTTTGGCGCGGCGCCCTGCGGGATGTCACCGGATGGTCACTCGGAAACGTGGAACGCGACTGACCGCAAGGATGAAGGCCGGGGATCGGGACCTCCCCGGCCTTCTGCCGCTGTCATGGAAGCGGCACTTCTCGGCGTGCGAATTCGCCGAGGGTCTGTCAGGCGGTGTGCCCTAGGCGTCCATCTCCACCGATCCACGCCGTCACGCGGTCTTCGGCTGTCGAGAGGTCCGTCGCCCGAGCGCCCGGGACTTGCACGGCACCGTTCACGAGGAGCTCGCCGCCGATCGACACCGACCCCGCGAAGTAGGAGGCGAGAGCGATCGCAATCCGCGCATCGACGATGTCATTCACGTCGTTCTCGATGAATGCCGTGAGCGTCGCCTCGATGTTGTTAACGAGAATCGAGAGATCGGCAACAACCTTTGTCAGCCTCGGCACCGTCGCGTTGAGCGTCTCGCCGGACGGCGCTTCGAGCTTCTGGATCCGGTCTTCGTAGTCGCGAAGGAGATCGATGAGCCCGCCGAGGTCGGAGGGTATGGCGCCCTGACGCGAGCTACGCATTACCTCCACCCCCTCGACTGGCGGTGAGCGGACTCATGCTGCCCCTTGAGTTGCTCGGCGGCGAGTTCGGATGCTGTCGCCGGTCGAGGCTTCGCCGGCTCGGATGCCGGGATGGGCTTGCGAGGAGGAAGCGCCTTCGCGCGGTCGAGGGTTGCACGGGCTGTCGCGCGGTCTTCCTCGCTCCACTCGCCGCGCTTGGCGAGCAACGCGTCGACTTCGCCGATCATCTCGTCGTGAGGGTCGGTCTCCCCGAAGCCGAGTTGCTCGGCGGCGAGTTCGGAAGCGGTCTTGTCAGTCATGGTCATGCCTTTCAATCGGTCGTGCTGCGTCGGCGAGGGCGTCTTCGAGGTCGAGCCGAGCGTGCAGGGTGCGCATGTCAGCGTCGAAGTAGGCGCGATGCGCTGCCCGCCACACGGCGTACGCCTCCTCCCTCTCTCGCTCGGCGAACGCGAGCGAGGCTTGGGCTTCCCGGATTGCACTCATGGTCAGTCCTCCCACTCGTCCTCGTCGATGAGCCGCGCGTCGATGTAGCCGATGAAGCCCGCGGGACGGCGTCTGCGCTTCCGTGAAGGCTCGGGCGTCGCTTCGGCCACAGGCTCGGCTTTCACGACGGGAGCGGGGCGCACGGCGTCAGCCGTGACCGCCCTCGTGTTCGTCGTGTGGAGGATGGCGCTCGACGGGGTGCTCGCGCTCTTCTTGGCACGGCGCCTTCTCCCATCGTCGGAGAGCTTGTACACCGCGTAGATCTCGCGACCGCCGTCCGCCGGGAGGGTTGCCGCCTGGTCGCGACGCCGATCATCGGCGAGGATCTTCGCGCCCTGGCGCTGCCGCCACTCGGGCGACGCCGCGTCCCACTTCGCCCGAGCCTTCGTCATGACGCGATCAAACCGCCGCCCTGCCTTTGCGTCCGCACGCGTCCGCTCGGCCTTCGACTTGCCGTCGTCAGGAATCCGGGCGAGCATCGCGGCGGTATCGGCGGCGACCGCCTCCCGGAGCGCTCGGGCTTCGCGCGTCTCCCGCTTGGCTCGGGGTGTGCGCCTAAGCGGCATGATCCTCCCCTTCCGCTCGAAGATTCAGCCCAAGGAGCCGCGCCCGCTGCGCCTCGGCCGCGAGGAGTACGCGATAGATCGCCGTCCGCTCCCCCTGTGACTGGCAGAGAGCGAGGTCGACGTGAGCCTTGCGGACGACGCCGTCGATGCGGTCTTCGACCTCGGTACGAAGGTGATCGGCTTCCGCCTCGCCGAGCCGGGCGTATGCGACCCTGGCGAGCTCCTGCGCCTCGATCTGCGAGACTCCGAGTCTCTCGGCGATATCGCCCCACGAGGAGCCCTCGCGGCGCATCACGACTGCACGGAGGGCTCGCTCGACGGCGCGGTCCGCTTCGATCTCGGCGACCGCCGCGGCGCGTTCCAGCTTCTTACTCATCGTCAGCACCGATCGAGAGGTCGCCGAGGTCGGCCGCCGTCTCGTCGACCTGATCCTCGCCTGGCACCGGAACGACGACGTCGGGCTTCGACTTCGCCGCGCCGCGCTGCACATCGAGGGTTTCCATCGCCTCCCCGATCGCGCTCCCGATGTCGTCGAGCGCCTGGCTCACGTGCATGCCGGAGCGGTCCACGGCGACGAGCACGGGAACGCTATCGATCCGCGGCTCGGCGAGTCCCTGAACGCGAAGACCGGTCGTCAGCCGGTCGAGGAGCCCGAGGGTCGAGAGCGACTCGTCGAGATCGACGCCGGACTTCCGGAGCATTTCGCGCGCCGACGTCACCCGGAGGATGCTCGCGTCGGCCTTGCTCATCGCCTCCGCGCGCCATGCCGGTGCGTGGTGACGGATCGTGTCGACGACCTGGATGTGCGCCTTGCGGAGCGCCGAGTCTCGGGCATCGAACTCGATCTTCGCTTCCTCGTATGCATCCTGCGCGGCACGGAGCTTCTTGACGAGCTTCTTCGCCGGGACCGCGCCACCGTCCTCGGCCGCGTCCGCGGCTTCTTCGTCGATCTCACCGCGGATACCGTGCACGACGGCATCGGCCGCAGAGAGTGCCGCCCGCGCATCGCGGTGCTGCGCGGCACGCTTCGCGAACTTCTCGACCGCCTCGCGCACAGCCGGAATCGGAATGCGCGAAGGGTCCGGGAGCGTGAGCATCATCTGCGATCCATCACGGGAGTGGAGGTTGTAGGAAACGGTCATGATGACTTGCCTTTCTTGGAGGGGTTCGGTTCGGAATCAGTGAGCACGGTGCCGCCCTCAGGCGGGAAATCAGGGAGGTAGCGCATCCACGCATCGGCGAACTCGGATCGGTCCCAGCCCTTCGCCACTCCGACGGCCGCGCCGAAGCGGATCGCTCGGGCGGGAGGGATGCCGTAGCCGTCGAACGTGCGACCAAGGAAACGCGAGTCGATAGGGCCGCGCCCGCCGAGGTCGCTCCAAGGTGCGTCGTCGAGCCCGATGAGCTCGTGCAGGAGCTCCGTCGAGCGCATGCGCTTCTCGGCGCTCTTGTCGAAGATGCGGCGTATGTCGGCGAGTAGACGGATGCCGAGCGATGCAGGGCGGTCGTGTGCGTCGCGGACGATGACGAGAGCGGCGTCTCGGGCGAGCTTCGGCCAGTCGCCGCCGACTGCGTCGGCAACCGCGATCAGCGGCTCCCAGACGTCGGCGTCGCGATCGGCGATCCCGTCGGGCATCTCCGGCCACGGGTTGCCGATCTTGCGGGAAGCGGTGCGCGCCCATGCTGCGATACGGTCACGCGTGACTTCGAGCTCTCGGCCGTTCTCGCGCTCCCTGTAGGGCTCGACTGCCTCCGAGCGGGCGCGGCGGCGCATCGGCACGATGATCGCTCGGGTGCGGATCGTGTCGGGAAGCTCTCCGAGCCCGGCCATAGCTACGGGCGCGAAGGTGGCGAACTCTTCGAGCACGACCTCTTTCCCGCGCGTCGCTGCGCGACTGTAGCTCGCCCCTCGACGATGGCCACTGTTGAAGATCCCGCGAAGCTCTTCGGCTTGCGAGTCGCGGGCGCGGGTTCCGAAGAGGGTGTCGAACTCGTCGAAGAGGATCGTCGGCGGCTCGTCGCCGGCATCGATGCGACGTGCCAGGAAAGCGGTCGTCGTGTTCATCGTCTCGACGGGGTCGTGCGCGAGCTTCGCGAGAACTTCGAGCGCCCGCGTCTTGCCGCTGCCCGGCTCCGGACTCGCGAACACCATTCGAGGAGTCGAGTCAAAGCGGCCCACGAGATGCGTGTGCACGGCCCATAGAGCGACAGCGGCCTCGTGCCACTCGGTGGGGAGGGCAACGAACCGACGAATCTGCGCGCGCGTCTCGGCGAGTACCGCGGCGCCTTCCGAGAGCGGGAGCGTCGCCGGCTCAGCGTGACGCTCGCGGATTGCCTTCTTCTCGGCCTTGGTCATCGGGATCGTGGGAAGGGGGAGGCCGAAGCGGCGCACGCTGCCCGCGAGCGCCTTGTCGAAGGCCGCCTCGTAGTCGGCTCCCCATCCGTCCGTGTACGTCGCCCGTGCCTCGTCGAGCGCCTTCCCGACGCCGGGTGCGCCGGCCTGGCCGAGTTGCACGAGAGCGGCGACGCCTTCGAGCAGATCGGAGTGCGACATGTCCCGCGGCCAGAAGCGCCCCGCCGCCTTCTTGACGGCCTTGGAGGGCTTGCCAGGCGTCAGGCGCGGAACCTCTCGACGCTCGCATCCGGCGCGCTGTCAGCCGTGCGGGTGCGCTCCCCCACGGTGACGAGCCAATCGGGAGCCGCGGAGAGCTCGGCGAGGGATGCGGGCGGCATCTCGTACAGAACCGCGTACGACTCCCCCGTGCGGCGATCGATGCCGCTCCCCCGCTCGAAGAGATCCGCGCTACCGTTCGGGAGCTCGACACCCTCGGGCGCGGCGTAGAAGGAGTGTGCGCCGCCCGAGGGCGTGCGCTGCGTCCAGGTGGCCGGGAGCTCGTGCCCCAGGCGTGTGAGAGTCGCGAGGCCGTCCTTCCCGCCCTTGACGTCGAAGTCGCCGATTGCGAGCCCGGAGGGACCGGCGACGACAGCGGGCAGGGCGTCGGGGTACTTCTCGAACCACGCGCGAATCGTCTTCTTCGACGTGCTCGCGTCCTTGAGGCCGTGAGCCGTCAGGGGGCGCTTGTCCGCACCGCACACCATGACGTGCCAGCCGAGCCGCTGCGCTGCGAGAGCGCGATCGAGGGCGCTCACGAGTCGCGCCGCTTCATCGACTCGGACGCCGCTTCGGCAGCGGCGGTACGAGCGAGCACGATCGCCTGACGGCGGCGCTCCTCGCGACCCCACTCGCGTCCAGGGAACAACTCGTCGACCTTCTCAAGCCACGGATCGAGGTCTTCGGCGGACGGCTCGGGTGCCCGCCGCTTGCGCGGGGGAAGACCGGCCTCGGCGCGCCTGGCATCCTCGCGCTGAAGCTGGACGGCACGCGCCCGCTTCGCGCGGTCCGAACGCTCTTGGGGCGTCATATTCGCGGCGGCGCGAAGGCCACCGAGGGACCGCGAGCGGAACGAAGCCGGCGGCGGCGTCTGAGGCGTCTCGTCGGTCATCGTCCACCCCCGAGAAGGGCAGCGAGCTCGGCGACCGTGGAAGGGCGGAGAGGAGGAGCGTCATTGACGACGCCGACGATGACGGCGCGTTCGTCTTCGGAAAGCGGCAGGAGTGGGGCGCTGGTACGCATGATGGCAATCCCTCAGAGTGAGGTTGATTGCCATCGCGGCTGTGTCCGGGGCGGTGTTGCCCTTCTGTCCCATCGGACTCCGAGGAGCCCGTGCCAGCGACAATACCACGCCCGGAGCCTGCCACCGGCTAAGACGGGGCGTGTCTGACTCGGGGACAATCTCGACTGGTCGGCACCGTGTGTAACCGGTCGTAACCGATGTGTAACCGCGGCGGCGTCCCGGGGATCCGCGTCATTCCGCGGAAGTTGGCCGATGTAACCGATGTAACCGAGTCTCGGGAGTGCGGAGGCGTGTCAGGTAGCGGGTTGTCACCGTGTGCCTACTGTTACCCCCTTCCCTAAGAAAGAAGAAGAGGGAGAGAGCGCGGACCCCTCCCCTTCTCCCCGCAGGAACGGTTACAACGGTTACATCGGTTACGGCGTCGCCCTTATCTCGTGAGCGCGGAGCGCATTGTGTTAGCCGTGGAGGGCGAATCCCGCTATAGAGCGAGCGCGGAACGAATAAGCGTCGCGCGCGGATGACGCTGCCGAAGCATCGCCCTTATCCCCCGCGTCTTCTCGCCGTAGTTACGCTCTGCCAATCAACGCGAGCCGAAGCACACACTCAAGGGGTGACCTAGTGCCCGCCGACCTTGATCATCTCGCCGGCCTCGATGAGAGCGGCCTCGGTCCACCGCTCGACCCTGCCGTCGACCAGCACCTCGTATACCGAGATGTTCTGCTCGCCCGAGCCCAACGTGTAGTAGTGAAAGCGTCCCCCGTCTTGCGGAGCGGTGATTCGCCCGTTGGCACCGTCGGGCGTGGTGACTGATTCGCCTAGTTCGAACATGCGCCGAGCGTAGCGTTCAGTGCCAGGTGATCGCGAGGGTTGCTTCGGTGTGAGCGAGTCGCCCGGCCACATCGCGGGGAGCGCGTGAGCCCTTGCCCGGTGAGCGCATCTCGATCGACATGAGCGTCCGCACGATCGCACGCTGACGGTCGACGTCGAGCGCTTGCCACGCCTCCGCCACGGCAGCCCACCGCGCCTCGTACCCGTCGCCCGCCCCCTCAGCGTGGGCGATCACGTCGCCGAGCACGTCGACCCGTCCGGCGTCGCTCATCTGTGCTTCTAGGGCGGTCATCTCGGCCCGGAGATCCCGAAGCATCGCCTCGGCCTTCGCGAGCGTCGTGTGTCCGCCGGCCACGAGCGCCAGAACGTTCGCCTCGCCCTGTTGCTTCGCAAGCATGGTCGCCCGGAGCTCTGCCACGTTCGGCGCATCGCTACGGCGGAGAATCTCGGCGGCGTCCGGTCGCGCGAGGCGGTCGAGAACGATGTGCGTGACGAAGTGGTCAGCGTCGTCGCGCTTGCGGGACAGGTGCGGCGACTCGGAGCAGCGATACGACCGAATGTCGCGGATGACGCCCGCCTTCATCGCGCTGCCACACACCCCACAGCGGGCGATTCCCGAGAGGAGGCTCTTCGGGAGCGCGCCGGGGTTGCTGCGTCGCACGGGGTCGGCGAGGAGGTCACGTGCGGCCGCCCACGTCTCCGGGGTGACGAGCGGCTCCCATGATCCGACCGGGAGATCGACGAGGCGGAGGTTCTGTTGTGCGCTCTGGCCGTCGCCCGAGGAGCGCGGCGGCGCCACGAGTCCAGCGTTCCGGGGGTTCGCGAGCACGTTCCGCACGCTGTACGACTCGAACGGCTTCCCTGCCGTCGTGGTGAGGCCGTCAGCGTTCCATGTCCGCGCGATCGAGCGAAGGGGCGTCCCGGCGAGCAGCATCGCGTACCCGCGTCGCACTGCGGTCGCCTCGGGCTCGAAGGGCTCGTGTCCGTAGTCCGGCCATTCCTGCCCGTCGCCGCCGACCCGCTTCGGCCATTCCGGTGACGCTCCCGCCGCGAGCCTCGTGTATCCGAAGGCACGTCGCCCGCCGGCCGGGAGGAGCTTCTCGCGGCGGTGCGCGTTCGCGCGCTTCTGCCGCTCGCTCTTGCGCTGCACCTCGAAACGGGCGAGCCCTGCCGCGAGAGTCGCCCGAAATTCGCCGTCAGCGGTCGCGAGGTCGATCTCTCCGTCGACAGTCGTGATCTTCGCGCCGACGTCCATAAGCGCGACGAGATCGCGGATGCCGCGGAGGATGCGGTCCTGATCGACGGCGACGACGACGTCCACCCGTCCGGCTTTCGAGTCTTCGATGAGCCGATGCCAGGCGGTGCCCTTGCCGCGAGGCTTCGAGGCCGAGACGTCATTATCGACGTACTCCCCCGAGATCTCCCATCCCCGCGACTCGACGAGCGCACGACACCGCGCCCGCTGTCGGTCGATGCCTTCCGAACGGCCGTCACGGTCGAGACTCTGCCGTAGGTACAGCGCTGCGCGTGTCATGCACTAAGTATGTCCTGAACCGATCTAATGCACCCTGAGCACTCGGTCATAGCCCCGCAACGTCAGCGATCCGCGTTCCAGCGCACGATCGAGTGGCGACCTGGTCGCCGCAGAGAGCCGAAGGGCCCCCTGGCGAAGCCAGGTGCCGGGGACGTCGGCGTTGCGCCGCCACGGCGTGCTCTTCCACCGCTGGACCGCACGCTCGCTCGCCGCGACGACGCGCGCCCGTGCCTGGGCAGTCGTCGTCCTTGCCCTCCGCTCGTCCGTCGCGCACGACGCGGCGACCCGGGCCACGTGCAGGTCGATGTCTATCCGGTCGCGGAGCGGTCCGGACAGTCGGGTCGAGTACCGTCGGATCGCCATGGGTGGACACACACACTCGGCACCCCTCACGCCATGATTCCCGCACGGACACGGATTCATGGCGAGCAGCAGCTGGAACTTCGCAGGAAAACGGGCGGTGAACCCCGCTCGATGCACCTCGATGACTCCCGACTCGAGCGGCTGGCGCAGCGCGTCAAGAGCAACACGAGAGAACTCCGCGGCCTCGTCGAGGAACAGCACACCGCAATGCGCCCGCGCGATCGCCCCTGGCCGAGCTGCGCGCGACCCTCCACCGACCAACGCCGCAACGGACGCGCTGTGGTGCGGGGCCTCCAGCGGCGGCGTCCGACCAAGCGTCGCGACGCGATCCCCGTTGAGCGAGAGTATCGATGCGACCTCGAGTGCCTCCAGGTCGCCAAGTGGCGGCATGATTCCGGGAAGTCGTCGAGCGAGCATCGTCTTGCCTGCGCCCGGAGGCCCGCTCAGGAGCAAATGATGTCCACCTGCAGCGGCGACGATGAGCGCCTCGACGGCCTCTTCCTGCCCGACGACGTCGGACAGGTCCAGTTCGGAAGGCTCGCCGACCGCCGCCGACGCCGTGTCGACGGCCTCGACCTCGGGCGCTTCGACATCGGCGCCATGCCACACCGCGACCTCGGCGAGGGAAGCGGCAGCACGCACATGGATTCCGGGGACCAGTCTCGCCTCCGCTTCATTGGCATGAGGAACGATCACCCTCTCGAACCCGGCGCGTGCGGCAGCGAACACGGCGGGGAGCACACCCGGGACAGGTCGGATCCGACCGTCGAGCCCGAGTTCGCCGACGTGAACCGTGGCGGCGATCGCGCGCGGTTCGATCGATCCGCCGGCGGCCAGAGCGGCCACGGCGATCCCGAGGTCGAACCCCGCTCCGTGTTTGGGAAGGCTGGCCGGAGAGAGGTTCACTGTGAGCCGCCGTCGAGGCAGGTCGAGCCCGGCGTTCTTGCACGCGTTGTGGACCCTTTGCACGGCCTCCGCCAGCGACTTGTCGGGCAACCCGATGATCCGGAACTCGGGTGTCTGGTTCGACAGGTCGGCTTCGACTTCGACGAGATGACCGTCGACTCCGCTCAGGGCGACGGCCCACGTCCGCGCTGTGGTCATGCGATGCCCACGAGATGCTCGAGCGATCCCACGAACGGGTCCGCACCGATGATCCCGATGACTTCGAGCCTCACCGCGCGCCCACGAGCCGCGTCGGGATGCGCGGCGACCCAGGCTTGCGCAAGCTGCCAGAGCCGACGGCGCTTTCGTCGATCGACGGCCTCGAACGGGTGCCCGAACGCTGCCGTGCGTCTCGTCTTCACCTCGATCATCGCCAGCTGATCGCCCACCGCGGCGACAATGTCGATCTCCCCTTGCGAACATCGCCAGTTCCTGTCGAGCACGGTGTATCCGCTGCCCATCAGGTGCTGCGCCGCGCGCTCTTCTCCCGCTCTGCCGAGGTCATCTTTCGCTGCCATACCCTCAGCATCACGTTCAGCCCGATTGACTGTGCGCCGCGGGCACACCCTCACGCTGAGGTGGGGATTACGTGAGGATTCGACCTCGTGTGCAGGAACAGCGCCGCGGCCCACGCGGGGCCGCCGATATCACTCCCCGTCGAGCGACAGCTCCTGCGGGAGTTCGAACTCTCGACGCTGAAGCTCCTCGACGTTCACGTCCTTGAACGTGAGCACGCGCACGGCCTTGACGAAGCGATCGGCCCGGTAGATGTCCCACACCCACACATCGCTCATCGAGATCTCGAAGTAGAAATCGTGCTCGGTGTCGCGGCGGACGACGTTGACCTCGTTCGCGAGGTAGAAGCGGCGTTCGGTCTCGACGACGTACTGGAACTGCGACACCACATCCCGGTACTCCCGGAACAGTGCCAGTTCGAGCTCGCGGTCGTAGTCGTCGAAGGCTTCCTCATCCATGATGACTCCATCCTAGAGTCGCGGCGCACGAGGCGCGGCATCGCCGGCTGGTGCAGGTCTGTATCAGAACAGGGTGGGGGCGTCGGTGATGGCCCACGATGCACGGTGGAATGGAGAAAGTCCGTTGCTCCGGATGGCATCGCGGTGTTCGGGGCTCGCGTAGCCCTTGTTGCGGTTCCACTGATATGCAGGATGGCTGTCGTGGAGTTCGGCCATGTACGCGTCGCGGGCGACCTTCGCGATCACGGAGGCTGCAGACACGGAGGCGCAGTCGCGGTCGGCCTTGATGACGGGTCTCACGCGCAACGGCGACGAATGCACTCGTGAGACGTAGTCGTGGTTCCCGTCGAGCAGAATGAGCGCCTCGTCCATCACAGCCCCCTGGGCGGCGATCGCCGTCACAGCGCGCGATGCGGCGAGCCCGAGGGCACGCATGATGCCGACCTGGTCGACTTCCTCGGCACTCGCCCAGCCGACGGCGGAGGCCTGCACCCACGCCGCGGCGCGTGCCGCGACGTCGGGACGACGCTTCTCCGTCACGAGCTTGGAGTCACGCAGACCTTCCGGCACTCGTCGTCGCGCGCCTGCAGCATCCATCATCGCCGCGCCGACGGCGACGGGGCCGGCAAGTGCTCCTCGGCCCACCTCATCGAGCGCGATGATCACGCCGCACTCCCCCAGGAGTTTGCGTTCCAGGGTCAGCTTGGGGGTGATCACGGTCATTCGGCGTCCGGAACTCCGTTGAACGTGTCGTGATGCCCATCGATGGGACCCAACCGATCGAGCGGCCACGTCGTCAGGAAGGCCTTTCCGACGATGTTCTCCATGGGGACGAATCCGCCGCTGGGGAGGTCCTGATGTGCGCGCGCGTCACGCGAACGATCGCGGTTGTCGCCCAGCAGCCAGACCGAGTCCTCGGGAACGACGACGTCGAACGGCTCGTTCGAGGCAGCGGTGTCGCCCTCGGGGAGATTCAGGTAGCTGAGTTCGTCGATCGGGGCCCCGTTGATAGTGATCTGGCCGAGGGCGTTGCAGCACACGACATGATCGCCGGGCAACCCGATCACGCGCTTCACGAGGTGATCCTGCGCGTCCGTCGCGGAGATACCCACGAAGTTCAGCACCCAATCGACCGCCTGCACGAGCGGGGGTTGGGCGGGGGTCTGCGGCTGCGGGTCGAGCCAGCCGCCCGGATCTTTGAAGACGACCACGTCGCCGCGCTCATAGTCGGTCCACCGAGGGGTGAGCTCATCGACGAGGATCCGATCCTTCACCAGAAGCGTTCGCTCCATCGACGCCGACGGGATGTAGAAAGACCTCACGACGAAGCTCTTGACAACGAAGGACACGAGGGCGGCGATCACGATGATCACCAGCACGTCACGAAGGAAGACCAGGAAACCGCGTCGTCTGGAAGTGCGCGCGGCCGGCGAATCAGTCATCAGGTTCCTTCTCAAGTCATACACCGCTCTGGCGCGACCAGATATAGGTTCGCACACCGGGGACAGAACACAGCACCCCAGGACATCGTGTCCTGGGGTGCTGTGGAGAACCTGCGACTCAGCGGTCGCGCTTCTCCTTGATCTTCGCCTTCTTGCCACGGAGCTGGCGGAGGTAGTAGAGCTTGGCGCGACGCACGTCACCGCGGGTGACGACCTCGATGTGGTCGATCACCGGGGAGTGCACCGGGAAGGTACGCTCGACGCCCACCTGGAAGCTGATCTTGCGGACCGTGAAGGTCTCGCGCACGCTGTCGCCCTGACGGCCGATGACGACGCCCTGGAAGACCTGGATACGAGAGCGGGTGCCCTCGGTGATGTTGACGTGAACCTTGACGGTGTCACCGGGGAAGAAGTCCGGGATGTCCGAACGAAGGGAAGCCGCGTCGACGGCGTCGAGGATCTGCATGATCATCTCTCTCTGCACCCGCCACAGGTCGCATGCATGTTTTCAAAGGAACAAGAAGGGAGTGAGCTGTACGGAACGGTGAACGTCCGCGGGCTCCCCTGTGGCAGAGCCGGTCACAGCACAAACACCCATTCTGCCATGGATGCCGCGACCGGCCAAAACGATGGCCTCAGTCGCGACCGTCGGTCTCCCGCACCACGATGATCTCGTGTGCTCGTGTCGGAGGAGCCGGTTCGTCGACGGTCGGGATCGTGGACCAGGTGATGGTCTCGCGCAGTCGAGTCCCGCTCCCCTTCGCCTCGTTCCACAGCTGCCACAGCTGCAACCAGATCAGGGCGATGCCGGCGACGATCGCGCCGGTCAGCAACCACGGGAAAGCCCCGTCGATGAAGAAGCCGACGGCGATGGTGAGCCCGTTCCAGATCGTGAAACCGGCGACGTCCCACCACGACAGGGCCCGCTCGATGCGAACGGACGGGCGCGAGCGCGTCAGGAGCGTGAGAACGAGCTGCCCGACGAAGACGGACGGCATCGCGATGAGCAGCACCCAGAGGATGGACCAGCCGCCCTGGAAGACCCCCCAGCCGATCAGCAGCCAGAGCGGCAGGAGGAACGCCGCCGGGAGGAGCCAGCGGAAGAAGGCCTGTCGCAACCACATGCTCAGATCGTACGACGACGCCCGCCCCAGTGGCCCGGTGTTCGCTGAGAGCGGTCGGAGAACCGGCCGCGCCGGATCAGGGAGAATGGAGACGACGAGAGGAAACCCGATGATCGAACTGCGCACCCCTGCCGAGATCGATGAGATGCGCGCCGCAGGACGATTCGTGGCCGAGACGCTGGCGACCCTGCGTGACGAGACGAAGGTCGGGACAAATCTCCTCTCGATCGATCGCCGCGCACATGACATGATCCGCAAGGCCGGGGCAGAGTCCTGCTACATCGACTATCACCCCTCGTTCGGAGCGAGTCCGTTCGGCAAGGTGATCTGCACCTCCGTCAACGACGCCGTGCTGCACGGTCTCCCCCATGACTACACACTGCGTGACGGCGACCTCGTGACCCTCGACTTCGCGGTATCGGTCGACGGCTGGGTCGCCGACTCGGCGGTGTCGTTCGTGGTCGGCGCGGCTCGTGAAGAAGATCTTCGACTCATCGACACCACCGAACGCGCCTTGACCGCCGCGATCGACTCCGCGACGGTCGGAAACCGCATCGGCGACATCTCTGCGGCGGTCGCCGCCGTCGCGCACGGCGAGGGCTACTCGATCAACACCGACTTCGGCGGGCACGGGGTGGGACGCACGATGCACGGCGACCCGCACGTCCCGAACGACGGGCGCGCCGGCCGAGGCTTTCCCCTGAGAGCCGGCTTGGTCCTCGCACTCGAGCCCTGGCTTCTCGCGACGACCGATGAGCTGGTCACCGATCCGGACGGATGGACTCTGCGCAGCGCTGACGGTTCCCGTGGCGCCCACTCGGAGCACACCATCGCGATCACCGAAGACGGGCCCATCATCCTGACCGACCGGTCCTTCCTCGGCGTGGACTGACCGGCACCAGGAGCCGAAACGCGAGGGCGTATGCCATCCTGAGTCCATGATTCCGCAGGACCGCCACGTGCCGGAGCGTCTCCTCCTCGCTCGGCATGGGCAGACCGTGTGGAACATCGAACACCGCTTGCAGGGCCAGCTCGACTCTCCCCTCACCGACGAAGGCATCGCCCAAGCCCATGCGATCGCCGACCGCCTCGGTGGCGCCGGCGTGCTCACGGTGTGCTCCAGCCCACTCGGCAGAGCGATGCAGACCGCCGTGGTCATCGCCGACCGGCTCGGAGCCGAGGTGATCGAGGTGCCGGAACTCGCCGATCTCGATCACGGCACGCTGGCGGGCATGACCTGGGACGAGATCGACGCGGCGTATCCGACGGCCAGAGAGGAGCGCGCCGCCAATCGCTACGGGTGGGCATTCCCCGGCGGTGAGAGCTATGCGCAGGCCAGGTCGCGAGCGCGAAAGGCCCTCAGCAGCTGCGGATGGGCTTCCGAGGGGACGCCGCTGCTCGTGAGCCACGAGATGATCGGCCGGATGCTGCGTGCGCAGCTACGAGGACTCGATGCGTCGAACGCCCTCGGCCTGAGACACCCGCACGGCGTGGTCTTCGAGATCGATGGCCGGTCAGAGCGCATGCTCTGACATCGCGGTCCGGCGTCGATCTCGGTCAGGGCTGCGAGATCTCGTCGTCCTGGAGGAGATCAGGGCGGCGCTTCCTGGTGCGCTCGAACTGCTGCTCGCGGCGCCAGGCGGCGATCGCCCCGTGGTTGCCGCTCAGCAGGATGTCCGGGACCGACCGCTCGCGCCACGAAGCGGGCTTCGTGTACGACGGGTACTCCAGGAGACCGTCCTCATGCGACTCCTCGACAAGACTCTCCGGGTTGCCGACGACACCGGGGATGAGCCTCCCGATCGCCTCGATCATCGCCATCGTGGCGACCTCGCCCCCGTTGAGGACGTAGTCCCCGAGGCTGATGAGGCGCACCTCGCCGAGGTCGGCGGCGTACTCGAAGACGCGTTCATCGATGCCCTCGTAACGCCCGCAGCCGAAGACGAGGTGCTCGCGGGTCGCCAGCGACCGTGCGGTCTTCTGCGTGAAGACCTCGCCTGCGGGCGAAGGGAAGATGATGGTCGGCCGCTCGGCATCCGCCGCCGTTTCCGAACGAGCGGTGACCTCATCGAGAGCGAGTCCCCACGGCTCCGGCTTCATCACCATGCCGGCGCCACCACCGTAGGGGGTGTCGTCGACCGTGTTGTGACGATCGGACGTCCAGGCACGGAGGTCGTGCACGCGAAGGTCGATGATGCCGGCGTGCTGCGCCTTCCCGAGGAGGGAGAGTGTCAGACCGTCGAAGTAGGACGGGAAGATGGAGAGGACGTCGATGCGCACGGGGGAACCGTATCAGCGGTCACTCAGAGGCTTCGGCGTCCGCGCCCGACGGCTGCTCGGCGTCCCCGGCGTCGGGGAGGTCCTCGAAGAGTCCGGGCGGCGGCGTCACGATCAGACGACCGGCCGCGACGTCGACGGTGGGGACGATGGCGGCCACGAAGGGCACCATCACCTCGGTGTCGGCGGACTTCACGATGAGCAGATCCTGCGCCGGGAAGTGCTCGACACGGATGACCCGGCCGACGACCGCATCATCGCGAACGACGTCGAGCCCCACGAGCTGGTGATCGAACCAGGCGTCGTCCTCGACCTCATCGACGTCCTGATCGATCCAGAGGATCGCCTTGACGAGACTCTCGGCGGCTTCTCGATCATCGACATCTTCGAAGAAGACGACCGGATTCCCGTTCATCAAGCGGTATTCGCGAACGGTGATGTCCTTGCCGTGCCACGGCGATGCCTCGGGCACCTGCACCGTGAAACCGGCACCGGGGGTGAAACGACCAGCCGGATTGTCGGTGTACAGCTCGAGCTTGAGCCCGCCTTTGAGGCCGTGCGCCTTCACGAGGCGCCCGACGCGCAGCTGATTCTTGCCCTGGTTACGGTCCTTCGGCACCACGTCAGTCGTCCGCGACATCGACGCGGACCCGACGCCCGTCAGCGAGCGCGCTGACGAGGGTGCGAAGGGCCTTGGCTGTGCGGCCGCCGCGCCCGATCACGCGTCCACGGTCATCGGGGTGCACGCGCACCTCGAGGAGATCGCCTCGCGGCGATGTGGATTCATTGATACGGACATCCTCCGGGTGATCGACGATCCCCTTGACGATGTGTTCGAGCGCGGCGGCGAGCACGGCGGATTACTCTGCGTCGGCGGCGGGAGCCTGAGCGGCTTCCGCGTCGGCCGCGGCGGGAGCCTCCTCAGCGGGGACCTCCACCTTCTTCTCGACCTTGGGCTTGACGACGGACTTCTTGGATGCGTCGATCTCGAAGGGAGCCTTGGGCTCCTTCACCTTGAGGGTGGACTTCGCGTCGGCGTCGCCCTTGAACTTGCCCCAGTCGCCCGTGATCTTGAGGATGGCGGCGACCTGCTCGGTCGGCTGTGCGCCGACGGAGAGCCAGTACTGCGCACGCTCGGAGTCGACCTCGATGAACGAGGGCTCCTCGGTGGGGTGGTACTTGCCGATCTCCTCGATCACGCGACCATCGCGCTTGGTCTTCGAGTCGGCGACGACGATGCGGTAGTACGGCGCACGGATCTTGCCCAGGCGCTTGAGACGAATCTTGACAGCCACGATTCTCCTGAATTGTGTGGAAGGAAACGAACTGATCGCCTGGAGAGTGGGGTGCACACCCGGCGGAAGCTCAAATGAGTGTGGACACCTGCTGGATAGAGGGTCGAGCAGGTCGTCCGACCCTCTATTCTGCCAGATCCTCGCGCCCGGCGCGAAACGTGGCGAAACGGCCGTTGTCGTGTCGTGTCGCCCGCATGTCAGACTGTGCGGGTGAAGCTCGAGTTCGCCTCTTCCGCCCGATCCACCGTCGGCCTCGAATGGGAGATCATGCTCGCGGACCCCGTGAGCGGTGACCTCGTCGGACGCGCCCCGGAACTGCTCGCGGCGCTCGAAGCCGAGAGCGAGGGTGAGCGCCATACCGTCACAGGTGAGCTGCTCACGAACACGATCGAAGTCACGAGCGGGATCGGCGATTCCGTCGCGCACGCCGTCGACGACATCGCGAACGCCATCACCGCCGTGCGCACCGCGACCGACCCGGCGGGCATCGAACTGCTGTCGGCCGGCAGCCACCCGTTCGCGCAGTGGTTCGATCAGGAGGTCACCGACAAGTCGCGGTATCACACCCTGATCGAGCGCACTCAGTGGTGGGGTCGCAACATGATGATCTGGGGAATCCACGTGCACATCGGCGTGGAGGACCAGCGCAAGGTCTTCCCCATCATCAACGCGCTCTCGGCATACCTCCCCCATCTGCAGGCGCTGTCGGCGTCGAGTCCGTTCTGGGCGGGTGAGCGCACCGGCTACGCCTCGAACCGCGCCCTGGTGTTCCAACAGCTGCCGACGGCCGGACTCCCCTGGCCGCTACGCGACTGGGCACAATACGAGTCGTATCTCGACGACATGGTCCGCACCGGCGTGATGGCGGACGCCACGGAGGTGCGCTGGGACATCCGTCCCGCTCCGCGATGGGGAACCATCGAGGTGCGAGCCTGCGACGGCCTGTCGACGCTGCCGGAGCTCGCGTCGGTCGCGGCGCTCGTTCAGGTGCTCGTCGAGCACTTCTCCCGTCAGCTCGACGAAGGACGGACCCTTCCCGAGCTCCCTGCGTGGTTCCACCGGGAGAACAAATGGCGCGCGGCGCGGTACGGACTCGACGCACGCGTCATCGTCGATGCCGCCGGAACGCAGCGTCCCGTGCGTGAACACCTCGCCGAAGTCCTGGAAGAGCTCGCACCCGTGGCCGTGGAGCTCGGCTGCGTCCGGGAGTTCGGCAACAACGCCGTCACTCTCGAGAACGGGGCCAGTTACGAGCGTCAGCTCGTGATCGCGAATGCCACCGCCGGAGATCTCACCGCCGTCGTGCAGCACCTCATCCGCGAGTTCCGCTCCGGACCCGAGGCGTCGACAGAAGGCGCGTAGCCACGACCTCTGTCGGCGGTCGACTCAGTCCTCGACGAGACGCCGGGCGAGTCCTTCATCCAGGACGACGTCGGTGATGAGCCCTGCGGAGAGGGCGGCCCGGAGGCTGACCAGCTTCGGGACGCCCGACACGACGCATATCCGACGAGGAACGCGGCGCAGGCGGTCGAGTCCCGGTCCGGTCGCCCGGGCGTTCACGCGGATATCCCGCCAGGATCCGTCGGATCGGAAGAACACCGTGGCGACGTCGCCGATCGCGTGGTCCTCGCGCAGGCTGCGGTAGTCGTCGCGTCCGAGATATCCGCCGACGTACACGCGACTCGGAACCTCAGCAGCCGGAGACCCCAGGCTGAAGACCGCGACGTCCATCTTCGCCTGCAGATCGAGCACTCGGCGGGTGCTGCGCTCGCGCCACATCGCCTCACGGGTGGCGGGATCGTCGAAGAACGCGGGCACGGGGAACTGCTGCACCTGCGCACCGAAGGCGCTGCCGAACCGCTGCAGGATGTCGCTGGAGTACTCCACGCCTGTGGTCTGGGTGTTGCCGGCCCCGTTGAGCTGGACGAAGGTCGTGTTGTGCGTCTCCTTCTGCGTGAGGCCGCGGCTCACCGCACTGATCGTCGATCCCCAGGCCACACCGATGATCATGTTGGAGTCGACGAACTGGGACAGCAGGCGGCCGGCCGTGAGCGCGACGCGCTCGAGACGTTCCACCTCGCTGAGGATCTCGGGCATGGGAACAACGTGTGCGGCCACGCGGTGCCGGTCGCGGATGCGCTGTTCGAGCATGCCGAGCCGCTCCAGCGGCGAGTTGATGCGGATGTCGACGAGGCCGCTCTCCCGCGCGAAGCTCAAGAGGCGTGAGACCGAGGAGCGGGAGGTACCGAGCTCCTGCGCGATCACCTCCATCGTCTTGTCCTGCATGTAGTAGAGCTGCGCGGCCGTGAGCGCCGCGATCAGCTTGCTATCGCGGGTTTCCGCGCTCTGACCGGCCATCGTGACCTCCTCACCCTCGATCCTTGCACATATGTGCAGTGGGCTTGCGCGGGATGCCACACAGGTCGATGCTGGTTGGCAAGTAAGGAAGAGAGGGTCGACGATGATCGATTCCACACACTCGTCAGCGGAGCGCGCAGAGGTTCGCGCCGTCCGCGAATCCGGACGCACCAAGGTGCTCGTCATCGGTGGCGGGATCAACGGCATCTCCACGTTCCGCGACCTGGCGCTCCAAGGTGTCGATGTCGTGCTCGTCGAGCGCGGCGACTTCGCATCGGGCGCATCCGCAGCATCGAGCCACATGATCCACGGCGGGATCCGCTATCTCGAGAACGGCGAATTCCGGCTCGTGCGCGAGTCCGTCGAGGAGCGCAACGGACTGCTCAAGATCGCCCCTCACTACGTGAAGCCGCTGCAGACGACCATCCCGATCTACTCCACCTTCTCCGGCATCCTGTCCGCTCCCCTCCGATTCCTGACGCACAAGAGCGGCAAGCCCCAGGAACGCGGCGCGTTCCTGATCAAGGTCGGCCTGACGATCTACGACACGTTCTCGCGTGACGGCGGAATGGTGCCCCGACACCGCTTCCTCGGTCGGAAGAAGTCGCTCGCCGAACTGCCGTCGCTCGACCCGAACATCAAGTACACGGCGACCTACTACGACGCGTCGATGCACGACCCCGAGCGTCTCGCGCTCGACGTGCTCCAGGACGGTCGCGCAGCACACCCCGAAGCACACGCGCTCAACTACGTCGAGGCGATCGCGCGCGAGGGCGATGAGGTGGTCCTCCGCGATCGCGAGAGCGGCACCGACTTCCGCGTTCACGCCGATGTCGTGGTCAACGCGTCCGGCCCCTGGACGGACCTCACGAACGATGCGCTCGGCGAGGACACCCGGTTCATGGGCGGAACCAAGGGCTCGCACATCGTGCTCGACCACCCCGAACTGCTGGAGGCGACGCAGGGCAGGGAGATCTTCTTCGAGCATTCCGACGGCCGCATCGTTCTCATCTACCCGCTCAAGGGGCGAGTGCTCGTCGGCACCACCGACATCGACGCCGACCCGCGCGAGGTCCCGGTGTGCACCGAGGAAGAGGTCGACTACTTCTTCGAACTGATCCACCACGTCTTCCCGACGATTCCGGTCGCCCGCGATCAGATCGTCTACAAGTTCTCCGGAATCCGACCGCTGCCGCGCCACGAGGACACCGCCCCCGGATTCGTCTCCCGTGACTACCGCATCGAGGTCGACGAGAAGGGCGCCGTTCCCCTCGTCAGCCTCGTCGGCGGCAAGTGGACGACGTTCCGTGCGCTCGGCGAATCGCTCTCCGACGTCGTGCTGGGCCTGATCGATCGCACCAGGACCGTCTCCACCGCAGGACGGGCAATCGGTGGCGGCCGAGAATTCCCGCGCACCGAGAAGGCACGCCGCATCTGGGTCCAGGAGAACCTGCCCGGTGCCGGAGCACGTGCCGACCAGCTGCTCGCGCGTTATGGAACCCGCGCAGCCGATGTGTGGGCGTATGTCGAGCAGGGACCGGATTCTCCCCTCGCGGGCGGCGACCTCTCCACGCGGGAACTCGAGTGGATGGTGCAGAACGAGATGGTGGCGCGCCTCGAGGACATCGTGCTCCGCCGCACCAGCATCGCCTTCATCGGGAACGCGAACGCCGAGGTGCTCGATGAGATCGCCGACGCGCTCGCTCCGATGCTCGGCTGGGACCGCGCGCGCCACGACGCCGAACTCGACCAGACCCGCCAATTGCTGAACGAACGACACGGACTCGATATCCGCTCCCGCACCCGCGGCTGACAGGACTTCGGACTGCCGCCCTCCTCGCGGTGCAACCCCATAAAGTGTCGGGGCAGAGGGGCCTCGACACACAAGAAAGGTCAAAGAAGACATGGCTGATGTGAATCTCGGTCTCTACTTCCTCTCGGAGTTGGTCGGTACAGCGATGCTGGTCCTCCTCGGTTGTGGTGTGGTCGCCAACGTGGCCCTTGCGAAGAACAAGGGCTTCGGCGGCGGCTTCCTGATGGTCAACTGGGGATGGGGCCTCGCGGTCTTCGCCGGTGTGCTCGTCTCCGCGTACTCCGGTGCGATCCTCAACCCCGCAGTCGGCATCGGCCTCATGGTCGCCGGCAAGATCAGCGTCGTGATGTTCCTCACCGCCACGGCGGCGGAACTCGTCGGCGCCATCCTCGGTGCGATCGTCGTCTGGCTCGCCTACAAGCAGCACTTCGATGAGGAGCCGGAGGCCGCCAACAAGCTCGGCGTCTTCTCGACCGGCCCCGCCATCCGCTCGTACGGGTGGAACCTCGTCACCGAGATCATCGGCACCTTCGTGCTCGTGTTCGGCATCTTCGCGTTCGCCGACTACGGCGACATCGAGGTCGGCGTGCCTGGAGGCCTCGGGCCGCTCACCGCGCTGCCGGTGGCGCTGCTCGTGGTCGGAATCGGCGCGTCGCTCGGTGGTCCGACCGGCTACGCGATCAACCCCGCCCGTGACCTCGGTCCGCGCATCGCTCACGCGATCCTGCCGATCAAGGGCAAGGGCGCCAGCGACTGGTCCTACTCGTGGGTACCCGTCGTCGGGCCCCTCATCGGTGGTGTGATCGCCGCCCTCGCCGCACCCGTGCTGCTCGGCCTCGCCGGCTGACGCACATCCCATCGCACTGAATTCAAAGGAGAGCACAAGTGGCTGACTACATCATCGCCATCGACCAGGGAACGACGTCGAGCCGCGCGATCATCTTCGACAAGAAGGGCAGCATCGTCGCGACCGGACAGAAGGAGCACGAACAGATCCTCCCGAAGGCCGGTTGGGTCGAGCACGACGCCGCCGAGATCTGGCGCAACGTGCAGGAGGTCATCGGGCTGGCCCTCGGCCGCGCCGACCTGACGCGTCACGACATCGCGGCAGTCGGCATCACGAACCAGCGCGAGACCGCCGTCGTGTGGGACAAGAAGACCGGGAAGCCGGCCTACAACGCGATCGTCTGGCAGGACACCCGCACGCAGGACATCGTCGACCGCCTGGCGGCTGACGGCGGCGTCGAGCGGTTCAAGCCGGTCGTCGGCCTCCCGTTGGCGACGTACTTCTCCGGCACCAAGATCGCCTGGATCCTCGAGAACGTCGAGGGTGCGCGCGAGAAGGCGGAGGCGGGCGACCTGATCTTCGGCACCACCGACAGCTGGGTCCTCTGGAACCTCACCGGTGGAGCCGATGGCGGCGTGCACGTCACGGATGTCACGAATGCCTCCCGCACGATGTTCATGGACCTCGAGACGCTCGAGTGGCGCGACGACATCCTCGAGGCGTTCGGCGTGCCGCGCTCGATGATGCCGGAGATCCGCTCCTCGTCCGAGGTTTACGGCACCGCCGAGAGCTCGTCGCTGCTGCGCGAGACGCCGATCGCCGGCATCCTGGGCGACCAGCAGGCGGCGACGTTCGGGCAGGCCGCGTTCCAGACCGGCGAGAGCAAGAACACCTACGGAACGGGTTGCTTCCTGATCTTCAACACGGGCGAGGAGATCGTCCACTCGAAGAACGGGCTGCTCACCACTGTGGGTTACAAGCTCGGCGACGGACCGACGCATTACGCGCTGGAGGGCTCCATCGCCGTCACCGGGTCCCTCATCCAGTGGCTGCGTGACCAGCTCGGCATCATCTCCTCGGCCCCCGAGGTCGAGAAGCTGGCCGAGCAGGTCGAGGACAACGGCGGCGTGTACATCGTCCCGGCGTTCTCGGGTCTGTTCGCGCCGTACTGGCGCTCGGACGCCCGTGGCGCGATCGTGGGCCTCACCCGCTACGCGAACAAGAACCACATCGCGCGCGCCGCGCTGGAGGCCGTGGCCTTCCAGACCCGCGACGTGCTGGATGCGGTCAACGCGGACGCTGGTGTGGACCTGACCGAGCTCAAGGTCGATGGTGGCATGGTCGCGAACGACGCGCTCATGCAGTTCCAGGCCGATGTGCTCGGCGTTCCGGTCGTGCGTCCGGTGGTCGCCGAGACCACCGCACTCGGCGCGGCATACGCGGCTGGTCTCGCCGTCGGATTCTGGAACGGCCTGGACGACCTATCCGCGAACTGGCAGGAGGACAAGCGCTGGGAGCCCTCGATGGAGGACGCGGAGCGTGACCGTCAGCTGCGCCTCTGGCGCAAGGCCGTCACGAAGTCGATGGACTGGGTCGACGAAGACGTGAAGTGATCTGACGTCACAGGGAAGCGGGCCCGGAGTTCTCCTCCGGGCCCGTTTTCGCGCCCGCGGGGACGACGTCATCGATGACGGCGAGGAAGGCCCTCGCCACGTTCCGCGGTGCCGCGAGATCCCATGCCAGGTGCTCGACGCGTACGGGACCGTCGCGGACCTCGGCGGTCGCGACATCCGCCGCAGAGCGTTCGATCGTCCCCGGCGCGAGCAGAGTCACCGCCAGGCCGGCTGCGACCAGACCGAGGAGGAGGGTGGCGGAGTCCGCCTCGAAGGCGACATCCCGCGACAGTTCTGCGGAGGCGAAGGCGGCATCACTCTGTGCGCGCCCCGAGGTGCCCGCCGGAAAGTCAGCGAACGTCGCACCGGCGAGGTCGTGCAGTGTCACCACACCGGTCTCGGACAGCTCGTGCCCACGAGGGAGCGCTGCCACCAGCCGGTCCCGCGACAGGACGCGCGAAGCCACACCCAGCGGCTGAGTCCCTTCGCGGAGACCGAGAAGGGCGACATCGAGGTCGCCGCGACGCAGGCGGGTAATCAGCACGTCGCTGTTCCCCACCTGCAGCTCGACTCGCGCGAGCGGATGCGCGGCGCGGTACGCGACGAGCACCGCGGGGATGTCGACGGCGGTCACCGTCGGGATGACGCCGATCCGGAGCGTGCCGGTCACCACCCCCACCGCCGCGGCTGCTCCCTCCCGCGCCTGCTCCGCCGCCCGGAGCGCGGTCCGTGCATGTCCGAGGAACGCCTCCCCCGCCTCGCTCAGTCGGACGCTGCGGCTCGACCTCACGAAGAGGCGCTGACCGAGTTCGCGCTCGAGAGCGGCGATCTGATGGCTCAACGCCGATTGCGTGACGAAGCAGCGTTCGGCGGCCCGAGTGAAGCTGGAGGTCTCCGCTACCTCGACGACGTATCGGAGCTGCTGGAGTTCCATTCGTTCATGATGACACTTCATGGATAACGTGACAAACATGCGTTGGACTCATGTCAGCGCGGGGAGCACGCTGGAACCATGAACCGCCTGACGCTCGTGCTGCTGACCGCACTCGCCCCCATCGCCTGGGGAACGACGTACCTCGTCACCACCGAGCTGCTTCCGCCGGGCCATCCACTCTTCGCCGGCCTGCTTCGCGCCCTCCCGGCCGGGCTGCTAGCCGTGCTCATCAGCCGACGACTGCCCCACGGGTCGTGGTGGTGGAAGTCCTTCGTGCTCGGCGCGCTCAACATCGGCGCCTTCTTCCCCCTCCTGTTCCTGGCGGCCGAGCGGCTTCCCGGCGGAGTCGCCGCTGCTGTTGCGGGAGCTCAACCGCTCATCGTGCTGATACTCGGCGCCCTCGTCCTGCAGGAGAGGATCAGACCCCTCACCGCAGCGGCGGCAGTCATCGGAGCCGGCGGCGTGGCGCTCGTCGTCCTGGGGCCGGCCGCGGAACTCGACTTCTGGGGTGTGCTGGCTGCGGTCGGAGGCGTCACCGCCACCGGAGCGGGGATGATCCTCACCAAACGCTGGGGACGGCCTGACCGAGTCGGTCCCGTCGCGTACGCCGGATGGCAGCTGTCGGCGGGAGGCCTGCTGCTCCTCCCGCTCACACTCGCGGTCGAAGGCGTACCCGCCGAGATCGACGGGGGTGCCGCGCTCGGCTACCTGTGGCTCGGCACCGCCGGCGGCATCGTCGCGTACACGCTGTGGTTCCGCGGCATCCAGCAGCTCCCGGTGATCGCGCCGGGCCTACTCGCACTGCTCTCCCCCATCGTCGCGACGATCCTGGGTGTGCTGGTCGCGGGTGAGCGCTTCACGGTTGTCCAGGCGATCGGCCTGACCCTCACGATCGGCGCGCTCATCCTCGGACAGATCGTCGCCCGGCCGCCGGCCGCAGACGCCAGGCGATCGCGGCAGACGTCATCCGTCGCCCTGGCCGCTCCGCGCTAAGCGCGGTTCAGCCCTTGCCGAACAGCTTCTGGATCTCGGCGAGTTCGGCTTCGCTCGGCGCCTGGCCGGCTCCGCCACCGAGGCCGAAGCCCGAACCGGTCGGCGTCGAGGTCGCGGTGATTCCGGCGTTCTCCGCCGCGCGCTTCGCTGGGTTGCCCGAACGCGAGCCACCCGAGGACTTCGCCTTCTTGCCACGCTTCGAGGATGCGCCGGGCCGCCCCATGCCGGGCACCGCTCCCATTCCGGGAATGTTGGGCGTGCCACCGCGGGCCACGGTCTTCATCATCTTCGCCGCCTGCTCGAAACGCTGCACCAGCTGGTTCACGTCAGTGACGGTCATGCCGGAACCGCGCGCAATGCGCAGACGCCGCGAACCGTTGAGGACCTTGGGGTTGCGACGCTCCCCCGGGGTCATCGAGCGGATGATGGCCTCGGTGCGGTCGATCTCACGCTCGTCGAAGTCTTCGAGCTGCTGCTTCATCTGCCCCATGCCCGGAAGCATCCCGAGCATCTTCTTCATCGAGCCCATCTTCTTCATCTGCTGAAGCTGCTCGAGGAAGTCTTCGAGGGTGAATGCCTCGGTGGCGAGCTTCTCGGCCATCTTCATGGCCTCGTCCTCGTCGAAGGCCTGCTGAGCCTGCTCGATGAGCGTCAGGATGTCGCCGAGGTCGAGGATGCGGCTCGCCATGCGGTCGGGGTGGAACGGCTCGAGGTCTTCGAGGCGCTCGCCTGTCGAGGCGAAGATGATGGGGCGGCCGGTGACCGAGGCCACCGACAGCGCCGCACCACCGCGGGCGTCGCCGTCGAGCTTGGAGAGGACGACGCCGGTGAAGTCCACGCCCTCTTGGAAGGCCTTCGCCGTGTTCACCGCATCTTGACCGATCATCGCGTCGATGACGAACAGGACCTCATCGGGGTCCACGGCCTTGCGGATGTCGGCGGCCTGCTTCATGAGCTCGGCATCGACGCCGAGTCGGCCCGCCGTGTCGATGATCACGACGTCGTGCTGCTGACGACGCGCGTACTCGACACCCTCGCGCGAGACCTTCACGGGATCGCCGACACCGTTGCCGGGCTCGGGCGCGTAGACTGCGGCACCTGCCTGCTCGGCCACCACCTGCAGCTGGTTGACGGCGTTCGGGCGCTGGAGGTCGGCGGCCACCAGGAGAGGCGTGTGGCCCTCCCCCTCGAGCTGCTTCGCGAGCTTGCCCGCGAAGGTCGTCTTACCGGAACCCTGCAGGCCCGCGAGCATGATGACGGTCGGTGCGGTCTTCGCGAACTGCAGGCGCCGCTGCTCGCCGCCGAGGATCTGCACCAGTTCCTCGTTGACGATCTGGACGACCTGCTGCGCGGGGTTCAGCGCCTTGTTGACCTCGTCACCGAGGGCGCGTTCGCGCACCTTCGCGGTGAACTCCTTGACGACGACGAGTGCGACGTCGGCGTCGAGCAGTGCGCGACGGATCTCGCGCACTGTGCCGTCGACATCGGCAGCAGTGAGCTTTCCCTTCGTGCGCAGATTGCGGAAGGTCTCGGTGAGTCGATCGGAGAGCGTGCCAAAGGTAGCCATGGTGCTGTCGATTCTACGCGAGTGGAGCCTCCACGCTCAGCGCGGCACGGAGGTCGGCCTTCGCCCTCTGGTAGCGCCCCCGCACCGTCGACGCGGGAACCCCCAGCAGTTCTGCCGCGTCGGTCAGGGAGAAACCGTCCCAGTGCACCAGGCGGACGAGTTCGGCGAGGTCCGGGTCGAGACGCGAGATCGCATCGCGTACCTCTGCGCCCGCGTCGGCAGGGGCCGTCGAAAGCTCCTGCGAGACGTGAGAACGAATGCGGTCCGCCAGCGCCCAGCGCCGCCGCTCCCCGCGCGAATGATTGAGCAGCGTTCCGCGTGCAACGCCGAACAACCACATCCGTGCACACTCGGAATCCTCAGGCAGTCGACGAACACGGCGCCACGCGACGACCATGGTCTCGCTCAGGAGATCTGCAGCGTCGTCGGGGCCGACTCGTCGCGAGAGGTACGCGAGTAGATCCGACGCGTTCGCCTCAAAGGCCGCGAGGAGCAACGCATCCTCCGGGTGACGGGTCACGATGCACCCCCCTCGCCGCCCCAGTCCTCCCCTTCGCAGTGGAGCTGGCTGTGCGAATCAGTGCCTGCCAGGTCACCGCGACCGGTGTCTATCCCGTTGGCCTTCAGCTCCTCGTACAGCGCCATGGAGAGGGCCTGATCGTGCGCTCGCCACGCGTTCAAGTCAGGCTACCGCGGATCCGTGGCTGTCTCCTCCGACGCAGCCAGGTCAGCCTCGACGGCGGCGAGCTGCTCCGCCACATACGGTTCCGCGGCCGCTTCGACATCCGTGTTCGCGAACCAGTCGTCGATGATCCGGTTGACCTGGAGCTGGGTGACCGGGTTGTGGGTATCCCAACCGCTGTAGCGGATCTCGCATTCTCCCCAGGTGGGCGACGTGTACGTGTAGCTTCGGTCGGGATCCTCCAGCCCTGACCCCCAGAGCCAGTCTGACGACGCGGTCGCGATGCCCGCACCGCCGACGAGCAGGAGGCCCAGCGCTCCACTCAGCACCGCTGCTCGGCGGCCCCTCCGCCGCGGCCTCGCGACGGTTCTCGCTTCGGCGAGCATCGCACGCGTGTCGACGGACCGGATCGTCGCGGGCGGCGGTGCCGACGCATCCAGCAGCTCGTCCAACTGGTCTCGAATCATGAGTTCCTCCTCAGGGGTGGGTTCACTCATGACCTGTCCGGTTCACGACGTTTCGTCCGCGGCGATCATTCTTTCCAGGGGAGGTCGTTGATCACGCCGAGCGCCTCGTGCAACACGGCCTCCGGCGTTCCTCGCCCCGCCCCCTGCTCAGCCCAGACGCGCAGCGCCGAAAGCACGGCAGCGGCGTAGGCCGCTCCGACGATGTCGGCACGAATGACGTCGATACCGGCACTCCGCGCTGCGACAGCAACAGCATCGGAAAGCCGTGCCAGACGGAGGCCCGTGTCCCTCACGAGCTCATCCTGCAATCCCATTGCCGCGGCGTTGCGGAGCGCGAGGGCGAGCGGATCCGGTTCGAAACCGTGCACGACGAGCAGCAGGATCCGGCGCACCGTCTCTCCGGATGCCCCGCTCGCCAGGCCGCTGAGCGACCGGATCGCTTCGCCGATGCGCTCGTCCATGCCCGACCACAGCACGTCGCTCTTCGATGTGAAGTAGTTGAAGAAGCTCGATCTGCTCACTCCGGCTCGCTGGGTGATGTCCGCGACCGACGTCGCGTCGTACCCACGCTCCAGGAAGAGCTCGCACGCCGCCTCCGCGAGAGTCTCTCGCGAAGACGCCTTCGGGCGTCCTGCTCTGCCGGTGGAACTCATGCCCTCACGCTACCGCGACGCGAAGCGCCGGCACCGGGCAACCGCAGAAGGAGTATTGTTGCCCTCAGTCCAATTAACTTGAGAAGGAGAGCGTGATGCTCGAGATCCTCACTCCGGGGTTCGCTCCGACGCCTGTGTCGTACATCGAAGGGTGGGAGCTGCAGAGACGTGTCCATGCCGACGTGGTCGCGGGCCTCCGCCCTGACACGCTGATCCTCCTCGAACACGAGGCCGTCTACACGGCGGGCAAGCGCACCGAGCCGCACGAGCGTCCGCAAGACGGCACCCCGGTGATCGATGTGGACCGAGGGGGCAAGATCACCTGGCACGGCCCGGGGCAGCTGGTGGGGTATCCGATCGTGCGGCTGATCGAGCCCATCGACGTCGTCGCGCATGTGCGTCGGCTGGAGCGCCTCCTCATCGAAGTCCTGAAACCGTTCGGGATCGAGGGCTATCAGGTCGACGGTCGAAGCGGAGTGTGGGTGCGGCGCCCGCTCTCCGAGGACAAGGTCGCGGCGATCGGCGTGCGGGTGCAGCAGGGGGTGACGATGCACGGCTTCGCGATCAACTGCGACAACACACTCGCCGGATTCCGCGACATCGTCCCGTGCGGCATCACAGACGCCGGCGTCACGACCGCGAGCGAGGTCGTCGGCGCCGCCGTCTCCCCGCTCGATCTCGTCGATGCGGTGACCCAGGCCTTCGTCACCGAATACGGTCGCACCGAACTGACAGGAGTCCCCGCATGACCGCCGCCCCCGATGGCCGCAAGCTCCTCCGTCTCGAGATCCGGAACGCGGAGACCCCGATCGAGCGCAAGCCGGAGTGGATCAAGACCAAGGCGAAGATGGGCCCGGAGTACACCGCCCTCCATTCCCTCGTCAAGAGCGAGGACCTGCACACGGTGTGCCAGGAGGCGGGCTGTCCGAACATCTACGAGTGCTGGGAGGATCGCGAGGCGACGTTCCTCATCGGCGGCTCCCAGTGCACCCGTCGATGCGACTTCTGCCAGATCGACACGGGAAAGCCCGATGCGTACGACACCGACGAGCCCCGGCGCGTCGCCGAGAGCGTGGCACGGATGAACCTGCGCTACGCCACGGTGACGAGCGTGGCTCGCGACGATCTGCCCGACACCGGCGCGTGGCTCAACGCGGAGACCGTGCGGAAGATCCATGAGCTCAACCCGAACACGGGGGTCGAGCTCCTCGCGAACGAACACAACGCCGACCCCGCTTTCCTGGGCCAGATCTTCGACGCCCGCCCCGAGGTGTTCGCCCACAACGTGGAGACGGTCCCCCGCATCTTCAAGCGCATCCGTCCCGCGTTCCGCTACGAGCGCTCACTGAACGTTCTCACCCAGGCGCGCGACGCCGGACTGATCACGAAGTCGAACCTGATCCTCGGCATGGGAGAGGAGCCGGAAGAGGTCGTCCAGGCGCTGAACGATCTGCACGATGCCGGATGCGACATCATCACGATCACGCAGTACCTACGCCCCACACCTCGTCATCTGCCCGTTGCGCGATGGGTGAAGCCGGCGGAATTCGTCGAGTTCAAGGAAGAGGCGGAGCGGATCGGCTTCCTCGGTGTACTGGCAGGTCCTCTGGTGCGGTCGTCGTACCGTGCGGGGCGCCTGTGGGCCCAGTCGATGGTGTCCAAGGGACGCGAGATCCCCGACCACCTGTCGCACATCGCCGAGAGCGCCGACCTCGGGTTCGCTCAGGCCGTCTGATCGACCGCCGTCCCGGGTGCATCCCGGGGCGGTGGCTCAGTCGGCGCTCATCACCGACTGCACGGTGCCGTCCGAGCCGAGGTTCACGAGGAGGACGTCGTCGGATGAGCTGTCGTCCAGGGCGTACTCGAGGACGGCGAAGGGCTCTGAGCCGCCGTGCTCGTCGGCGAGGATGGTCATGCTCATCAGGCGCAGCGAGCGGATGATGTCCACGGCCGCATCCCCTGACACGTCCACGAGGACCTCGGGGAGATCGTCGCCGTAGGCCTCCTGCTGCTGGAGGATGTACTCGGTCACCTCGCTGGTGCGGTCATCGACCTCGGCGAGCATGCCCCGGCGGGCGGTGTCGTCGACGTTCTCGAGTCCGGCGATGAGACCCGCTGCGATGTCCAGCGCGTCCGCGGACACGTCGTCCTGATCCGGAGCAGTCAGATCCACGGTGACGCTCTGGTCACCGAGCTCGACGGTCTCCGACCAGAAGATCGAGCCGTCGGGGCCCGAGGACAGGAGTCCGAAGTAGTCGTGTTCGATCGCCATAACGCTATGAAACCAGCCTCGTGCTCACTGCGGTAGTCCCGTCATCAACCGACCAACGACTGGACGAACACATGGGGGGTGAATCCGGTGAGATCGTCGATCCCCTCGCCCTGCCCGAGCAGCTTCACGGGGATGCCGGTGCGCTCTTGCACCGCAAGCACGAACCCGCCCTTCGCGGAACCGTCGAGCTTGGTCAGGACGAGCCCCGTGACGCCCGCGTGCTCCAGGAACGCCTCGGCCTGCATCACGCCGTTCTGGCCCGTCGTGGCATCGAGGACCAGCAGCACCTCGCTGATGGGCGCCTGCTTCTCGATGACACGGCGCACCTTGGTGAGCTCATCCATGAGCCCGCCCTTGGTGTGCAGGCGGCCGGCGGTGTCGATGATCGCGATCTCGATACCTTCGCGCTTGGCGTACTCGACGGTCTGGAAGGCGACGGATGCAGGATCCTGGCCCTCCTGCTGCGGACGGACGATCGCCGCTCCCCCGCGCTGCGCCCAGGTCGCGAGCTGATCGACTGCCGCTGCGCGGAACGTGTCGGCTGCACCGACGACGACACTGCGCTGATAGCCGCGGAGGAACTTGGTGAACTTGCCGATGGTGGTCGTCTTGCCAACGCCGTTCACGCCGACGACCAGCACGACGGCCGGACGCTCGGTGAGCTTGAGCGTCGTGTCGAACTTCGCGAAGTGCTCTTCGAGGGTCTCGCGCAGCATGCGCTGGAGGTCACGAGGATCGGTCGTACGGTACCTGTCGACCTTGGCCCGCAGCTCCTCGACGACGCGCTCGCTGATGTCGGGCCCGAAGTCAGCTGTGATCAGCGCCGTCTCGAGGTCCTCCCACGTCGTCTCATCGATGGTGGGCTTGACGAACATGCCGCGCAGTGCGCGACCGAGAGACCAGGACTTCTCCGCCATTCCTCCAGCCTACGGGTAGCGCGGGCCGGACCACGCCGTCCCGAGCAGAGCGGGTCAGACGGCAGCTGCGGCCCGGTCCCCCACGCGCTGGCCGACGACCGCGGACACGCCGTCCTGGCGCATTGAGACACCGTAGAGAGCGTCGGCGATCTCCATCGTGCGCTTTTGGTGCGTGATGATCAACAGCTGCGAGCTCTCGCGCAGCTGCTCGAACACGGTGAGCAGGCGTCCCAGGTTCGCGTCATCGAGTGCAGCCTCGACCTCATCGAGGATGTAGAACGGGCTCGGCCGCGCCTTGAAGATCGCCACGAGCAGGGCGACCGCTGCTAGCGAACGCTCACCACCGGAGAGCAGCGAGAGCCGTTCGATCTTCTTACCGACCGGACGCACCGACACCTCGATGCCGGTCGTCAGCATGTTCTCCGGGTCTGTGAGCGAGATGCTCCCCGTGCCACCGGGGAACAGCAGTGGGAACACCTGACCGAACGCCTCCTTCGTGTCCTCGAAGGCGCTCGCGAAGATTGTCTGCATGCGCTCGTCGAGGTCGGCGATGATCGTCAGGAGGTCCTGCCGCGTCTGGGTGAGATCGGCCAGCTGCTCGGTGAGGAAGGCGTGGCGCTGCTCGAGCGCGGCGAACTCCTCGAGCGCCAGCGGGTTGACGCGTCCGAGCTGTGCGAGCTTCCGCTCGGCGTCGGCCAGGCGGCGCTGCTGGATGCGGCGATCGAACGGGATGGCGGTGTCATCGAGCAACTCGTCGGCGGCGGGCTCCACGCCCGGATCACGGGGAACCAGCTGATCAGGTGCATATTCCGCAACAAGAATATCTTCGTCGAGGGAGAGCTCGGATGACACGCGCTCGAGGAGGCTGTTGAGGTGCAGCTTCTTTTCGTGGATCTGCAGTTCGAGGCCGTGCACGCTCTCGGTCAACCCCCCGAGACGTTCCCGCAGCGACGTCTCCTGGGCACGGAGCCCGACGAGCTCCTCGTTCTGCGCCGAACGCGCGGCCTCCGCTTCGGCGAGGGCGACGCGCGCCTCGGCGACCGATCGGTCGAGGGAGTCGAGGACCCGCGGCAGTTCCTCCGCGACTCCCGAAGCCGCTTCCCGCTGAGCCCGACGGATCACCGCTCGCCTTGCTGCCTCGGCCGCGGCGTCGCGCTCCTGCTCGCGCTGCCGTTCGAGACTCGTGACCAGGGCCTGAGCCGCACGCACGCGTTCACGCAGGGTCTCGATCTCCAGTCTGGCCCGCACCTCGCCCTCACGGGCCAGCTCGAGCGTTTCGAGCAGCTCGTCTCGCGCAGAGGCGTCGAGGACCGGGCGCGGAGCCGCGATCGCCTCGTCCAGCGCAGCCTTGGTGGCTTCCGCCTTCGCCTCCGCATCGGACACGGCGGCCTGCGCCTGGGCGAGGCCGGTCTCGAGTCGCTCGCATTCGGCCACCGCGGATTCGTGGCGGACGGTGACCCGGTTCACCTGCTCGGCGTGAGTGGCAAGGGCTGCATCGTGTTCGCGCAGTGCGCGGAGCGCCTCCTTGGCCTGCCGCCTGGTAGTCTCGACCGCCTCGTTCGCTTCCTCACGCGCCTCGCGGAGCGAGTCCACCACGACCTGGATCTCGGCCAGCCGCTCGGCAGCCGCATCCCGCTCCGCCGCGAGCTCGAGTCGGGATCGTTCGCCTCCGGAGCCGGTGCGCAGCGTCTGGGCGGTGATCACGTCTCCGCCGACGGTCACGATGGTGGTCGAGGTGTCCCCGGCGGCGTCGAGCGCGGTGCGCGCGACACGCGCGGAACCCAGATCGTCGGCGATCAGAACGTGCGAGAGGATGCCCAACACCCCGTCGGGGGCCGTCACGGTCTCGACCGCGGGTGTGACGCCCTCTATCGGAGCGGCGACCGGGTCCGGACGGAGCGCGTCGGCGACGACGAAGTCGACGACTCCCCTGCGGTTCTCGGCAGCCTCTGCCGCCTGCGCGAACGCGTCGGCAGCGGTGTCGATGAGCACGCCTTCTGCGAGCGGACCGAGGACGGCGGCGATCGCCGCTTCATAGCCGGCCCGGACCTGCACGGCGTCTCCGACAAGACCGCGAACGCCCTTGCCACCCGCCTTGACGATCTCGGCGGCGCCGCCCGACAGAGCCAGGGCACTGCTCAGCGCCGCAGCCTTCGCAGTCAGCGAGTCGACCTCGCGCTCGGCCGCATGCAGTCGCTCACGGAGAGTCTCCCGCTCGGCCTCGGCGGCCGTCGAGGCCCGCTGCGCGCTGTCGTAGGCGGCGGCGTGTTCGACGGCGGTGCCCTCGGGCGCCTCGGCATCGTCGATCGCCTCGAGCGCCTCGGCAGCCTCGCGCCTGCGCGCGTTCGCCGCTTCGAGGGCATTCTCCTGCCGAAGCACCGCCCCTCGCACAGCGGCGAGAGCGGAGGCTGCGGCATCCGCGGTGCCGCGCAGGGTCGAGAGCCGCATGTCGTACTCCGACACCAATGCGCTCTGCTCCGCGATGTCCACATCGAGCGTGTCGAGCTCTGCTCTGGCATGCACGACGTCACGACTCGCTGATGCGGCGGCATCCTGCGCGTCGCCGAGACCGGCGGAGATCACGTCGATCTCCTCCTTCGCCTCGTCGATGGTGCTCTGCGTCACGGTGACGGCGGTGACGGCGGCATCGTCGTCTTCCGAGCCGAGCAGCGCCAGGCGCTGATTCGCGAGCGTGTAGAGCCCGCGCATCCGCTCCTGCACCTGCTCCAGCCCGAAGGCCACGCTGCGGGCCTGATCGACGGCGACCGAGTTCTGATCCTGTTCGAGCCGCGCGATGCTCGCTCGCACCGTCTCGGCCTGGTCGGACAGGACCAGCCGCTCCGTGTGGCGTTCATGCTCCGTGCGGGTGTGGTCGGCGAGGGCCGTGCGCAGCGCGACGACGTCATCAGCGAAGATCCGCGCCTTCGCATCACGCACCACGGCAGCGATCGTCTGCGCCTCGCGCGCGATCTCGGCCTGGCGACCGAGTGGCTTGAGCTGACGGCGGATCTCCCCCGCCAGGTCGCTGAGACGCGTGAGATTCGCCTCCATCGCATCGAGCTTGCGAAGGGTCTTCTCCTTGCGACGGCGATGCTTGAGGATCCCCGCAGCCTCTTCGATGAAACCGCGGCGGTCCTCGGGAGACGCCTGGAGCACCGTGTCGAGGCGCCCCTGCCCGACGATGACGTGCATCTCGCGGCCCAGACCGGAGTCACTGAGCAACTCCTGCACATCGAGGAGCCGGCATCCCTCGCCGTTGATCGCATACTCACTCGACCCGTTGCGGAACAGCGTGCGGCTGATCGTCACCTCGGCGAACTCGATCGGGAGGGCGCCGTCGGCATTGTCGATCGTCAGCTTCACTTCGGCGCGTCCCAGAGGGCCACGCGTCGAAGTCCCCGCGAAGATGACGTCCTCCATCTTGCCGCCGCGGAGCGTCTTCGCGCCCTGCTCGCCCATCACCCAGGCGAGGCCATCGACGACGTTCGACTTGCCCGATCCGTTGGGGCCGACGATGCAGGTCACACCGGGTTCGAAGACGAAGCTCGTCGGCTGCGCGAACGACTTGAACCCTTTGAGCGTCAGGCTCTTCAGATGCATGCGGGCACCGCTCGTCCGGGGAGAATCACGCCGCTACGCTACCGGAATCCCGGGCCTCGGCCGTCATCCCGCGCGGACGTTCCTCGAACCGGTACCGCTCGGCGACACGCCGAGCGAGAGGGAAATGCTTGACGCTGCCCGACGGAGTTCGCTACCGTGTCCTCCGGATCGACGCACGAAAGGAGGTTACCGATGATGATGATTCAGCTCAACGCACAGGCCACTGGCCTTGCCGCGCCCGCGCACTCTGCGCTGCGCCCTGCGTTCTCGGTAACCGCCGGCGTCCGCATCAGCGCGCTCTCGTAGCAGCGCACCCCGAGAATCACGGCCCGTAGTGGGCCCTCTCCCGTCGGTGCACCCGCGCCCCACTCTCTGATCCGCATCCGGATCATGGATCTCGCCGCCCTTCGGCATCCGCGATTCGCGGCTCCGAAGTGCCGCCATCCTCCGCACCCCTGGCGGCCTCGCTCGCCACCGAGGTGCGACGTCTTCTGCACCCGCACTCCCACTTCTCTTTCGAAGGACTTTCTCGTGAACACCACGTTGCGCCGCAACACTGCCCACCCGCCCGATACCGAGGACCGCGAGGTCTTCCAGATCCCCCGCGACGACGAGCTCCGCCGCCTAGCCCTCACGGATCGCCTCTCTCTCCGGATCGGCCTCTGGCTGCTCCAACGGTCTCAGCGCCCGCGTCGGCAGCGTCGCACCGTGCACATCGAGTCGGCGGAGCTGCTGATCTCCGAGCAGCGCCGCCGCGCCGAACACGAGCTGGGCGTCCTCACGGCCTTCGCCCTGCAGCGCGGAATCCGCTGATCCCGTCGCCCGAGGGACGCCGAGTCCCGCATCTCCCGTGAATCCACACCAGTAAGGACCTGACATGACCATCGCTGAACCGACGATCACGCCGTTGATCGTCCCGACCTCGATCGATGACGACACCGCGGCGGAGTTCCGGGCGTACGGAGAACTCAACCGCCAGATCTGCGACGAGCAGGTCGGGCTTCCGGGCCTCGCGCTGGAAGCGGCGCAGGTTCTGCCCGGCTGGCAGGACGACACCGACTCGCTGGACCGCGGCTTCGTCGCCCGTATCGACGGCGAGATCGTCGGCATGGCGACGATCTCCTTCGCACAGGAGGAGGAGGCGAATGCCGGCGAGATCGACATGCTGGTGCCGGAGGCGCACTGGGGTCACGGCATCGAGAATGCGCTGCTCGCGCGCGCCGAGGAGGAGGCAAGGTCACGCGGTCGCACTGTGCTGCAGCTGTGGAGCCTGCACCGGCCGGAGCAGGCCGAGCGTATGCTCGTGCCGCGGACGGAGTGGGGTCGCGTGCCCGCCACACCCCTGAGCGATCTGGCGGAATCCGCCGGATACACGCTCGAGCAGGTCGAGCGGAACAGCGAGTTCGATCTGCACTCCGACCCGGCGCTCCTGCGCACGGCGCTGGCGGAGGCGAACGCTCATGCCGGTTCGGAGTACCGGACGGTGGAGTGGATGCTGCCGACGCCGCCGGAACTGCGGGCCGCATACGCCGGCATCCTCGCACGCCTGTCGACAGACGCCCCGAGCGGCGAGATGGACTTCGTCGCCGAGGTGTGGGACGCGGATCGCGTCGCGCGGCGGGATGCACGGATCATCGACTCCGGGCGCGTCGTCTCGGTCTCCGTCGTGCAGCACGTCCCGACCGGCGACATCGTCGCCTATAACGAGCTGCTGATCGGGACAGATCACACGGGTGTCACCCATCAGTACGGCACCCTGGTGTCGAAGGACCACCGCGGTCATCGGCTCGGGACGATCGTGAAGTGCGCGAACCTTCTGCGGTGGCAGGAGTTGATGCCGGAGTCGCCCGTCGTCTCCACGTTCAACGCGGAGGAGAACCGTCCCATGCTCAGCATCAACGAGAAGATCGGCTTCCGCGCGGTCTCGTACGCCGGGGGGTGGCAGAAGAAGCTCTGATGCTCGTGCGGGCCCGATCTCATTCTTCGGGATGAGGTCGGGCCCGCTCCGTCATCCGCCGGATCGACGACACCGGCCGGCCGGCTGACGAGAGTGGAAACATGAACATCCCCGTGATCGAAGCCCATGCCCTGACCAAGACCTTCGGGATGACACGCGCCCTCGCCGGAGTCGATCTCGCCATCAACCGTGGTGAGTCCGTTGCGATCATGGGCGCCTCGGGCTCCGGAAAGACGACCCTGCTGCACGTGCTGGCGGGAATCACCGCACCCGATGCGGGCAGCGTCCTCTTCCGCCCGGCAGAAGGCGCCCCCATCGAGGTCACCGCGCTCAACGAGTCCGCACGCTCCCGCCTGCGCCGCGAGCGGTTCGGCTTCGTCTTCCAGCAGGGCCTGCTGATCCCGGAGCTGACGGCGGTGGAGAACGTCGCCCTCGCTTCGATGATCAACGGCATCCGGCGCCAGGATGCCATCCAGCATGCGGCCTCCTGGCTCGCCGCCCTCGGTCTCGCGGGCATGGAGGATCGCCGGATCGGCGAGCTCTCCGGCGGTCAGGCGCAGCGCGTCGCCATCGCTCGCGCGCAGGCCACGGGCGCGGAGCTCGTCTTCGCCGATGAGCCGACCGGTGCACTCGACTCGCACACGTCCTCCGAGGTCATGGACGCCCTGCTGTGGTCCACCACGAGCCAGGGCCGCACTCTCGTCGTGGTCACCCATGACCCCGAGGTGGCCGGTCGCTGCACTCGCACCCTCGCCGTCCGCGATGGCCGCATCGTCTCCTCGGCGGTGACGGCGTGAACCGCAACGTCCTCGCTCTGCTGCTGCGCCCGGCGCCCGGGCAGAACAGCGTCCTCGCCCTCCCCGTCGTCGCCTTCGGCGTGGTGACCACGCTGGTGCTGACCGTGATCGGAGGCGCCCAGTCGTTCTGGGCCTGGACCGATCCGGAGGCTCCGATCTATCAGGCGCTCGCCGCCATCGCCCTCGTCCTCCTGGTCGTCCCGCTGATGTCTCTCGGCGGGGCAGCGGCGCGACTCTCCGCACGCCGTCGTGACGAGCGCCTCTCGACTCTCCGGCTGCTCGGGGTCTCCCCTGCCGGCGTCACGGTCGCCACCGTCACCGAGTCCGTTCTCGTCGCCGCTGCAGGAGCCCTCGCCGGCGTGGTCGGACACGTCGCATTGAGTCCGCTCATCGGCCTGATTCCGTTCCGTGGTGAGGCACTCGGCTTCGGTGCGGTCGTTCTTCCTCCACTGCAGATCGCCGTGGTGCTCGCCGGCGTCCTCTTCCTCGCATCGGCGAGTGCGGTCGTCGGGCTCCGTCGCGTGGTGATCTCGCCCCTCGGCGTCCGCACCCGTGCCACGACAACCAACGTGCACTGGATCCGCGCATTGATCGCCGCGGGCACCATCGCGATCGCTGTCGTGCTCATCAAGGTCTTCCCGTCCATCGGCGGGCTGGTCACCACCATCGTCGTGCTCGCCGGACTGTTCGGTGCCGCGCTCGCGGTGCTCAACGTCGTGGGCCCGTGGGTCCTCAAGGTGTCGGCATCGCGACAGCTTCGCCGGGCCGAACAGCCGGAGCGGCTGCTCGCAGCGCGCGTGGTCCTGGATTCTCCCAAAGCCGCGTGGCGGCAGGTCGGTGGCATCGCGATGGCGAGCTTCATGGCCGTCTTCGCCGGAACGGGCGTGGCCCTGATGAACGTGATGACCGGATCGGAGGCGGCCGCGGCCGACATCGCCCTGGCCACCGATATCCGCACGGGTCTCGTCATCACCCTGATCGGGTCGTTCCTCATGGTGGCGGCATCCGTCGGCGTGAACCAGGCGTCCGACGTGCTCGACCAGCGCGAACTGCACCGCAGCCTCCACCACCTGGGCATGCCGCTGGAGACCGTGGACCGTGCCCGGAGACGTGCGATCATGTCCCCGCTGCTGATCACGGCGATCGGCTCGGCACTGGTCGCGGCCGTCCTCGTGATCCCCCTGCTCGGCATCGCACTGATCACGGCGCCGCTCTCGCTCCTCACGATCGCGGCGGTGGTCGGTGTGGGGATCGGGATCGTCTGGGCGACCACGTGGGCCACGCGTCCGCTGCTGCAGGGAGCGTTCCAGACCGCATGACCGGCCGCGACCCCGCTGACCTGCTCGTCCCGGTGCAGGTCAGCGGCGTCGCTGGCAGGACGGGCAGAAGTGCGATCCCCTGTTCATGAAGCTCTCACGTACGATCGCCGTTCCGCAGCGCGGACACGGCTTTCCCTGCCGGCCGTACGCGTTGAGAGAGTGGGCGAAGTAGCCCGCCTGACCGTTGACGTTGACGTACTGCGCGTCGAAGCTGGTTCCGCCCTCCGCGAGGGCCTTCGCGAGCACGAGCCGCACCTCCGCCAACAGTCGGCGCACAGCCTGCGTGGACAGATGGTCGGCAAGTGTCTCCGGATGGATGCGTGCAGCCCAGAGAGACTCGTCGGCGTAGATGTTGCCGATCCCGCTCACGACGCCCTGGTCGAGGAGAACACGCTTGATCGCGCTTCCCCTCCGTGCGAGCGCGACACGGAAGGCGCGATCATCGAAGGAGGGATCGAGAGGATCGCGGCCGATGTGCGCGACCTGGGTGGGGATCCGCGATCCGTCGTCATCGATCAGCGCATCGACGGCGAGCGAGCCGAAAGTGCGCTGGTCCGCGAACACGATCGCCAGCTCGCCGTGCACGGGATGCTCGACGCCGATGCGGATCCGTTCATGACGTTCCGCGTCGGCATTCGGCGCCCGCAGCAGCATCTGACCACTCATACCGAGGTGCGCGATCAGCGCGGAATCCTCGTCGTCGAGAGGGAGCCAGAGGAACTTGCCCCGGCGGGATGCGGCGGTGAAGGTTCGGCCTTCGAGCCTGCCGACGAAGTCCGCGGCCCCGGCGACGTGCCGCGTGAGCGCACGCTCGTCGAAAACGCTCACCGAGGTGATGACCGATCCGACCGCAGCCGGTGCGAGGCCCGCGCGGACGACCTCGACCTCGGGAAGCTCAGGCACGCTCGCTGAGAGTGCGCCAAGCGCTGAGGGCCGCCGCCATCTCTGCGGTCTTCTTACTGCTGCCGCGGCCGGTCATGCTGACGTCGCCGACCGACACCGTCGCGATGAACCGGCGGTCGTGATCCGGGCCGCTCGCCTCGACCGAATACTGCGGCGGGGTCGCGCCGACACGGGCAGCGAGCTCCTGCAGACTGGTCTTCGGGTCCATGGCCGCGCCGTAGCGCTCCGGATCGGCGAGCAGTGGCTCCGTCAGACGCAGCACGAGCGCGGTGGCAGCCTCAGGACCGGCCGACAGATACGTGGCACCGATCACGGCTTCCATCGTGTCCGCCAGGATCGAGTCCTTGTCGCGACCGCCGGTCTGCTCCTCACCGCGCCCCAGCAGCAGATGGCTGCCGAGGTCGATGCCCCGAGCCACCTCCGCGAGAGCGACGGTGGACACGACGCTCGCACGCCGCTTCGCCAGCTCGCCCTCGTCGAGGTCGGGGTGCGTGGTGAAGAGCATCACCGTCACGGCCTGACCCAACACCGAGTCGCCGAGGAACTCCAAGCGCTCGTTGTGCGGGATCCCGCCGTGCTCATACGCGTAGGAGCGGTGGGTGAGGGCCAACTCCAGAAGCTCCGCGTCGATATCGACGCGGAGCTTATCTGGGAGAGGTCTCGTCCCCCCGGGGACCTCCGTCACGGTACGCGACTCAGACGTCGGCGACCTTGCGGCCCTTGTACTCGAGGAAGAGCTCGGTGCCCTGCGAGTCGGTGACGACCTTCGCCTGGTGGGGACGGCTGTAGACGACCTCACCGTTCTCGATGGTCTTCACGAGGGCGACGGGAGCCGCCTTCCACTGCGCGCGACGCGACCGGGTGTTCGAACGGGAAACCTTGCGCTTCGGGGGGTTACCAGCCATGACTAGCTCTCTTCTTTCTCGGCGGCACGAGATTCTTCCGCGCCGTCTTGGTCTGTGATGTTCTGGAGCGCGCTCCACCGAGGATCGATGGGAGCCACCTGCTCCGTTCCGGTGCTCACGGCCAGTCGTTCACCCGTTTTCGGGTCGAGACCCGGGCAATCCGGCTGACACACCGGCTGAAAAGGAAGCGACAATACGGCCGCATCCCTGACGAGAGTTTCAAGATCCACGTGGTCGTCTTGAACCTCGAAGTCAGTTTCTTCCTCACCAGGATACGCGAAAAGCTCCTGGAACTCGACTTCGACGGGCCGGGCGATGTCGATCAGGCATCTGCCGCACACGCCGACGTACTCCGCGTCGGCTGTTCCGGAGACCAGAATGCCCTCGTGGACCGACTCCAGACGCACATCGAGATCGATGTCCGAGCCTGCGTCGAAGGTGACGATCCCCTCCCCCCACGTCTCTTTGAGAGCCACGGTGAACTCGTGTTCACGCATCTCTCCCGGACGTCGGACGATGTCACGGACGGGGAGCACGAAAGGGCCGTTCATTCGAGAGCGCACGGTTCCATGCTACTCGGCTGCACCTGCGGCCGGGCTGACCGTCACCCTCCAGGAGGACTCAGATCCCGCGTCCGCCGGTGTCGAGGAAGTCGGCCACCGCAGGCGGGACGAACGGTGTGACGTCGCCGCCGAGCGATGCGACCTGGCGCACCAGCGAGCTCGAGACCATCGCGTGCGACGGATCCGGCAGGAGGAACACGGTCTCGATGCCGGCGAGGTGGCGGTTGACGATCGCCATCGGGGATTCGTAGGCGACATCGATCTGCGAACGGATGCCCTTCACGAGGACCCCGGCGTCGACATCGCGGGCATAGTCCACGAGCAGTCCCATGCTCCATGAACCGATCACGATGTTGCCCGGCATGCCGTCTTCGGCGATCGAACGCTCGAGGAGGGAAAGCCGCTGCGCGATCGGGAGCATCGCCTCTTTGCCGGGGTTGTGCACCACCAGCACGTGCAGTTCGTCATAGAGGGCTGCGGCCCGGCGGATCACATCGAGATGACCCAGGGTCGGCGGATCGAAGGAACCCGGGACGACGGCGATCCGGCTGCTCATGCCACCAGCCTAGGGCAGGAACGGAGCTCAGTTCTTCGCGAGGGCCGCCCGATCTTCATCGGTCACCCGCCGTGCGATGGCCTCACGAAGACCAGGGTGCTGCTGGAGCGTCGGGTCGTCGGTGAGGATCGTCTCGGCCACCTCGCGGGCACGCGTGATGAGCGCTGCATCCTTGACGACACGCAGCAGTTTGAGCGACGAGCGGACGCCTGCCTGTGCGGCACCGAGCACATCGCCCTCGCCCCGCAGCTCGAGATCGACCTCGGCGAGGGCGAACCCGTCAAGCGTCGCCGCGACGGCGTCGACTCGGTCTCGCGCGAGGGAACCGGATTCCGCCTCGGTGACCAGCAGGCAGAGTCCGGGAACGCCTCCTCGGCCCACCCGTCCGCGCAGTTGGTGCAGCTGGGAGACACCGAAGCGATCGGCGTCGAGCACGATCATCGTGGAGGCGTTGGGAACGTCCACGCCGACCTCGATCACGGTAGTGGCCAGCAGCAGGTCGATCTCGCCGCGAGCGAAGGCCTGCATGACGGCATCCTTCTCGTCCGACGGCATCCGACCATGCAGCACGGCGCGACGGATCCCGCCGAGGGTGGGATGGGTCGCGAGAGCCTCGTCGAGCTGCACCACACCCCACCGGGGACCGGACGCGCCCTCGGGGACCAACGCGGAGGGCTCAGCCGCCTCAGCGGTCTTCTTCGTCGTGTCGATCGCGGCGCAGACCGCGAACACCTGACGCCCCTGGGCGATCTCCTCTGCGGCGCGCTCCCAGACGCGGTTGAACCATCCGGGGTGCTCGGCCAGCGGGGCGACGAACGACTCGATGCCCGCACGTCCGGCCGGCATCGTGCGGATGACGGAGGTGTCGAGGTCGCCGAACACCGTCATCGCCACGGTTCGCGGGATGGGCGTCGCCGTGAGCACCAGCGCGTGCGGGCTCGACCCCTTCGCGCGGAGCGCCTCCCGCTGTTCGACCCCGAACCGGTGCTGCTCGTCGACCACGACGAGGCCGAGGTCGGCGAAGGTCGTCTTCTCGCCCAGCAGCGCATGCGTGCCGACGACGATGAGCGCCTGCCCCGAGGCGACCCGGAGCGCCGCCTTTCGTCGCTCCGCGGCCGGAAGCTGGCCGGTGAGCAGCGTCGGCATGAGCAGCGGCGCGAGATCGGGGCCGAGCATCTTGGCGATCGAGCGCAGGTGCTGTCCGGCCAGCACCTCGGTCGGTGCGATCAGCGCCGCCTGCCCGCCGCTCTCGGCCACCTGCAGCATCGCCCGCAGCGCCACCAGCGTCTTTCCGGAACCGACCTCACCCTGGACGAGCCGGTTCATCGGCCACGACCCGACGAGGTCAGCGGCGATCTGCGCCCCGACGGTCTCCTGATCGGGCGTGAGCGTGTACGGCATCGCGGCGTCGAACCGCTCGAGGAGGCCTCCCTGCGCCGCGGGCCGCGACGTGGCGGAGAGCGCGCGCACCGCGTCACGCTGCTGCAGGAGCGCAGTCTGCAATGTGAGCGCTTCGTGCATCCGCAGGGTGCGAACGGCCGGATCGATGTCGTTGCGCGTGCGTGGGCGATGGATCCGCTCCAGCGCCTCGTCGGCCGTGAGCAGCTCCTCGCGCTCCCTGATCTCGGCCGTCAACGGGTCGGGCACCTCGACGAGATCGTCCAGCACCCGTCCGATGAGGCGGGCGATCTGCCACGTCTGGATCGCCGAGGTCGCCGGGTAGATCGGGATCGGAACCGCCGCACGCGCATCCGCGCTGCGCCGGGCGGAATCCTCATCGTCGAACAGCTCGTACTCGGGATGCGCGAACTGCGTGACGCCGTTGAACTCCCCCACCTTGCCGGAGAAGACTCCGCGGCGGCCGACCGCGAGGTCTTTGGAACGCCATTCCGCCGCACCGACGTTCTTCGCGAAGAACGTGAGGGACATCCGTCCGATTCCATCGCCGATGACCACGTCGACCATCGCGCCCGGCCGATTGCGCATCCGTCGGAAGCTCGAGGACAGGACCTCGGCGACGATGGTCACCGTCTCGCCGAGGGGGAGGTCGCGGATCGGCGTCAGCTCGCCCGGATCGGCGTAGCGACGCGGATAGTGCGAGAGCAGGTCGCCCACGTTCTGCATGCCGAAAGCTCGTCCGAGCGTCTTGGCAGACGCCGCACCGAGCGCATCCTCCAACGAGGAATCGAGCGTGAGCGACATGCTCCGAGTCTAGGGAACGCGACCGACACCGCCGGCACCCGGGCTGTCGTATCGTGAAGTGGTGACGAGGATCATCGCAGGCGCCGCCAGAGGCGCACGCCTGGAAGTGCCGGGTGTCGGCACGCGACCGACCAGCGACCGGGTGCGGGAATCGCTCTTCGGCGCACTGGAGGCGCTGAGCGCCATCGACGGCGCGCGCGTTCTCGACCTGTATGCCGGTTCCGGCGCCCTGGGCCTCGAGGCGCTGAGCAGGGGCGCCGCCAGCGTGGATCTCGTCGAGCGAGGCCGGCAGGCGGCAGGCATCGTCCGCCGCAACGCCGCCGTCGTCGCCAAGGCCGGAGGCCTGTCGGCCGGTCGGGTGCACGAGGGCGCAGTCCATACTTTCCTGCAGCGCGCGGCCGGGCCCTTCGACCTCGTCTTCACCGACCCGCCCTACGATCTCGACGATGCGGCCATGACAGCCGACCTCGTCGCCCTCGCCCCGCTGCTCTCCGCAGACGCGGTCGTCGTCGTCGAACGCGCGCGCCGCTCCACTCCTCCCGACTTCGGCGCCGCGGGTCTGGAGCTGTTCCGGGAGAAGGGCTACGGCGACACCACGCTGTGGTGGGCGGAGCCTGCGACCGACGAGAGTTCGTCAGCGGACGATCAGCCCGAGACCGAGTCCCAGTCCCGATAGGGATCCCATCCGCTGATGTCGACGGGAAGGCCGTCGCACAGCAGATCCTCGTCTCCGCTCGGAATGACCCGTCCGATCACGCGGAACCCCGGCGGGAGCATTCCTTCGGGGAAAGTGGCGAGCAGCGCGTGGTCTTCTCCGCCGGCGATCGCACGCTCCGGATCCGAGCCCAGCGCGGCGCGGTCGAGAGCGATGGTGACCCCCGACGCCGCGGCCATCCGACGGGCGTCGAGAGCGAGTCCGTCGGAGATGTCCATCATCGCGGTCGCACCGACCGTCGCCGCCACGGCGCCGAGACCGATCGGGGGCGACGGGCGCAACTGGGCGGCCAGCGCAGCGGACTCCCCCGCGGCCAGCTTCGCGACATCGACCGGCACGGGGGCATCGCCGTCACGGAAACGACCGAACAGCACGGCGAGTCCGTGTGCCGCGTTGCCCAACTCGCCGGCGACGGCGACGACGTCTCCGGGACGGGCGCCGCTGCGGGTGACCGGAGCGCGACCTTCGAGATCTCCGAGCGCTGTCACCGCGATGGTCAGCACATCGGACACCGTCAGGTCACCGCCCACCACCGCGCAGCCCGGCGCCAATGCGGCACATGCCTCGCGGAAGCCGTCAGCGAGACGCTCGACGAAGGAGAGACGCAGATCCCGGGGAACGGCCAGGGCGACGAGCAGAGCGGTCGGGCGCGCGCCCATCGCGGCGACGTCCGCAAGGTTCACGGCCGCGGCCTTCCACCCGAGGTCATAGCCGCTGGACCACGCGAGGCGGAAGTCCGGCCCGTGAACGAGTGTGTCGGTCGTCGCGACCACGCTGCCCGAGGGCGTCGCGATCACGGCGGCATCGTCCCCCGGCCCGATCAGGGTATGCGCGCCCGGTGCGGTGCGGCTCAGGATCGCCTGCAGGATGCGTCCTTCGGAGACATCGCCCAGGCGCGGATCATCGGCTTCGGGTCGGGAGGGCATGCTGTCAAAGGTAGCCTGGAAGCATGCCTCGTTCCCGTCGCCTCGCTGCCCTCGCAGGCGCGGTGATCCTCTCCGCTGCCCTCGCCGGATGCTCCACGACCGTGCACCTCGAACCGGCCGAAGACGCGAACGATCCGGCGTGCGCCTCGGTCTCGGTGTTGCTGCCGGACAGTGTCGCCGGGTTCGACCGGGTGTGGACGGACGCCCAGGCCACCGGCGCATGGGGAGAGCCCACCACCGTCGCCCTGCGCTGCGGTGTCGAGCCGCCGGCCCCTTCCGCACTCGTCTGCACCACGCTCGGCGGCGTCGACTGGCTGGTCCTCGAGCAGGAGGAGGAGCGGCAGCGCCTGGTCACCTACGGGCGCGAGCCCGCGGTCGAGGTCAACATCCGTCGGGGTGAGCAGATCGACTTCCAGTCCATCGTGGACTCGATCTCCACGAGCATCCAGTCCGGACTGGCGCCGGCGACGGCGAAGTGCACCGACCGCGTCGAATTCCCCGCGAGCTGACCGCAGGCGGGTGGGCCGGCGTCAGCGGCGCAGACCCGCCTCGACAAGCTCGGTGATCAGTTCGCCGTAGCTCAGGCCGGATGCCACCCAGCACTTCGGGAACATCGAGATCGGGGTGAAGCCCGGCATCGTGTTGAGCTCGTTGACGACGAGGGTGCCCTCGGGGGTCAGGAACATGTCGACGCGGGCGAGCCCCCGGCCGTCGACGGCCTCGAACGCGCGGAGGCCGGCCTCCTGGATCGCGGCCGTCTCGGCATCGGTCACCTCTGCCGGGCAGACGACGTCGACACCGTCACCGCCGAGGTACTTGCCCTCGAAGTCGTAGAACCCACGCGAGGTGAGGATGACCTCCCCGGGAAGGGAAGCGCGCACCCCTTCCGCCGTCTCGAGAACGGCGACCTCGATCTCCCGGCCGCTCACCCCGGTCTCGATGAGCACCTTGTCGTCTTCGGCGAACGCCACGGCCAGTGCGGCATCGAGTTCGTCGGCCACCTCGACCTTGGAGACGCCGACGCTCGAGCCCGCACGAGCAGGCTTCACGAACAGCGGCAGACCGAGGGCGGCCGCGCGGGCGCGGATGTCTGCCGCATCCCGCTCCCAGTCCGTGCGACGCACGGTCACCCAGGGCGCCACCGAGATGCCGGCCGCCTCGAGGGCGATCTTCATGAAGTGCTTGTCCATGCACAGCGCGGAGTCGAGGACCCCGCCACCGGCGTAAGGCACCTCGAGCGTGTCGAAGAACCCCTGGATGGTGCCGTCCTCGCCATGCTGCCCGTGCAGGATCGGGAGTACGACGTCGACGGCGCCGAGACCGACGATCGATCCGTCGACCTGGACGACGCGCAGCGTGCGGTCGCCACCCGTCTCGGGCCACAGCACGCGCGTGCCGTTGTCGACGACCTCGGGAAGGTGTGCGGCATCCAGCGGGAACTTCGCGGGATCATCGTCTTCCAGGACGAAGGCCCCCTCGCGGGTGATCCCCACCGGGATCACGGAGTAGCGGTCGCGATCAATCGCGCCCAGCACGCCCCCCGCCGTTGCGGAACTGATCGAATGCTCGCTGGAGCGCCCGCCGAAGAGCACCACCACCGTCTGCTTGTCCATGGTTGGTCCTCTCACCCTGCGGGGTGTCGTCGTCCGTAGTCAGGTGGGGTGCGATGTCTCTCGGATCCATCTTGCCGTCGAGCACCATCTTCACCTGCTCGACGATGGGCATGTCTACCTCGGCCTCGCGAGCGAGCTGCAGGATCGGCGCGACCGAGGCGAGCCCCTCCGCCGTCTGCTGCATCTGCTTCACGACGTCCTGGAAGCTGTATCCCTGGCCGAGCAGGCGCCCGGCCGTGTTGTTGCGGCTCAGCGGCGACTGGCAGGTGGCGATCAGGTCGCCGAGGCCGGCGAGGCCCTGGAGTGTCTCCGGGTGCGCGCCGTTGGCCACCGCGAAGTCCGTCATCTCGACCAGACCTCGCGTGATGATCGACGCCTTGGTGTTCTCGCCGTAGCCGACGCCGTCGACGATGCCGATGGCGACCGCGATCAGGTTCTTGAGCACTCCCCCGAACTCGGTGCCGATCACATCGGTGTTCACGAACGTGCGGAAGTAGCTGTTCCGCGCGGCACGCGCGACGATCTCCGCGGTCTCCCGACTGCGTGACGAGATCACGGCAGCGGTCGGCTGTTCGCGGGCGATCTCGAGCGCGAGGTTCGGACCGGACGCGACGGCGATGCGGTCGGGGTCGCACCGGAGCTCCTGCTGGATCACCTGGCTCATGCGCAACCCGGTGCCGCGCTCGACGCCCTTCATCAGACTGATGATCTTCGCGTCGCTGTCGGCGAGCAGTGGGCGCACTGCCTTCAAGTTCTCGCGGAGCGACTGGCTCGGCACCGACAGGTAGACCTGTTCGACGCCCTCGAGCGACGTCGCGAGCTCATGCGTGGCCGCCATCGTGCGCGGGAGGTTGATGCCCGGCAGGTACCGGGAGTTGCGCTTGGCCTCGTTGATCTCCTGGGCAAGCTCGGCTCTCCGGGCCCACATCGTCACCTGGGCGCCGCCGTCTGCGAGGATCTTGCCGAAGGTCGTCCCCCAGCTGCCGGCGCCGATGACGGTGGCGCGCGGACCGACGGGCGCTGTTCTCTTAGGAGTCAAGGCGTCCGGTCTCCTTCTGCCCATGGCTTGCGGGATTCCAGCGCTCGGCGGGCGCCTTCTCTCCGCGCAACTCCTCGAGCAAGGCCGTGATCGCGTTCATCAGGCGGTTCGTCGCCTCGTTCAGCGCCGCGGGCTCCCCCGCGCGTCCGCGCAGATCGGAGACGTCCACCGGATCGCCGACCAGCACCCGGACCGGCTTGCGCAGCGGCCAGAAGCTGAGGCCCTTCTGGTAGCGCCCCATGATCTCCTGGGTGCCCCACTGCGCCATCGGGATCAGCGGGATGCCGTCGGCGAGGGCCAGACGCACCGCGCCGGACTTGCCGCGCATCGGCCACAGATCGGGATCACGCGTGAGGGTGCCCTCGGGATACACGATCACTCCGCGACCGTGCTCCACCAGCTCTTCGGACTGCTTCATCGTCTGCCGCGCAGAAGCCGCAGACGAAGTGCGGGCCACCGGGATCATGCCCGTACGGCGCAGGAACCAGCCGAGAACAGGGACCTTGAAGAGACTCTCCTTGGCCATGAACCGCGGCGCACGCCCGATCCGCCACACGGCAACCGCCACGATGAGCGGATCGAACTCCGAGTAGTGATTCGGCGCGAGGATGAACGACCCCTCCTGCGGGAGCTTCTCACCGCCGGAGACACGGATCTTCGCGATCAGCGCGACCGGCGGGATCACCAGTGCGGCGAGCGGCCAGAAGACGCTCGGCCGGGTCGTCTCCGCCGACCGCCGTGCCATCCGGGTCACCGGATGACGTCGAAGTCGGCGCCGAGCGCGTCGAGCTTGGCGAGGAACTTCTCGTATCCACGGCTGAGGATGTCGACACCCGAGACCTTCGACTCGCCCGTGGCCGTCAGCGCCGCGATGACGTGGCTGTAGCCGCCGCGGAGGTCGGGAACCACGATGTCCGCACCGTGCAGCGGCGTCGGGCCCGTGATGACGGCGGCCTGCTCGAGGTCGCGGCGGGGAACGCGGCGGGGTCCGTCCTGCAGACCGCGCGGGTGCACGACGATGTCGGCGCCCATCTTGACCAGCGCGTCGGTGAAGCCCATCCGGTTCTCGTACACGGTCTCGTGCACGACGCTTCGGCCGTGCGCCTGCGTCAGCGCGACCACGAGAGGCTGCTGCCAGTCGGTCATGAAGCCGGGGTGCACATCGGTCTCGATGACGACGGGCTTGATATCGCCGTCACGACGGAAGAGGATGCCGTCTTCCTGGATGTCGAACCAGCCGCCCGCCTTGCGGAAGATGTTGAGGAACGTCAGCATCTCCTGCTGCTTGGCACCGCCGACGAAGATCTCGCCGTCGGTGGCCAGAGCCGCGGATGCCCATGAGGCCGCCTCGTTGCGGTCGAAGATCGACCGGTGGTCGTAGCCGCGGAGCTTCTCGACGCCCTCGATGACGATGACGCGGTTGGGCTCGTAGGAGATGATCGCGCCCATCTTCTGGAGGACCGCGATCAGGTCCATGATCTCCGGCTCGATGGCGGCATTGCGGAGCTCCGTGACGCCCTCGGCGCGGACAGCGGTGAGGAGCACCTGCTCGGTCGCGCCGACACTCGGGTACGGGAGGTGGATGTTCGCCCCGTGCAGGCGGCTTCCGCCCGTGGAGAGGCGGATCCCGCTGGGGAGCTTCTCGACGATGGCGCCGAACTTGCGCAGCGCGTCCAGGTGGAAGTCGATGGGGCGGTCGCCGATACGGCATCCGCCGAGGTCGGGGATGAACGCCTGACCGAGACGGTGCAGGAGCGGCCCGCAGAAGAGGATCGGAATGCGGGAGGCGCCGGCGTGGGCGTCGATCTCCTCGAAGTGGGCGGACTCCACATCGCTCGGGTCGAAGATGAGCGAGCCGGGCTCATCGCCCTCGCTGACGCGCACGCCATGCACCTCGAGCAGTGAGCGCACGACGGCGACATCGCTGATCGCCGGCACATCGCGCAGGGTGCTCACGGTCTCGCCGAGGAGCGAGGCGACCATGGCCTTGGTCGCCAGGTTCTTCGCCCCCTTGACGTCGACGCGACCGCGAAGCGGGCGTCCGCCTCGAATGGCGAGGACGTCTCCGGTGAGTGCAGGGACTCCGTCCGGGAGAGCGTCGCGCACAGGTGTCGTCATTCGGAGCCTCACTTCATTTACGGATTTCGGGGGCGGGTTGCCCCTGGGCTCCCCCGCCCCCACCGTCTACTGAACGGGAAGGGTTCGGGGCCGCCACGACTCGCGACGGGCCTCGAACTGCGCGATCTTGTCTTCGTTGCGCAGCGTGAGCCCGATGTCATCGAGCCCTTCGAGGAGCCGCCATCTAGTGTAATCGTCGATCCCGATCTCGGCCTGGACGTCACCGATCGACGCGCTGCGCGCCTCGAGGTCGACCGTCATCTGTGCCCCGGGATTCCGGTCGATCTCCGCCCAGATCCGCTCGAGATCCTCTTCCGAGATCGTCGCGGCGAGAAGGCCCTGCTTGCCCGAGTTGCCCCGGAAGATGTCGGCGAAGCGCGGGCTGAGGACCACGGTGAATCCGAAGTCGCGCAACGCCCACACGGCGTGCTCACGGCTGGATCCGGTGCCGAAGTCCGAACCGGCGACGAGGATCGACGCGCCCTGGAATTCCGGCTGGTTGAGCACGAACTCGGGGTCCTGCCGCCAGCCGTGGAACAGCGCGTCTTCGAAACCCGTCTTCGTGACACGCTTCAGGAAGACGGCGGGGATGATCTGGTCGGTGTCGACGTTCGAGCGCTTCAGCGGTGCCGCGATGCCCGTGTGCGTGATGAACTTCTCCATGGGTCAGATCCCTTCCGTCAGGTCGCTGGGGCTGGACAGCGTGCCGCGGATCGCGGTCGCGGCGGCGACGAGCGGCGACACGAGGTGCGTGCGCCCTCCCTTGCCCTGTCGTCCTTCGAAGTTCCGGTTCGACGTGGACGCACAGCGCTCCCCCGGTGCGAGCTGGTCGGGGTTCATGCCCAGACACATCGAGCATCCGGCGAAGCGCCATTCCGCCCCGAAGTCCTTGATGACCTTGTCGAGGCCCTCGGCCTCGGCCTCCAGGCGCACGCGCGCCGACCCGGGGACGACCATGACGCGCACGCCGTCGGCCTTCTTCTTGCCCTGGATGATCGATGCGAAGGCGCGCAGGTCCTCGATGCGGCTGTTGGTGCAGGAGCCCATGAACACGGCGTCGACCGGCACCTCTTTGAGAGGCGTCCCCGGCGTGAGGTCCATGTACTCCAGCGCGCGTTCTGCGGCAGCCCGCTCGTTGGGATCGACGATCTCGGCGGGGTTCGGCACCGAGGACGACAGCGAGCTGCCCTGACCGGGGTTGGTGCCCCAGGTCACGAACGGCTCGAGTTCGTCGGCGTCGATGAAGACCTCGGCGTCGAAGGTCGCGCCCTCGTCGGTCGGCAGGGTGCGCCAGTAGGCCACGGCCTCTTCCCAGTCCTGCCCCTTGGGCGCGTGCGGACGGCCCTCGAGGTAGGCGAAGGTGGTCTCGTCGGGGGCCACCATCCCGGCCCGCGCTCCGGCTTCGATCGACATGTTGCAGATCGTCATGCGCCCCTCCATGGAGAGGGCGCGGATGGCGCTGCCGCGATACTCGAGCACGTAGCCCTGACCGCCGCCGGTGCCGATCTTCGCGATCACGGCGAGGATGATGTCCTTCGCGGTGACGCCGTCGCGCAGAGTCCCCTCGACGTTGATCGCCATGGTCTTGAACGGCTTCAGCGGCAGTGTCTGCGTGGCCATGACGTGCTCGACCTCGCTGGTGCCGATGCCGAACGCCATCGCTCCGAACGCCCCGTGCGTCGAGGTGTGCGAGTCGCCGCAGACCACCGTGATGCCGGGCATCGTGAGCCCGAGCTGGGGCCCGACGACGTGCACGATGCCCTGCTCCGCATCGCCGAGCGAGTGCAGACGCACCCCGAACTCCGCGGCGTTGCGGCGCAGGGTCTCGATCTGCGTGCGGCTGGTGAGATCGGCGATCGGCTTGTGGATCTCCAGCGTCGGGGTGTTGTGGTCCTCGGTCGCGATCGTCAGGTCGAGGCGGCGCAGCGGCCGCCCCTCGCTGCGGAGGCCGTCGAACGCCTGCGGACTTGTGACCTCGTGCACGAGGTGCAGGTCGATGTAGATGAGGTCCGGCTCGCCGTTCTCGCCCTTGACGACCAGGTGGTCGTCCCAGACCTTCTCGGCGAGGGTCCGGCGGCGTGCGGAATCGGCACCGTTTGCGGGGGTGGTCATTGCGTGTCTCCTGTGGCTGGCGGTTCGGCCCACGATGGACTCCGCGACGAGGAGGGGCTCAGATCGAGGTCTCGTCGCGGCCGCTAAGAAGAAGGAGCACGGTCCGCATGACGTCAGATTACCACCGCTCGGACACGCTCCGACCCGTCATGACACTCTGTTGAGCACCCGAACGACCGAGAGGCACCGCATGACCGTCGACACCGCCCGCTTCGCCACCCGTGCGGTCCACGCGGCGAGAACCCGTGAGACGGCGTCCTCGCGCGCGACGCCCATCTATCTGACGGCGGGGTTCGAGTTCGACGACTTCGACCACGCGGCCGACCACTTCAGCACCGGGGCCGGCTTCGGATACACGCGCACGGGCAACCCGACGGTGCGAGCCGTGGAGCGTCAGCTCGCAGCCCTGGAGTCCGGCGCGGACGCGGTGCTGGTCGCGAGCGGACAGGCGGCAGTCGTGACCGCCCTGCTCACCGTCGTGGGGGCCGGCGACCACATCGTCTCCTCCACCCACATCTATGAGGGCACCCGAGGGCTCTTCCTCGACAACCTGGCGCGCCTCGACATCGAGACGACTTTCGTCGAAGACATCGCCGATCCGGATGCCTGGCGGGCGGCGATCCGCCCGAACACCCGCGCGGTGTTCGCCGAGTCCGTGGCGAACGCGCGCAACGACGTGCTCGACATCCGTGCCATCAGCGACATCGCCGACGAGTTCGCGATCCCGCTGATCGTGGACAACACCCTGGCGACCCCGGCCCTGCTGCGTCCGATCGAGCACGGCGCGGCGATCGTCGTCCACTCCGCGTCGAAATTCCTCGCCGGACACGGATCCGTTCTCGGCGGCGTGATCGTCGACGACGGCCGCTTCGACGCCGAGCACGCGGGCCACAATGCGCCGCACCTCGTGCTGCCGGGGCGGGGCGACGCTCCCAGCGTCTTCGCTCGCCACGGCGGGCGCGCACGCATCGCCTACGCGCGTGAGTCGGTGGCGCCGCGATTCGGCGCGTCCCCGTCTCCGCTCAACGCCTTCCTGATCGGCCAAGGCGTGGAGACACTCAGCCTCCGCGTCGAGCGGCAGTCCCGCAACGCGCTCCAGATCGCGCAGTGGTTGGAACAGCACGACGCGGTCGAGAGCGTGGACTACGTCGGGCTCCCCTCGCATCCCGACCATGAGATCGGCTCCCGCTACCTCGAGGGCGGATCGGGGTCGATCTTCACCTTCACCCTGCGGGGCCGATTGCCCGCCGCACGACGGTTCGTCGAGGGCGTGCAGGTCTTCACGCACATGACCCACATCGGAGATGTCCGCTCCCTGGTGCTGCATCCGGCGACCACGAGTCACGCGCAGCGCACGGACGAAGAGCGCGAGATCCTGGGCGTGCACCCCGGCACGCTGCGGGTATCGATCGGCATCGAAGACGTCGAGGATCTCGTCGCCGACCTCTCGCAGGTGCTGAACGCCGTGCGGGAGACGGTCGCGTGAGCCGACCCCAGCACTTCGGCTGGTTCCTGGCGCGCGGTTTCGGGCCGCAGGGCTGGGGCTATCCGTCACTCGACTGGGACTACGACTGGACGCGCCCTGAGGTGTACCAGGACGCTGCCCGCACCCTGGAGCAGGCGGGCTTCGACCTGGTCATCATCGAGGACGCGCCGTCGTTGGGGTCGCCGTCGACGATCGATCTGCGGGTCCGTCACGCCTTCGGCGGCCCCAAGCACGATCCGCTCCTGCTCGCTCCGTATCTCTTCCAGGCGACGAGGCATCTGGGCGTCGTGCCGACGGTGAACCCGGCGGCGTATCTCCCGTACACCGCGGCGCGCCAGTTCGCGACGCTGCAGCATCTGAGCGGGCATCGGCTGGGTCTCAACGTGGTCACCGACACCGGGAGCGCACGACACTTCTCGGACGCGCCGCAGCTCGGTCACGACGAGGCGTATGACCGCGCGGAGGACTGGCTCGCCGGAATCCGCGCACTGTGGCACAGCTGGGACGACGGCGCACTCGTCGCCGACCGCGAGACCGGGGTCTACGCCGACGGTACGAAGCTGCAGCCCGTCCGGCACCGGGGCGAGCACTTCGCATTCGACGGCCCCCTCAACGCGCTCCCGTTCACGGACGGGGATCCCGCGATCGTCTCCCCCGGCGGCTCCGGCCGCGGACTCGGGTTCGCCGGCGCGAACTCCGATGTGCAGCTCGCGCTGGCTCCGCTGAACGAGAAGTCCGTGCGCGACTACCGTGCCCGGGTGCACGAGGCGGCGATCGCGAACGGGCGGCAGCCCGAGGACATCAAGATCCTGTTCGCCATCCAGCCCGTGATCACGTCATCGAGCGAGGAGGCGGACCGCATCGTCGCCGCATCCGCCCATCCCGACGACGCCGCGCTGGTGCAGATCGCCCGCAAGCAGTCCAGCGACCTCGAGACCGACCTCACGTCGCTCGACCTCGACAAGGCGCTCGACCTCTCGATCTTCGGCGCCCACGTCTCGCGCGGGAGCATCCAGCGCCTGATCGGAGACCGCGGCGAGGATGCCCCGCTGCGCGCCCATCTGACGGCGCTCGCCCGCACAGGCCGGATCACGGACCGCTCCGGCTTCGTCGGAACGGCCGAGGAGTTCGCCGACCTGATCGAAGAGCTCGGCGAGTGGGGCAACGACGGCGTGCTGCTCTGGGGCGACTTCCATCCGGTCACCCTGCATCGCACGCTCGACGAACTCGTGCCCGTCCTGCGCCGCCGCGGCATTCTCCGCCGGGAGTACGTGGACGGCGGTCTGCAGGCGAACCTGCGCGCGTTCTGAGGCGCGCAGGTCGCCTGCGGGACTACTCGCTGAGCGCTGCCTTCTTCTCCGCGCGCTTGTCATGCGAGGAGGCGATGAGGCTCGCGACCGTCGCGATGGTCATCGAAGCGAGGATCACGCCGAGCGAGACCATGTTGCTGATGTCGGGCACCCACTCGACGTGCTGACCGCCGTTGATGAACGGCAGCTCATTGACGTGCAGCGCGTGCAGGATCAGCTTGATGCCGATGAAGCCGAGGATCACCGCGATGCCGTAGTGCAGGTAACGGAGGCGATCGAGCAGGTCACCCAGCAGGAAGTAGAGCTGGCGCAGCCCCATGAGCGCGAAGATGTTGGCCGCGAAGACGAGGAATCCGTTCGTGGTGATCTCGAAGATCGCGGGGATCGAGTCGATCGCGAAGATGAGGTCGGTGACGCCGATCGTGATGAAGACGATCACCATGGGCGTCCACATGCGCTTGCCGTCCACCGTGGTGCGGATCTTCGATCCGTCGTACTCCTCACTGATGTCGACGCGACGACGGAGCAGGCGCACGATGAAGTTCTCGCGCTTGACCTCACCCTCATGGTCACCGTCGGGCATCGCCTGACGGATCGCCGTCCAGATGAGGAATGCGCCGAAGATGTAGAAGATCGGCGAGAAGTTCTCGACGATCGCGACGCCGGCGAGGATGAAGAGGCCGCGCAGGATCAGCGCGATGATGATGCCGACCATGAGGACCTGCTGCTGCAGGCGCCGCGGCACCGCGAACTGGGCCATGATCAGGACGAAGACGAACAGGTTGTCGATCGACAGGCTGTATTCCAGTGCCCAGCCGGTGATGAAGTCGCCGGCGTTCTGCCAGCCGCCGACGTTGCCCAGGAGCACGGCGAAGAGCAGTGCGAGACCCACGTAGAAGACCACCCACAGGGTGGACTCCTTCGTCGAGGGGATGTGCGGCCGCAGCCGGATGAGGAGCAGGTCGGCGATCAGGATGATCGTGAGGACGACCATCGAGGTGATCTCGAACCAGACGGGGATTTCCAAGGGGCGCACAGGCCTTTCGCGGAGGGGTCGGGAATCAGTCGAAAGTCTCTCCCCCGCACAGATGTGCGTCGCGCGCCCGGAGCAGCGATGACGGTGCTCGTGATGACGTTACGCGCGGATCCGGGATACTCCCTCTCGCCCGGGCAATGCTACCGGAGCCGCGGCACCGCGGGGAACAGCGATCGAGACGAATACGGCGACCGGATCTGAGACGATGAGGCAGCGATCGACACTTCCCTGGTGAGAGACACCGAACGGAATCAGGATGCCCGTGCAGACGAGTGATCAGAAATGGGCGGCGCAGGCCGCGGCCGGCGACGAGAGCGCCTTCCGCGAGCTGTACCGCGCACACGTGCGGCCGGTCTACTGGATCGCCCAGGGCATCCTGGCGTCGCCCGCCGACGCGGAGGACGTCACCCAGGAGACGTTCGTCGTCGCCTGGCGCAAGCTCCCCGCTCTCGAGCTCCAGGGCGAGTCGATCCTGCCCTGGCTGGCCACGATCTGCCGCTTCCAGGCCGCGAACCGGTTGCGCCAGCGCCGCCGCGATCAGGCGCACACCGCCGAGGCCGTCGACGAGACCCTGTTGCCCGACACGATCAGCGTCGAGGAACAGGTCATCACGGCCGAGCTCGCCGCCCGGATCGCCGTCGAGGTGGGGACCCTGAACGATCTCGACCGCGAGATCTTCCGCCTGTGCGCGTCCGAGGGCTACGCGTATCAGGCCGCGGCCGAGGAATTGGGCATCACGCACGCGGTCGTCCGCAATCGTCTCTCCCGAGTGCGCACCCGGTTGCGCGGCGCCGTGAAGGAAGTGAGAGACGCATGAACGACCAGAATCCCCGCAGCGAGCTGCCGGTGCTGTCGGACGACACCATCGCCCGCATCGAGACCGCCGTGTTCACCGAGATCGCCGCAGAACGCTCCCCTGCGCATCCGCAGGCCGAGCGTGCCAGGAAACGCCGCCGCCGCTGGCTCACGGGCGGCGGCATCGCCGCGGCCTTCGTCGTCGGCGTCCTCGTGACGCCCCCGATCCTCGGCGCGGTCGGTGGCACCGCGACATCGACGGCCGAGGGGCTGAGCTTGCCGGGCGGCGTCTCGATGGATTCCTCGTCGTCATCGCCGGATCAGATGTCCGACTCAGCACCCGAATCGCTCCCCGGGAGCATCTCCGACTCCACCATCGCCGGCGCCGACAGCAGCGAGGGCGATCGGGAGATCATCGCGACCGCCCAGGCGACCGTCCAGGTGAAGAGCATCGCGGACGCCGCTTCGGCGATCGCGAACCTCGCCGAGGAGCACGACGGCTACGTGGAGAGCACCGAGATCGGGAAGTCCGTCGCCATCGACGGCACGTCCGAACCGGCTCCCGCCGACTCGGCGTACGGCTGGATCAGCATCCGCGTGCCCTCCGCAGATCTGCCGGAGGTGATCGCCGCGCTCGGAGAGACCGGTGACGTCCTCTCGTCGTCGACGTCGAAGCAGGACGTGTCCTCGGTGTCGATCGATCTTCAGGCGCGCGTCGACTCGACGCGCGCGTCCGTCGACCGTCTCACCGAGCTGATGGCGCAGTCGGGCAGCGTCTCCGAGCTGATCGAGGCCGAGGTCGCGCTGACCGACCGACAGGCGCAGCTCGAGTCGTATGAGCAGCAGCTCGAGTCCCTGCAGGATCAGGTAGCGATGTCCTCGCTTCAGGTGCAACTCACCAGAGCGACGACGGCCACCACCGCCGATCCCGCCGGGTTCGCCGACGGCCTGCTCGCCGGATGGAACGGCCTCGTCGTATCGCTCAACGCCCTCGTCATCGCACTGGGCTTCGTCCTCCCCTGGCTCGCGGTCGTCGGTGTCGTCGTACTGATCGTGTGGCTGATCCGTCGAGCGCGCCGGAACCGTCGATCCGCACCCTCGTCGGTAGCGGAAGAAGCCGGTCCCGACCAGATCTGACTCCCGCCGCCCGAGCGGGCACCGATCCGCCGGCGGTTAGAGTCGTTGCCATGAGCAGAGCCGCCATCGATCTCCGGTCACGCGCTGTGCCGGTCGGCCGCGACCTCACTCTCGACCTGGTCCGCGTCGCCTGCGTGCTGCTCGTCGTGTTCGTGCATGTCCTCTTCACCGGGGTCGGGCGGGAATCGGACGGGTCGCTCCTGATCGAGAAGACCGTCGAGACCCAGTCGTGGTTCACCGCCGCCTCCTGGATCGCGAACATCATGCCGCTATTCTTCGTGGTCGGCGGATACGCCGCACGAGCCGGATGGCGATCAGCAGTCGCTCGTCGCGAGAGCGCAGACACCTTCGTGCGCGTACGACTGGCACGCCTCGCCCGCCCTGCCCTCCCGCTCTTCGTCTTCTTCACGATCGTCCTCGGCGCGGCACGGGTGCTCGGCGTCGATCCGGCACTCGTGGACACCATCGCGATCGGCGTCGGGTCGCCGCTGTGGTTCCTCGCCGCCTACATGATCGCGCAGGCACTGGCACCGGCGATGATGCGGCTCCACGAGCGACACGGTGCGTGGATCCTGCTGATCCTGTTCGCCACGGCTCTGGCCGTCGATGCCTTCCGGTTCCTCTTCGTCGGCGGCGTCCTGGGCATCGCCCCCCTTCCTCCCACGGGGTATGGCCTCGGCCAGGAACTCTCCGGCATCCCGAACATCCTGTTCGCGTGGCTGTTCGCACAGCAGGTCGGATTCTTCCTCTATGACGGCTGGTTCGCACTCCGCACCTGGTGGCAGCTCGTGCTGATGATCGCGGGCGGGTACGTGGCCCTGTGGGCTCTCGTCTCTCTCGGCGGCTACACGCAGAGCATGCTCGGCAACCAGTGGCCGCCGACAGCCACGATGGCTGTCCTCGCGGTGATCCAGACCGCGGCGCTGACCATCCTGCACCGCCCTCTGACCGCCATCATGCGCACCAGAGCGGCGCAGGGAACTGTCTTCCTCATCGGGTCGCGGCTGATGACGATCTACCTCTGGCATCTCCCGATGATCATGGTGCTCGTCGGCATCGAGCTCCTCCTGCCGTTGCCGTTGCCGTCGCCGGGAAGTCCGCTGTGGTGGTGGACGCGACCCCTGTTCTTCGTGGTCGTACTGGCTGCCGTATGGCTGCTCTCCCTGTGGCTCGGTCGGTTCGAGAGAGTGCCACGATTCGGCGTGCCGCGCCGCCCATCGACGGCGGTCACGGTCGCTGCCGTCGTGGTCTTCGTCACGCCGATCATCGCGATCACCGCGTACGGACTCGACTTCCCGCTCGCTGCAGCGGCCGCCGTCGGAACGGGCGCGGCGTTGTGGTTCACAAAGGCGTCCACTCCGTGAACCGGGTGCGAAAAGCAAGAAAGCCCCCGGCGAACCGGAGGCTTTCTCATGTTGTGTGACCCCAGCGGGATTCGAACCCGCGTTACCGCCGTGAGAGGGCAGCGTACTAGGCCGCTATACGATGGGGCCGTCTGGCGGACGTTTCCGTCGCGCGACAACCGTTCAAGTATGCCATGGCGTTTCTCGGTCCGCCAAATCGACGCCACCCCGACCTGACTCCCGGGCGTGGCGCGCAGAATCCGTTTGCCGTGCACCTGTTGAAGGAGTTGACTCGTCTCATGCGCGTTACCAAGTTCGAACATGCCGCCCTCCGCCTCGATGCCGGCGGGAAGACCCTGCTGATCGATCCGGGTTCCTTCACCGCACCGCTGGTGGATCTCGACGGCCTGGTCGCGATCGTGATCACCCACGAGCACCCCGACCACTGGACCTCCGATCACTTCGACCGGCTCCTGCGCGCGGCGCCGGGCACGCCGATCTTCGCGCCGTCCGGAGTTGCCCGGGCGGCGGAGGGGTACGACATCACCGTGGTCTCCCCCGGCGAAACCGTCGAGATCGGCGGCTTCTCGCTCCGGTTCTTCGGCGGCACGCACGAGGTCATCCACTCGTCGCTGCCCGTCGTCGAGAACGTCGGCGTGCTGGTGAACGACGAGCTCTACTACCCCGGCGATTCCTACGCGGTTCCGGAGGGGGTCGCGGTCGGCACGCTCGCTGCTCCGCTCGGAGCGCCCTGGCTGAAGATCGGCGAGGCGATGGACTATGTGCTCGCTGTCGCGCCGCGTCGCGCCTTCGGCACCCACGACATGACGCTCTCGGTTATCGGGAAGAACATGCACCGCCAGCGGCTGCAGTGGGCGACCGAGCAGGGCGGCGGCGAGTTCTTCGTTCTGGAGCCCGGCGAATCGCTCGATCTGTGAGCGGCGCGGTACGACGCCTCCTCCCTCCGCCGACCGAGCGACTCGTCTTCCGGGAGATGACGGAGGACGACCTGGACCTGATGGCCGATCTGCTCGGCGACCCGGAGGTGATGGCGTTCTATCCGGCGCCCAAGAGCCGCGCCGAGAGCGCCGAGTGGATCGCGCGCATGCAGGAGAGCTATCGGAAGCACGGCCACGGACTGTGGATCATCGAGACGCGCGGCGGCGAGTTCGTCGGCGACTGCGGTCTGACCTGGCAGTCCGTGAACGGCGATCCGGTGCGGGAGGTCGGCTATCAGGTGCGCCGGTCGATGCAGCGCCGGGGGTACGCGACCGAGGCCGCGCGCGCGTGCGTCGAGCTCGTCGCTCGGGAGTTCGCGCCGACGCTGCTCACCGCCATCATCCATCCCGCCAACGACGCCTCTCGCGGCGTCGCGGAGAATCTCGGGATGACCCACATCGACGATGACCGTGCGCACCCGTGGATCGTGCGCACGGTCATGGGGATGCAGGTCGCTCCCGCTTAGTCGCGGTGGCTAGCGCCCTGAGCGGCGCGCACACGGAGATCGCGTTCCAGATGGTCGCGCTGCTCGACGACGAGCCGCCGCAGCGCCGCGGGCGCCCCCGCGTTCTCGGCGATCCAGGCGTCGACGGCACTCAGCGAATCGGCCGCGGGGAAGAACCCGAGGACCAGCCGACGCGCGATCTCGATACTGCGGTCACCCCAGACTCCCGCAATCCGCGCGAAGTACTCCGCATCGAAGACCTCGGTCAGATCACGGCGCCCACCGGCACGGAATCCGTCGATCTCGGCGTCGAGGTGATCGTTGCTCAGCGTGAGGTCGGTCCAGGCGGTCTCCCAGGCCTCGCGCCGCACGGCGGCGTCGGGCCGCGACGCCCGTGCGCGTCGCGCTGCCGTGCGTCCGCTGCCCGTGTCGTCGCGGTCCTGCTCGGCGCTGATGTCGGCGAGGTCGGCGTGCCCGGTCGTGACGAGTGCCGTCAGCAGGTGCCAGCGCAGATCCGGGTCGACCACGAGACCCGCGGGCACGTCACCGTCGAGGAGGGCGCGCACGTGCTCGTGGTGCACGTCGTCGTATGCCGATGCGGTCGCGAGAGCCCGCGCCCACGACAGCTGCGCGTCGCTGCCGGCGTCGGCGGCCTGCAGCGCGCTCCACACGGTATCCGTCCAGCCGCGCTGCTCCGCAGCACGGTCCGCATCCGCCACGAAGTGCCGGATGGCGTACGCGGCGTTCGCGAGGACACCCGCCAGCAGCCCGATGTTGGACTCCGCGGGGCCGTGCGTACGCACGATCGCCACGTACCGCGCCGCATCGAGCTCACCGTCCCTCGTGGCGTTCCACAGCGACGACCACACCAGTGCCCGCGCCAGCGGCTCCTCGATCTCGGACAGCGACTCCTCGACCGTGCGCAGCGACCGCTCGTCGAGCCGCGCCTTGGCATACGTGAGGTCGTCGTCGTTCAGGAGCACCAGATCGGCATCGGGCAGATCTAGCGGGGTCCGCTCGCCGATCAGGTCGAGTTCCTGCTGCTCGCGACGGACGACGCGCCCGTCCAGGCGCTCGTACAGGCCGATGCGCAGTCGGTGCGGACGCGGATCGGTCTGGACGAGGAAGCTCCGACCGTCGCCATCCGTCTCGGTCCACAGCGTCGACACACCGGAAGTCTGCAGCCATGCCGCCGACCAGTCGCTCATGTCGCGGCCGGAGACGGCGCTGAGCTGCACCAGGAAGTCGTCGAGCGTGGTGTTCCCGAACGCATTCGCAGCGAAGTAGCGCCGAGCACCCTCGAAGAACGCGTCATCGCCGACGAAGGCGACCAGCTGCTTGAGGACCGCGGCGCCCTTGGCGTAGGTGATCCCGTCGAAGTTCAGCTTCGCCGCCTCGAGGTCGGTGATGTCCGCCACGATCGGATGCGTCGTGGGCAGCTGATCCTGCTGATACGCCCAAGCCTTGCGGCTCGCGGCGAACTTCACCCAGGCGTCATGGAATCGGGTGGCGACCGCGGAGGCGTGCGCACCCATGTAGTCGGCGAACGACTCCTTGAGCCACAGGTCATCCCACCAGGTCATCGTGACGAGATCGCCGAACCACATGTGGGCCATCTCGTGCAGGATCGTGTTCGCCCGTGCGGCGCGCTGCGCTTCCGTCGCCGCGCCGCGGGAGAGATACGACTCCGTGAACGTCACGAGACCGGGGTTCTCCATCGCACCGAGGTTGTACTCCGGCACGAAGATCTGGTCGTACTTGCCCCACGGGTACGGGTAGGCGAAGGCGTCGGTGAAGAAGTCGAGTCCCTGCCGGGTGACGTCGAGGATCTCGTCGGCCTCCAGGTAGGGCGCCAGCGACCGGCGGACGAAGACGCCGAGGCTGACCTGCTGCTCGTCGCGCCGCCACTCGCCCTCGACACGCGTGTAGGGGCCGGCGGCGACCGCGGTGATGTAGCTCGAGATCGGCAGGGTCGGGGCGAACGCCACCCGCTGCACCCCGACGCCGAGGTCGGTGTGCGCCGCGGTCTGGTTGGAGAGCACCTCCCACTCGGAGGGGGAATCGACGACGAAGGTGTACTCGGCCTTCATGTCGGGCTGTTCGAAACACGCCATGACTCGACGCGAATCGGCGGGTTCGTACTGCGTGTACAGGTACGTCTCGTCATCGGCGGGGTCGTGGAAGCGGTGCAGTCCCTCGCCGGAGCGGCTGTACGCCCCGACCGCCTCGACGCGCACCACGTTCGAGGAGGCGAGACCGGCGAGCGTGATCCGGGCTCCGTCCCACACGACATCCTGGTCGACACCGTTCACCTCGACGCGGCGCACCTCTTCGCCGATGAAGTCGAGCCAGGTCGTCTCCGCCGTGGCATCGAACTCGAGCGTCGTCACGGTCGGGAACCCGGTGCGCGCCCGCTCGGGCGCCCCCGTCAGATCGAGTTCGACACGGATGCGGTGCAGGGTGACCGCAGCGGATCGCGCGGCGGTCTCCTCCCGGGTGAGGTTGGCGGTGTCCATTCCTCCATCCTGGCATCCGGACGAGACGCAGACGGCCCCACCTTCACGCCTCACTCGTTGCGCAGGCGATGGCCGATCTCCGCGTAGAGCTGCGCCGAGGCCGCCGCGAGTGCCTCAGCCGACGCCTCATCGCCCCGCACAGCCGCGATCGACGAGAGGACGCCGTCGCTGCGCGCCACCTCCGCACGATCTCCGGTCGCCTCGGCAATGCTGCGTGCTTCCTCGGCGTGCCGTGCCGCATCGTCGAGGAGCGGGCGGGCTGCGCTCGAGTCGATCGCCGCGGCGCGCACCAGTATCTCGGCCAGTGAGTTCGCCGCCTCGGTCGCGATCAGGGGCGAGCCGGCGCGTTCCGCCTCGCGCAGGGTTCGTTCGGCGGCGGCTCGCGCTCTCACGAGGTCGCCGGCGCGCCCGTCCAGCCGCGCTTCCAGCAGGTCGAGGTCCGCCGAGGTCGCGAACTCCCCCGCTGTCCGCAGGGTCTGCCTCGCGGTCGCGCACAGCTCGCGAGCGCGCACGTCGTCTCCCGTCGCCTCCGCCACCAGTGCCAAGGTCCTGCGCACGAACGGAAGCGAGTCGACGCTCGACTCGTCGAGCAGCCCCTGCAGCTCGACGGCCGCGTCGTCGAGCTGGCCGATCGCCAGGAGGAGCAGCGCCCGGTTGCCGCGAACGACCGCGACGTTGAGATCGTCGCCCTGTTCCCGCGCCATCGTCAGAGCCACCGCGTAACGGTCGCGTGCCTCCGGGTAGCGGGCGAGGATGCGCAGCGTATCGGCATGATTGCCCGTCGCCCGCCCCTCCACGATCCGATCCCCCGCAGCCCGCGCGTGTCCGATCGCGAGCTCGTACGACCGCAGCGCCTCTTCGAGATGGCTCATCCACCGTTGGACGTTGCCGATCTGATTCCACGTGCGCGCGAGTGACACCCCGGTGGCGCTGCGTCGCACCCGATGCAGCGTGATCAGCGCTTCGTCCAGGCGCCCGAGCTTCTCAGCGCAGTGCGCGACGCCCAGGGCGATCTCCGGCACGAGGTCGAGTCCCTCTCCGCGCGCTGCGAGGTCGTGCAGGCGCAGCGACTCGTTCCACATCGACCACCGGGAGAGCCCGGGGTGCGCTTCGATGGCGAGCTGTTCGACCGCGGAATCGGCGGCATGCTCTCGAGCCGCCGCGGCGACGGCGAGCACGGTCACCACCTCCCGCGCCGCGTAGTCCGGATCGGAGCGGATCCGCTCGAGCACCGCGGCCGCTGCTGTGCGCACGAATGTCCGGCGCTCCGAAGAGGGTCGAAGCGAGCGTGATCTCTCCGCGGCGAACGCGAACACCGTGGCATGGATCTGCACGCGTCCGTCGCGGAGTTCGACGAGATGGCGACCATGAAGGCGCTGCAGATCGGCTTCCGCTGACGGACCGCCGGCAGCGAGCAGCACCTCCGCGTCGATGTCCCTGTCCAACAGCGCAGCGTCCGCCAGCAGATCGGCCTCACTCTGCGACAACGAGCGGGTGGCGGCTTCGAGCACGGGACGGATCCGCGCATCACGCGGCTCATGTTCGAAACGCGAGGCGAGATCCTGGAACGACCAGCCCTCGTGCTCACGGACGATCCCCGCGAGCATCACGAGGTCGAGCGGGAGACCGCCTCCCACGGCCACGATGCGCTGGAGCGCAGCTGCACCGACGTCGATCTCCGAGGTGGACAGAGGCGCCGCCGTCCCCTCGACCGTGATGAGATGCGCGAGGAGCCGTTGCGCGTCGGTGTCCGTCATCGGCGGAACGACGACACGAGCGATGGTGAGCGACTGCGGTCGCACACGCTGCTCCAGATCGGCGAGGTCGACCCGGGAGGTCACGACGTACCGCACCCCGGGGACGATCAGTGCGGCGAGGCGCCGGGCATCACCCGCGTCTTCCGCGATCACGGTCGTACCGCGCGCGGTGGTCTGCAAGGTCTCGCGCAGGCGGGGCAGCTCGTAGGGCAGCGAACGGACTCCGAGCGCGCCGAGCATACGCCGCAGGATGTCGATGGGGTCGGCGCGCGGGCGGTCCGACTCGGATTCGCGCAACTGCACCGTGAGCACGGAGTCCCTGCCGACCAGTGCGGAGGCGAAGGTGCTCTTCCCTGCGCCCGGCAGCCCGGTGAGAACCAGGACATCCGCCGCCGGCACAGAGGCCAACAGCGCCTCGCGACCGATCTCCGCACCGGGAGCGTTCCGCGGAGCATGCGTCACCTCGATGTGCACTCCGGATCGCTCGCCGTTGAGCACGCGCGCCGTCTCGCTCCAGCGTTCCGATTCGGCCCTCTCCCCGCCGAGCGCCCGGACAATGTCTCCGACGAGCCGATCGTCCACGCGTCGTCGACCGGGACGGAAGCAGTCGTAGACCGTGACCTTCGGCGGTTCCGCTCCCCCGCGCAGCCGTCCGATGCGCCGTGCGATCTCCGCGTACGAGGGGGATCCGGCATCCGCGCGCATCCGCCCCAGCCCGCTGCAGAGCTCGTCGAGGGTGCGCGGAGCTGGCATGAGTCGAGCCTATGGCAGGCTGCGGGGGCGCTCGGCCGGCGCGTCGTTCGGGCTCGTTCGGGGTCCGACGGCGCCCGGTGGCGGGCATCTAGGCTCGCTCGACGGAGAGGCCGCCCGACCTCCCGGACAAGGAGACACTCCCCCATGACGACACGCGCAGAGATCGCCGCGAAGCTCGACGACTTCTCGTTCCAGAAGGTGAACTTCGGCGGGTTCCTGATGAACAAGCGTGCGAAGAACTCGCACGCGCTGTGGACCCGCACCTCCGACAAGGGGGTCACGGAACTGACCATCCTCACGACGCGGGACTTCGGTGAGGGCAACGTATACGACGTCGCCGCGTTCACCCTGGATGGCACGGTGCCCGCCGACGTCGTCGCCGAGCTCCGACAGCAGGCCGAGAGCCTGACCGACCGGATCAACCTCCGCGAGCACGGGTATGTGTACTCGTGCCTCGAGCCGTGGGACGGCGGGGGCACCATCTGGATCTCGAAGAAGCCGGAGTTCCGCGCGCTGAGCCGGATCGATCAGGGCATCTACGTCATCCCGATCCAGCGTCTCAACGGGCTGAACGAACCGCGCTGGCTCGCGTGGGCGCGCGACAACGGCCAGCTGAACATCGCCATCGTCTACAAGCCCTGACGGTGCTCGCGCACTCGGAACCGACGCCCGCCCCGCACGCAGGAACCCCCGTGCGGGGCGGTTTCCGACTGATCGCCGCGTCGGCGGCCTATCTGGCGATCGCCGCCGGCGTCGCGTTCTATCTGCTGCCTGTGGGTTTCGGGCTCGAAGGTGCCGCCCTGCTCCTCGCACAGCTGGCGACGATCGTCGCGGGCGCTGTACTCGTCGCCACCTCGACCATCGCAGTCGTGCAGCATCGACGGCGACGCGCGAACCTCGAAGCCATCGCGCAGGCGCTCGGGTGGACGTACCGCGCAGACATCGGCGACCGTATCTGGGGCGGATCCATCGACGAGCAGATAGACCGTGGGAGCCGCACCGCGCAGGACCATCTCGATGCACTCCGCACCAGCCTCCCGTTCGACAGCGTCGAGCGCATCTTCGTCGTCGGCGACCGCGAGGGAGCGACCACGCACACCGTGCGCGCCGTGCGTATCCCCCTCCCGTCGGAAGCGCCGAGGATCACGCTCCGCTCGCGTCGGGGCGGTGGAGCGCTCAGTGTGCTTCCGCGACGACCGACCGGCCGCTCGCAGCTGCGGTTGGAGGGCAACTTCAGCGATGTGTTCGAGGTGTCCGTCCCGCCCGGTTACGAGACCGACGCGCTGTATGTGCTCACGCCTGATCTGATGGCGATCCTTCTCGATGAGAGCGCCGACCTCGATCTGGAGATCGTCGACAGCACACTGCACCTGTACCTCCCCGCCGTCGACCTCACAGACGAGAGCGAGCTCCGCGGGTTCCTCACCGTGATCGCCGCGCTGCACGATCGGTTCGGACGACGGACGCTGCTGTACCGCGATGAGGCCGCCGCTCCGCTCGACCCGCAGTCCTACCGCCGCGAAGGCGACACCCTCACCGAGCGCGCTCGGACCGTGGACTCCCGTGCACGGTGGTGGCCGGTGATCGCCGCAGTGGCCACACCACTCATCCCAATGCTCATCGCTGTCGTCTGGCTGCAGCTCGCCGGTTGACGTTCTTCGAGATCTCCGGCCCGCCCAGGAGCCGTCGGATGGCCGTCTCCGGCGTCACCGAGAGGTCCAGCGTGCGTCCCCGTGCGTACTGGCGGAAGACCCGCGGATCGATGTAGCTGCCGCGCGCGACGGCCGTCGTGTTCCCGAGCGCGGTCGCGGCGGCCTGCACGGCGAGTCGCTCGGCCTGGTCCCGATCTTTGCGACGGTCGAGCTCGCCGATCCGCGCGAGTGCATCGGCCGCGATGACGGTCCCGTGCAGGGTACGGAAGTCCTTGGCCGTGAAAGACGCCCCCGTCACCTCGCGGAGGTACGTGTTGACCTCGGCGGGAGTGATGCGCACGCGGCGACGACCGCGGCGATAGGCCAGAAGGAAGGCTCCTGACTTCCCTGCGGCGAAATCGGTCAGCGCGTCGGCGAGCGACTCGTCGGTGATCTCGATCGAGGCGGTGCGGCCACTCTTCGCGGGGAAGGACAACGCCACATCGCTGCCGGACACGCGCACGTCCCGCCGACGAAGGGTCGTGAGCCCACGGCTGCCGTGCCGCACGAGGTATCGCTCGGAGCCGATGCGGAGCGCCGCGTCGTCGAGCAGTCGGAACGCGATCGCCAGAGCGCGCTCCTTGGTCTGTCCTTCTTCCTTGAGCGCCCTGGTCACCTGAGCTCTGGCGCTGGGCAGAGCGGCCGCGAGGTCGAGTGCTCGCACGAACTTGCGGCGATCACGGCTCACGCGCCACAGCGGGTGGTACAGGTACTGCTTGCGTCCCGCGCCGTCGATCCCCACCGCCTGGATGTGCGCGAGCGGATCCGCCGCGATCCACACGTCATGCCATGCGGGCGGGATGACCAGATCGCCGATGCGCTCGCGATCCGCCTCCGGTGCGGTCTCGCCGGCCGGATCGACATACCGGAACCCCGACCCCGCGCGAACCCGCCGGAATCCCGGATCCTCATCCGGTGCGACTCGAACCAGTCTGGCCATTCGTGATCCTCCCCTGAAATCGTCTCCGTCGAGGATGCCGGTCTCCGAAGGGCAGCGGTAGGGAGTGGCGTCGCGCGCCCCGCCGTGCTATCCGACGTCGGCCGGGGGTCGTGCAAAGGTACGGCGCATGTGATCGCTCGTGAGGAAGTCGGCGATGCCGATCATGATCAGGCTGAAGACGATCTGCTCGGACACCATCCAGAGCGGGTAGAGGCCGGGGATGGCGGCCATCACGAGCGTGATGACGGGAAAGATCTGCGCGAACAGTCTCAGGCGCTGATAGGCCCATCGCCAGCCGTGCTGCGCACGCCAGGCGAAGTAGAACAGCGTCGCGGTCATCGCGAGGACGACCAGCGTTCGCATCCAGACGGCGAACGAGACGGACTCCCCGTCGACCGCCAGCAGCAGCGCGACGATGACGGCCCCCACCCCGATCACGAGTTCGACGACGAGAAGCCAGAGGATCCACGTGAACGCTCGCACGGTCTTGGGGTGAGTGCGGTCGGCCTCACTGATCGCGACGCCGGCCTGCCGCCCGCCCGCGATCCGGTCGAGACGGAGGAAGAGAGACTCGAGGGCCATGCTCGGAGCTTATTGCGTACGAAAGCCGCCGGCCTCGTCCGTTCGATGGATGTCGGCCCCGCGGCGGCGGGGTCAGCCCCGCGTGTCCGGATCGCCGAACGCGAGTCCGACGGCGGCCAGAGCAGCCTTCGCCTGTGCACGTGCCGCTGCCGCATCGGGCGCGTCGCGCAGACCGAGCAGACGCCGGCGGTGGGGCTCCCCCAGCAGCAGCTCGAACAGCGCCTCGGCGCGGGCGCGGTCATGATCGGGCATCAGGCGCTGCAGTGCGGCGATGTAGCTCTGCGGGCCTTCCTCGTAGAAGCGCCGGGCGAGTTCCGGGAATCGGCGAGCCTCCGCGATCATGAGCCGATGCAGGCCGACCGCTTCGTCTGAGTGCAAAGTCAGGACGACTCCTTCCGCCACGTGCGCGAGGGACTCGTCCACCTGGTGACCCGGATGCAGTGTTTGCTCGCGGAGACGCTCGACAGCGGCGAGGAAGATGTCCGTGCGATCCCCGATGTATCCGTAGATCGTCCGTTTCGTCACGTGGGCCTCGGCGGCGATGTCGTCGAGCGTCACCTGCTCGAACCCGTCGCGGACGAAAAGCCGGACCGCGGCATCGATGATGTCGTCGCGTCGCTGAACGCGCTCATCGACGGTGGGACGACCTCGTTTCCGGCGGGGCGGACCGCTCTCGACTTCGTTCACTTCGTCCTCCTCCTCCACGGATCAACTATGCTCGATACACGAATGATACGCAGAACGTGTCATTCATGAATGCGCCCGTCCCCGCATCCACACACGGCAAGAAGGAGAACACGCATGCCCACAGCCGCCCGCCCCCGCAAGGCCCGCCCGCCGAGGACCGCGAGCCCCGTTCCGGTTCCCGCGGGTCCGTCCGACACCGATCTGCGGGCGCTCTATCGCCAGATGGTGACGATCCGCCGGTTCGAAGAGCGTGCCGCACGCTCCTACACCGAAGCGAAGATCGGCGGGTACTGCCACCTCAACCTGGGCGAGGAGGCGACGGTCGTCGGCCTGATGGCAGCGCTGGAGCCGACCGACTACGTCTACGCCAACTATCGCGAGCACGGGTATGCGCTCGCCCGGGGCATCTCCCCCGAGCGCGCAATGGCGGAACTCTACGGACGAACCGACGGCGTCTCCCGCGGTTGGGGTGGATCGATGCACATGTTCGATCCGGGTGTCCGATTCATGGGCGGCTACGGAATCGTCGTCGGGCAGGTTCCCCTCGCCACCGGTACCGCGCTCGCGATCGACTACCGCGGCGGAAGCGAGGCCGTCGTGTGCCTCATGGGTGACGGAACGACCAATATCGGCGCGTTCCACGAATCGCTCAACATCGCCGCGCTGTGGGGGCTGCCGATCGTGTACGTCGTGAACAACAACGGCCTGGGAATGGGGACGACCGTCGAACAATCCTCAGCGGAACCCGAGCTGCACAAGCGCGCCGCGTCGTATCGGATGGATTCCGTCCGGGTCGACGGCAGCGATCCGCTGGCCGTTCTCGATGCAGCACGGGATGCGCTCGCCAGTGCCCGAGCGGGACGCCCCTTCCTCCTGGAGGCGATGACCGGCCGCATGAAGGGGCACTCCGTCGTCGACCCTGCCCGCTACAGGTCCCCCGAGGAGTCCGCAGCCGCACGGGCCGCGGATCCCGTCGCCGCCTTCGCGGCCACCTTGCGCGAACGCGGCGTCCTCGACGCCGATGAGGTCGCGGCGATCGATGCCGACGTCACCGCGGAGGTCACCGCCGCCGCCGCGTTCGCCGACGCGAGCCCCCACCCGGATGTCTCGACCCTCTTCGACTACACGTACGCCACGCCCGTGGTGAACGACTCCCGACGGCTTCCCGGCGAGGCTCTCTTCCCTGCACCACCGAGGCCGTTGGCCCACTCCGGGGCCGAGGCCCGCCGATGAGCATCATCACCTACCGCCAGGCACTGCAAGACGCTCTCCGCAGCGAGATGTCGCGCGACGACGACGTCTTCCTCATCGGCGAGGAGATCGGGCACTTCGAGGGGTCGTACAAGATCACGGCGGGCCTTCTGGAGGAGTTCGGACCGAAACGCGTGCGCGATACGCCGATCGCCGAAGAGGGGTTCACCGGCGCCGCGATCGGTGCGGCCATGGTCGGCCTGCGTCCCGTCGTCGAGATCATGACCATCAACTTCTCACTGCTCGCCTTGGATCAGATCGTCAATCACGCCGCGAAGATCTACGGCATGTTCGGCGGCCAGGCCAGCGTGCCCATCGTGATCCGCACGCCAGGCGGTGGCGGACAGCAGCTCGGTGCCACGCATTCACAGAACGTGGAGTTGTACTACGCCTTCGTCCCGGGCATGAAGGTCGTCGCACCGGCGACTCCCGCTGACGCGAAAGCACTCCTGCTCGCCGCCATCCAGGACGACGATCCCGTGCTCGTGCTCGAGAACCTCGCGCTCTACAACACCACCGGCGAGGTCCCCGACGATCTCGCTCCCGCACAGATCGGGCGAGCCGCGGTCACCCGCGAAGGCAGCGACATCACGGTCGTCGCGTACTCGCGGATGGCGGTCGTCGCCCTGCAGGCCGCCGAGATCCTGGCCGCCGAGGGCATCGACGTCGAAGTGGTCGACCTCCGCAGTCTGCGCCCCCTCGACCGGGAGACCATCGTCGAGTCGGTGCGCAAGACCAACTGCGCCGTGACCCTGGAGGATGACTGGCTCACGTACGGCATCGGCGCAGAGATCGCCGCGACCATCAGCGACGGTGCGTTCGACTGGTTGGATGCGCCCGTCCGTCGGGTGGCCATGGCGGAAGTGCCGATGCCCTACGCGAAGACACTCGAGAACGCCGCGATGCCCTCTGTGGAAGACGCCGTCACGGCCATCCGCGAAACCCTCGACGCCGTTGCCCGGCGCCGCTGAGACCGAAGAAGGACACATGATCGACATCCTCATGCCCCGCCTCTCCGACACCATGCCGGAGGGCGCCATCGCCACCTGGCACAAGAAACCAGGAGACGCGGTCGCCCCCGGAGATCTCCTCCTGGAGATCGAGACCGACAAAGCGCTCATGGAGCAGGAGGCGTACGACGCGGGCGTGCTCGCCGAGATCCTGGTCCCCGAGGGCGAGAACGTCGCCATCGGTACGCCGATCGCCCGTCTCGATGACGGCAACGGCACCCCTCCTCCGCAGGTCGTCGCGGCGGTGCCGGATCAGGAACGACCCGCGGCGTCCGTTCCCGCGCCGACGATCACCACGCAGGATTCCGCGCCCGTGGAGAGCTCCCGCACCGCGGCGACGCCACTCGTCCGTCGCATCGCCAGAGAGCGAGGGATCGATCTTTCCGCGGTGCCGGGAACCGGGCCCGGAGGACGAATCGTCCGCGCCGACCTCGATGATCTGATCGAAGGGGCGCCGCGCGGCTCCGCAGCCGTGTCGGATCTCGATTCAACACCCCGACACGACACCGCTGCCGGAGATCTCGTTGCCTTCGACGCGACCCGCCGGACGATCGCCGCGAGGATGACCGAGGCCGGCGCGATCCCGACGTTCACCGTCACGTCCTCGGCGGATGTGGGAGAGCTCCTCGCGCTGCGCGCGCGCCTCAACGAGACCGTCGCAGCGGCCGAGCAGCGCGTGAGCATCAACGACCTCGTCGTCAAGGCCGCAGCGTCGGCCCTCCGTGCCCACCCCGAGATCAACGCCTCGTACTCACCGGAAGGCGGTGGCGCCACCCTGTTGCACCGTGATGTGAACATCGGCATCGCCATGGCCGCCCCCGCCGGGCTCGTCGTCCCGGTGCTGCGCGCCCCGGACGCAGCGACCATCACCACCATCGCCGCGCGCACGCGTGACTTCGCGGCCCGTGCCGCCGAGCGTCGCCTCGAGGCGGCGGACATGACGGGTGGGACCTTCACGGTCAGCAACCTCGGGATGTACGGCGTCGAGCACTTCACGGCGATCGTCAACCCTCCCCAGGGCGCCATCCTCGCCGTGGGTGGGATCCGGGATGAGCTCGTACTCGCCGACGAAATTGTGGTCGTGCGTCAACGGATCAGCTTCACCCTCACCGCGGACCACCGCATCATCGATGGTGCTCTCGGTGCACAGTTCCTGAGGACCCTCGGCCACATGATCGAAGAACCACTGCGACTGCTCATGTGACACATCGCCGCACCGTCGGAATCGAACCCGGAAACGACGAAACCCCCGCCTGAGCGGGGGTTTTCGTCTTGCTGGGGTACCTGGACTCGAACCAAGAACAACGGAACCAGAAACCGCCGTGTTGCCAATTACACCATACCCCAAGGGCGAAACCGGAGCCTCGCACCGAGATTCAAGCTTACCCGAGCGACGGCGGAACACCAAAACCACCGGTGCGCGGCGCCGCTCGGGCGCGTCGCGCCTCAGTTCGCGAGGAATGCCGAGAGCGACCGCAGGCGACGCAGCGACTCATCCTTGCCGAGCAGCTCCATCGACTCGAACAGCGGCGGCGAGATCCGACGGCCGGTGATGGCGACCCGCGGCGGTCCGTAAGCGATCCGCGGCTTGAGCTCCAGCTTCTCGACGAGCGCCGTGGCCAGCGCTTCCTGGATCTTCTCGGGCACGAAATCCTCCACGGGCTCGAGAGCGCTGACGCACGCATCGAGGACCTCTGCAGCATTCGCCGGCAGACCCTTGAGGGCGTCTTCGGCGTAGGACACCTCGTCCTCGAACAGGAAGCCGACCATACCGGGGACCTCTCCCAGCAGCTGCACCCTCTCCTGCACGAGCGGTGCGACCCGGAAGGCCATCACGAGCTGCTCATGCGTGGGCTCGTCGAAGAGGCCTGCGGCCGCGAGATACGGGATCGTCCGCTCGGCGAAGTCCTTCTCCCCCAGCATCCGGATGTGGTCGCCGTTGATCGACTCCGCCTTCTTCTGGTCGAAGCGTGCCGGGTTCGGATTGACGTTCTCGATGTCGAACGCCGCGGTGAACTCGTCCAGAGAGAACACGTCGCGGTCGGGGCCGATCGACCAGCCGAGGAGCGCGAGGTAGTTCAGCAGACCCTCGGGGATGAAGCCGCGGTCGCGGTGCAGGAACAGGTCGGCCTGCGGGTCGCGCTTGGAGAGCTTCTTGTTGCCGGTCTCGCCCAGCACGAGCGGCATGTGCGCGAAGCGCGGCACGAACGTCGTGACACCGGCGTCGATCAGCGCCGCGTACAGCGAGAGCTGGCGCGCGGTCGACGGCATGAGGTCTTCGCCGCGGAGGACGTGGGTGATGCCCATGAGCGCGTCGTCGACGGGATTCACGAAGGTGTACAGCGGCACGCCGTTCGGTCGCACGACCACGAAGTCGGGGAACGAGCCGGCGGGGAACGTGACCTCGCCGCGGATGAGGTCGACGTAGGTGACGTCCTCGTCGGGCACACGCAGGCGCAGGGCGGGCTGGCGCCCCTCGGCGCGGAACGCCGCCTTCTGTTCATCGGTGAGGTCGCGGTCGAAGTTGTCGTAGCCGAGCTGCTTGGCGCGGCCGGCGGCCTCGTTGCGCGCGTCGATCTCCTCTGCCGTGGAGTAGCTCTCGTACAGCGCTCCGGTGGCGATGAGCTTGTCGATCACGCCGCGGTAGATGTCGTGACGCTCGGACTGCCGGTAGGGAGCATGCGGCCCGCCGACTTCGACGCCCTCGTCCCAGTCGATCTTGAGCCAGGTGAGCGCATCGACGAGCTGACGGAAGCTCTCCTCACTGTCGCGGGCCGCGTCGGTGTCCTCGATCCGGAACACCATCTTCCCGCCGTTGTGGCGTGCGTACGCCCAGTTGTAGAGCGCCGTGCGGACCATGCCGACATGCGGCAGCCCGGTCGGTGATGGGCAGAAGCGGACGCGGACGTCGGCACCACTGACAGTCGTGGTGAGGGGGTGAGGGGTAGCCATAGCCCTTCGATTCTACGGGGACGAGGTCATCCCCGCTGGCGGTCGATGGCCGCTCAGACGGCTGCGCCCACGGCTATCGCCGCCCGGTGCTCGAGGGGCAGCACGCCACCCGTGCGCCGCTCCTCGACGACGAGGTCGAACGCCGCGCGGAAACGTCGCCGATCGTCCGCGCCCAGTCCGGCATACAGGGCGCCCGCGCCGGCGACCCCGCCTCGACCGATAGCCAGAGCACTTCCGGCCGCGCGTTCCAGGTCCACCGATGCTCGGCGACGGTGACACGCTCCAGACCCGCATCCCGCAGCATCCGTGCGAATCCGTCGGGCGTCCGTTCGAAGTCCTCCGCGGCGGGGAGCTTCGTGCCCACGAACGGCTCCAGTCCGGCACGCTCCGTGATCTCGGCCCAGAGCCAGGAGGGCGACATCGTCCAGGTGGTCGCCACGACCATGCCACGGCTCACTCGACGCAGCTCGGCGGCCGATGCGCGCGGCGATGCGACGTGATTCAGCACGAAGTTCGCGACGACGACATCGAATGTGTCGTCGTCGAAAGGCAGATCAGGCAGTGCGCCGTCGAGCGGTTCGATCGCAGGATGCCGCCGTCGCGAGACTGCGCGCATCGATGCCTCCGGCTCGCAGGCGGTGACGCTCCACCTCGCCGCCGACCATGCCGCGGCGAGTGTGCCGTCGCCGGCACCGACATCGAGCAGGCTGCGGTCGCCAGGCGCGCCCAGAGCATCACGCATCACGGGGAATGTTCCGGCGCAGAGGTCCGCAAAAGAGGCGGCGTATGCCTCGCCGACCCCGGCCCAGTCCTTCATCGGGTGCCGGAGCGAGCCAGCGGAGACAGGGCCACGATCGCGATCACCAGGATGAACGCGGCCACGCCGAGCCCCGCGTACTGGAAGTTCGCGAGGACGATCCCGGCCAGCACCGATCCGGCTGCCGCCGAAAGGCTCATCAGGGAGTCGCTGCGGCCCTGCCTGCGGGTGCGCAGCTCTGGTGCGGATGCCTCCGTGAGCAGTGCGGCACCGGCGACGGTCGCCGCACTCCAGCCCAGCCCCAGCAGGATGAGCGCGACCATCACGCCCCACGCCTCCGTGCCCGTGAAGACGGCGAACGCCAGCGCACCGGCGAGCAGCACCTGGCCGAGCAGCACCACGCGCAGTCGCCCCCAGCGATCGGCAAGCACGCCGAACACGGGCGACAGGGCATACATGCCGCCGACGTGGAGGGCTATCGTGATACCCACGAGCGCGGACACATCGGCCGGAGTGGGCGCCATGCCATGCGCACCGTGCGCCATGTGCGACAGGTGCACCGGGGTCATCGCCATCACGGACGCCATCACCACGTGGGATCCGGCGACCGCGAAGATCGCGTAGCGCGCCACGCGAGGGCGGTCGAGCACCACGGCCCCGGTCGTCGCCGCCGCCACCTTCGCGAGACGCTGCGCGGCGAGCAGCGGGTCGGGTCGGAGCGCGACGATGTACAGCACCAGCGCCGCACACTGCGCGACGAAGGAGAAGAGATAGGAACCGGTCTGCGGCGGCATGCCGACCGCCTGCCCCACGATCTCTCCGGGACCGAGGAGCAGGGGCCCCGCGACGCCGCCGATGGTCGTCGACCAGACGACGATCGAGAGATCACGGCCACGATGCTGAGGTGCCGCCAAGTCGGTCGCCGCGAACCGGGACTGCAGGTTTCCCGCGTTGCCGGCGCCGATCATCAGGATGCCGGCGAGTAGCAGGGGGAACACGCGCAGGGAGGCGGCAAGGATGACGACCGCGATGCCGACCAGAGCGAAGAGGTTGCCGAGGGTGAGCGCCCGACGACGCCCGAGGCGCGCGGCGAGACGCGCGAGCGGGATCGCGCACGCGGCCGCTCCCAGCGTGACCGACGCCGTAGCCAGTCCGGAGAGCGCATCGTTCCCCGAGATGTCCGCCGCAAGAAGGGCGCCGAGTGACACCGTGGCTCCGAAGGCGATGCCGCCGAGCACCTGCCCGAACGACAGCACCAGCACGGTACGCCGCTGGACAGCCGCCTGCTGCGCCGCCGTCAGGGCGACGTCGGTCATGACGCGGGTACGGCGTCGCGCACGCTGTTGCGCAGGATTCCCAGTCCCGAGATCTCGACCTCGACCACGTCGCCCGCTTCGAACGTGCCGACACCGGCCGGCGTCCCCGTCATGATCACATCACCGGGCAGCAGGGTGAACACGGCGGAGGCGTACTCGATGATCGCCGGCACGGAGTGGATCATGTCGGTGAGCGGTGCGTGCTGTCGCACCTCGCCGTTCACCCGCGTCTCGATCGTCGCGTTCGCCGGGTCGAAGTCGGTCTCGATCACCGGTCCGAGCGGGCAGAACGTGTCGAAGCCCTTCGCCCGGGACCACTGGCCGTCCTTGCGCTGCAGGTCGCGCGCCGTCACGTCGTTCCCGATCGTGTAGCCCAGCACGTAGTCGAGCGCGTTCTCGGCCTTCACGTTCTTCGCGATCTTGCCGATCACCACGACGAGCTCGCCCTCGTACTCGGTGCGCTCGGAGAGAGTCGGGCGCACGATCGCGTCGCCGGGGCCGATCACCGAGGTGTTGGGCTTCAGGAAGAGCAGCGGCTCCTCGGGAGCCACTCCCCCCATCTCGGCGGCGTGATCGTGGTAGTTCTTGCCGACGCAGACCACCTTCGACCGCGGGATCACCGGGGCGAGCAGAGCAGCATCCGCGAGCGGCACACGCGCGCCGGTGGTCTCGTACCCGGTGAACATCGGGTCTCCGGCGAGCACCACGAGCTCGCGCTCGTCGATGATCCCGTACATGATGGCTTCGTCGTGGCTGAACCGGGCGATCTTCATGGGATCCAGCCTACCGAGCGCTCCCGCGGCTCAGGCGTCGAGACGCAGCAGCCAGCCGTGCTTGTCCTCGCGGCGGCCGTACTGGATGTCGGTGAGCTCCTCACGCAGCGACAGGGCGAGCTCGCCCAGCGGCTGCGGCTCGTCGAAACCGTCGCCGACGAGGGCGCCGATCGGGGTCACGACCGCCGCCGTGCCGCACGCGAAAACCTCGACGATGTCGCCGGATGCCACGCCTTCACGCCACTCGTCGATCGAGATCGGACGCTTCTCGACCGTGTAGCCGCGGTCCTCCGCGAGCTGCAGCAGCGAGTCGCGCGTGATGCCCTCGAGGATGCTGTCCGACTCCGGTGTCACCACGCGGCCGTCCTTGAAGACGAAGACGACATTCATCCCGCCGAGCTCTTCGACGTCGCGCTTCTCGTTGAGGAAGACGACCTGGTCACAGCCCTTCGCGCTGGCCTCGCTCTGTGCGAGGAGGCTCGATGCGTAGTTGCCGCCGGTCTTGGCCTTGCCGGTGCCGCCCTTGCCCGCGCGGGCGTATTCCTCGGAGAGCCAGATGCGCACCGGCTTGACGCCGCCGGTGAAATAGGCGCCGGCCGGGCTGGCGATGACGTAGTAAGCGACTTTCTGCGCGGCACGGACTCCGAGGAAGGCCTCCTTGGCGAACATGAACGGCCGCAGGTACAGGCTCTGGTCCGCACCGGTCGGCACCCAGCGGCCGTCGACGGCGATGAGTTCGCGCAGCGACTGGATGAAGTACTCGGTCGGCAGTTCCGGCAGCGCGAGACGGCGGGCGCTGGCCTGCAGGCGCGCGGCGTTGCGGTCGGGGCGGAACGTGTGGATAGAACCGTCGGCGTGACGGTAGGCCTTGATGCCCTCGAAGATCTCCTGCGCGTAGTGCAGGACGGATGCCGCGGGGTCGAGCGGGATCGGACCGTACGGCTGCACGCGCGGACGGTGCCACCCGCCCTTGGTCGACCAGCAGATGTCGACCATGTGATCGGTGAAGACCACGCCGAAGCCCGGATTCTCGAGCACTTCGGCCAGTCGCGCGGGCGAAGCCGCGTTCAGGTTCTTCATGACGAGGAACTCCAGGGGAGCCACGGTCGCCTCTGCATCGATGGTCGTCATCTCATCATCCATTCCTCGTGGGTGGGCGCATCCTCGCGCCCGTTCAGCCTACGCCTGCGATCAGAGGCGTGCAGTGATCGCGGAGCCGATCTCCGCGGTGGTGCGCACGCCGGTGCGGGCGGCGATGTCGGCCTCGACCGCCGCGCTCACGCGTGCGGATTCCTCGGTGAGACCGAGGTGGTCGAGCAGCAGCGCGATCGAGAGGATCGCGGCAGTCGGGTCGGCCTTCTGCTGGCCCGCGATGTCGGGCGCCGAACCGTGCACGGGCTCGAACATCGACGGGAACGCGCCGTCGGGGTTGATGTTCCCGGAGGCGGCGAGTCCGATACCGCCGGTCACGGCTCCGGCGAGGTCGGTGAGGATGTCGCCGAACAGGTTGTCGGTGACGATCACGTCGAAGCGCGAGGGGTCGGTGACCAGGAAGATCGTGGCCGCGTCGACGTGCAGGTAGTCGACGGCCACGTCGGGGTGCTCGGCGGCGACCTCATTGACGATGCGCTGCCAGATGCCGCCCGCGTGCACGAGAACGTTGGTCTTGTGTACGAGCGTCAGCTTCTTCCGACGGCGCTCGGCGAACTCGAAGGCGTAGCGCACGACGCGCTCCACGCCGAAGGCCGTGTTCACCGAGGTCTCGTTCGCGACCTCCTGCGGCGTGCCCTTGCGGATGGCGCCGCCGTTGCCGACGTACGGGCCTTCCGTGCCCTCGCGGACCACGACGAAGTCGATCTCGCCCGGATCCGCCAGGGGGCCGGGCGCGCCCGCGAAGAGCTTCGACGGACGCAGGTTCACGTAGTGGTCGAGCGTGAAGCGCAGCTTCAGCAGCAGTCCCCGCTCGATGTTCGCATCCTTCAGACGCGGGTCGCCCGGCGTGCCTCCGACCGCACCGAGCAGGATCGCATCGTTCGCGGCGATCGATGCGAGGTCGTCGTCGGTGAGGGTGTCGCCGGTCTCGAGGAAGCGCCCGGCACCCAGCGAGAAACGGGTCTTGTCGAAGACCACACCGCTGGACGCGGTGACGGCGTCGAGCACCTTCTCCGCCTCGGCGATGACCTCGGGACCGATGCCGTCACCGGGGATGACGGCCAGCTTCACGACACGCGACATGACACTCCTTGCGCACTGCACGGGGATGGACCGGCCGGGCCCGACGGGGTCGAGCGGGCCGGTCCTCCCAGCGTACTGGTCAGTGCGAGGGGGCTTTGCGCAGTGTGACGGCCGCGATGACACCGGCGAGGACCACGAGGCCCGCGCCGATCAGCGACGTCACCATCACGCCGGAGCCGAACGCGGCGGCCGCGGCGTCCCACAGTGCCGTGCCGAGCGCAGCCGGAAGCTCCTGCGCCGCGGTGTACGCGCCGGCGAGGGTCTCCCCCGCCGCGTGCGCCACATCGGCCGGCAGGCCTTCCGGAAGCACGAGCGCGCCGCGGTAGAACGCGGTGATGATGCCGCCCAGCACCGCGGTGCCGAGCACGGCGCCGAGTTCGTACGCCGTCTCGGAGACCGCACTCGCCGCACCCGCCTTCGCCGCGGGGGCGCTGGAGAGGATCAGCTCGTTCGAGATCGTCTCGGCCGCACCGATGCCGATGCCGAGCACGACGAACGCGATCACGAGCGGGAGTACCCCGTGCTCGTGCGTCGTGAAGGCCACGATCAGATAGCCGGCGACCGAGAACGCGAGCCCGACCGGAATGACGATGTGCGGCGGCACGCGGCGCGAAACGGGCACGACCGAGAGGCCGGCGACGATCATCGCGAGCATGCCGGGCACGAGCGCCAGGCCCGCCATCATCGGCGACAGTCCAAGCACCAGTTGCAGGTGCTGCGACACGAAGTAGAGGAAGCCGACGAGCGCGACGACGCTGAGCAGGTTCACCAGGATCGCCCCGGAGAACGAGCCACGGCGGAACAGCGCCATGTCGAGCATCGGCGACCGGGAGCGCAGCTGACGCCGGACGAACAGGTAGCCCATACCGAAGCCGAGCAGAGCCCACGCGCCGGCGGTGAGGCTCGGTCCGTCGACAGCCAGCGACTTGATCGCGTAGACCACGGGGATCATGGTCGCCATCGAGAGCGCGATGCTGATCAGGTCGATGCGCCCCGGGTTCGGGTCGCGGCTCTCGGGGACGAGCAGGGGTGCCGCGACCAGGAGCGGGATGAGCACGGGGACGGCGATGAGGAACACCGACCCCCAGGCGAAGTGCTCGAGGAGGAACCCGCCCACGATCGGGCCGAGGGCGGACCCGGCGGAGAACGCCGACGCCCACACCGCGATCGCCATGCGGCGCTGGTCGCGGTTCTGGAAGATCGAGCGCAGCAGCGAGAGGGTCGACGGCATCAGCATGGCGCCGAAGAAACCGAGGAGCGCACGGGCGGCGATGAGCAGCCCGGCCGTCGGCGCGAAGGCGGCGAGAGCCGACACGGCGGCGAAGCCGGTCGCACCGATCAGCAGCATCTTCCGGCGGCCGAAGCGGTCGCCGAGCGTGCCCATCGTCACCAGCAAGCCCGCCAGCACCAGGGGGTACACGTCGATGATCCACAGCTGCTCGGCCCCCGTGGGAGCGAGCGCGATGGAGATCTCAGGGAGCGCGAAGCTCAGCACCGTGTTGTCCACCGACACCAGCAGCACCGGCAGCATGAGGACGACGAGCGCCGCCCAGCCGCGGGCTCCGACGCGGGGAGCATCCGTCTCTGTCGTCGGGATCGACGCAGTACGGGTCATGGAACACCTCTCACAATCTTGGCGGCATCGTTAGTGAACCGTCCGGATGGTATAGTAACAGAATTCCCGCCGCTCCCCTGTGCAGAGGATCCACGATGCCCCGACCTCCCCTCGCCCGCGAGAAGGTGCTCGACGCCTTCGAAGCGATCCTCATCGAAGACGGCGAACGAGCGGCGACGCTCGACGCGACGGCCAAGGCCGCGGGGGTGTCCAAAGGCGGACTCCTCTACCACTTCGGCTCGAAGGATGACCTCGAAGCCGGGCTGATGGAGCGCCTCGACCGACTCACGACACTGGATCTGGAACGGATGACCACCGCCGAAGAAGGCCCCGTCGCCTACTACGTGCGCACATCCGTGATGGAGGACGACGCGCTGGATCGAGCGCTCATCGCCGCGACCCGACTCACGCAGGGCGGATCGGCCCCGGCGGCCGACATGCTCCGCGAGACGCGACGGCGGTGGGCCGAGACGATCCGCCCGCACGTGCGGGACACGGCGAGCCTCGACCTCGTGATGCTGGTCAGCGACGGGCTCTACTTCAACAACTCGCTCGACGCGCACGGACCCGAGCGGCTGGTCCCCCGCAGTGACGAGCTCGCCGAACTGATCGCGCTGGTCCTGAAGGCGACGGCCTGACCGCACCGAGCGACGCAAGAGGGCGGGAGCATCACGCTCCCGCCCTCTTGTCTGCAGCCGCCGGTCAGACCTCGGTGATCTCGATCTGACGGAACAGGTCGGCGTCGATCGCGTCGCGTACGTCGTCGAGCAGGTCGTCGGACACCGGGGAGTCCAGCGTCAACACGCTGAGCGCCTGCGCGCCGGCCGCTTTGCGGGCGATCTGCATGCCGGCGATGTTGATACCCGCCTCGCCGAACTTCTGACCGTAGACCGCGACGATGCCGGGACGGTCGGTGTACAGCATGACGACGTGGTGCTTCTCGATCGGCAGCTCGAGCGCGTGGTCGTTGATGCCGATCAGCTTCTCGGCCTGCTTCGGGCCCGTGAGCGTGCCGGACACCGACAGCTGGGACCCGTCCGACAGCGCTCCGGCGAGCGTGATCACGTTGCGGTACTCGTCGCTCACATCATCCTTGAGCAGGCGCACGGCGATGCCGCGCTGGTCGGCGAGGAGCGGCGCGTTGACGTAGGAGACGGTCTCGCTGACGATGTTCGTGAAGACGCCCTTGAGAGCGGCGAGCTTGAGCACGCTCACGTCGTAGTCGTTGAGCTCACCGTGCACCTCGACGTCGAGGCTCGTGAGCGGCGAGGTCGCCAATGACGCGAAGATCTGACCGAGCTTCTCGACCAGCGAGATGCCGGGGCGCACGTAGGGGTCGATGACGCCGCCGGCGACGTTGACCGCGTCGGGCACCAGGTCGCCGCCGAGCGCGAGACGCACGGAGCGGGCGACCGAGACGCCGGCCTTCTCCTGCGCCTCTTCGGTGCTCGCACCGAGGTGCGGGGTGACGACCACGTTGGGAAGCTCGAGCAGCGGACGAGCGGTTCCACCCTCTGCGGGGGGCTCCGTCGTGAAGACGTCGAGACCTGCGCCAGCGATCTCACCGGCAACGAGCGCGGTGTGCAGCGCCTCCTCGTCGATCAGTCCGCCGCGGGCCACGTTCACGACGAAAGCGGTCGGCTTCATGGCCTTGAACTGCTCGGCGCCGATCATGCCGGTGGTCTCCGGCGTCTTCGGCATGTGGATCGTCAGGAAGTCCGACTCGGCGACGAGCTCATCGAGCGAGAGGAGCTGCACGCCGAGCTGCTGGGCGCGCGCCGAGGTGACGTAGGGGTCGTAGGCGACGACACGCATGTCGAAAGCCGCGAGGCGCGCGGCGACGAGCGCACCGATGCGACCGAGGCCGACGATGCCGACCGTCTTCTCGAAGAGTTCGGCTCCCGTGAAGGAGCTGCGCTTCCACGCGCCAGCGGAGAGCGAGGCGTGCGCGGCGGGGATGCGGCGGGCGAGGCTCAGGATGTGACCGACCGTGAGCTCGGCGGCCGACACGATGTTGGAGGTCGGCGCGTTGACGACCATGACGCCGGCAGCCGTGGCCGCCTTGATGTCGACGTTGTCGAGGCCGACTCCGGCGCGGGCGACGACCTTGAGCTTCGGCGCGTGCGTGAGCGCTTCCTCATCGATGCGGGTCGCCGAGCGGACCAGCACGGCATCGGCATCCGCCAGCGCCGCGAACAGCGCCTCGCGGTCGGTGCCGTCGACGTTGCGGACGTCGAAGTCGGGGCCCAGGGCCTCGATGGTGGCGGGAGAGAGTACTTCGGCGATGAGCACGACGGGCTTCGGCACAGTGGATCCTTCGGGGCAGCGCGGCAGGCGGGAGTGGCCGATGCGCCGCACACCATGGGGGCGCGATCGCGTCAACTCTACCCGAGCGCTCGACGCCCTCCGTGCCGTGTGACCGTGCGCGGCTCAGGCGCTCGGCATCGTGAGGCTGAGCGCGATGAGGCTCATCCAGAAGACCGCGACGATGCCGAGCCCCGCGAGGAACACCAGCGCGAGCTCTCCGACATTGCGTCGTCGGCCGATCACGTAGGCGAAGGCGAAGACGATGGCGGGAAAGGCGACGCCGAACAGGAGGGTCGCCCATCCACCCCCGGTCAATCCGGTCTGCGCCATCGTGATCAGGTGTGCGACGGCGTTCCACACCGCGTAGGCGTAGAACAGCCCCGCGAGCCCGATGACGAGTCCGACGAGCCAGCGCGGCGAACCCGCGGAGACCTGCTGAGGAGCGGAAGACGCACTCACGATCCGATCACCCCCACGGTGACGAAGGGCCAGGGGACGAGGAGGACCACGCCCGCCAGCAGCACGGCGACGCGGACCCATGCCGCCTTGCCGCGCGTCAGGACCCAGGTCGCGAGGAACCACAGCGCCGGCGCCGCGATCGCCAGCACGAACCACGGCAGGAACATCGCGTCGTCGACGAGGAACGATGCCAGCGGCTTGAGACGCAATCCGCCGACGACCCAGCCGATCGTGTAAAGCAGATACACGCCGCCCACGATTCCGAGGATCAGCAGCATCGGAGTGCTCAGCCCCGCCGGCTCGTCGAGCACCGCAGGGGTGACGGTGCCGTCGTCCTCGACCGTCCCCACCTCTTCGCTTCCTCTGCCCACGGCGTTCCAGCCGTGCGGAAGGGCGCGATCCTGCGGCGCCGCGGCATCGTCGCCCTCCCAGTTGAGGGCGTCGTCGGAATCGGAAGTCATCTCCCCAGAGTAGGACACCCCGTCCACTATGCTCGGGGTTGCCTTCAGCCGGTACGGCGGGCATCGGAGGGAAAAGGGGAGCACCGTGGCCGACAGCGACAACAAGAACGCCGACGTCGAGCCGCCTGCGGCGAGCAGCACGAACACCGAGCCGCCCGCCGGATGGGTCCCCACTCCCGAGGCGAAGGCGAAGGCCACACGTTTCCGCTGGATCGCCGCCGTGCTCTGGGCCGTCGCGATCATCGGCGAAGCCGTCGGCATCTTCTGGCTGTTGCGCCAGCGCGTCTACGTCGGCGAGGACGGACAGCTCCTCCGCAACCCCGACACCGGACTCCTCGAGGAGCACGGCGTGACGGCGACGTTCCCGCAGTGGGCTTTCATCGCCCTCCTCGTGCTGCTCGTCGTGATCGCTGCACTCTCGATCACCGGATCCGTGCTCTGGAAGAAGGCGAACCGCCTCGACCCCGCGCGCAAGTCCGACAAGGTGCGGTTCTTCGTGCAGAACCAGCTCGGCGCGATCATCGCGATCGTCGCCTTCCTCCCGCTCGTCATCCTGATCTTCCTCAACAAGGACATGGACAAGGGCCAGAAGACGACGGCCGGCATCGTCGGTGTCGCCCTCGCGGCTCTCGCCGTCGTCCTCGGCGTCGACTTCGCTCCGCCGTCGGTCGAGCAGTACACGGCCGATCAGTCCGCCGTGATCCAACTGCTCGGCAAGGACGAGGTCGTGTGGGTCGAGGGCGGCAAGGTGTACCACGTCTGCGATGAGGTCTCGGCGATCCAGACCGGAAGCGAGATCATCACCGGCACGACGGCCCAGGCCGTGGAAGCGGGCAAGAATCGGCTGACGCTGCAGTTCGCCTCCGAGCTACGTGCGTGCGACCTTCCCGTTCCCGAGAACGACGAGGAGATCACCGAGGCGCTGCGGGCGATCCAGGCCGGGCAGGTGGACACCGTCCTGCCCGCACCCGAATGGGCCGATTCCACGGAAGCACCCATCGTCGTCGACGAGGTACCGGCCGAGTGACGATCTCCGGTCGCTAGTCGGCGTCGAGCGCTTCGACGAGCCTCTCCTCGGCCGACGAGAGATGCGCATCGAGAAGGGCAGCAGCACGCTCGCCCTCCCCTGACTCGACCGCGTCGAGGATGTCGGCGTGCTCGGCCGCGATCACCGCGGCATCGAGCAGCCGGCGACCCTGCACCTGCGCCATGCACAGCCGCACCTCGTCGAGGACGCTGCGGTACATCCGACCGGTCCGCTCACTCCGGAGCGCGTCGATGAGCGCGGTATGGAAGCGCAGATCGGGGTCGACGGTGGCCGGGTCGGGGCCGGCGGGCATCGCGAGGATCTCGGCGTTGGCGTCGCGGGCGGCGTCAGGAACACTCCTGGTCACGGCGAGTTCGCGCAGCGCCGCGCTCTCCAGCCGCACGCGTGTGCGGTACACGTCGCGCACGGTGTCGGAGTCGATCCCGACCACTCGTGCGCTTCGGTGAGCGGTGCGCACCAGGAGTCCGGTGGCGACGAGCTGTTCGATGGCCGCCTTCGCACTCGGCCGGGCCACGCCGAACGTCTGCGACACCGCCGCCTCCGTGAGCGGCGCACCGGAGCCGATCTCGCCACGGAGGATGCGTCCGCGCAGCTGAGCGGTGACGGCGTCGACCACGCCGACGACACCCAGCGGCGCGTCCGAGGTCGTGGTCATGCGGATAGTCTAACGAAACGCGCCACCGTCGGTACACTTGTCTGACAATCTTTCGACGGAGCAGAGGAGCACCGTGCCGACCACACTCGCCGAACCGCTGGACCCCGAACTTCTCGGCCCCACGACCGAGGTCCACTCCCGTTCCATCGACCGGTTCGCCCGCGCTCACGACGCCTCGCACTATCTGCTCATCCCGGATGCGGTGCTCTCCCCCGCGGATGCCGAGGGCGTCGCCCGTGCGTTCGGCGCTGTGCGTGCGGCGGGACGCACGATGACCTTCCGCTCCGGCGGGACGAGCCTCTCGGGGCAGAGCGTCAGCGGCGACATCCTCGTCGACACGCGCAGTCACTTCCGCGACATCCGCGTGGAAGACGACGGCGCCTTCGTCCGCGTCGGCCCCGGAGCCACGGTTCGGCAGGTCAACACGCGTCTGACACGCCACCGCCGCAAGCTCGGCCCCGACCCGGCGAGTGAGATCGCGTGCACGATCGGCGGGGTCGTGGCGAACAACTCCAGCGGCATGGCCTGCGGCATCACCGAGAACTCCTACCAGACCATCGAATCGATGACGATCGTGCTCCCGAGCGGGACGATCCTCGACACCGGACGCCCGGACGCGAACGAGCTGCTGCGCGCCGCCGAACCGGCGATCGCCGACGGGCTCCTCGCGCTGCGCGCCCGGCTGCTCGCTGCGCCAGAGCGCGTCGCCTTCCTCCGGCAGCAGTTCTCGATGAAGAACACCATGGGCTATGGTCTCAACGCCCTGCTCGACTTCGATGATCCGGTGCGCATCCTCGAGCACCTCATCATCGGGTCCGAAGGCACCCTCGCGTTCGTCGCCGAGGCACGGTTCCGCACGATCGAGGTGCGTCCGGCGATCGCGACCGGTCTGCTGGTGTTCGAGACGCTGTCGGCCGCCATGACCGCGCTCCCCGACCTGACGCGTCTCGGCCTCGCGACGATCGAGCTGATGGATGCCGCATCGCTGCGCGTCGCACAGGGGCTGAGCGATGTCCCGGCAGCGATCGCGGAGATCGACGTCCAGGGGCATGCGGCGCTCCTCGTCGAAGTCCACGCCTCCGATACCGCGTCCCTCACCGCGGCGAGTTCCGCCGCCCAGGCGCACTTCGAGGCGCTGCCCTTGGCCGTGGCGCCCCGACTCACGACGGACGCTGCCGAGCGGGCCGCGCTGTGGCATGTGCGCAAGGGTCTCTACACGGCAGTGGCCGGTGCCCGTCCCTCCGGCACGACCGCTCTGCTCGAAGACATCGTCGTGCCCGTCCCCCGCCTGCTCGCGACCTGTGAGCGTCTGATCGAGCTGTTCGCCGAGCACGGGTATGAGGGTTCCGTCATCTTCGGGCATGCGAAGGACGGCAACGTCCACTTCCTGCTCAACGAGCGCTTCGACGACGCCGACAGCGTCGCCCGCTACCGCCGGTTCACCGACGACCTGGTCGACCTCGTGCTGTCCCAGCAGGGTTCGCTGAAGGCCGAGCACGGAACCGGTCGCATCATGGCGCCGTTCGTGCGCCGCCAGTACGGCGACGAGTTGACCGAGATGATGTGGGAGATCAAGCGCCTGCTCGATCCCGACGGCATCCTCAACCCCGGCGTCGTCCTCTCCGACGACCCCGATTCGTACCTGCACGACCTCAAACGCGTTCCCACAGTCGAGAACGAGGTCGATCGCTGCGTCGAGTGCGGGTACTGCGAGCCGACGTGTCCGAGCAAGAGCATCACGCTCACCCCGCGCCAGCGCATCGTGATCCGTCGTGACATGGCCTGGGCCGAAGAGCAGGGCGACACCGAGCTGCTGCGGGACCTGCAGAAGGACTACGACTACGACGGCGTGCAGACCTGCGCCGTCGACGGCATGTGCGGCGTGGCGTGCCCGGTCGACATCAACACCGGCGACCTGGTTCGTCGGCTGCGGGCCGAGCAGTCGAACGCGGTCGAGGGTGCCCTCTGGGGCACGGCGGCGAAGCACTGGAGCACGGTCACCCGGGCCGGCGGCGTCGCCCTCACAGTCGCCGACGCGCTCCCGGCTCCGCTGGTCCGCGGCGTGACCCAAGTGGGACGCGCCGTTCTGGGTGCCGACACGCTCCCGCTCTACGACGCGGGACTCCCCCGGGGCGGGTCGAAGCCTCCGCGCCCCGCGGCCCCGAGCGATGCGCAGGTCGTGTTCTTCGGCGCGTGCATCGGCACGATGTTCGGCGCGGAGGGCGAGGGCCAGGGATCGAGGGACGCGCTGCGTGAGCTGTTGGACCGCGCCGGGATCCCCCTGGTGATCCCGGAGGAGAACGGCGGCCTCTGCTGCGGCACGCCCTGGAAATCCAAGGGCCACCTCGACGGTTACCGGCTCATGTCCGACCGGGTACTGGATTCCCTCTGGGAGGCGAGTTGCCAGGGAGAGCTCCCCGTGGTGTGCGACGCCGCATCCTGCACCGAGGGCCTCGACGTGATGCTCGCGCAGTCCGTGGCGAAGAATCCGAAGTACGCCGGGCTCCGGATCGAGGATGCGACCACCTACGTCGCCCGTGAGGTGTTGCCGAGGCTGACCGTGCCGGCGAAGCTCCCGACGGTGGCTGTGCACCCGACGTGCTCGACGACCGCCCTCGGGGCGACGGGCGCTCTCACCGAGATCGCAGCCGCCGTCGCCGACGACGTGTTCATCCCGGAGGGCTGGGGCTGCTGCGCGTTCGCCGGTGACCGCGGGATGCTGCATCCGGAACTCACCGCCAGTGCGACCGCGCAGGAGTCCGCCGAGATCGCTGCCGCGGAGGATGAGCGCGGCAGCTTCGATGCGTTCGTCTCGGCGAACCGCACGTGCGAGATCGGGATGACCAGGGCCACCGGCCGCCCCTACCGGCACGTGATCGAGATCCTCGAGGAGCTCACCCGGCTCTGACCCGCCGGGAGAGGAACGAAAGAACGGGCGCCCCCGAGGGGACGCCCGTTCTTTGCTGACTCAGGTCAGGCTTGACTCAGATCAGCGCGCAGCGCTGCCATCGACGTAGTCCTCGTCCTGCTGCTTCCACGCGAAGAGCGAACGCAGCTCCTTGCCGGTGACCTCGATCGGGTGCTGCTCCTCCTTGGCGCGCAGCGCCAGGAACTCCTCGGCCCCGTTGTCCTGATCGTCGATGAAGCGCTTCGCGAAGGCGCCCGACTGGATGTCGGCCAGCACGCCCTGCATGCTCTCCTTGACACGCTCGTCGATGACTCGCGGGCCCGAGACGTAGTCGCCGAACTCGGCGGTGTCGGAGATCGACCAGCGCTGCTTGGCGATGCCGCCCTCCCACATCAGGTCGACGATGAGCTTGAGCTCGTGCAGCACCTCGAAGTACGCGATCTGCGGCTGGTAGCCCGCCTCGGTCAGCGTCTCGAAGCCCGCCTGCACCAGGTGGCTCACGCCACCGCAGAGCACGGCCTGCTCGCCGAACAGGTCGGTCTCGGTCTCTTCGGTGAAGGTCGTCTTGATGACGCCGGCGCGGGTGCCGCCGATGGCCTTCGCGTACGAGAGGGCGAGGTCCCAGGCGTGGCCCGAAGCATCCTGCTCGACGGCGATGATGTCCGGGATGCCGCGGCCGGCGACGAACTCGCGACGAACCGTGTGGCCCGGCGCCTTCGGGGCGACGAGGATCACGTCGACACCCTCGGGCGCGTCGATGTAGCCGAAGCGGATGTTGAAGCCGTGTGCGAAGGCGACCGTCTTGCCGGCCGTGAGGTTCGGCGCGATGGACTCGCTGTAGATGATGCGCTGGTGCTGGTCCGGCGCGAGGATCATGATGACGTCGGCCCACTCGGTGGCCTCGGCGACGGTCTTCACGGGGAAGCCGGCCTCTTCGGCCTTCGCGGCGGACTTGGAGCCCTCCTTCAGCGCGATGGCGACCTCGACGCCCGAGTCGCGCAGGTTCTGCGCGTGGGCGTGGCCCTGCGAGCCGTAGCCGACGATCGCGACCTTCTTGCCCTGGATCAGGGACAGGTCTGCGTCGGCGTCGTAGAAGATCTCGGTGCTCACTGTGTGTTTCTCCTTGTTCTTTGCGTTTCGTCGGGATTCGCCCACTCCGGGAGCGGCGAAGACTGTGTTGATCGGTGTGGTCAGCCGCGCAGGACGCGCTCGGTGATGCTCTTGCCGCCGCGCCCGATGGCGAGAAGACCCGACTGCGCGATCTCCTTGATGCCGAAGGGCTCCAGCGCGCGGAGCATGGCGTCGACCTTGCCCTTGTCGCCGGTCACCTCGATCACGAGCGCATCCGAGGCGTAGTCCACCACCGATGCGCGGAAGAGGTTCACCACCTCGATCACGTTCGAGCGCGTGGCGTTGTCGGTGCGCACCTTCACGAGCATGTGCTCGCGCTGCACCGACGTCGAGAAATCGAGCTCGACGATCTTGATCACGTTGATCAGCTTGTTGAGCTGCTTCGTGACCTGCTCGAGCGGCAGCTCGTCGACGTCGACGACGACCGTGATGCGGGAGATCCCGGGCACCTCCGTCACGCCGACGGCGAGCGAATCGATGTTGAAGCCGCGGCGGGCGAAGAGGCCCGCGACGCGGGTGAGAAGGCCGGGGGTGTTCTCCACCAGCAGGCTCAGCACGTGGGTCGACATGGCTCAGACCTCCTCATCGAATTCGGGCGCGTGTTCGCGGGCGTACTGGACGTAGCTGTTGCTGACTCCCTGCGGGACCATCGGCCACACCATGGAGTCGGCGCTGACGACGAAGTCGATCACCACGGGGCGGTCGTTCGTCTCGAGCGCGAGCTTGATGGCGGCGTCCACCTCTTCCTCTTTCTCCACGCGGATCGCGAGGCAGCCGTAGGCCTCGGCGAGCTTCACGAAGTCGGGGATGCGGACAGTGCCGTGCCCGGTGTTGAGGTCGGTGTTGGAGTGGCGGCCGTCGTAGAACAGGGTCTGCCACTGGCGCACCATGCCCAGCGAGGAGTTGTTGATGATCGCGACCTTGATCGGGATGTTGTTGATCGTGCAGGTCGCGAGCTCCTGATTGGTCATCTGGAAGCAACCGTCGCCATCGATCGCCCAGACATGACGCTCCGGCTCTGCGACCTTCGCGCCCATCGCCGCGGGCACCGAGTAGCCCATGGTGCCGGCGCCGCCGGAGTTCAACCAGGCGTTGGGGCGCTCGTACTTGATGAACTGCGCCGCCCACATCTGGTGCTGGCCGACACCCGAGGCGAAGATGCCCTCGGGACCGGTGAGCTCGCCGATGCGCTGGATCACGTACTGCGGAGCGAGGAGCCCGTCGGTCGTCGGCGCGTAGCCGAGCGGGAACTCGGTGCGGAGGCCATCGAGGTACGACCACCACTCCTCGATGTCCGGCTTCGCGCTGGCCGTCGCACCGCGGAACGCGGCATCCAGGTCGGTCAGCACGTCGCGGACATCTCCCACGATCGGCACATCCGCGGTGCGGATCTTCGAGATCTCCGCGGGATCGATGTCGACGTGCACGACCTTGGCGTTCGGGGCGAAGAGCGCCGCCTTGCCCGTCACGCGGTCGTCGAACCGTGCGCCGAGCGACACCAGCAGGTCGGCCTCCTGCAGCGCCAGCACGGCCGGGACCGTGCCGTGCATCCCCGGCATGCCGAGGTGCTGCGGGTGCGAGTCGGGGAAGGCGCCGCGGGCCATCAGCGTGGTGACGACCGGCGCCCCCGTGGACTCCGCGAGCTCGAGGAGCTCGGCCGACGCCTTGCCACGGATCACTCCGCCGCCGACGTACAGCACCGGCTTCTTGGCCTCGGCGAGCAGGGTGGCTGCGGCCTGGATCTGCTTGCCGTGCGCCTTGGTCACCGGACGGTAGCCGGGGAGATCGATCTTGGGCGGCCACACGAACGGCGCCGTCGCCTGCTGCGCATCCTTGGTGATGTCGACCAGCACGGGACCGGGGCGACCTGTGCCGGCGATCTCATACGCCGCCGCGATCGCGCCCGGGATGTCGGCCGCGTCCTTCACCAGGAACGAGTGCTTCGTGATCGGCATCGTGATGCCCACGATGTCGGCCTCCTGGAAGGCGTCGGTCCCCATCAGCGTCGAGAACACCTGACCGGTGATGGCCAGCATCGGCACCGAGTCCATGTAGGCGTCGGCGATCGCGGTGACGAGGTTCGTCGCACCCGGGCCGGAGGTCGCGATGCACACGCCCACCTTGCCGGACGCGGAGGCGTACCCCTCGGCCGCGTGACCGGCTCCCTGCTCGTGCCGCACCAGGATGTGGCGCAGGTCCTTGGCATCCATCAGCGGGTCGTACACGGGAAGGATCGCTCCGCCGGGAAGGCCGAAGACGTCGGTGACGCCGAGCAGCTCGAGCGAGCGGACGACGGCCTCGGCGCCGGTGATCTCCGGAGCAGAGGATTGACGGGCGGGCGGCCTCGGCACAGCCGGGGCGGAGTCAGCAGTCATGACTTTCCTTCTGATGATCTGTGGAGGACACCGGATGCCGGAGCGTCCGGGTCAGCCGGTGGTCGCTCCCTCGGCGGCGGACCGCACGAGGCGCGAGTACTTGGCAAGAACGCCTCGGGTGTAGCGCGGGGGAAGCGGCTCCCAGCCGGAACGGCGGGAGGCGAGCTCTGCGTCGTCGACGAGTAGATCGAGAGAGCGAGCTGCGATATCGACCCGTATCAGATCACCATCGCGCACGAAGGCGATGGGACCTGCGTCCACCGCTTCGGGTGCTATGTGGCCGATGCACAGGCCGGTTGTGCCGCCTGAGAATCGTCCGTCCGTCAAGAGTAGTACATCTTTTCCGAGTCCCGCGCCCTTGATGGCCGCGGTGATGGCGAGCATCTCACGCATACCCGGCCCGCCCTTGGGGCCTTCGTAGCGGATGACGATGACGGTGCCGGGCTCGATCTCGCCCTCGGCGACGGCGTCCATGGCGGCGCGCTCGCGCTCGAACACGCGGGCGGGGCCCTCGAACACGGCGGCGTCGAAGCCGGCCGTCTTGACGACTGCGCCCTCGGGAGCCAGCGAACCGTGCAGGATCGTGAGCCCGCCCGTCGCGTGGATCGGGTTGTCGAACGTGTGGATGACCTCGCCGTCGATCGGCTGCGGGTCGAGGTCGGCGAGGTTCTCGGCGAGCGTCTTGCCCGTGACGGTGAGTGCGTCACCGTGCAGGAGCCCCTCGTCGAGCATCGCCTTCATGATCACGGGGATGCCGCCGTGACGGTCGACGTCGTTCATGACGTACTTGCCGAACGGCTTCATGTCGGCGACGTGGGGAACCTTGTCGCCGATGCGGTTGAAGTCGTGCAGGCTCAGGTCGACGTCGGCCTCGCGGGCGATCGCCAGCAGGTGGAGCACGACGTTCGTGGAGCCGCCGAGCGCCATCGCCAGGGCGATCGCGTTCTCGAACGCCTCCTTGGTGAGGATGTCGCGCGTCGTGATGCCCTGACGGAGCAGGTTCACGACGGCCTCGCCCGAGCGGTGGGCGAAGTAGTCGCGCCGACGGTCTGCGGCGGGCGGCGCGGCGGAACCCGGGAGGCTGAGTCCGAGCGCCTCGGCGACGGACGCCATCGTGTTGGCGGTGTACATACCGCCGCAGGCACCCTCACCCGGGGCGATCGCACACTCGATGCGCTTGAGGTCCTCTTCGCTCATGAGACCGGCACGGCACGCACCGACCGCCTCGAACGAGTCGATGATCGTGACGTCCTTCTCGGTGCCGTCGGAGAGCTTGACCCACCCCGGCGCGATCGAGCCGGCGTAGAGGAACACGCTCGACAGGTCGAGGCGGGCGCTCGCCATGAGCATGCCCGGGATCGACTTGTCGCACCCGGCGAGCAGGACGGAGCCGTCGAGGCGCTCGGCCATCATCACGGTCTCGACGGAGTCGGCGATGACCTCACGGGACACCAGCGAGAAGTGCATCCCCTCGTGGCCCATGGAGATGCCGTCCGAGACGGAGATCGTGCCGAACTGCAGCGGGTAGCCGCCACCGGAGTGCACGCCCTCCTTGGCACCCTGCGCGAGCCGGTCGAGGCTCAGGTTGCAGGGCGTGATCTCGTTCCAGCTGGACGCGATGCCGATCTGCGGTTTGTCCCAGTCGGCGTCTCCCATCCCGACGGCACGGAGCATGCCTCGGGAGGTCGTGGCCTCGATGCCGTCGGTGACGACGCGGCTGCGGGGCTTGATGTCGATGGGCGCGCTATTGGAGGGATCATGCGAGGACATGACGGAAGTCTATTGCTGCGCAGAGGTGCGGGCGTCCGCCAGCGCCTCCAGAAGCGCGGCGATCTGTTGTGGAGTGTCCACACGAAGCACCGCGGCGCTCTCCCCCGGGCCGACCCGCACCCCGAGGTCACCGGGTTCCAGCACGCGCATCGCGTCCTCGTCGGTGACATCGTCGCCGGCGAACAGGATTCCGGTGGCGTCGAAGCGCTCGCGGAGCGCCGTCATCGCCGCGTCCTTGCCCTCTGCGCGCGAGGAGAACTCCAGCACGCGGTGTCCGGCTCGGCGGCGCCAGTGCGGGAAGCGCTCGGCGACGAGGGCGTCGATCTCGGCGAAAACGCGCCCTTCGGACTCGCGGTCCGCGCGGCGGGTGTGCACGCCCATGCCGAAGGTCTTGGGCTCGAACTCGGCACCTTCGTAGCGCTCGATGATCGGCTTCGCGGCTGCCCACAGCTCTTCACGCGAGCCGTCCTCGGTGATGTCGCCCGCGATCTCGGCGTCTCCCTCGCCGGGGAACCAGTACTGCGCGCCGTGCGAGCCCGCCAGGGCGATCGCGGAATCGTCGGTGTGTTCGGTGATGACGCGCAGGTCGTGCATGCTGCGCCCGGAGACGTAGGCCACGACGGTGTCGGGAAGCGATGCGAGTCGCTCCACCTGCACGGCGACCTCCGGCAGTGCGCGCGCGGCCATCGGGTCGGGCACGAGCGGGGAGGCGGTGCCGTCGAAGTCGAGGGCCACGACCAGGCGCGGAGTAGCCGCCAGGGCGCTCAGGTCGTCGTCATCGGTTCCGGGGATCCAGGGGCGCGTCACAGGTTCTCCAATCGCAGGGGGGTTCTTTCCCAGTATCGCGGCCCCGCGGGCGCTCAGCGTCCGCGGGCCTCGGACAGCGCAGCGAGGAACGAGGAGGACCAGGCGTTCACATCGTTGTCCAGCACACGGCGGCGCAGTGATCTCATGCGCCGACCCTGCTCGGCCGGGGGCATCTCCACCGCGGTCATGATCGCGTCCTTGAGCCCTTCGATGTCGTGCGGGTTGACCCGCACCGCCTGCCGCAGCTCGTCCGCCGCGCCGGTGAACTCACTGAGCACGAGGACTCCGCGATCGTCCACTCGACTGGCGACGTATTCCTTGGCGACGAGGTTCATGCCGTCCCGAAGTGCGGTCACCAGCATCACGTCGGCAGCCAGGTAGAGCGCGACCATCTCCTCGCGTGGATAGCCCTGGTGCAGATACCGGATGGCGGAGTGGCCCATCGTGTCCGTGTCGCCGTTGATTCGGCTGACGGCGAGCTCGATCTCGTCACGCAGATGGACGTACGCGTCGACGCGCTCCCGGCTCGGACTCGCGACCTGCACGAGCGTGACGTCTTCGACGTTGAGTCGCCCTTCCGCGAGCAGCTCCCCGTAGGCCTTGATGCGGTGGCGGATGCCCTTGGTGTAGTCGAGTCGATCGACGCCGAGCAGGATGCGCTTCGGGTTGCCGAGGCTTGCCCGGATCTCGGCGGCACGCGCGCGAATGTCTTCGCGGGCCGCGAGCTCGAGGTAGGGCGTCGTGTCGATGGAGATCGGGAATGCCCGGGCCAGTGCCGTGCGGGTCCCCTCCCCGTCGGGGACCGAGACGTTCGGTCCCTTGACGTCGTAGCGGAGCCGGCGGCGCACCGCCGTGAGGAAGTACGTGGCGTCCTGAGCACGCTGGAAGCCGATGACGTCGGCACCGAGCAGCCCGCGCAGCACCTGATCGCGCCACGGCAGCTGGGCGTAGAGGCCATGAGCCGGGAACGGGATGTGGTGGAAATAGCCGATCGTCACGTCCGGACGCAGTTCGCGCACCATCTGCGGGACGAGCTGCAGCTGGTAGTCGTGCACCCAGACAGTGCCCTCCTCCGCCACGGCAGCGGCGGCTGCTTCCGCGAACCGACGGTTGACCCGGACGTATGCGTCCCACCATTCGCGGTGGTACTGCGGCGGCGCGATCACGTCGTGGTACAGCGGCCAGATCGTGTCGTTGGCGAAGCCCTCGTAGTACTCCGCGATCTCCTCCGCGCTCAGCGCGACCGGCACCAGTTCGATACCACCGGCTTCGAACGGCGTCAGCTCGACGTCCGCCTGCCCTGCCCAGCCCACCCAGGCGCCGTGCACGTTGCGCATCATCGGCTCGAGCGCGGCGACGAGCCCACCGGGAGACGTGCGCCAGACTTCCTCGCCGCCAGGTCCCTCCACCCGGTCGACCGGCAGGCGGTTGGCGACGACGACGAAATCTGCGGCGGTCAAGTGGGACTCCTCACATCAACGATGGAATCCAACCTACCCAGGATCACGGAATACCGTCGCCCGAGGTCAGGCGGTCACCGTCGAACGACCTCGCCTCTCGCCGCTGAGAACCCAGTTCGCCACTCCCGCTCCGAAGGCGATGAACGCGGCGATCATCGGCAGCAGGAGTGCGGCGGATGTTCCGACGTTCTCGGCGATCTCGCCGGCCACTGCCGCACCGATCGACTGCCCGACCACGACGCCGGAGCCCAGCATCGTCATCACCGTCGCCGAACGTCCACGCGGGCTGCGGGCGGCACCGAAGCTGTATTGCGTGACCAGGGTGGGTCCGATCCCGATTCCCATGATCGCCAGCGCCAGCATCATCGTGCCGGGCGAGTCGACGAGGCCGAGCAGGAGTGTTCCAGCCAGCAGGATGCCGGAGAAGACGAGCCACCGTGCGCGCATCGAGAACGACGGAGGAAGCCAGGCGACGCCCAGCGCGAGCACCGCCGACCCGACGCCCATCACGCCGTAGAGCAGTCCGGCCTGCTCGGGCGCACCGCGGTCCGCCATGAACGACGTCAGCGACGTCAGCATCGTCCCGAAGAAGATCCCGACGCCCAGGATGCCGAGGACGACGATGAGCAGCTGCGGCCGGAACAGCTCCGAGACCGCTGACGGGGCCCTGCCGTCGGCGTCGCGGTCCTGCGACACGTGACGTCCGCTGGGGTGCAGCGCGAACGCGCCGACGAAGACGACGGTGAGCACGGCGGCGCCCACCAACGGGGCCCAGGGCGCGAATGCGGACGCCAGGATGCCGACCAGGAAGGGGCCGAAGACGAAGACGGTCTCATCCGCCGCGGACTCGTAGGCCATCGTCCCGGAGACGGTCTTCGCGCGACGCGCCTCCGGCATCCGATCGGCGATGATCGTGACCAGACGTGAGCGCGAGAGCGGCGCGACCTGCGGTGCTGTGGCGCCGATCCCGACCGCCGCCAACAGCACGAAGCCGTCTGCGGCTTCCCCGTAGACCACGAAGGTGAAGAGCAGGAGCATCGCGCCGTTGGCCAGTGCGAGCACGACCAGGACCACCCGCTGGCCGAACCGGTCGGCGGCGGCGCCGAGAAGGGGGCCGAAGCACGCCGTTCCCAGACCGACAGCGGCCGATGTGAGCCCACCCAGCGAGAGCGAGCCGCGGGCCGAGACGACGACGGTCAGGACGCCGACGACCATCATGGCGAACGGAAGTCGCGCGATGAAGGCGATGAGGAAGTAGGGGAATCCGGCGAGACGGAGAAGGCTCGGGCTCGGCTCGGTGATCTGCGGGGGTGCTGATGCGCGTGTCATGGCTCTCGCGCGTCAAAGACGCGATGTCGGGTGCCGCCGCTGTCCGCCGGGGATGCCGACGGCCGGTAGATACACGGTTTGTGCGGCCGCGGGCGAGCCGCGACGACCCCAGGATAGCGGATGCGCCCGGGAAGCAGCCGGGAGGAGACCACGACGAGCAAGTTCGAGACGGGTCTATCCTGGGCGACACCGCCGCACCGCTGTCCCCGCACTCACTCCTCCGAGGAAGAACCTCCGTTGACCACTGCCCCGCATGCCGCTGCCGCCGCACTCACCCTCCCTCCGCGTTCGCAGCGCGCAGGAAACGCCAAGACCTCGCCGGTGCGCGACCTTCTCGCGCTGACCGAGCGCCCGGAGGTCATCTCGTTCGCCGGCGGTCTCCCCGCGCCCGAGCTGTTCGACGTCGTCGGCATCCGGGCGGCGTTCGACGCGGTCCTCGACTCCCCCGCTGTGCTCCAGTACTCCACATCCGAGGGAGACACCCGGCTCCGGGAGGAAGTCGCCCGGCGCTACTCGGCGGACGGATTGCCCACCGCGGCATCCGACCTCATCATCACGACGGGTTCGCAGCAGGGGCTCGGCCTGATCTCGACGACGCTTCTCGATCCCGGCGACACGATCCTGGTCGAGGAACCGTGCTACCTCGCGGCCCTGCAGACCTTCGCGCTGGCCGGGGCGCGGGTCATCGGCGTCCCCTATGACGGCGACGAGCTGGATCTCGAAGCACTGGACCGGCTGGCCGCCGAGCACAGCCCGAAGTTCCTCTATACGGTCCCCACCTTCCAGAATCCCACCGGACGCACGCACGGACTCGATGCCCGTCGGCACATCGCCGCCATCGCGCAGCGGCGGGGGTTCCGCATCGTCGAGGACGAGCCCTACCGCCAACTGCGGTATTCGGGTGAGGCCCTCCCCTCACTGGCCGAGCTCGCACCGGAGCACGTGATCGGCCTCGGCAGCTTCTCGAAAGTGATCGCCCCGGGACTGCGCATCGGATGGATCCGCACGACCCCTGATATCCGCCCCGCTGTGACGATCGCGAAGCAGGCCGCCGACCTCCACACCTCCACCATCGACCAGGCCGCAGCTGCCCACTACCTCCTCTCGGGTCGTGGGGAGCCCGCGCTCACCCGCATCCGTGAGGCCTACTCCGCCCGGCGCGACGCGATGCTCGACGCCCTGCCCACCGTTCTGCCGACCGGCAGCACCTGGAACCGTCCCGACGGCGGCATGTTCGTCTGGGCACGGCTGCCTGAGGGTATGGATGCCGCCGAATCGCTCGGACGCGCCCTGGCCAACGATGTCGCGTACGTGCCCGGCGCCTCGTTCTACGCCGGAACGCCCGATCTACGGGCGCTCCGTCTGTCTTTCACGACATACTCCCCTGACAGGATCAGGGAGGGCTTGTCAAGGCTCGGTACGACCTGGGGTGCGGGAAGGTAGCGTGGGGGCATGCGCTACCTCTTCAGCACCGGACTCGTCGCTGCGATCTCTGCAGGGGTCTCGCTGCTACGCGGCACCCGCGAGCAGCCGATCACCTGGCGCTCCCTGCTGTCCTGGCTGAGCTGGGGCATCACGATGGCGCTCGCCGTCGGCGCGGTGATCGACATGAACCGCGAGCGACGCGGGGTGCTCGTCGACGCCGACTCGCCGCAGTCGGTCAAGAAGGCGAAGAAGGCTCAGCGACTCCAGTTCCGCTCGCAGAAGGCCCTCGCCGACACTCAGGATCACGCCAAGGACGCACGGCACTGACACCGTGCGCCCCGAGCGCATCGTTCACCGTGTGAGGATCAGCGCCTCGCCCTGACCGCCACCGCCGCACAGCCCGACGGCGGCCGTTCCCCCTCCGCGACGCGCGAGCTCGTGAACGGCGTGCACCACGAGTCGGTTACCGGATGCGCCGATCGGGTGCCCGATCGCGATCCCTCCGCCGTGGATGTTCACGATGGCCTCGTCCAACCCGAGCTCGACCTGCGAGCGGGCCACGACCGCACCGAACGCCTCGTTGATCTCCACGAGATCGAGGTCCGAGGGGGCGATGCCCTGCTTCTCGCACGCGCGCTCGATCGCGCGCGCCGGCTGGGCCTGCAACGAGTTGTCGGGACCGGCTGTCTGGCCGCTGGCGCCGACGGTGGCAAGTACCGACCAGCCCTTGGTTTCGGCCGCGCGCCGCGTCGTGATGACCACGGCCGATGCGCCGTCGGAGATCTGTGACGAGTTCCCCGCCGTGATCGATCCGCCCTCCGCGAAGGCCGCCCGCAGACCGCCGAGAGTTTCGACGGTGGTATCGGGGCGCACACCTTCATCCTTCGTCACGCGAACCGGCTCGCCCCGGCGCTGGGGCACGGCGACGGCGACGATCTCGGCCTCGAACACTCCCGCTTCCTGCGCCGCGGCCGCTCGTTGATGCGACAGTGCGGCCACGCGATCCTGCGCCTCCCGAGTGAGCTCGTATCGCTCGTTGTGGCGCTCCGTCGACGCGCCCATGCTCTCCCGGTCGTAGGCGTCGGTCAGACCGTCGTAGGCCATGTGATCGAGCACCTCGACGCTGCCGTATGTCCAACCGTCGCGGGACCCCATCAGCATGTGCGGTGCCCGCGTCATCGACTCCATCCCGGCGGCGACGACGACGGACGCGTCGCCGGTACGGATCATCCGGGCGGCGTCGATGATCGCGGTCAAGCCCGACAGACACACCTTGTTCACGGAGTGGGCGGGAACGTCCCAGCCGATCCCGGCGCCGATCGCTGCCTGCCGAGCAGCATTCTGGCCGGAGCCTGCCGCCAGCACCTGTCCGACGATCACCGCGTCGACATCTCCGGGGTCGACGGAGCCCTGCTCCAGCGCGCCCCGGATCGCGAAGGATCCGAGTTGAGGAGCGGTGAAGGCCGCCAGCTGGCCTTTCAGTCGCCCCTGCGGGGTCCGGGCGGCGGCGACGATGACGATGTCGTTGTCAGTCATGGTGCGAGGTCCTTTCGTGGAGGAGATCCGGATGGATGGTGAGCGTCGGCTGGGTGGCGGCGATGACCTCGTCCACGCTCACTCCGGGGGCTGTCTCGACGAGCGTCAGCCCCTCGGGGGTGACGTCGATGACGGCCAGGTCCGTGATGATCCGGTCTACCACGCCGCGACCGGTCAGCGGCAGCGAGCACTCGTCCACGATCTTGGGCGATCCGTCCCTGGCCACGTGCTCCATCAGAACGATCACCCGAGCGGCACCGTGCACGAGATCCATGGCACCGCCGGGACCCTTCACCATCTTGCCCGGGATCATCCAGTTCGCGAGATCACCGCTCGTCGAGACCTGCATCGCGCCGAGGATCGCGGCGTCGATCTTGCCGCCGCGGATCATCCCGAAGCTGGTGGCCGAGTCGAAGAACGCCGCACCGGGCAGGGTCGTGACCGTCTCTTTGCCCGCGTTGATGAGGTCGGGGTCCACGGCGTCCTCGTGCGGATAGGGCCCGACGCCGAGAATCCCGTTCTCAGATTGGAGCACCACCGTGATGTCGCTCGACACGTGGTTCGGAACGAGCGTCGGCAAGCCGATTCCGAGGTTGACGTAGGAACCGTCCTCCAGCTCGGCTGCCGCGCGGGCCGCCATCTGGTCTCGTGTGAGTGCCATTTCAGGCTCCTTCCACGGCGACGGTGCGTCGCTCGATGCGCTTGGGGATGTCCCTGCCCACCTCGACGATGCGATGCACGAAGACACCGGGAAGATGGATGCCGTCCGGATCGAGGTCGCCCGGCTCCACGAGCTGTTCGACCTGAGCGATACAGATGCGTCCGGCCATCGCGGCCAGCGGGTTGAAGTTGCGCGCCGCCTTGTTGAAGACGAGGTTCCCGTGGCGATCGCCGCGGGAAGCGTGCACGAGCGAGAAGTCCGTGGTGATCGCCTCCTCCAGCACGAAGTCCGCCGGCGAGCCATCGACCTCGAACGTTCGGACGTCCTTCACCGGGGAGGCGACGGCGATCGTGCCGTCCGCGTTGTACCGGCGGGGCAGCCCGCCTTCTGCGACCTGGGTGCCGACACCCGTCTGCGTGTAGAAGGCCGCGATCCCCGATCCCCCGGCCCGGAGCTTTTCGGCCAGCGTGCCCTGCGGCGTGAGTTCGAGCTCGAGTTCGCCGCTCAGGAACTGACGCTCGAACTCCTTGTTCTCCCCCACGTACGACGACGTCATCTTGCGGATGCGCTGCGCGCCGAGCAGGACCCCGAGTCCCCAGTCGTCGACCCCGCAGTTGTTGCTCACGACGCTGAGGTCTTTCGTGCCCTGCTCCAGCAGGGCTTCGATGAGCGCGATCGGGTTGCCGGACAACCCGAACCCACCGACCGCCAGCGAGGCTCCGTCCGGGATGTCGGACACGGCGTGCGCTGCCGAGTCCCATTGCTTGTCGATCACGTCTGCTCCTTCGAAATCGTGCCTCACTCCAGCATCCGCTCTTCGGTCCGTGGCGCAACCGTCGGGTCTTGCCATGTGGGCAGATACGGAGATAGCGTCCACGATATGGAATCGACCGCGCGCTCCGTCCCCGGTGCACAGGCCATCGCTCGGGCCGCGCGCCTGCTCCGGCTCGTGACGGCCGCCGGTGCGGACGGCGCCTCCCTCCAAGATCTCGCACGTGCTGCCGAGCTGTCACGCTCGACCGCCCATCGCTTGCTCAGTGCACTCAAACTCGAGGGGCTCGTCGACCGCGACGAGGACAGCACCCGCTGGATGCCCGGCCCCGAGCTGTTTCTCATGGGATCGGTCGCTGCTGCGCGCTACGATGTGACCGCCCTCGCGCGGGACATCGTCCGGTCGCTCGCGGTCAAGACCGAGGAGAGCGCGTTCTTCTCCGTGCGGCGAGCGGATGAGACGGTGTGCCTGCTTCGGGAAGAAGGCTCCTTCCCCATCCGCTCCTTCGTCCTGAGCGAGGGTGTGCGGTTTCCTCTCGGCGTCGCGAGCGCTGGTCTGGCGATCCTGGCATTCCTTCCTGACCATGATGTGGACACGTATCTGGAGCGGCACCCCGACCTCGAGAGCGCGTGGGGGCCCACACACCGCCCCCGCGCGCTGCGCACCCGATTGGCCGAGACCAAGGAACGCGGATACGCCGTCAACCCCGGCTTGATCGTCGAGGGCAGCTGGGGCATCGGCGCCGCGGTCTTCGATCGATCCGGACGCCCGGAGTGGGCGCTCAGTCTGACCGGAGTCGAGTTCCGCTTCGGTCCGGATCGGATGGCGGAGCTGGGTCGAACCCTGTTGGCGCACGCCCATCAGCTCTCGGCGCGGATAGCGAACGCCCGACGTTAGAAGTAAGTACATACCATCCGGTATATACTCGATGGTATGAATCGTTCGGATGTCGTCGCATCACTGGTGCTCTCCGGCTACGCTCTGGGCCGCATCGCGGCGCAGGATGCCGGCAACGACGCGCCCGCCGCGCAGTGGCGGGTGCTGAGCCTCCTCGAGCAGGAGGGTGCCAGGCGCGTGGGCGAGCTGGCCGCCGCAGCGCGCACCACTCAGCCCGGCATGACCCGCCTCCTCGGCATGCTGGAGCGTGAGGGGCTCGTGCTCCGCTCCCCCGACCCGGACGATTCGCGAGCGACCGTCGTCGACATCACCTCTCAGGGCGCTGCCGCCGTCGCTGCCTGGCGCGCAGAGTTCCGCGAGATCCTCGCGCCGCGGTTCGCCGCGCTGAACGACGACGACTGGTCCGCTCTCACCCGCGCGGCGGAGATCCTCGCTGCGCACACCGCCACGGAACGAACAGGAGAATCTCGGTGAACAACACCGCCACCCCCTCGGTGTGGAAGCAGCCGGCGCAGGTCTGGGCCGTCGCCTTCGCATGCGTCGTCGCCTTCATGGGCATCGGACTCGTCGATCCGATCCTCCCCGCGATCGCGGAGTCGCTCCAGGCGTCGCCGGTGGAGACCGAACTCCTCTTCACCAGCTACCTGTTGGTGACCGGCCTCGCCATGCTGGTGACCAGCTGGATCTCCAGCCGCATCGGCGCCAAGGCCACCCTGCTCATCGGGCTCGCGCTCATCGTCGTCTTCGCCCTCCTGTGTGCTCTGAGCGGCAGCGTCGATGCCGTCATCGGCTTCCGTGCCGGCTGGGGACTCGGCAATGCACTGTTCATCTCGACCGCCCTCGCGACGATCGTCGGGTCGGCATCCGGCGGGAGCAGCGCCGCGATCATCCTGTATGAAGCGGCACTCGGCCTCGGCATCGCTGTCGGCCCCCTGCTCGGCGGCCTCCTCGGCGAGCAGAGCTGGCGCGGCCCGTTCTTCGGCGTCGTCGTGCTGATGGCGATCGCCTTCGTCGCCGTGCTCGTGCTCTTGCGCGGACCGGGCGAGAAGCGGGTACCGGTGCCCTTCTCCGCCCCGTTCTCGGCGCTCCGACGCCCCGCCCTCGCGATCCTCGCGGTCGCCGCACTGTTCTACAACATCGGCTTCTTCGTGCTGCTGGCGTTCTCGCCGTTCCCCCTGGGCTTCGGCGCAATGGGAATCGGGTTCACATTCTTCGGCTGGGGGGTCGCTCTCGCGGTCACGAGCGTCTGGGTGGCGCCGGTGCTGATGCGCCGCATGCCGCGCACGCGGATCATCCTCGTGGTGCTCCCTCTGCTCGCACTCGACCTCGTCGCCGCCGGGCTCGTGGTCGGGAACGCGGCCGCCCTCGTCACCTGCATCGTCATCGGCGGTCTGCTGCTCGGCGTGATGAACACCGTGCTGACCGAAGCGGTCATGGAGGCCACGGACCTCCCCCGCTCCGTCGCTTCCTCCGCCTACTCCGCGGTGCGTTTCCTCGGTGGCGCGATGGCTCCTCCGATCGCGGCGCTCCTGTGGCACGCGTTCAACGCGACAGTGCCGTACCTGTTCGCGGCGGCGTCTGTCCTCATCGCAGCGCTGACGGTGTTCCTCGGCCGGCGCGTGCTCGCGCACATCGACGACGAGCCTGAAGACGCCGCCGCTGAGGATGCCGCGGCGATCCTCGTGGGCGACGCCGCCTGAGGCGTCATGTCGGTGCCGGATCGGCCGCTGACGCCCGATCCGGCACCGACATCCCCCTCCGATATCGTGGGGCGATGAGCGAAGAAACGCCCCTTCCCGAGCGCAGCAGACTCGTGCAGCAGCACCTTGTGGATGCAGGGGTCGACACCACCATCCGCGTCCTGCCGGACTCGGCGCGCACCGCCGCGGCCGCGGCCGCGGCGATCGGATGCGACGTCGCCGCTATCGCCAACAGCCTCGTGTTCATCGCCGACGGAGAGCCGGTTCTCGTCATGACCAGCGGCGGCCACCGGGCGGAACTCGCCGTGCTCACCGCCAGCATCGGCGCGCGCGAAGTATCGATGGCACCGGCGTCCGTCGTCCGCGCGGCCACCGGCCAGGCCATCGGCGGCGTCGCACCGGTCGGACATCCGACCCCGCTGCGCACCTTCCTCGACGACGCGCTCCAGCGCCACGACGAGCTGTGGGCGGCAGCCGGCCACCCGCACACCGTCATGCCGCTCACGTTCGACCAGCTGCGACTCATCACCGGAGGCACGGTCATCGCCGTGGCTTGAGGCTGACCCACGACCTACGGAGGCGGTCTGCAGCCGCGTGACTCCCCACCACCGCCGCGGGGCCGACGCCGCGGAGCTTCTGCTCCGACGACATCGACCCCAGTGCCCGGATCAGCCCTGGGTCTCGCGTCGTCGAGCGCGTACGGCGGCCAGAGTGGTGAGCGCGACGCCGAGCAGAAGCGCGCCACCGGCGCCCCAGAGCATGACCGCCGGCACATCGCCACCGGTCGTGGCGAGGGAACCGGCGGTCAACGGCAGCTCCGTCGGAGGCGTCACATCCGTCGGCGGCGTCGCGGGAGTCTCCGGCGTGGGAGGCGTGGCCGGCGGCACCACCGGCGGCTTCGCCGTCGCGGTGTTGGTGAGCGTGATCGCGAGCGTCGAACCCCCGTAGACGGTGATCTGTGCCCCGCCGTCTGCGGTCGCGCGCACTCCGGTGCCCGAGAACATCGGCGCACCCCATTCGATGCCGTCGATGGCCGGCGGGGTCAGCTCCTCGAGCGTGACAACGGTGCCGGCGGGGAGGCGAACGGGAGCGGTCGTCGCTCCTGCGATCACGGCGATGGTCTTCTCGACCGCCGGGTCGCCGTAGCTGTAGCGGACCGTGTACTCGGCGTCGGCCGGCACATCCGTCGCTCCGGAGCCGCCCACAGCCTTGGTCAGGGTGAACGCACCGGTGGCGGTTCCGTCTCCGGTGCCGCCACCCGTGACCTGCCATACCTCTCGGTCCTGCAGCACCACTCCGTTGACGTTGGCGACATTGCTGAATGAGGTCCCGTCCGCCTGAGTGCTCGGTACCGTGAAGTACTTGACGAAGTACATCCGCGCGGGATCGATCGCACCAGGGATCTCGAGATGGAACGCCGTGCCGTCCTCGTTCCACGCACCCGCCCAGTTCGTGATCGTCCGGTAGTCCTGCTGGTCGGCGTCGGTGCTCCAGACCACGAGTTGACCGTCTTCGTTGTGGTGCTCGGCGACCTCGCTGTTCGGTGCGGTCAGCACGTCGTCGACGATGATCGACTCGACCCCGGGAAAGCTGGACCCCGGAAGCTCGATCTGCCACGCGATGTTGCCGTCGTCCGTCTGCCACGACACCTTCTGAGGTTCCGTGGGCAGCGGCGCCACAGGCGTGATCCCACCCCCGGGGGTCTCGACCCGGGTGGTCTTGCCGTCGATGACGAACTCCAGAGTCGTTTCCGTGCTCTGCTCGTCCGCGCTGGCGAGGAACCACAGCGAGCCGTTCACGCCGGTGCGGCCGTTCACGTAGTCGGTGAGGGTGCAGGTCACGACCGGTGCCGCGTCGCTGCTGACGGCGCACTCGGCGACGATCTCCGTCGGGTCCTCGGTCGAGGGGACCGAGAATGTCAAGCCGGAGCGAGCGAATTGGCTCGGAAGCGTCAACCCGAACGTCTCGCCGCCGAGAGCGCCATCCGGCACCGACCAGTCCGCGCCCACGCGCACCTGATCGAACTGCGCCAGAGTCTCATCGCCATCCACGGTGGTCACCGTGATCGAGGCGGGATCGATGGCCGCCGGATGGTCGTACTCGGCAGCGGTGGCCGCGGTGGCGCCCATGCCCGTCACCACAGCGGTGAGTGCCGCCGCAGCGGCGGCGACGAGCGTGATGGATGTGCGGCGCGATCGCGCGCGCCGATTACTTCTGTACACGGTGTTCCCCAGTTCCTTGTCGAAGCCCCACCGCCTCGGCCGTGCTGCTTCGCAGCGACGCATCCGACGGCGATGACGCGGTTGTCCCCGTGTGAGAGACGGCGTCGACAAGAGCCCATTACGCGGTATAGCGGCATTCTCTGAAAGTCCTCAGAAACCCGGACTTCGCGGGGCTATCCGGATCGACAAGCGGACCGCGTGCACAAGAAAGCAGAAAAGCCCCAGAAACTGGCGAGAGTTTCTGAGGCTGATCCGTGCACCCCCTCGGACTTGAACCGAGAACCCACTGATTAAGAGTCAGTTGCTCTGCCGATTGAGCTAGAGGTGCGTGGCCCGGGATAACCCCGACCGAGGAATTACATTACCAGCCGACCGGCCCCATGCGAAATCGAGGCGGGCCCGGGCGTGCCGGTCTCCGTCGCGCGCGGAAACATGGCCCTTCGGCCCTCAGCGCCCGCTATTCGGCCGACTATCCTGAGAGCGTGACCGCCTCCCCTCACACTGACGACCTGCGCAGCGATATCGCCCTCGCGCTCCGCCTCGCCGACGCCGCCGACGCCCAGTCGCTCCCGCGTTTCGATGCGGCCGACCTCGAGATCTCGACCAAGGCCGACAACTCGCATGTCACCGACGCCGACCTCGCGACGGAGCGTGCGATCCGCACCATCCTCGAGACCGAACGACCCGACGATGGCATCTTCGGTGAGGAGTTCGGCGCGCAGGGCGGCACGCATCGCCAGTGGATCATCGACCCGATCGATGGCACGGCCAACTTCCTCCGCGGCGTTCCCCTGTGGGGCACGATGATCGCCCTGGCGATCGATGGCGTTCCCCAGGTCGGTGTCGTCAGCATGCCGGCACTCGGCAGACGCTGGTGGGGAGCCACCGGCGAAGGCTCCTGGACGGCCACCGAGGGCGATCCCCGCCGACTCCAGGTGTCCGCCGTGTCATCGCTCGACGATGCCAGCGTGAGCTTCCAGAGCATCGCGCAGTGGTCCGACGCGGGACGGCTCGACAGTCTGCTCAGGGTCGCGGCACGCGTCTGGCGGGATCGCGCCTACGGAGATGTGTACTCCTACATGCTTCTCGCCGAGGGACGGATCGACATGGTCGCCGAATTCGACGTCAAGGAATACGACATCGCCGCGGCCGTGCCGATCATCCGGGAGGCCGGAGGGCGGATGACCGCCGCCGACGGAGCCGAGACGATATCGGCGCGCTCGACACTCGCCACCAACGGCACGCTCCACGATGAGTTCCTGAAGCTCATGCACGACTGATCCGAACCACGAGGCACAGGATGACCCTCCGCATCATCTCCGCCGCAGCAGGCGCCCTGGTGCTTCTCGTCGCCCTGACGGCGTGCGGAGCACCTGCGGAGCCGCAGGGCTCACCCACATCGGATGCCGTCGCTCCAAGCCCGGCACCGAGCCCCGCGCCGGTGAACTCGAGCGTCCCGGAGGCCCCCGCCGAGCTCACCTGCGAATCCATGATCTCGGCGGGAACGGTTTCTGTGTTCACGGATATGGGATGGACCGCCCAGTCGAAGGAGTTCGTCGTCGGCGGGGTGGAGCTCACCGACGGGCTGCTGTGCTTCTGGGCCGATTACAGCGTTGCGTCCGACCACGGCCAGCTCTACGGGTGGGCGGCTCTGAGCACGGAGGAAGCCACTCAGGCTCAGGAGGGTCTGCTTGCCGAGGGGTGGAAGCGGGAAGCAGGCGCGGACGGCGTGTACGTCACAGAGGATCCGCGGTACGCGATGGGTCTCGATGAGGACGGCTACGGGATGACCTATCTGTTCGGCGACGGCTGGGTGCGTTTCGCCGACACGCGTCAAGGACTGATCCTCGTCGAATGGACCGGCTGAGCGCCGCTCGAGGCCACGACGTCACTACGGTGCCGCGCTCCCCATCGAACTCTCGAGGACGGGCCGGAATCCCCGGGCGACCGGTGGGGTCCAAAGCAGGACGACGATCAGGGCAGCGACCACGGCAGTGACGGCTGCTCCCCAGTCCCACCGATCTCCGAAGACGAGCACGATCGCGCTGAGTGCGATCACGACCCCGAGGAAGATCGTGAGCAACAGCCGCGAGAGACCACTGCCCCGGCGGATACCGGCCGCGACCGCGAACACGAGAAGACCGAACAGCGCGATGGCCGCGCCCGTGAGCGAGAACGCGGAGGCGCTCACGTCCGGGTCGTAACGTCCGAGGAAGACCAGGATGCCGAAGCCCGTGGCGAGGATTCCGAACACGTAGGAGAGCACGGCGACCGTGGTCGTGATGACCGTCGCCAGGCCACGATCGGCTCCGATGCCCGGCTCGGGTGCTCGCGCGGGCGCCGAGGCCGGCTCCTCTCTCAGGACGAGCCGACGATGCACGATGCGCACGACCTCGATCGCCGCGATCATGACGATCGTGATCCCCGTGAGCGCGATCGCGAGGTCTTCCCCCGGATCGACGAGGACGAAGAACTGTCGCGCGAGGGGAAGCGAGAACACGGCGATGAGAAGGATGAACATCGCACCCACGACCAGCACCTTGAAGCGGTTGAGGGGGCGGGCGAGCACGGCCAGCACCCAGATGCCGACGACGGCGAGGATGACGGTCGCTCCGGTGCGCAGCTGCTCCTCGTGCGCGTCGAGCCCGCGCGCGACGAAGGTGAACCACGTGAGACCGAGCGCCACGATGATCCCCGAGGGAATGGCGAAGCTCAACGATCGCCGGAGGAATCCGGGCACATAGCGTGCCGCGTTGGGCATGAGCGCGAGGAAGAACGCCGGGATGCCGATCGTGAGGCCGTCGGTGATGGAGAGCTGACGCGGGAGGAACGGGAACTCGAGCACGAACACCCCGAAGATGATCGCGAGAAGTGTGGCGTACACGGTCTTGTTCAGGAAGAGCATCGAGACGCGTTCGATGTTCGCGATGACCTGACGTCCTTCCGCCACGACATCGGGCAGGTGCGAGAACTGCCCGTCGAGCAGCACCAGCCGCGCCACCGCCTTCGTAGCCGGCGCGCCCGAGTTCATCGCGATACCGATGTCGGCGGCCTTGATCGCGAGGGCATCATTGACGCCGTCTCCGGTCATCGCCACGGTGTGCCCGCGGCTCTGTAGGGCCGAGACCATGCGCTTCTTCTGCTCGGGTGAGACGCGTCCGAACACCGTGTGCGTCTCGAGCACGTCTGCCAGTTCGGCGTCATCGTCAGGAAGACGACGTGCATCGAAACCCTCGGTGACGTCCACTCCCACCTCACGCGCGATCGCCGCGACCGTGCGCGGGTTGTCACCCGAGATGATCCGGATCCCGACATCCTGCCGGGCGAAGTACTCGAGGGTCTGTGCGGCGTCGGGGCGCACCTGCTCGCGGAAGGTGAGGACGATGGCCGCGGCCACACCACCCGGAAGCCGCTCGGCATCCACATCAGCCTCGGACAGCGCCGATTCCGAGTGACCGAGGACCAGTGTGCGACGGCCGGTCTCTGCGAGGGCGGTGACCGTGCGTCCGAGTTCGGTCTCGTCCGATGTCGCGGCATCGCCGAACACCATTTCCGGTGCACCCATCACCCAGGTACCGGCGATCTCGTCGAAGGAGACCGCGCTCCACTTGCGCACGGACGAGAAGGGGATGTACTCCGCGACCGTGAGCGGAGACGCGGCCGGATACGCCGCTCGCATCGAGCGCGCCGTGGCGTTCGCATCCGGAGACGCGGCGTACCAGCCGAGCGCCGCCGCTGCCGCCTCCGCACGCTCCGATGTGAGGCCGGCGAGTCCGTGGGCTTCGTCGAACCCGATCTCCCCCACGGTGAGGGTGCCGGTCTTGTCGAGACACACGACGTCGACCCGGGCGAGCCCTTCGACCGCGGGCAGCTCATTCACCAGAACCTGCCTGCGCGCCAGTTTCGACGCACCGACGGCGAATGCGATGCTCGTCATGAGCACCAGTCCGAGGGGGATCATCGCCGTCAACGCGGCGATCGTGTTCACGACGGCCTGGACCCAGGCGCCGCTGGAGAACACGGTGGCGTACCCGCCCGTGACGATGATCTGCGCGTTCAGGACGAGCAGCCCCACCGGTCCGATCACCCAGCTCACCCACTTCAGGACCCGGTTCACCGACGAGCGGAGCTCGCTGGAGACGAGCGAGAAACGCTTCGCTTCGCCCGCGAAGTGGTTGGCATACGAGTCGGCGCCCACACGCGTCGCCTGCGCGGTGCCCTCCCCCGCGACAACAACGGCTCCGGAGAGCGCCTCGTCGCCCGGCTGCTTCTCCACCGGGTCGGACTCGCCGGTGAGCATCGACTCATCGATCTGCAGCCCGCGCGCCGTGAGTATTCGGGCGTCGGCCGGCACCTGCTCGCCGGCGCGCAGGACCAGCACGTCGTCGAGGACGACCTCGGTGGGGGCGATTGCCGCCTCTGCGCCCTCCCTGAGCACCAGGGCGCGGGGCGCATTCATCAGCGCCAGGCGGTCGAGAGCAGACTTCGCTCGGAACTCCTGAACACAGCCGATGATGGCGTTCGCGAAGGCGGCGAGCCCGAAGAGCGCATCCTGCCACCGCCCGACCAGGAAGAGGATGAAGAAGCACGCGAAGACGATGCCATTGAACAGCGTGAAGACGTTCGCCCGCACGATGCTCCATGCGCTGCGGCTCGTGTCCGCCACGAACGCGTTCGTCTTCCCGTCCGCAACACGTTCGGCGACCTCCGCTCGGGTGAGACCGGTCGCGACAGTTTCGGGGGTCGATTCCACAGACCTCAATATAGGTCCCCCGTCGAAACCAGTGGAGGTCTTTCGCGCTTCCTCGTCTGCTTGCCTCTGCTAATCTCTTGCACGCACCGAGGCCTTCTGCTGTCGGACCGCTTCATCTCTCCCCGAAGGATGCTCCGTGCTCGACGAACGCCCTCTCCCCGCGCGTCCCCCGATCTCCCGCCGCACCGTCATCGGTGCCGCGGCATGGTCGGTACCCGTTATCGCCCTCACCGTGGCCACGCCGGCCCACGCGGCGAGCGGAGGCGCGATCGACGCCAGTGGAGTGGCACTCGCCTTCACCGGACCCCAATGGAGTTCCACGTTCACGCTGAGCGGTCAGCTCGCCCTTTCGCCCGCGACCGCCGCACCGACGCAGGTCACGGCGACCATCACCTGGCAGGGCACCGGTGCGAACGCCGGCGCGCAGGGGCTTTACCTCTACGACGGCGGTTCTCCCACTCAGGACGGGGGCATCAGCGGCTGGACCATCCTGCAGGGTGCTGCCGACGACCAGCTGTACAACACCTTCGTCTTCGGCGCCATCGTCGCGGCGGGCACCGCGACGGTGCCGACCGTTTCGACCTACCTGGGTGACCAGGACGAAGGGTTCATGTACGGAGCGGAGACGCCGAACGCAGGGAGCGCCTTCTGGGACGGCATCATCACGATCCGGTTCTCCGCGCCCGAGTATGCGGATGCCGTGCTGACGGTGCCCTACACGCAGACGGTGGAGTGACACTCGGGTCCGCACACGAAGAAGCCCCGTGACCTCCTGGTAGGAGTGCACGGGGCTTCTTTTCAGTGACAGCGACCTGGTGGAGCTGGGGGGAATCGAACCCCCGTCCAACGCTGAGTCTCCACGCCTTCTCCGGGCGCAGTCTGTGAAGACGTTCTACTCGGCTCCGACCTTTGTCACAGACACCTAAGTCGACAAGCCCAGCCTGGGAAGAGTCCCACGTGACGTCCAGACGCCATCACGCAGCAAGATTCCTAAATGACGCCAGGATCCGTATCGGAATCACATACGGCCTGACGGACTATCGGGCTCGCTTATGCAGCGAGGGCGAAGTCGTTGCGCTTGGTTTCGGCAACTATTTTTTTGCAGAGAGCGTTAACGAGATAACTCTGCATCCTCGGCCCGCTTCTCGTGGATTCACAGGCGCTGTCGAAACCGATCAGCCCCGTGGTCCTTCTCTCGAAGGAGCCGCTGTCACACTGTGGAATTACCATCCCGGGCGACGAACACCCGAGCATCACACACTACAACGTTCACCGGCTCTCCGCCATTCCGCAGGTGCCCGGAGTGCTGGCGTAGAGTCGGCGCATGAGCGAAGTCACCGTCACAGTCCGCGGCGAACACGAGGCGCGCATCGCGCCGGAGCGCGCCACCATCCGGGTCAGCGTGCGGGCGGAGGGCTCGGAGCGCACGACGGTCGTCGAGCACGTGATGCGGTTGGCCGAGCCCGTGCGCGGCAGCATCACCGAGCGGGCTGACGTGGGCAGCGTCGTCGACTGGACCAGCAAACGACTCTCCGTGCGAGCCGAGCGTCCCTGGAACAACGACGGGAAGCGCCTCGCCCCCGTGTACTACGCGAGCATCGACTTCACGGCGACGTTCGCAGAGGCATCGGAGCTGTCGACATGGGTTTCGGACGTCTCGCCCTGGGACGGCGTCGAAGTGGGCTGGGTGGACTGGCACCTCACCCCTGTGACCCGAACGCAGGCGGAGCGCGAGGTGGCCGCCGAGGCCGTCAGCGTCGCCGTGACTCGCGCCAAGGCGTATGCCGGGGCTCTCGGACTCGATGAGGTCACGCCGCTCGAGATCGCCGATGTCGGCCTCATCTCGAGCGGACAGCCGATGCCGGGTGCACCGATGATGAAGGCCCGCGGAGGCGTCGCATTCGCCGCCGACGCAGCCCCGGCCATGGAATACGAGCCGGAGGAGATCATCATCTCCGCGACGGTCGAGGCGCGCTTCCTCGCCCGCTGAGCCCGTCAGCCTTCGACGGTGAAGGGCGCGAGTTCTGCCGCGAGGCGTTCGGACACCCGTGCGTGCACAGCGGTGCCCGCCTCTCGATGCTCCACCTCGAGGAGCATCCCCGTCTCATGGATGGCTGCCACGAGGTCACCGCGGTCATAGGGGATCACCGCGTGGATCTCGATCGCGGGCTTCGGGAGGGCTTCCTCGATGACGGCACGCAGCTCGGCGATTCCCTCACCGGACCGCGACGACACGAAGTGCGCATGCGGCTGCAGACCGCGGAGCACCAGGCGCTCGTCGTCATCGATCAGGTCAGCCTTGTTGAAGACGACGATCTCGGGCAGATCTCGCACGCCGACATCGCCGAGTACGTCGCGCACCGTCTGCAGCTGCCCGGCCGGATCGGGGTGCGACGCATCGACGACGTGAAGCACCACGTCCGCCTCTCCGACCTCCTCCAACGTCGAGCGGAAGGCCTCGACGAGCTGATGCGGGAGGTTGCGGACGAAACCGACGGTGTCGGTCAGCGTGTAGACACGGCCGTCTTCGGTCTCCGAACGGCGCACGGTCGCGTCCAACGTCGCGAACAGCGCGTTCTCGACCAGGACGCCGGCACTGGTGAGCGCATTGAGCAGACTCGACTTGCCTGCGTTGGTGTAGCCGGCGATCGCCACCGAGGGGATGGTGTTGCGTTTGCGCTCCGCACGCTTCGCTTCACGAGCCGGTCCGAAGTCACGGATCTGCCGACGGAGGAGCGCCATCTTGGTGCGGATCCGTCGCCGATCGAGCTCGATCTTGGTCTCACCGGGGCCACGGGATCCCATGCCCGCACCACCGGCGCCGACCTGGCCACCGGCCTGGCGACTCATGGAGTCACCCCAGCCGCGAAGACGAGGGAGCAGATACTCGAGCTGGGCGAGCTCGACCTGCGCCTTGCCCTCCCTGCTCTTCGCGTGCTGGCTGAAGATGTCGAGGATCACGGTCGTGCGGTCGATGACCTTCACCTTCACGACATCCTCGAGCGCGCGTCGCTGGCTCGGCGCGAGTTCGGTATCGGCGATGACTGTATCGGCTCCGACGGCAGCGACGATGTCCTTGAGCTCCTGCGCCTTGCCGCGCCCGAGATACGTGGCAGCATCCGGGTGGGGGCGACGCTGCAGGACGCCATCGAGCACGACGGCACCCGCGGTCTCCGCCAGTGCGGCGAGCTCACGCAGCGAGTTCTCGGCATCCTCCTGCGCACCCTGCGGGTATACACCGACGAGGACGACGTTCTCCAAGCGAAGCTGTCGGTACTCGACCTCGGTGACGTCCTCGAGCTCTGTCGAGAGTCCACCGACGCGACGAAGGGCGTGACGGTCTTCGAGATCCCATTGAGCCCCGTCCGTGCTGGTGTGCGCAGCGGTCGACTCGTCCTGCAGCGCCTGCGCTGCCCCGAACACGTGCACGTCGGAGCGCTTCTCTGCGTTCGCGAGCACGCGATCGACCGTCTCGTCGCCGTTGGAGGGTGTCGTGGTATCCGTCATCCGTTCCTTGTCTCTGGGGGTTTTGTAGCGAGCCTTAACCTTAGCCCGCGCTGTCCGGTACGCTCACCGTATGGGGTCAGACCACTACTTCACTGCGGCCCCGGCAAGCCCCGAGAATCTGCGCAGGATCCGTGTATCACTCGCAGGCCGAGAGCTGGAAGTCACCACCGCCGGTGGCGTCTTCAGCCCGGATCGGCTGGATGCCGGCACTGCAGTGCTTCTCGCCAACATGCCCCCGGTTCCCCCGGGAGGCAATCTTCTCGACCTCGGCAGCGGCTGGGGTCCCGTCAGCATCTCGATGGCCCTCGCCGCTCCGCATGCGACGATCTGGGCCGTCGATGTGAATGAGCGAGCCCTCGATCTGGTGCGCCGCAACGCCGCGTCCCTCGGGCTCACCAATGTCAACGCATCTCTACCCGACGATGTTCCCGAGCACGTCTCGTTCCGCACGATCCGTTCGAATCCGCCCATCCGCGTCGGCAAGAACGAACTGCACGGGCTGCTCGAGCGGTGGATACCGAGGCTCGACGAACGCAGCGATGCCTGGCTCGTGGTCCAGCGCAATCTCGGCGCCGATTCGCTGCAGCGCTGGATCGGTTCCACGTTCCAGCCCGGATACAGCGTCTTCCGCACCGCCACAGGCAAGGGCTACCGCATCCTCAAGGTACGCAAGCACGGAACGCCGCCGACCGAGCCGATCGCACTGTCCGGGCTCTGACCGCTTCGATCCGGAGCGGCCGCCCCCGGCGACGATGACGCCATCCGGCTTCGGTCAGAGCAGTTCGATCTCTCCGCTGAAGACGAGTTGAGCCGGACCCGACAGGGCGACGTGCTCCCCGTCTTCCGCCGGGAACATCCGCACTCCGAGCGTCCCCCCTGGGACCTCGACCTGCCAGTTGTTCGGCGCGTTCTCCCCTGCCCAGTAGCGTACGGCGAGGGCGGTGGCAGCCACACCGGTTCCACAGCTGAGGGTTTCACCGACGCCGCGCTCGAACACGCGCATGCGCACGTGCCCGACTCCGTCACGAACCAGCGGCTCGCCCGGAACGACGAACTCGACGTTGGCACCGGCCGGCAGAACGGGATCGAGTTCCGGCGCGCGGTGCAGGTCGAGCAAGCCGAGCTCATGCTCCGACGCGATCGCGACGATCACGTGCGGATTGCCCACATCGATTCCGAGACCAGGACGCGTGACCGGCAATCCATCGACGCGCACCAGCGGGTCGTCGCCGGAGAGCTTCCACAGACCGAGGTCGACCTGATACCCCGTGGCGCCTCGGGTCACATCGCGCACACCGGCACGGGTGCCGATCGGAAGTGTCGCTCCTGGTTCGATGGTCGCGAGACCTGCCCGTACGAGATAGTGCGCGAAGACTCGGATGCCGTTGCCGCACATCTCCGCGATCGACCCATCGGCGTTGCGATAGTCCATGAACCACTCGGCCGCGGGCTCCTCCGCCAGCGCTGCAGCACCGTCGGCGATGGAGGCCGACCGCACGACCCGGAGGATGCCGTCCGCACCGATCCCGAAATGGCGGTCGCACAGCACCGCGACCTGCTCCACCGTGAGATCGAGCGCCCCGTCGGGGTCGGCGATGATGATGAAGTCGTTGCCCGTGCCGTGACCCTTGGTGAATGCGACCATGCTCCCCAGTCTAGAGAGCGTGGCCATACCACGGAGACGCCCCGCATCCCGCCGCGGAAGCGATCGACGAAATCAGTCCGCGGCTCCGGCCGACACGATGGCGTAGCGACCGCAAAGGAAGTTGCGGTTTCGCGCGACCTCGAGAAGTTCGAGGTCGAGCCGTCGCGGAAGCAGCGGTGCGCCGGACCCCAGGGTCACCGGTGCGTACTGAATCCACACCTCATCCAGGAGGCCCGCGTCTGCGAACTGACCGGCGAGGTCTCCCCCGCCGACGATCCAGATGTCCTGATCTGCGGCGGCCGCGAGCATGTCGGCGTGCACGCTCCGCACGTCGCTTTGTGTCAGCTGCACATCGGCGCCCTCGGGGAGCGGGATCTCGCGGTGCGTGAACACCCAGGTGGGCTGACTGTAGCCCCATCGTCCTTCTTCGTGCTTCATCACCCATTCGTAGGTCGACGAACCCATCGCCAGCGCGCCGATATTCTTCTCGAAGGCGTTATAGCCCATCGGCCCGTCGGGATCGACGTCTTGCGTGAGCAACCAGTCGAGCGAGTGCTCGTCGGTCGCGATGAATCCGTCAAGGCTGGATGCGGTGAAGAAATGCGTGGCCATACCGTGAGCTTCGCACCGGCCACCGACATCGCGACGAGGTCAGTCGCGGCGCACCGGCTCACTCAGCCAGGAGTGCCTCCGCATCCGCCGGAGCATCCCACCACTCCAGGTCGGGGTACCGCTTGAACCACGACACCTGCCGTCGGGCGTAGCGGCGTGTGAGCGCCTGTGTCTCGGCGATGGCTTCCACCGCAGTGAGAGTGCCGTCCAGCTGGCCAAGCGCCTGCGCGTACCCGATCGCTCTGGAGGCCGTGGCGCCCCGCTCGAGACCCTTCTGCCGCAGTTCGGCGACTTCGGCCAGCATCCCGGCCTCCCACATCCGCTCGACGCGTTGATCCAGACGGGCGACCAGCGCCGAGCGTTCGACACGCAGGCCGATCAGTCTCGTGCGCCGATGCCACAGTACGGGCTTCTCCGGCAGGGACGCGCCGTGCGTATTGCTCCCCTGCGCGAGCACCTCGAGGGCGCGGATGACCCGTCGGCTATTACGCGGGTCGACCTTCGCCGCTGCTGCCGGATCCTCCGCTCGGAGCCGATCGAGGAGAACGCTCAATCCGTGCGACTCCAGCTCTGCTTCCAGGCGTGCACGGATCTCGGGGTCTCGCGGCGGAAAGTTGAACTCGTAGACGACACTCGACACATAGAGGCCGGAGCCGCCCACCAGAATCGCATCGCCTCCGCGTCGGTGAATCGCGTCGATCGCGTCTCGTGCTGCGGGCTGGTACCAAGCGACCGCCGCTTCCTGATCGACTTCACGAACATCGAAGAGGTGGTGGGGGATCCCGCGACGGTCCTCGACAGGGAGCTTCGCTGTGCCGATGTCCATCCCGCGATAGAGCTGCATGGCGTCGGCGTTCACGATCTCGGCCGGATTGCCGCGAGCACGAAGCGCCTCCGCCAGGTCAAGCGCCAGGTCGCTCTTCCCGGTTCCTGTGGCCCCGACTATCGCCCAGAGGCGCGGTTCGCTCACACTCCGACGCGAAGGGTCGGCAGACCGAGGGATACGGCGCGCGGGCCGCCGTCGGACGCCGGAGTCGGCACCGCGCACGATTCCGCCTGCGAGCGATCCCAGGCATCGCCCCCGCGCGTCCGGCGGATCCGCAGCGGAGCCCCGGTCGGATCGTCGGCAAGCAAGTGGAAAGGCGCGGCATGCGTCACTCTGACAGTCACGACGTCGCCAGGCCTCGGCAGGTCCGAGCCGGCGGTGACCTCGAAGTGAACCAGACGGTTGTCTTCGGCGCGGCCGGTGAGGCGGTGCGTCTCGGCGTCTTTCTTGCCTTCACCGGTCGAGACGAGCACCTCGATCTGGCGTCCGACCTGCTTCTGGTTCTCTTCCAGAGAGATTCGCTCCTGGAGTGCGATCAGACGGTTGTAACGCTCCTGGACGATCTCCTTCGGAACCTGACCCTCCATCGTCGCCGCGGGCGTGCCCTCACGGATCGAGTACTGGAAGGTGAAGGCTCCGGAGAAGCGGGATTGCTCGACGACGCGCATCGTGTCTTCGAAGTCCTCGTCCGTTTCGCCCGGGAAACCGACGATGATGTCGGTCGTGATCGAGGCGTTCGGGATTCGCGCACGGACACGATCGAGGATCCCGAGGAAACGCTCGCTGCGGTACGACCGCCGCATCGCTTTGAGGATGCGATCGCTGCCGGACTGCAGCGGCATGTGCAACTGCGGCATCACGCTCGGGGTCTCGGCCATGGCGTCGATCACGTCATCGGTGAACGCGGCAGGGTGCGGACTCGTGAAGCGGATGCGCTCCAGTCCCTCGATTTCGCCGGCGGCGCGCAGCAGCTTTCCGAACGCCTGTCGGTCGCCGAACTCGACGCCGTACGAATTCACGTTCTGGCCGAGGAGAGTGACCTCGATGGCGCCGTCTTCGACGAGGAGGCGGATCTCGTTGAGGATGTCGCCGGGACGCCGGTCCTTCTCCTTGCCACGCAGACTCGGGACGATGCAGAACGTGCACGTGTTGTTGCAGCCGACCGAGATCGACACCCATCCGCTGTGCGCCGAGTCGCGCTTCGTCGGAAGCGTCGACGGGAACACCTCGAGCGACTCGAGGATCTCCAGCTCCGCATCGCCGTTGTGACGTGCACGCTCCAGCAGCCCGGGCAGCGACCCCATGTTGTGCGTGCCGAACACGACGTCCACCCAGGGCGCCTTGTCGAGAACTGCCTGCTTGTCCATCTGGGCCAGGCAGCCGCCGACCGCGATCTGCATACCTTCTTTACGACGCTTGACGGAGGCGAGATGTCCGAGGGTGCCGTAGAGCTTTCCGGCGGCGTTGTCGCGCACCGCGCAGGTGTTGATGATCACCACGTCGGCCTCGGCGCCGTCGAGTGCACGGACGTAGCCGGCGCTTTCCAGCGATCCGGAGAGCCGTTCGGAGTCGTGCACGTTCATCTGGCACCCGAAAGTACGAACCTCGTACGATCGCTGGCGTCCGTCTTCGTCGACGGCTGCGGACGAGGCGCTGATGATCGTCGGTTCGCTGCGCGGAATAGTCATGATCAACCCATTCTACGAGCCGTGCGGATGCGGTTGCTGCGTCGCTTGCTCAGTCCGAATCGACGAATCGGACGCCCGAGCTCGACGCACTCGGGCCAGTCTCCCGCAGTGCCTGCTTGGCCGCCTTCATCGCGACGGACCCGTTGTAGCCACGGCGAGAGAGCTGCCCCACCAGACGCCGGAGCGCCGTGTCATTGTCGAGTCGGCTCAAGGAACGCGCCTTGGTGCGGGCGAATTCGAGGGCGCGCTCATCGTCGTCATCCGGCAGTTCGTCGAGTGCAGCGTCGACCACGTCTCGAGGAATGCCTCGTTGAGCCAGCGTACGAGCGAGGGCGACTCTCCCCTGCCCCTTCCGTTCGACACCGGACGTCACCAGAGCGCTGGCGAGTGCAGCATCGTCGAGGTAGGCACGACGACAGAAGTCTTCGATCACTTCGTCTATCACGCCGTTCTCGAGCCCGTGCCCTCGCAGAGCCTGACGTGCTTCGGAGATGGAGAGAGATCGCGTCCGCAGTTTTCTTACGAGCGACTCCTCGGCCGCACTCCGAGCTTCGTCCGGCACACTCGGATCCGCAGTATCGCCCTGCGATGCGGGCGGTGCCCCGAGCGCATGAAGCCGGGGGGCGGATCTCGATGCCGGCGAACCGGATCTGGCTGACGCCCCACGGGCGGGATGACGGTCACTCGGGCTCCCGGACTCCGCTGCACTTTCGGCGGGCGATGCACCCGCACCCCACGTGGGCCGCCACAGATCTGCACCGTCGGAGCGATCCGACCGGTCGCCGGAGATGTCGTCGTCCGTTCCCGGACTGATCGAAACCGGGTCGACATCCTTCGCGGCGCGACCGAAAAGGGGAATGATGGGGGCGATCCGATCCGGATCGCCCCCACGTGTGTCATTCATCAGGCCGGACGACGCTCAGCGAGCTCGTCTGCCGCAGCAGGCACGGCCGCCGGTCCGCCGATGCCGAGCTTCTGCTTGATCTGCGTCTCGATCGCCAGCGCGACATCGGGGTTGTTAAGCAGGAACGTCCGTGCGTTCTCCTTGCCCTGACCCAGCTGGTCGCCATCGTAGGTGTACCACGAGCCCGACTTCTTGACGATGGCATGTTCGACACCGAAGTCGATCAGGCTGCCCTCGCGAGAGATGCCGACACCGTAAAGGATGTCGAACTCCGCCTGCTTGAAGGGCGGGGCCATCTTGTTCTTCACGACCTTGACCCTGGTGCGGTTTCCCACCGCGTCGGTGCCGTCCTTCAGCGTCTCGATACGGCGGATGTCCATGCGGACAGAGGCGTAGAACTTCAGCGCCTTACCGCCGGCGGTGGTCTCGGGCGAGCCGAAGAAGACACCGATCTTCTCGCGCAGCTGGTTGATGAAGATCATGGTGGTGTTCGTCTGGCTCAGACCACCGGTGAGCTTGCGCAGCGCCTGCGACATGAGTCGCGCCTGCAGACCCACGTGCGAGTCACCCATCTCGCCCTCGATCTCGGCACGAGGCACGAGCGCCGCGACGGAGTCGATGACGATGAGGTCGATGGCACCCGAGCGCACGAGCATGTCGGCGATCTCGAGCGCCTGCTCACCGGTGTCGGGCTGGGAGACGAGAAGCGCGTCGATATCGACGCCGAGCTTCGCCGCGTAGTCGGGGTCGAGCGCGTGCTCGGCATCGATGAAGGCTGCGATGCCACCGCCACGCTGGGCATTCGCGATCGCATGCAGTGTCAGCGTCGTCTTACCCGAGGACTCCGGTCCGTAGATTTCGACGATACGGCCACGCGGGAGACCTCCGACGCCGAGGGCGACGTCAAGGGCGATGGAGCCGGTGGGGATGACGGCCACGGGGGCGCGCTCATCGCTGCCCAGCCGCATGACCGAGCCCTTTCCGAACTGACGGTCGATCTGAGCGAGTGCGGTCTCGAGGGACTTCTCGCGGTCGGCGGGTGATGGCATGGTCTGCTCCTTCTGCGCGCGTGGTGCCGCCTGTAGGCTGTCGCGGCTCTCCCGGCTGGGAGGAACTCTCCGACAAGGCGTAATGGCTCTTCGGCTTGTTTCCACCGTAGGAGAGGCCACCGACATCGACGCGGAGAGCTCACATACCGTGGAGAACAGATTGCCTGAACCACTTGTGCAGAAGACTACGCCCGCTTCGAACAGATCTTCGACGACACGCCGATCGCTACACACTGTGTGCCGTAACCTGCGGACATCCCCTGGGACTCAACGCCCCCGCGGCTCCTGCCGTCCGACGCCGTGTCGTCGGTTCTCCGGAACATCCATCTCTGCACACAACGCAAGCCAGATCTCCCGCGGCGGAGTTCCGTCGTCCAGAGCCTCGAGCGCCGTACGGCCACGCAAGGCCGAAAGCCCGAGGTCGTTCACCAACGAAGAGGCCCGCGCCTGGAATTCGGTGTCGACCGCGCGAAGGAACTCGCTACGACGCATCGCTCACCCGCACGCCGACGCTCAGTGCAGCGAGAGCTGGGGTTCGATCGACGCCACGAGGTCGTCCGGAACGACATCCGGGAAGACCTGAATACCCTCGAGAACAGAGATGCGGTCCCCGACCTCACGCATGATCGTCGAGATGGGGACGTCGAGAGCATCGGCGACGGATGCGAGGATCTCGCTCGACGCCTCCTTCTGCCCCCGCTCGACCTCACTGAGATAGCCGAGCGCCACCGACGCCTTGCTTGCGACCTGCCGGAGCGTGCGCCCCTTCTGCAGACGGAAGTCCCTCAGCACATCGCCGATTTCCTGTCGAACAAGAATCATCGGAACCTCCTCCCCGTGTGATCGTTCGAGGTTTCCCCCGATGAGACAGCCAGTCTAGTACTCCTGGCCTGCTCGAAATCTACCCCTGCACTCTGTGGTTTGAATGTGAGCACATCGGTAATAACCGACATCGGACCGCCACTATTCCAGGACGAACTCAAGCAACACCCGAAGAGCCGCGTTCACCGTCTGCGCACGGATCGAATCACGGTCACCCTGCAGGTGCAGCGCCTTCGCCGAGGAGCCGTCTGGCGTCACGATCCCGATGTGCACCGTTCCCACCGGCTGGCCGTCGGGGGAATCCGGCCCCGCGATCCCGGTCGTCGACACACCGACATCCGCCGCGACGCCGTTCACGCTCACCACGCGGCGCACACCGTCAGCCATCTGCAGGGCGACCTGCGGATGAACCGGCCCCTCGGCGGCGAGGAGCTCGGCGTCCACTCCGAGCACCGTCGCCTTGACCGGGGTCGCATACGCCACGACGCCGCCGAGCAGGACCGCGGAAGCGCCCGGAACGGATACGATCTCGGCACACAACGCGCCGCCCGTGAGCGACTCCGCGACGCCCAGAGACCAGCCGCGCTGATTTAGAGCCGACAGCAGTGCGGCGGCGCCCGCGTCGCTCATGCCCGCTTCTGGCGCGACCCGCGTACCTGCGCGACGATGTAGTCGATGCCGCTCGCCACCGTGAGGACGAGCACGATGAGCATCAGGATGAACGTGATGATCGTCCAGGCTTCGAGCCCGATGAGGACGTTCAGGGGAAGCAGCGCCCAGCCGAGCGCGACGCCCTGGAAAGCCGTCTTGATCTTGCCCATCCAGGCAGCCGCGACGACGTGCTCGCTCGCGACCATCAGACGGTGGATCGTGATCCCCCACTCGCGGACGAGGATGACCGCGACGATCCACCAGCTGACCTCCCCGAGGATCGCGAGGCCGATGAAGCCCGCTCCGGTGAGCATCTTGTCGGCGATCGGGTCCCAGAGTTTGCCGAAGTCGCTGACGATGTCGTACTTGCGGGCGAGGTATCCGTCGACCCAGTCGGTGGAGATTCCGACGATGAAGATGATGGCGGCCGCCCAGCGGAGGCCGGGCTCGGGGAGACCGTAGGTGCCACCCAGGAGCAGCAGCACGAAGAAGATGACCGCCAGCGGGATACGCGCGACCGTGATGGCGTTGGGCAGCTGCCGAGGAATAGCCATCAGTCGCGCCCCGTCAGGCCCCAGGCGTCTTCGTCGCCACCCTCGGCCTCCACCTCGGGGAGTCCTTCGTACTGAGCGGCGATCGGATCATGCGTCTGCGGCATCGGCGGAACCGGAGGAGTAGCCGGAGACGGGGAGGACGCGGGAGCGTCGTCCCCCCGCAGCTTCGCCATCACCTGCGGGAGCTGCTCGGCCGTGGCCAGCACATCTCGGGCCTTGGAGCCCTCGGAGGGCCCGACGATCTCGCGCGATTCCAGAAGGTCCATGAGGCGACCCGCCTTGGCGAAGCCGACACGCAGCTTTCGCTGGAGCATCGACGTCGAACCGAACTGGGACGAGACGATGAGCTCGGCGGCAGCGAGCAGCAGCTCGAGGTCGTCGCCGATGTCTTCGTCGACTTCCTTCTTCTTCGTCGGCTCCATCGCCTCCTGGACGTCGGGACGGTAGTCCGGACGCGCCTGACGGGTGACGTGCTTGACGACGGCGTCGATCTCCTTCTCGTCGACCCACGCACCTTGCAGACGGAACGGCTTCGACGATCCCATCGGGGAGAACAGGGCGTCACCCTGCCCGATCAGCTTGTCGGCACCGGGGCTGTCGAGGATGACGCGGCTGTCGGTGACGCTGGTGACGGCGAACGCCAGCCGCGAAGGGACGTTGGCCTTGATGAGCCCGGTGACCACATCGACGCTGGGGCGCTGCGTCGCGAGGACCAGGTGGATGCCGGAAGCACGAGCGAGCTGCGTGATGCGGACGATCGAGTCCTCCACGTCGCGAGGGGCGACCATCATGAGGTCGGCCAGCTCATCGACCACGACCAGGAGGTACGGGTACGGCTTGAGAACACGTTCGCTGCCCACAGGCAGCTCGACCTCGCCGGCGCGCACGGCACGGTTGAAGTCGTCGATGTGACGGAAGCCGAACGACGCGAGGTCGTCGTACCGCATGTCCATCTCCTTCACGACCCACTGCAGCGCCTCGGCCGCCTTCTTCGGGTTCGTGATGATGGGCGTGATGAGGTGCGGGACGCCGGCGTAGCTGGTGAGCTCGACACGTTTCGGGTCGATCAGGACCATGCGCACGTCAGCGGGGCGAGCGCGCATCAGCAGGCTCGTGATCATGGAGTTCACGAAGCTCGACTTACCGGAACCGGTGGAACCGGCAACCAGGAGGTGCGGCATCTTCGCGAGGTTCGCGATGACGATGTTGCCACCGACGTCTTTGCCGACGCCGATGGTCATCGGGTGTGTGCTCTTCTGCGCGGCCGGCGACCGGAGGACGTCGCCGAGCGCGACCATCTCCTTGTCGGCGTTCGGGATCTCGATGCCGATCGCGCTCTTGCCGGGGATCGGCGAGAGGATGCGGACATCGTTCGAGGCCACGGCGTAGGCGAAGTTGTTGCTCAGCTGCAGGATCTTCTCGACCTTGACGCCGTGACCGACCTCGACCTCGTACTGCGTGACGGTCGGCCCGCGCGAGAAGCCGGTGACCTTCGCGTCGACCTTGAACTGCGTCAGCACGCTGGTGATCTGCTCGATCACCTTGTCGGTGGCCTCGGAGCGAAGAACCGGCGGCGGCCCTTCGACGAGGAGGCCGGGAGAAGGCAGGATGTACGGGGTCACGGGAGCCTGCGGACCCCGGTCGCCCGGACCGTCTGTACCGAAGCCGTCGAGGCCGGGAAGCTCCGGTGCTTCGCCCGTGTCGGAGGAATCGTCGAGGAGCGCCGTGGTCTGCTGCTCGGCGAGCGAATCCGCGACCGAGCGAACCTCGGACAGCACCTCGGTGGCGGCGTCATAGGGATTCTCGACGACGACCGCCTGGTCGTAGGCCGGAGTCGGGTCGGAGGTCGTGAGCAGCGCCGTGATGTCGTCGGAGCCGAGAGTGCCCTCGTCAGGGTCTTCTTCCCGACCCGTCTTGTTGCGTCGCCACCAGGGCAGCACGTCGGGGTCGTCGACCTTGTCGGCCTCATCGATTGCGGCGGCGTCTTTGGCGGGCTTTTCCGGACGCTCGGCGTCGAACATCCAGGCGTAGAGATCGCCGAGGCGCCGACCGATGCGGTTCGGCGGTGTCTTGGTGAGGATCAGGATGCTGAGTGCGGTCAGCAACGCGAGCACGATGTAGGCAGGGATATTCGTGAGGTAAGTCAGCGGCTGCCCCACCAACCACCCGAGCAACCCGCCCCCCGTGTTCAACGCCGTGATGTTCGGCTGGGGCTGTGGCTGTCCTCCGGCGACATGGCAGAAACCTGCCAGGGAGATCACGAACAGGCCGAAACCGAAGCCGATGCGTCCGTTGTCGTGAACCGACGCGGGGTGGCGGAACAGCCAACCGGCCAGCACCAGCAGAAGCAGGGGCATGATGAACGCCACTCTGCCGACGAGCAGCCCCACGGAGTAGGCACTGATGTTCTCGGCCACTTCGTTGCCGATGAAGACCCACTCGTTCACGGCGCCGAGAGCCGCGAGCAGCACGAGGAGGAACGGGAAGCCGTCGCGGCGGTCGTCCTTCTCCAGCGCCTCAGGCCCGAAGGCACGGAAGAGCCCGCCGACGCCGTGGGCGAGTCCGATCCAGGCCCGGACTGCCACCGGAGGCTTGTCTGCCTCGTCGATGTACTTCTTCGGTGCGGGCTGGGCCTTGGGAGCCGTCTGCCGCTTGGGGCGCGACGGTGCGCTGGTCGACGCGCGCTCTGTCTTCGTGGTACTCCTGGCCATGCTCTCACGTTACGTCCAACAGCCGACATCTCCGCGTAATGACGCGGCTTTCCGTCGATCCTCGCGGAGGCGGCTACCTGGTGCGACGCGCCATCGTGTCTCGGGTCTCACCCTCCCCGACAATGGCGAATCCCTCGGCGCGATACAGATTGCGGGCGAAGTTGTCACGCTCGACGCTCAGGCTGATCCTTGCATGCCCCTCTGCGCCGGCGAGCTGCACTATGCCGCGCAACAGAGATCGTCCCACCCCCCGAGCCCGCCAGAGCGGGTGCACGCCGATGATCAGCTCGGGGACAGCGGCTCCGATGAAGCCGAGTCCCGGGGCGTTCTGCGGCAGGACCCGATACCAGGCAGCGCCGACCGGGATGTCATCGTCGCTGGTGGCGACAAGACCGTCGTCGGACATCCGCTTCCATCCCGCGAGATAGCGTCGATGATCCGCCGACGTCAGCACCTCGTGTCTCGGGCGCACTCCCCCGGCGCGCCAGTTGGCGGCCTCGACGAGCATGTCGCCGAGGAACATCGCATCCGTCTGCGCCGCCCTGCGAAGGGCAATGCCCCTGTCCATGACGTGAGCATAGAACCGGGGTGTTACGCCGGGATGACGGCCAACCGTGAATACCGGGCGGCCGTCACGCTTCGATGACGAGCGGGACGATCATCGGACGACGACGCAGCCGCTGGTTCACCCAGCGCCCGATCGTGCGTCGCACGACCTGCGACAGCGAGTGGGTGTCGCGCACGCCGTTGCCCGCCGCCTCCTTGAGCGCCGCGACGATCTTCGGCGCGACGTCATCGAACACGGAGTCATCTTCGGCGACACCACGCGCGTGGATCTCGGGACCGGAGATGATGCGGCCGGTCGCGGCATCCACGACGACGATCACAGAGATGAATCCCTCCTCGGCGAGGATGCGTCGATCCTTGAGGTCGGCATCGGTGATCGCTCCGACCGAGGAGCCGTCGACGTAGACGAACCCGAGATCCAGCTGGCCTACGACGCTCGCCACGCCGTCCTTGAGATCAATCACGGTGCCGTTGGAGGCGATGATCGTGTTCGCCTCAGGGACGCCGGTTTCCTGCGCGAGCTTGGCGTTCGCGATGAGGTGTCGGTACTCGCCGTGCACCGGAAGGACGTTCTTCGGCTTCAGGATGTTGTAGCAGTAGATCAACTCTCCGGCGGCGGCATGTCCGGAGACATGCACCTTCGCGTTGGCCTTGTGCACGACGTTGGCGCCGAGCTTGGTCAAGCCGTCAATCACGCGGTAGACGGCGTTCTCGTTGCCCGGGATGAGGCTGGAGGCGAGGATGACGGTGTCGCCCTCGCTGATCTCGATCGCGTGGTCCATGTTCGCCATGCGACTGAGCACCGCCATCGGCTCACCCTGGGAACCGGTCGACATGTAGACGATCTTCTCGTCCGGGAGATCGCGCGCCTTCTTGAAGTCGATGAGGACCCCGTCGGGCACCTTCAGATAGCCGAGCTGCTCGGCGATGGTCATGTTCCGCACCATGCTGCGGCCGAGGAATGCGACGCGGCGACCGTTGGAGTACGCGGCGTCGATGACCTGCTGCACACGGTGGACGTGGCTGGAGAAGCTCGCGACGATCACGCGGCGCGGTGCCTTGGCGATGACCTGGTCGAGAACCGGACCGATGGAACGCTCGGTGGGAGTGAAGCCGGGGACGTCGGCATTCGTCGAGTCCACGAGGAACAGGTCGACGCCCTCCTCGCCGAGGCGGGCGAACGCGCGCAGGTCGGTGATGCGGCCGTCCAGCGGCAGCTGGTCCATCTTGAAGTCACCCGTGGCGAGCACCATGCCGGCCGGGGTCCGGATGGCGACGGCCAGAGCGTCGGGGATCGAGTGGTTCACCGCGACGAACTCGAGATCGAAGGGTCCGACTCTTTCCTGCTCGCCCTCCTTCACTGTGAGAGTGAAAGCCTTGATGCGGTGCTCCTTGAGCTTCGCTTCGACCAGCGCGAGCGTGAGCCCCGAACCGATCAGCGGGATGTCGCTCTTCAGACGCAGCAGATACGGAACGGCACCGATGTGGTCCTCGTGGCCGTGAGTGAGCACGACGCCAACGATGTCGTCGAGGCGATCACGGATCGGCTCGAAGTCGGGCAGGATCAGATCGACGCCCGGCTGGTGTTCCTCGGGGAAGAGCACGCCGCAGTCGACGATCAGGATCTTGCCGTCGTACTCGAACGCGGTCATGTTGCGACCGATCTCGCCGAGACCGCCGATCGGGATGACCCGCAGCGTCCCTTCAGCGAGAGCGGCCGGTTCTACCAGGGGAATGGACATGCTGTCTCCTCAGTCGGACACTCCACGCGTCCGTTCGTTCGTGGGGACGCGGCTCAGCGCGTCGTGCCGTGCACCTTCGGCAGGGCACCACCCGCAGCCGCGTTGCGGTCGGGTCGGAAGTTCGAGAAGTCGGCTCCGGGAACGTTCTTGACGAGGTCGAGTTCATCCTCGATGAGCGCGGCCTCCCATTCCTCGGGACCGACCAGGGGCAGACGGACGCGCGGGCTCGAGATGCGGCCGAGCCCGTGCAGGATGTACTTGGCAGCGACCGTTCCTGGGACGTGCGTCATGACAGCGCGCACGAGCGGCTCGAGCCGCTTGTGCTCGGCTGTCGCCGTGGCCAGGTCACCCGCGTTCACCGCGTCGATGATCGTACGATACGGCGCGGCGGCGACGTTCGCCGTCACGCCGATGAGGCCGGTGGCGCCGATCGCGAGGTGCGGCAGCACATTGGCGTCGTCGCCGGAGAAGTACATCAGATCGGTCTGGTTGAGCACGCGGCTCACCTCGGAGAAGTCGCCCTTGGCGTCCTTCACCGCGAGGATGTTCGGGTGCTTCGCGAGGCGCAGGATCGTCTCGTACTTGATCGGCACACCGGTGCGCCCCGGGATGTCGTAGAGGATCACCGGAAGGTCGGTCGCGTCGGCGACCAGGCGGAAGTGCGTGAGGATGCCGGCCTGTGTCGGCTTGTTGTAGTACGGCGTGACGATCATGATGCCGTCGGCGCCGGCCTTCTCGCTGGCCTTGTAGAGCTCGATGGCGTGCGCGGTCTCGTTGGAGCCACCGCCGGTGATGATCCTGGCGCGGCCCGCCGATACGGACTTGCCGACCTCGACGAGCTTGAGCTTCTCGGGGTCCGTCAGGGTCGAGGTCTCGCCGGTCGTTCCCGTCACGACGATGCCGTCCGCTCCCGCGGTGATCACGTCATCGATGTGCTTCTCGACGGCGGGCCAATCGACTTCACCGTCGGCTGTCATCGGAGTGACGAGCGCGACGAGAACCTGTCCGAAAGGGTTGCCCGAGTGCGTCATAGACCCAGCGTATCGGTTCGGGTCGCGGTCATGCGGACGCGGTGACGCTCGTCAGACGCGGCCGCGACGGGCGACGCCCGACGTCAGCGAGCTCGGCAGCACACGCGTCAAAGCCACGATCGCCTTGTATCGCAGCGACGGGATGGACACGGACCTGCCCCGGGCCGCATCGCGCAGCCCCGCACGGACCACGTCGCGGGCGTCCAACCACATGAAGGCGGGCACGCCCTCCTCGCCCACGGCGAGTCCCATCCGCTCGTGGAACGAGGTGTGCGTGAATCCGGGGCAGAGGGCGGTGACGCTGACTCCGTCGCGCGCATACTCCGCGTTCGCCCACCGACTGAAGCCGATCAGCCACGACTTGCACGCCGAATAGGTCGAGCGGGAGATGAAGCCGGCGACGGAGGCCACGTTGATGATGCGCCCGCCTCGTCCACGCATGGACTGCAGAGCGGCGTGCATGAGACGCATCGACGCCTCGACGTGCACCCGGAGATGCCGTACCTCATCATCGATGTCGTTGTCGGCGAAGCGGAGCGGCAACCCGAATCCGGCGTTGTTCACGAGCAGATCGACCGGATCCGCGGTGTCGCGCAGCCGTTCAGCGACGCTCTCGACCCCCGCTTCGTCCACCAGGTCGGCGGGGAGCACCTCGACTGCCACCCCGTACTCGCTGCGCAGCTCGGCCGCCAGCTGCTCCAGCGCGGCCTCGGAACGTGCGACGAGGATGAGATCGGCGCGGCGGCGGGCGAGCTGGCGGGCGAACTCTGCCCCCAGTCCGGCGCTTGCGCCGGTGATCAGAGCGGTGGGCATCAGCGCTCGTATCCGAGGAAGCGGTAGCGGGTGCCGGTGCGCGAGGTCTGCCACTCCCCCTCGTCGACGAGTCGCCACCCGGTCTTGGCCGGCGCGTAGGCGTCACCGTCGACATCGAGATCGAGCTCGGTGACTTCGAGCCGGTCGGCATCCCCGATCACCTGGCGGAAGATCTCCGCGCCGCCGATGATCCACACCCGGTCCAGGCCGCGGACGGCTTCGGCGACGGTGGCGGCGCGGCGGGCACCCTCCTCCGGCCAGTCCTGCTGACGGGTCACCACGATGTTGTCGCGGCCGGCGAGCGGACGGAAGCGCTCCGGAAGCGAGTCCCAGGTCTTGCGCCCCATCACCACCGGGGCCCCGAGAGTGACTTCCTTGAAATGCGCGAGGTCTTCGGGCACGTGCCAGGGCATGCCCCCCGCGGCGCCGATCACGCCGCCGTGGGCTTCGGCCCAGATGAGCCCGACCCAGGTCATACCGCCACCGCCGCGCGGATCGGCGCGTGATGCTGGTAGTCCTCCACGACGAAGTCCTCGTACCGGTAGTCGAGGATCGACTCGGGCTTGCGGGCGAAACGGAGCGTCGGATACTCGAACGGCTCACGGCTCAGCTGCTCGCGCACCTGCTCGACATGGTTGTCGTAGACGTGGCAGTCGCCGCCCGTCCAGACGAATTCACCGGGCTCGAGGCCCACCTGCTGCGCGATCATCATCGTGAGCAGGGCGTAGGAGGCGATGTTGAACGGCACCCCGAGGAACATATCCGCGCTGCGCTGGTACAGCTGGCACGAGAGTCTGCCGTCCGCGACGTAGAACTGGAAGAGCGCGTGGCAGGGAGCGAGCGCCATGTCGGGGATGTCGGCCGGGTTCCACGCCGACACGATGAGCCTGCGCGAATCGGGGGAACGACGGATCTGCTCGATCACCTCGGAGAGCTGGTCGATGCTGCCGCCGTCGGGCGTCGGCCATGACCGCCACTGCACACCGTAGACCGGTCCCAGGTCGCCCGACTCGTCCGCCCACTCGTCCCAGATCGTGACGCCGTGCTCCCGCAGCCAGCCGACGTTGGAGTCGCCCTGCAGGAACCAGAGCAGCTCGTAGGCGATGGACTTGAAGTGCACGCGCTTCGTGGTGATGAGCGGGAACCCCTTCGCCAGGTCGAAGCGGATCTGTCGGCCGAAAACACTCGTGGTCCCCGTCCCCGTCCGATCCGACTTGTGCGTCCCGGTCTCCAGCACATCGCGGAGCAGGTCTTCATAGGGCGTCGGGACGGCTGCACTCATGACAGCCACGATACCTTCCCGCCCCCGGTCACGGGCGGATCCACCGCGGCGGGATCGGGGTTCGTCACGCTCGGAAACATCGGCCTCGGTACCTCTGTGGAGCACGTAGCCTCGACACATGTCGCCCGCCCTCGCCCTCGGATTCGCAGCGGCGCTTCTCGCGCTCGCGACGATCGTCGGCATCGTCCTGCGACGTCGAGACGGGCGGCGACGCGACGGCGGGACGCTCCGATTCGATCCCGCGGATGTCGCCTCGGCGGAACTCGGCTCGCGCGCCACCCTGGTGCAGTTCAGCACCGAGATGTGCGCGCGGTGCCCGCAGGTCCGTCGCCTGCTCCGCGACTACGCATCCGGTCACGATGGGCTCGCGCACGTCGAGGTGGACCTGACGCATCGTCCCGATCTCTCCGCGCGATACAAGGTGCTGCAGACGCCGACAACCTTCCTGGTCGACGATTCCGGCGCGGTCCGCGCACGATTCCATGGCGTGCCGCACCCGCACGCCCTCAAAGAAGCCGTCGCCGCCGTCTGAGGCGCCAAGACCGGAGCACACCCATGAGCACACCCGCAGGCATCGATCCCCGTGGTCCGCGCTTCGCCGCCTCGATCACCGCGATGCTCCTGTTCGTCGCGACGTTCCTGGCACTGATCGGGATATCGACGGAACCCGCCAGTGCGGGCTCATTCGGCTGGTTCGCCTATCAGCCGCTCACGGACTCCACCTTCGTGCCCGGTGGTTTTGTGATCTCCTCGTCGACGCCCTCCCAGCGCGCGCTCGACCCGGGCTTCCTGCTCACGGTCGTGATCGCCCTCCTGTTCCTTTGGGGTGTCGTCTCGCCCCGGACCACGCCGTGGAGCGTCGTCTTCCGCACGCTGGTGCGCCCGCGACTCTCGGCGCCGACCGCACTCGAGGACCCGCGCCCGCCCCGGTTCTCCCAGGGAGTGGGGCTGTTCGTCGTCGGCATCGGTCTTGTGCTGCATCTCCTCGGCGTACCGTGGGCGCTGCCGATCGCCACCGCTGCCGCGTTCATCGCCGCGTTCCTGAACGCCGCCTTCGCTTTCTGCCTCGGCTGCCAGCTCTACCTCCTGCTGCAGAGGGCCGGCATCATCGGTCGCGCCGCCGCTGCCTGACTCCTGTTCCGTCCCGCCCGGCCCCTCGGTAGGCTGGCCGCAACGTGCCCCGCACACCGAGCGGGGCCCGAGAAGCGGAGGAATCATGCCCGTCACCAGCGAAGCCGCCAGCACCTGGACCGGATCGCTCATGGAGGGATCGGGCACGGTCGCGTTCTCGTCGTCGAACCTCGGCACCTTCCCGATCAACTGGAAGGCGCGCAGCGAGGGCAGCGACACCACGACCACCCCGGAGGAGCTCATCGCGGCGGCCCACGCCTCGTGCTTCAGCATGGCGCTCTCTCACGCACTCGCCGAGAACGGCACGCCGCCGGAGCGCGTCAACACGACGGCCTCGGTCACCTTCAAGCCGGGCGTCGGCATCACGGGCAGCCATCTGAACGTGAACGCGACGGTCCCGAACCTGACGCCCGAGGCGTTCCAGGAGATCGCGGCCGGCGCCAAGACCGGCTGCCCGGTGTCGCAGGCCCTCGCGGGCATCGAGATCACGCTCGAAGCGACTCTCGCCTGAGGAATGATGCGGGGTCAGCGACGCGAGAGGCGGATCGCCTCGCGAATGCTGGCCCTGGCATCCTTCCGGTGGCCGGCCGCATCCTGCACGACACCCAGTCGGTAGCGTGCACGCCAGTCATCGTCGGCGGCATCGGCCTCGGCGGTGTATCGCGCGATGAGCGGATCAGCGTCGGCTCGAGCGATGCGACCGCTCGGGGTTAGTTCCGTCTCCACCGGAGGCATCCCGCCCTCCGCGTCGAGCAGGCGCCCGAGGCGGTCCGCGCCGAAGCCGAACATCATCTCCCGCACCAGCGCCCAGGCACCGATCGGAGCCAGCACCAGCAGCGTGATGCCCATGCCGATCGACACCGGCGAGCCGACTGAGATGAACATCACAGCCAGCCAGATGGCGACCGCGAGATAGACCAGCAGCGCCGCGGCCATCAGCCCGACGCCGATCCGCGACATCACGAGCGGATGCCGATGTCGATCATGTTCTCCAGGCCGACGATCACACCGCGCGCCTCAACCGCGAACGGGACGGCGAGCCGGATCCCCGGCGCATAGGCGAGCGCCGAGTCGGTGGTGTCATGCGTGAAGGTCAGCGACTCGCCGGGGCCCGACAGAATGACCTCCTGCTTGGCGACGACACCGGGGCGCCGCAACGAGTGGATCGGCACGCTGCCGACCTGCTGACCGCGTGCACGCTGATCCGCATGCGGAGCGCTGACCGGACCTTGCTCCGCACGGGCGGCCGCGATGAGCTCGGCGGTGCGCACCGCCGTGCCGCTCGGCGAATCGATCTTGGTCTCGCGATGTGCTTCGACGATCTCGGCGGAGCCGAAGAACGGGGCGGCGGCCGCAGCCAGTGCCGACCCGAGTACCGAGCCGAGTGAGAAGTTCGGGATGAAGACGACCCCGGTGCCGGCAGCCTCGACGAGCGGACGCACGAGGGCGATCCGCTCCGAGGACCACCCGGACGTCGCGACGAGGACGTTGGTGCCCCGTTCGACGGCGGCGCGGACGACCTCGATGCTGACCTGGGGCGTGGAGGCATCGACGACGAGATCGGCTCCGTCCAGTTCGGAGAGATCACTCGACGAGGTCAGCACACGGCTCACCTCGAAGCCTTCGAGCTCATCGATCACCGCTCCGATGATCGTGCCGAGCTTCCCGGTTCCGCCGACGAGGGCTACCTGCGTGGTCATGCATCCAGTCTATTTCGCGGGACGCGGTCCGGCCGGGGGCGCGCGGGCGGTCTCCGCCGTTCGGGAGCGAGAGCTCAGACGAGAAGCGCGTCGGGGATTCCCGTTCGCAGCTCCACCGGAAGATGCCCGGTGTCGTTGTGCGTGAGAAGCGTCCACGGACGCCCCTGCTTCTGCGCGATGACCGTCAGACCGCAGTGGGACTGGTTCAACGTCATCCACCGCCACTCAGGCGCTGCGAGCACCTCGCGCACGAACCACGAGATCACGAAGTTGTGTGTGATCAGCACCTCATGCACCTCCCCGGTCTTGCGCACGAGAAACTCCTCGACGGCATCCGACATCTGGGCGCGCCCCGCCTCGATCTCGGCTTCGGTGACCGAGCCGAAGAAGGGCTCGAACACTGCGGGAGTCTCTTCGGTCATCCCGGTGGGGACGCAGTCGAAGAGCAGTGCGGTGGGCTCAGGGTCGACAGACGGCAGACGAGCAGCGATCGCTCGGGCCGTCTCGTTCGCGCGCAGCAACGGCGAATGCCAGACCGCGTCGAGCGGGAGACCGGACAGCCGGTCGGCGATCAGCTCCGCCTGACGCTGCCCTCGAGGAGAAAGGGGTCCGTCGGCGAGACCATGCTCTGCATCCTGATGTTCACCGTGTCTGACCAGATATATGTAGTGCGTCACAACTCGCTCGCTTCATCGCCAGCATCCGCCGGGCCTTGATCCCACCCTATGTCACGGGTGGGACGATGCTCAGTTACCGGCCCGGGTCAACTCGGCGACGTGGCTCCGCGAGAGCGAAACACCGGCGCCCTGCATGAGTTCGTCGACATGATCCGTCGCGAAAGTGTTCACGATCGGTGCCGCGATCGTGCGCTGAGCGAGCAGCCAGGCCACCGAGACCGCCGCCACCGGCACAGCCAGTTCTTCAGCCACCTGGTCGAGTGCGCGCAGGATCTTGATCCCCCGCCGATTCAGGTGCCCGCGCAGCTGCTCGCCACGCACGCCCCGTGAGGTGAGGGCCTTGTTGCGGTGACGCCCCGAGAGGAAACCGTGCTCGAGCGCGTGCGACGGGGTGACCGCGAGGTTCTGTGCGCCGGCGACGAGGCGCAGGTCGCCTTCGAACGGCTGACGACGGATCAGGTTGTACGGCGCATCGATCACCTGGATGCGCGGATAACCGGCCGAGGCGAGGATCCGTGCCTCGACGAGGCGCTCCGGCGACAGGCCGAAGGCTCCGACGGCACCGACCTTCCCCGCGTCCGACAGCCATTCGACGGTCGCCAAGGTGTCTTCGAGGTTGGTCGTCGCGTCGAGCGTGGCGTCGAGATACAGCACATCGATGCGCTCTACCCCGAGCCGTGTCAGCGACCCCTCGACCGCACGCACGAGGTTGACGGAACCCAGCCCCGGATTGTCGGCGTGGGCTCCGATGCGCACGCTCAGCATCGCGTGATCGCGCCGGCCGCGCGATCGCAGCCACTGCCCGATGATGTGCTCGCTGCGTCCGCCGGAGAATCCGTCGGCCGTGTGGATGGCGTTGCCGCCGAACTCCATGTAGCGATCGAGGATGCCGTGGCTGGTCTCGAGGTCGACGTTCCAGCCGAACTCGGCGGCACCCAGCATCAGCGGAAAGGTCTCATAGCCGGTCTCGCCGAGCGGGACGCGGATCGTCTCCCCTACCCCCGGTCCGACGATGGGGATAGGTGCGGACGGGTGCTCGGCATGCTGCGGGGCGCGATCGGCCGACGCTCCTGCGCCTACGCTGAACAACCGCATACTCTCTCACCCCCGCGTCGATCGGTGCGTACCGACCTGCGTACCTGCTGGATCTGCACCCCCCGGTGCGTACTTCGAGGGTAAGCGAATTCATCGAACGCCCTGACCAATCCGGGGAACGGCGCGGAAACGGCCGATAACGATTTGATCACACCGGAAACGCCGGAACCCGGGCCCGTCCTCGACGGACGGACCCGGGTTCCGGTTCGATCTCTGCGCTTACTCGGCGGCCGCGTCTTCTGCGGGCGCTGCCTCAGCGGCGGCGGCATCGTCGAGAACAGGCTCGAGCGAAAGCTTGCCGCGGTCGTCGATCTTCGTGATCTTGACGAGGATCTTCTGACCGACCGACAGCACGTCGTCGACGTTCTCCACACGCTTGCCACCGGCGAGCTTGCGCACCTCGGTGACGTGGAGCAGGCCGTCCTTGCCCGGGAGCAGCGAGATGAACGCACCGAAGGTGGCGATCTTCACGACGGTGCCGAGGAACTGCTCCCCGATCTCCGGGTTGGTGGGGTTGGCGATCGCGTTGACCTGGGCGCGAGCGGCCTCGGCCGCGGGGCCGTCGGTCGCACCGATGTAGACGGTGCCGTCCTCCTCGATGGAGATCTGAGCACCCGTCTCGTCCTGGATCGCGTTGATCGTCTTGCCCTTCGGGCCGATCAGCTCGCCGATCTTGTCGACCGGGATCTGCACGCTGATGACGCGCGGCGCGGTGGGCGCCATCTCGTCAGGTGCGTCGATCGCAGCGTTCAGGACGTTGAGGATCGTCAGGCGAGCCTCGCGAGCCTGCGTCAGCGCGCCCGTGAGCACCGACGTCGGGATGCCGTCGAGCTTCGTGTCGAGCTGGATCGCCGTGACGAAGTCACTCGTTCCCGCGACCTTGAAGTCCATGTCACCGAGAGCGTCTTCCGCGCCGAGGATGTCGGTCAGCGCCGCGTAGCGGGTCTCACCGTTGACCTCGTCGGAGACGAGGCCCATCGCGATACCGGCGACGGGGGCGCGCAGCGGCACACCCGCGTTCAGCAGGGACAGGGTCGACGCGCACACGGAGCCCATCGACGTCGAGCCGTTGGAGCTCAGCGCCTCGGACACCTGACGGATCGCGTAGGGGAACTCCTCGCGGCTCGGCAGCACCGGCACGAGTGCGCGCTCGGCGAGGAAGCCGTGCCCGATCTCGCGACGCTTCGGCGAACCGACACGGCCGGTCTCACCGGTCGAGTAGGGCGGGAAGTTGTAGTGGTGCATGTAGCGCTTGCTCGTGACCGGCGACAGCGAGTCGATCTGCTGCTCCATCTTGAGCATGTTCAGCGTGGTGACACCCAGGATCTGAGTCTCGCCGCGCTGGAAGACCGCGGAACCGTGCACGCGCGGGATGACCTGCACCTCGGCGTCGAGCGGGCGGATGTCCGCGAGCCCACGGCCGTCGATGCGAGCGCCCTCGGTGAGGATGCGACCACGGACGATCTTCTTGGTGACCGACTTGTACGCCGCGGAGAACTCGAGCGGAGCCGCAGCCGGGAGCGAACCCGCCTCGGTGGCCTCGATGAGCTCGGCCTTGACGCGGTCCTTGATCGCGTCGTCAGCGGTCTGACGCTCGACCTTGTCGGCGATCTGGTAGACGCCGACGAGCTCGTCGTAGGAGCGGCCGGCGACGAAGTCGTAGACCTCCTGGCTGTACGCCGGGAAGACCGGGTAGACGCCCGGCTCCTTCGATGCGGTCGCAGCGAGCTCGGCCTGAGCCTTGACGAGCTGAGCGATGAAAGGCTTCGAGGCCTCGAGGCCCTGGGCCACGACCTCTTCGTTCGGCTTCGTGGCGCCGGCCTTGATCAGGTTCCAGCTGCCCTCGGTGGCCTCAGCCTCGACCATCATGATGGCGACGTCTTCCGTGCCATCGGCCTTGGTGACGACACGACCGGCGACGATCAGGTCGAACACGGCCTCCGACACCTGCTCGGCGTTCGGGAACGCGACCCACTGGTCATCGTTCTGGCCGTTGCCCGGGATGAACGCGAGGCGCACACCGGCGACCGGGCCCGAGAACGGGAGACCCGAGATCTGCGTGGACGCCGACGCGGCGTTGATCGCGAGAGCGTCGTAGAACTCGCCCGGAGCGATCGACATGACGGTGATGACGACCTGGACCTCGTTGCGCAGGCCGTCGACGAACGACGGGCGCAGCGGGCGGTCGATCAGACGGCAGACGAGGATCGCCTCGGTGGAGGGGCGGCCCTCGCGACGGAAGAACGAGCCGGGGATCTTGCCGGCGGCGTAGGAGCGCTCCTCGACGTCGACCGTCAGCGGGAAGAAGTCGAAGCCTTCGCGCGGGTGCTTGCCTGCGCTGGTGGCCGAGAGGAGCATGGTCTCGCCGTCGAGGTACGCGGCGACTGCGCCCTGAGCCTGCTGCGCGAGGCGGCCGGTCTCGAAGCGGATGGTGCGGGTGCCGAAGCGGCCGTTGTCGAGAACGGCCTCGGTGGCGGTGATTTCAGGACCTTCCAAGAGGTCTCTCCTTCTTTGTTTAGACTCGCGAGTCCATGTGACGCGCGAGCGTGTTCAAAGGAGCGGAACGGAAGGGTTCGGGCGCGCGGGCACTCCCGCGAATGTCGCCTGCGCTGGCCACCAGTAGAAAGCCACCCGACATGTCCTGCCGAGGAACCCACCACAGGGGACCAGCTTCTCCGCCGCTCGCTCCATGAGTCGATATTCGATTGTGCGATTGACACACGTCAACCTCGTCCACCCTACCAGCGGACGTCGCAAAACCCACGTCACCGCAGCAGCGCGGAGTGGACAGGCGCCGGCCACGGAACGTTCACCGAGCGGATGCCGTGCCGTGGCGGGAGTCCGTTGTGCTGTCTCCATGCGCATGTCAGTGATCGGCTGCGGGTACCTCGGTGCCGTGCACGCCGCCGCCATGGCCTCGATCGGACACGACGTCATCGGCATCGACGTCGACGAGCGGAAGGTGGCCGCGCTCAACGCGGGCTCCGCACCGTTCTTCGAGCCACAGCTGACGGAGCTGCTCACCGAGGGGCGGGAGTCCGGTCGGCTCCGGTTCAGTGATCGGATGGCGGATGCCGCCGGCGCGCAGGTGCACTTCCTCGCCGTGGGTACGCCGCAGATCCCCGGCGGTCACGCCGCCGACCTCCGATACGTCGATGCGGCGATCGACGGGCTGCTCCCCCACCTCCGCCCCGGCGACGTGATCGCGGGGAAGTCGACCGTGCCGGTCGGCACCGCCGCACGACTCGCGACCCGCGTCGCCGACTCCGGCGCGACCGTGGTGTGGAATCCCGAGTTCCTTCGAGAGGGCTGGGCCGTGCACGACACGCTGACCCCGGACCGGTTGGTGGTCGGCGCCGAGCCGGACGCGGCCGGTGAACGCGGCGTCGCGGTGCTGCGCGAGGTCTACGCGGCGGCCGTCGAGGCCGGGACGCCGTTCCTGGTGACCGACCTCGCCACGGCGGAACTGGTGAAGGGCGCCGCGAACGCCTTTCTCGCGACCAAGATCTCGTTCATCAACGCGATGGCGGAGATTGCCGAGGCTTCCGGCGCCGACGTGGCGCTGCTCGCCGACGCTCTCGGCCACGACTCGCGGATCGGTCGGCGCTACCTCGGCGCCGGCATCGGCTTCGGCGGCGGATGCCTGCCGAAGGACATCCGCGCATTCGCCGCGCGTGCGGAGGAGCTGGGTCGCGGTGAAGCTGTCGGCTTCCTCCACGAGGTGGACGCTATCAACCTCCGGCGCCGGGAGCGGGCCGTGCAGCTCGTCGTGGACGCGCTGGGCGGGCTCGTGTTCGGGCGCCGGATCGCCGTTCTCGGCGCCGCGTTCAAGCCGTTCAGCGACGACATCCGCGACTCCCCCGGCCTCGACGTCGCCGTTCGCCTGCGCGGACTCGGAGCGGACGTGGTGGTGACCGACCCCGCCGCGCTGGACAATGCCGCCGCCGCCCATCCGCAGCTGGGTTATGCGCGAGACCGGAATGATGCGCTTCGGGAAGCGGATGCGGTCGTGATCGTGACCGAGTGGGACGAGTACCGCCGCGACCTCTCCCCTGCGCACGCCGGCGGTCTGGTTCGCGGACGGATCATCATCGACGGGCGCAACTGCCTCGACGCGGCGGCCTGGCGCGCAGCGGGCTGGCAGTACCACGGCATGGGTCGGCGCTGATCGGCCCCGGCCGTCGGCGGTGAGGTAACGCGACGCGAGTCAGCCGACGTTCGCCCACCGCGCCGCGGATGAGCGCCCGAGATACACGTAGTCGTCATGCTTCGCCGCGCGACCGTCGCCCGCCGCGCGTCCGTGCAGGCGGCGCCAGACCCAGGGCAAGGCGTGTCGGCGCCACCACACGCCCGCGCCGATCGGCTCGTGCTCGTGCAGGGCAGCGTCCAGGATGCCCAGGGCATCCGCATCGGGCACCCCCAGCATCTCGGCCGCTCGATACGCGAGGAGACGATGGCCACGACTGCTCAGATGCACCAGGTCCTCACCCCAGTTCGGCCGCTCGGCCAGTGCAGGATGCAGATCCGTGTCGATCAGGATCGCTCCCGTGCGCGCGGCGACCCCTGCCAACGCCGTCGCGAACGCGGCGAAGCGCCGTGTATAGATCGCCGCCGCCCGACGTCCCGGAAGGAACGGCGTGACCAGCAGCACATCCGCACCGATCGCCCGCAGCCGCACGACGGCATGCTCCACCTCCGCGGCGAGCGCTGCGACGTCGACACGATGCTTCACGAGATCGTTCGCTCCGATGAGGATCGAGACGAGATCAGGATGCAGCTCGAGCGCACGCTCCAGCTGTCGACCGCACACATCGCGCACGCGCTTCGACCTGATCGCGAGGTTCGCATAGTGGAGCCCTCCCCGCGCGGCGAGCAGCAATGCGAGCCGATCGGCCCAACCGCGCAGGGCCCCATCCGGGGCGGGATCGCAGAGTCCCTCGGTGAGCGAATCCCCCAGCGCGACGAAGCGGCGCCAGCGATGCGCGGTGACCGGCGGCGGGGAATCCGGCCGGGTGACGCGGCGAGCGCGCGAAGCCGCATCCACCCGCTGCAGCAGCCGCGCCTCCTCGAAGTGGCCGAGCAGTTGATCGCACACGCTCGCCCAGCTGCGACTCTGCACTGCATCACGACCGGCTTCTCCGAACGCCCGCCGCTTTCGCGCGTCGCCTGCCAGATCGGCCACTCGCATCCTCAGGTCATCGAGGTCGCCGGGGCGGTACAGCCATCCGTCGACGCCCATGCGAACGAGGTCGAGGGGCCCGCCGCGCCCGGTCGCGATCACCGGGACCCCGCTGGCGTGCGCCTCCTGCAGGGTCTGTCCGAACGTCTCGCTCTCCCCGGGGTGCACGAAGACGTCGAACGACGCCATGGCCGCGGCGAGCGCAGACCCGTCGAGGTGGCCGAGGAACACGGCATCCGGGAGCAGCCCCTCCAGCCGTGCTCTGCTGGGGCCGTCTCCGACGATCACCAGGCGCGCACCCGGGAGGTCGCGGAGTACGGCGAGGTCCTCGACCTGCTTCTCCGGGGCGAGGCGGCCGACGTATCCGATCACGACATCCGCATTCCACTCGGCACGCAGCGCAGGGTCCCGACGCATCGGCTGGAAGCGTTCCGCGTCGACGCCCCTTCCCCAGTGGCGCACGCGATCCACGCCGAGTGCGGCGAGCTGCTGCGCGGAGTCCGCGGAGGGAGCGAGTGTCATCGTCGCTCGTCGGTGCAGCCGCGCGATGTGCGTCTGGGCGATGCCGGTCGCCGCGGCGACCCCGTAGCGCTCCGTATAGGCCGCGACGTCGGTCTGGTAGGCGGCGACGCTGGCGACCCCGATCCGCTCGGCGGAGAGCACCCCACGCCAACCGAGCGCGAACGGCGAGGCGAGGTGCACGACATCCGGCTGGAAGCTGCGCAGGGACGCGGCGATGCGCGGGACGCCAGACGTGCCGACCCTGACGTTGTGATAGCCCGGAAGCGCGAGGCTCGGGATCGCCTCGATCGACACTCCGTGCACCGCCCCGGGGATCCCGACCGCGGCGGGGGCGATCACGTGGGCATCGTGCCCCCGGTGCTCGAGGTGTCTCAGGATCTGCAGCACCGATCCGGTGACGCCGTTCATGTGCGGAAGGAAGGACTCCGTGACGATCGCTACTCTCACAGCCTCAGGATGACCCTGCTCCGACCCCGCGCTCGTCATAAACGGCCTGCGGCACCGGATGTTCACCGGATGCTGGACGGCGGGTCACCGGCTATGCGCTCTTTGGTTCCCGTTCACCGTCTGCGGGCACAGTGGGCGACGTGTCGACGGATCTGCTCGCCGAAACCCTCACCGGGCCTTGGAGCCTGGCGCTGATGGGTCTGCTCGTGCTCGGGGACGCCTTCTTCGTCGTCGTGCCCGGCGAGATCGCAGTGACCGCGCTCGGGGCGCTGGCGGTGACCACGGGAACCCCGCCGCTCTGGGCGGTCGTCGTCTGCGCCGCGGCAGCCGCGACCGTCGGAGACGCGTGCTGCTACCTGATCGGCCGGACCGTGGGCATAGATCGGTGGCGGTGGATGAGGGCGCCTCGTGTGCAGCAGGCACTGGGTTGGGCACGGCACCGGCTGGACACGGGCACAGCCACCGTTCTCTTCACCGCCCGCTTCGTGCCCTTCGCGCGACTCGCGATCAACCTCGTGGCGGGGGCCTCGCGCATCCATCCACCTCGGTACCTCGCCCTGGTCGCACTGGCCGGGTCCGGTTGGGCGCTCTACCAGGCGGCCGTGGGCGCCGCCGTCGCCGCCATCCTGCCGGGCGGGCCACTGATCGCCGTCCCGGTCTCTATCGTCATCGCGCTGGGTCTGGGAGTGCTGCTCGATCGCGTCCTGCGCGGCACGAGAGGGTGACCCGCCGCAGCCGGTGCTCTAGGCTCGGGGCATGAGCACCGAAGAAGGCGCCTCCTCCTCTGAGGAGATGAAGCGCAAGTTCAAGGAAGCGCTCGAGAAGAAGAACGCGCACCACCGGCAGGGCGAGGCGCACCTGGATGGCGACTCCGCCGTGCACAGTGCGAACGCCCCGCAGACCCGGCGCGAGTTCCGACGCAAGAGCGGTTGACCGCGCGGATGCGGGAGCCCGTTCACCCGGACTCCCGCATCCCTCACCCCTCTCGTCAGCCGCGTTCCGCGCGCGCCCTGGCCCGCTCCTCCTTCGCCGCCATCTCCGTCACGGCCGCCTCTCGCAGTTCCTGCATGTCTGCGCCTTGTGGGGCCTTCTCATGACCGTGCGCGTCGACGCCGTCGAGCAGGGACTCGTCGAAGGGGAGGTCACCGCTCAGCACCCGCCGCACGCGGTCACGGTCGATCTGCTTGGTCCAGGTGCCGATCAGCAGAGTCGCGACGGCGTTCCCGGTGAAGTTCGTCAGAGCCCGTCCTTCTGACATGAAGCGGTCGATGCCGACGATTACGCCCACCCCGTCGACGAGATCGGGGCGATACGCCTGCAGCCCCCCGGCGAGTGTCGCCAGTCCCGCACCGGTCACTCCGGCCGCCCCCTTGCTGGCGATGATCATGAACACCAGCAGCCCAATCTGTTCGCCGATCGACATCGGCTGCCCCATCCCCGTGGCGATGAACAGCGACGCCATCGTCAGGTAGATGGCCGTTCCGTCGAGGTTGAACGAGTACCCGGTCGGCACCGTGATGCCGACGACCGGCTTGGACACGCCGACGAACTCCATCTTCGCGATCAGGCGAGGGAGGGCGGACTCCGAAGAAGACGTGCCGACGATCAGCAGGTACTCCCGTGCGAGGTACTTCATGAGGGCGAAGATGTTCACCCGTGTCACCGCCCACAGCATCACACCGAGGATCACCACGATGAACAGGATGCAGGTGATGTAGAACGCGACCATCAGCGTCCCGAGACTCCAGATCGCCGCCACACCGGTTTTGCCCACCACCGCGGCGATGGCTCCGAACGCCCCGATCGGTGCGAGCCAGAGGATCATCCCGAGGATGCGGAAGACGAGCTTCTGCAACTGCTTGACCGCCTCCATGATGGGGGCGCCGCGCTCGCCGAGTCCCTGCAGCGCGAAACCGACGAGCAGTGCGATGAACAGCACCTGCAGCACGCTCTCCCCCGTGAAGGCCGAGAAGAACGTGGTCGGGATGATGCCGAGGATGAACTCCTGCGTCGTCTTGGCCTCCGCTTCGACCGCGTCATACGTCGAAGACGCCATGTCGAGCCCCGCGCCCGGGTGGATGATGTTCCCGACGACGAGGCCGATCGCCAGCGCGAACGTCGACATCACCATGAAGTAGAGGAGAGCGAGCCCGCCGATCTTGCCGACCGTCGCCGCCTTGGCGATGGATCCGACGCCCACGACGATCGTGCAGAAGATGATCGGGGCGATCATCATCTTGATCAGGGCGACGAAGCCCGTGCCCAGCGCTTCGAACCCTCGACCCACCTCCGGCCAGATGAGCCCGACCATCGCGCCGAGTACGACCGCGATCAGCACGGACATATACAGCCAGGTGTGCCGGTCCCACGCGTGCTTCCCTCGTCGCCAGTTGAACTTCGGCAGTGCGAATCCCGTTGTGAGCGCCATGGCTTCCTCCTCGATCGTCGACGTCTTCGTCCGAATGGCGGCTTCTGCGCCGCCGATCGGTTCCCACGGTCATCCACCTCCCGCTGCAACACGAGTTGTGGTCGTATTGGTCACGGCACCTGACCATCGACGATCGGAGCAGGCGATGGCGCACACCTCCCGCGGCCGCAGCACCGCTTCGCGCGTCTTCGCCGTGCTGCTCGTCGCGGCGGTCGTGATCGGCGCCCTCGTGGCGGTCTTCCTCGTCGCCGAGGCGCAGCGATCGATCCGCACCGAAGCGGAGCGGGTGACGGCGGCCATCGCGGCCTCGTTCGCCTCCTCCCCTCTCGTCGTCGACGGCCTGCGCTCGAGCGATCATGACGCGGCCACCCGCGTGCTCGAGCCCTACTCCCTGGGGGTGATCGCCGGTGCCGGGCTTGACTTCATCACCGTCATGACCCCGGGCGGCACGCGGATCACCCACCCCGATACCGACCAGATCGGCGGGATCTACCTGGGTACGATCCCCGCGACACCCCAGACACTGACGGAGGAGTTCACCGGAACCCTCGGTCCCTCCATACGGACGATCTCGCCGGTCATCACACCGGACGGAGACCTGATCGGCTGGGTCGCGGCCGGGGTGACAACCGAATCCATCACCGACACCCTGATCCGCCGCCTGCCTCTCACGCTCGGTATCACGGTCGCCCTCATCGCACTCGGCGTCGGTGGCGCGATCATCGCGCGGCGTGTGACCCGCCGCATCACCGGTGACCTCCCACCCGGTCAACTCCGCGACGCGGTGTCGTCGTACGAGTCGATCCGCACCCTGGGCGAGGCTCTGCGCGCGCAGACGCACGAGCACGGGAACCGTATGCACGCCGCGGTCGCGCTGCTCGAGCTCGGACGCCGCGATGAGGCGATCGAGATACTCACGGAGACGTCACGACAGAGCCAGTCGCTCGTGGACCAGGTGACCGCGCGACGCCACGGGGATCCCGCCGTCGGCGCGCTCCTCCTCGGCAAGGCCTCGCAGGCCAAGGAGCGCGGCATCGACTGGCGGGTGCACATCGAGCCCGATACGCCCCGCACGCCGTTGTCTCCTGTCGATGCCGTCTCGGTGCTGGGCAACCTCGTGGACAACGCCATGGACGCCGCGGCCGAGTCGGACGACCGCTGGGTGCAGGTCTCACTCCGCCGACGATGGCGCAGGGATCGTGCTGGAGGTCTCGGACAGCGGTCCCGGGATCCCTCCTGCCGTGCGCGAGCGGATCTTCGACCAGGGTTACTCCACGAAACCCGCCGACGGGAACGGCCGCGGTATCGGTCTGGCGCTCGTCCGTTCCGTCGTGACCGGTGCCGGCGGCTCGGTGACGGTGAGCGACGCACCGACCACGTTCCGGGTCATCGTCCCGGCAGCGGCACCTCGGCGGTCGACGCCGTGATCCGCGCACTCATCGTCGACGACGACGCTCTGACGCTCGAGTTGCACCGCGACTACGTGGCCCGCCTCGACGGGTTCGTCGTCGCCGGCGAGTGCACGGGAGCCCGGGCCGCTCTGACCGCCCTGATCGAGCATCCCGGCGCGTTCGACCTCGTCCTGCTCGACATCACGATGCCGGACGGCTCCGGCATCGATGTGCTCCGGGCCCTTCGCGCGCGCTCCGCTGCGGTGGATGTGATCGCGATCACCGGTGTGCGGGACGCCGAATCCGTACGGCAGATGGCGGCGCTCGGCGTCTTCCAGTATCTCGTCAAGCCCTTCCCCTTCGCGGTGTTCCGCGAGCGGATGGAACAGTACCGTGCGCATCGGGAGCAGGCGCGGACCACCGATGGCGAAGCCACCCAGGCAGAGATCGACGCACTGCTCGGCCGCGCCACCGGGACGATCACGCTTCCCAAGGGCCTCTCGGCGGCCTCGCTGGACAGAGTCACCGCACAACTGCGCACCGACGGACCGCTGTCGGCGAGCGAGGCGGCCGAGCGGCTCGGCATGTCCCGGGTCGCCGTGCGACGCTATCTGGAACACCTGGTCGTCGAAGGTGTGCTCACGCGGGCCGCACGTTACGGGAACCGCGGACGACCGGAGACCGAGTACGGCTGGAAGCGGCGAACCGGCCCCGAGGTCTGACCGTCAGCGGGGCAGCCGCCCGTCGTGCAGCAGAGCGTCGGGATCGAACCGCGCACGCAGTTCCCGGATCCGGACGATCTCGTCGACGGATCCGCAGCGCTCGAGCGTCTGCTCCGGCTCGAGGAAGGTCGCCACAGTCTGCGAGGCCTCGTTCGGGGCCAAAAGCTCCCGGAACGCCACGAGACTCGCCTCTCCCGGCTCGGCGGGCACTCCGGGGATCACTGGCACGAGAGCGTGCAGCAGCCAGCCCACGGACTCCAGAGAGGCGAAGCCCGGTCGTCGCGGTGTATCCAGGGCGCCACCGAGCATGCGGATGTCGATGCCCATGATCGGCCACTGCTCGGGCAGTTCGCGGAACTCGAGGAGCGCGTCGATGGTCGCGTCGTCGAGCGTGCTCAGCGCCATCGATGATCCGCGACCGGGCGTCGGATCCGTCGGCTCGTTCGATGCGGCGGCCAATGCCGCCGGCGAGGTCGGGCCGGTGATGTCCCTGCGCACCTCTCCGGCCCGGCGCACCGTGTCGATCAGCTCATCCTGCGGCCCGTCGGTCGACAGCGCCTGGACCGTGAGGAAGCTGCGCCCGCGGATCTGCTCGGGGAGCTGCGGCGCATCCGGCATCCGCATCGAGTTCACGAACACGTTGAGCGTCGACGGCGCCGAAGACGCCAGGTCGCGGACCGCTCGGACGACCGTCGGCGCATCGGCGACGTCGAAGGTGAGGTTAGACCCCCAGACGGCGGGAGCCCGCACGAGTTCGATCTCGAGTGCGGTCACGATGCCCACGAGGCCGCCGGCCCCGCGCAGCGCCCACAGGAGGTCGGCGTCGGCCTCGTCATCGACGCGCTCGTGCGTGCCGTCCGTGCGCAACACCCACGCCGCGCGCAGATTGTCGGAGCCGAGGCCCGCCGTGCGGCTGAACCACGAGTGTCCACCGCCCAGTGTGTACCCGGCGACGCACACGACGGGGCTGGTGCCGGCCGGCGCGACCCATCCGGCGCCTTCGAGCGCCTCGACGACCGCGCCCCAGCGCACGCCGCTGCCTACCCTCGCGACGCCGCTGTCGAGATCGATCTCCAGATCGTCGAACGCGCTCATCCGCACCAGCACGGCGCCGGACAGAGAGCCCGAGGCTCCGTGGCCACTCGGCTGGATCGCGAGCCGCACACCCGACTCCCGCGCCGCGTTCAGCAGCGCGCGGAGGTCGTCGACATCGGCGGGCGTCGCGACCGCGACCGGCCGCTGCTCGATCGCGAGATTCCACGGCTGTCGAGCCGCGTCGTAACCCGAGTCATCGGGAAGGAGGAGCGTGCCGGAGAATCGTTCCTGGAGCGCGACGATCGCGGGGTGTGTGGGCATGACGCCACCGTACGATACCCCTCGGACATCGTCGATGGCGTCATGCGCCACTCACTCCCCCGCGAGGCCTCCGAGCATGTGCCCGAAGGAGCGCCCTTCGCCCAGGTACGTCGCCGGGTCGTACGGGTCTGCGACCGTGGTCGCTTCCTTCCGCGCGATCGTGTCGGCGAGCTCCCGTGCGCCCTTCTCCACGCGCTTCGCGAGCGGGGCGACGTCGTCACCCGAGTCTCCCCAGTCGCTCGATGCCGCGAACACGCCCGTCGAGACGGTCTCGGCGTGCAGGTAGGCGAACAGCGGCCGGATCGCGTAGTCGATCGCCAGCGAGTGCCGCGCGGTTCCCGCGTTCGCGCCGATCAGGACCGGCTTCCCGGTGAGCGCGTCGGGATCCAGCACATCGATGAACGACTTGAACAGTCCCGAGTAGCTCGTGGAGAAGATCGGTGTGACGGCGATGAGCGCGTCGGCGGAGACCACCGTGTTGATCGCGGTCTCGAGCGCCTGCGGTGCGAACCCCGTGAGCATGTTGTTCGTGATGTCGTGCGCATAGTCGCGCAGCTCGATCACGTCGACGGTGGCCTCGATGTCGCGCTCCGCGAGGGCCTTCACGGTCTCGGCGGCCAGTCGATCGGCGAGCATCCGGGTGGACGACGGGTTCGAGAGCCCCGCCGCGACGACGGCGATGCGACGCGTGGTCATGTCACGCCTCCTTCCGGCCGAGCCCGAACGCTGCACCGGCGGGTGCCGGGCTGTCCTGGTACGGCGAGTCGCCGGTGAGGTTGTCACCGCGGTTCGCGCCGGGGCGAGCCTGGCGCGTCGGACCGTCACCGAACTCCGCGGCCACGCGTGCGGCGTGGGTCGGTGCGTCCGGGACGGCGGACGGGCGGTCCTTCGCGAGTTCCTTGCGCAGCACCGGCACGACCTCGGAACCGAGGATGTCGAGCTGTTCCAGCACCGTCTTCAGCGGGAGCCCCGCGTGGTCGATCAGGAAGAGCTGGCGCTGGTAGTCGCCGTAGTACTCGCGCATCGACGCATACCGGTCGATGACCTGCTGCGGCGAACCGACCGTCAGCGGCGTCATCTCGGTGAAGTCCTCCATGCTCGGACCGTGACCGTACACCGGCGCGTTGTCGAAGTACGGGCGGAACTGGTTCACCGCGTCCTGCGACTTGGCCGCCATGAACACCTGACCGCCGAGGCCGACGATCGCCTGCTCCCTGGTGCCGTGACCGTAGTGCTCGAAGCGCTGACGGTACAGCTCGATGAGGCGCTGGTAGTGCTCCTTGGGCCAGAAGATGTTGTTCGCGAAGAACCCGTCGCCGTAGTAGGCGGCCTGCTCCGCGATCTCCGGGGTGCGGATGGACCCGTGCCACACGAACGGCGCGATGCCGTCGAGCGGCCGCGGTGTCGAGGTGAAGCCCTGCAGCGGGGTGCGGAACTTACCCTCCCAGTCGACGACGTCTTCACGCCACAGCTTGTGCAGCAGCGCGTAGTTCTCGATCGCAAGCGGGAGACCCTGGCGGATGTCCTGCCCGAACCAGGGATACACCGGTCCGGTGTTGCCGCGACCGAGCATGAGGTCCATGCGACCGTCGGAGACGTGCTGCAGCATCGCGTACTCCTCGGCGATGCGCACCGGGTCGTTCGTGGTGATGAGCGTCGTCGAGGTCGAGACGATGAGGCGCTCGGTCTGCGCGGCCAGTGCCGCGAGGAAAGTGCTGGGGCTGGAGGACCAGAACGGCGGGTTGTGGTGCTCACCGATCGCGAAGACGTCGAGTCCGACCTCTTCGGCGTGCACGGCGATCGCCGTGGTCGCCTTGATGCGCTCCTGCTCGCTGGGGGTGATGCCCGTGGTGGGATCGCGGGTGATGTCGCTGACCGACATGATGCCGAACTGCATCGCCTGCACGCCTGACTGCTCGCTCATGATTGCTCCGTGTTCTCCGAACCGGATGACTCGCATCCGTTTCTATTCATTTGAATGCATCTGTGTCAACGCGCTCACAGCAACTTTATTCCCGGGCTGTAGCCTCGAAAGATGAGCAGTACCGGGGCGGACATCTCAGGGCCCACCACAGGATCTCTCCCGCGAAAGCGACGGCGCGTGCCGTTCTGGGACAACGCGCGGTACATCTGCATCGTCCTCGTCGTGCTCGGGCATGCGATCCAGCGACTCATCTACGACTCGGACATCGCCTTCGCCTTCTACCTGGCGCTGTACGCGTTCCACATGCCGGCGTTCGCGATCATCTCCGGCTACTTCTCCAAGTCGGGCACTCCCACCAAGACACAGATGGCGCGGGTGATCACGGACATCATCCTCCCCTACGTGATCTTCGAGACGCTGTGGACGCTCACCAAGTGGCTCGTCGAAGGCGAAGCGACACCGAACTTCACGAAACCGAGCTGGACGCTGTGGTTCCTGCTCGCACTCGGCATCTTCCGACTGGTGCTGCCCTATCTCGCTCTGCTGCGCTGGCCACTGCTGTGGACGGTCGTGATCTCGATCGGCTCCGGCTACCTCCCGAATGTCGACAGCACGTTCTCGCTGTCTCGCACTCTCGGCCTCCTGCCGTTCTTCGCACTCGGCTGGTGGCTGCGCGAGCACGACATCGTCGATCGGTTCCGGCTGCTCGACTTCCGCCCCTGGTGGATCCGGGCCGCCGCAGTGGCGCTCTTCGCGGGAGTGGGCTGGGCGGCGTGGAACTGGCTGCCGCTCTGGCAGGCCGTGGATCTGCGCCACTGGCTGTTCTACGAGGACTCGTACTCCGACCTGGTCGGCGAGCAGTGGTGGGCCGGTGCGATCCGTATCGCCCTGATGCTGTTGGCCGTGCTCCTGTGCGCCGCCTTCTTCGCCCTGATCCCCCGCGGCTCGTACTGGTGGACCACATTCGGTCAATACACGATGTACGTGTACCTGCTTCACTCCTTCGTGCTCTACCCGTTCCGTGAGACCGGCGTGCTGCGCGACCTCGAGCCCACATGGATCTGGTTGCCGCTGGTGACAGCGCTCTCCGTGGTCGTCGCGCTGCTCCTGGCCACCAAACCCGTGCGTCGGGTGTTCCGACCCCTGGTCGAGCCGCGTCCGCGCTGGCTCTTCACCGACCCGGCCCTCACGTCACGCGAAGGACGCCGAAACGATCCGACCGGGTCCCGACGCCCCCGGACAGACCCGCGATGACCGCCGGACGGATCGTCCGCGACCGCATCGTCGAGGCCGTGTCCACGTCCGGCTTCGGCGCGCACGGGCTTCACGTGCGCATCGGAGCCGACGAGGCGGAGCACCGCTGGACGCCCGATGTGCGCGAGGATGTGCATTCGGTCGCCAAGGGCGTGTGCGTGCTCGCGGCCGCGATCGCCGCCGATGAGGGCGCGATCTCCTTCGATGCGCCCGTGACCGTCTACCTGCCCGAGTTCGAGCGCGGCGAGGGCGTCGACGAGGTCACCCTGCGACACCTGCTCACGATGTCGAGCGGCATCGACCTGCCCTGGTCGGAGACGCTGATGACGGACTGGCCGGACCTGGCCCGTGAGTTCCTGCGTCGGCCATCGCGCGGACGCGTGTTCCAGTACTCGAACGCCAGCACCTACACCGCCATGACGGCCCTCTCCGCCCGAGTCGGCGATGTGGGCGACTACCTCGATGCCCGACTGTTCCGCCCGCTCGGCATCGATGATGTGGTGTGGACGCGCAGCCCGAACGGGCGCATCGAAGCGGGCGGCGGGCTTCCGCTGCGAACGAGTGAGATGGCACGGATCGGCCTGCTGATCCGCGACCGCGGATGGTGGCAGGGCACGCAGCTGGTGTCGTCGGGATGGATCGACGCGATGCACGAGAACGGCGTCGTCGCCGGCCCGAACCCCGGCTACGACCGCTACGCCCTGGCCGGCTGGGGCGGCCCCGAGCGCGGGTGGCGGCTGCACGGCGCGCACGGCCAGCTGCTCATCTTCCTCGACGACGCGGTCGTGACCATCACCGCTGCGGACCACTTCGGTGCGGACGAGATGGCCGCCACGGTGGTCGACATACTCGAGACCGCCCGACGCGGAGCCTGAGCTCACTCAGGCGAACAGCTGCGCACCCACGTAGGACCCGGGGGTCGCGCCGCGCGGCACGGCCCAGATGCCGGAGCCGACATGGCGGATGTACTCGTTCATCAGATCGGTCGACAGCCGCCGCTGCAGTGCGATGAACTGCGCGGGGTCGCGCTGGTACGACAGGAAGAAGAGTCCGGCGTCGAGGCGTCCGAGCGCGTTGTTGCCGTCGACGTAGTTGTAGCCGCGCCGGAGGATCCGCACACCGTCGTTCTGCTCGGGATGCGCCAGGCTCACGTGACTGTTGGCGTCGATGGCCTTGCCATGGAAGTCGGGCGCGGTGAACTCGTCCCCTCCCGAAAGCGGCGCGCCCTCCCCTTTATCCCGTCCGACGATCGCATCCTGCTCCGAGAGCCGCACCCGGTCCCACGTCTCGATCAGCATCGCGATCTTGCGTGCGACGAGGTAGGAGCCACCGGCGAGCCAGCCGGGCTCATCCTTCTCGGACACCCAGACGTGGTCCGTGAGCGCCTCGGTGTCGTCGGCGAGGATGTTCGCCGTGCCGTCTTTGAAGCCGAAGAGGTTCCGGGGCGTCGCCTGGGCGGCGGTCGTGCGCGAGGTCTTGCCGAATCCCAGCTGCGACCAGCGCAGGCGGGCACGCCCGAAGGCGATGCGGCTGAGGTTGCGGATCGCATGCACCGCGACCTGCGGGTCGTCGGCGCACGCCTGGATGCAGAGATCTCCGTGGGACGCCTGCGGGTCGAGATCGTCGCCGAGGAACGCCGGGAGCCGTTCGAGCCCGGCCGGGCGCCGCGCGGCGATCCCGTAGCGGTCGCCGTCTTCGTTCTCGAAGAGGCCGGGCCCGAACCCGAAGGTGATCGTGAGGCCGGCCGCCGGGAGCCCCAAGGCCTCGCCGGTGTCGTCCGGCGGCGCCTCGCCCGGCCCGCCGACCGCTCCACTCGCGCTGACCTCCAGTCCCTGCGACATGCGGGATGCGGCGTAGGACCAGTCCTGCAACAGGGAGATGAGGTCATCGCGGTCACTGCGCGGCATCATGTCGAAGCTCGCGAAGTGCAGATGATCCTGCACCGGCGTGGTGATGCCCGCCTGGTGCGCGCCGAAGAACTCGTAGGCGGAATGCGCGTCCTCCGCTGCGCGCGCGCGCCCGAGCGCCACGCCTCCGGTCAGGCCCGCGCCGGCGCCGACCGCAAGCCCTGCCACGCCACCTCCTATGGCGAGGCCGAGGAGTCCGCGTCTGCTCAGCCCGCCCGGAGCGGAGGCATCACCCGTCGATGAGGTGTCGGGCGAGGCCCCCGCGTCTGGTTCGTTCACGTCCGTGATGGTATCCGTTCGATTCCGCTCGACGCTGATCAGTCGAGGACGGTACTGGTGAGCTGCGAGAGCGGCTCGGCCAGTGCGTTGATCAGGTCGGTGAACTCGCGCTTGTCGTCTTCGGTCAGCTCCGCATAGGCGACGAACCCGTCGGTCAGCGAGCCGTGGGCGGCGAGAGACTCCTCGAGTGCGGCGTAGCCGCCTTCGATCTCGTCGACGAGGGCCTCACCGTCGTCACCCTGAGCTGCGGCGAAGTCCTGCACGAGCGAGAACGCCATCTTCGAGCCCTCGACGTTCGCGGCGAAGTCGTAGAGGTCGGTGCCCGACCACCAGTCCTCCTCGCCCGAGATCTTGCCGGTGGCGACCTCGTCGAGCAGCGCGATCGAGCCGTTCGAGATGCCTCCGATGCCCTGATCGTCGAGAGCCGTCGTGAAGTCGTCGGAGTGCACGTAGTCGTAGAGCTCCTGCACGTCGGCGAGCAGCAGGTCGCCGAAGTCGGCCCGCTCTGCCGGTGTCGACGGAGCCCAGTCCTGCCGGGCCGGGGTCTCGCCGTCGGCGTTCAGCGCGTCCTCCGCCGGCACCCACAGGTCCTTCTCGATGCGGTGGAAGCCCGTCCAGTCCAGCCCCTCGGCCACGGCGTCGACCTCGCGGTAGTCGATGCGCGGGTCGAGATCCCCGAGCGCCTCGGCGACCGGCTCGATGCGCTCGTAGAACGCGCGGGTCAGCGGGAACTGCTCGCGAGCGGTCTCGTCGTCACCCGATTCGTAGGCCGCGACGAACTCCTCGACGGCCGGGACGAGCTGGCCGACCTGGTCCTTGACGAACGCGGCGTAGAGGTCGACGGCCTTCTGCTTCTGCTCGGCATCGGGGCCGTCGACGGCGACGCGGTCGCCTGTGACGGTGAAGGCCGCCTTGCCGACGCCGTCGCCGAGTATGCCGGGCTTGCAGAGCGTGAAGTAGTCCCCCGGCTGTGCGACGACCGTGAGGGTGCGCGACGCGGCGGGCGCGATGTTCTCGACCTCGCCGACGATGCGCAGACCGTCCTCGGCCAGCAGATAGAACTCCGAGACCTGATCCGTGTCGTTCTTCACGTCGAACGTCAGCGTTCCGCTCTTCGCCGTGGCCTCCGAGACCGCGCAGTCCCCATCGGTCGACGAGACGTCGAACGCGGCATCGGCGGCGACATCGCTCTTGGCGACGCAGCCACTCAGGACGAGAACCGCAGCGCCCGCGGCGGCGAGTGTCCCCAGGACACGGTGAGAGGTGGTCATGCTGCTCCTTGTGGTGAGAGAGAGGTCGTGTCGGATTCGGGTTCGGTCGAAGCGCGGGGCTTCGGAGCACGGCGCGAGCGGAGACCGCGGACGTACAGCGACCCGACGATGAGGATGTAGAGAGTCCAGGCGGAGACCTGCAGCCAGGTCATCGCGGGCATGAAGCCGACCGTGGCCTGCAGCACCGCCGCCAGCGGACCGCTCGGAGCGATGGCCGACGACACATCGAAGGCCCAGCCGAACGGGAAAGCCATCCACCCGATCGCGACCGCCCCGGTCGACGGGTCGAGCGGGGCCGCGGCGGTGAACGGGCCCGGCAGGGCGCCCGCCTCCTGGAGATCCATCAAGGCATACGCGAGCACACCAGCCGCGACGATGACGAGGAAGCCGCCGGTCCATGCGAAGAAGCGGCGGAGGTCGAGCTTCACGGCTCCGCGGGAGATGAGCCAGCCGATGATGACGGCGGCGGCGAGGCCGAGCAGAGCACCGAGCAGAGCGGAGGGCGCATCGCCGAAAGCCTGCACCATCGACCACAGCAGCAGAGTCGTCTCGATACCCTCCCGCGCGACGGAGACGAATCCGATCGCGACGAGAGCCCAGAGCCCGCCGGTGGTGAGCGCGCGATCGAGTCCGCCCTCGAGCGTCGCCTTCATGGTGCGTCCGGCACGCTGCATCCAGAAGATCATCCACGTGACCATGGCGACGGCGAGCAGCGAGAGCCCTCCGCCGATCAGCTCCTGCGCCTTGAACGTGAGCTCATAGGCGCCGAAGGTGAGCACGGCACCGATGCCCAGGGCCAGGACGATCGCGAGGCCGACGCCGACCCACATCTTCGGCAGGGCGTCCTTCCGGCCGAGACGGCGGAGGTAGGCGACGAGGATGCCGACGACGAGCGCAGCTTCCAGACCTTCACGGAGGCCGATGAGAAAAGTGGCGAGCACGGAGACGATTTCTGTTGCGACGACTGAGGTAAGGCAGCCCTTACCTACGAGACTCTAGCACCGCGGTGACATCATGCCGGAATACCGTTGCCGCCGGCAGACGACGACCCGGCGGTAACGCGGCGCAACAGTCGCCCTCCCTCTCGGAAAGGCGACATACCCTCGGTCCATGCCTGAACTCTCGCTCCCGATCCTCGACCTGTCCCAGCTCGATGAAGGCCCGGAGGCCGCCGCGCGATTCCGCGACGACCTCAGGGCGGCGACGCACGACGTCGGCTTCTTCTATCTCACGGGCACGGGCATCTCCCCCGAGCTGGAAGCACGGCTGCACCGCGCGGCCCTCGACTTCTTCGCGCTCCCGGAGGCGGACAAACTCGCCATCGAGAACGTCAACAGCCCGCACTTCCGCGGGTACACCCGCATCGGCGGGGAACGCACACAGGGACAGGTCGACTGGCGCGAGCAGATCGATATCGGCCCCGAGCGCGAACCCGTCGAGGGCGGACCGGCGTTCAACCGCCTCGTCGGACCCAACCTGTGGCCGGCGGCGCAGCCGGAGCTGCAGGAGGTCGTCGCCGAATGGCATGCGACGCTGTCCGACGTCGCCCGGCGGTTGCTGCGGGAATGGGCGCAGACGCTCGGAGCCGACGAGACCTACTTCGACGATCACTTCGGTGAGCCCTCGACACTGATCAAGATCGTCCGCTACCCGGGAACACACGAGCCCGAGCCGCAGCAGGGCGTCGGCGCGCACAAGGACTCGGGCGTCCTCACGCTCCTCTGGGTCGAACCGGGCAAGGGCGGCCTGCAGGTCGAGCGCGACGGCGCCTGGGTCGACGCTCCCCCGGTGCCCGGCGCCTTCGTCGTGAACATCGGCGAACTGCTCGAGTACGCCACCGGCGGCTACCTCAAGGCGACGAACCACCGGGTCGTGTCGCCGAAGGCCCCGAACGACCGGATCTCGATCCCGTTCTTCTTCAACCCCGCCCTCGACAAGCGCCTCCCGCTGATCGAGCTTCCGCCGGAGCTGGCGGCCGAGGCGAAGGGTGTCACGAAGGACCCGAGCAACCCGATCCACGCGCTCTACGGCGAGAACGCCCTCAAGTCACGCCTGCGCGCCCACCCCGATGTCGCGGCGATCCACCACGCCGACCTCGTGGATGCCCCCGCCTGAGTGAACACTCACAGCGCCTGCCCACCGCCGAGAGCGACGATCTCACGCAGGGCCTGGAGGTGTGCAGCGAAGGCATCGCGACCCGTCGCCGTCGAACGGACCCAGGTGCGCGAGCGACCACCGACGTTCGCCTTGCGCGCGAACACGTAGTCAGCGGCCTGCAGATGCGTGATGGCCTTGCTCAGCGGCGAGTCACCGCACTGGAGGACTTCCCGAAGCGTCGGGAAGTCGAGCTCCATCCCGTCACCCAGCGCCGCCATCAAGGAGAACCGGATGGGCGAGGCGAAGTTGTCGTCCAGCTGGGTGCGCGGGTGAGGCCGGGAGGCCGACTCAGCCACGGCTCTCCCGCCCGGGGACGAAGGAGACGAGGGCGAAGAGCAGGATCACGACGACACCCCCGAGAAGTCCCGCCACCCCTCGGTCGCCGAGAGACTCTTCCCCGAGCGCGAGGCCGGCGGGGATACACGCCGCGACGAAGAAGGTGGCGACATGCGGCCAACGCCAGGCGGCTCCGACGGAGGGAAGCCCCAGCGGAGTGTTGAAGGCTACGATCCACGCGAGGAGCATCATCATCACCAGCAGCGTGATCACGCTCCGGAGCACGTCGTCGGGAGCCCCCGCCAGCATGGTGAGCACGCCGAGAGCGGCACCGACCAGGACCGTTCCCCACCGTACGGCGACGGGCAGCGGGGTCCAGGCAGGCCGCGGACGATGCGGATCACCTGACGCGCGGATGAGCTGCGCCACCCCGTAGCCGCCGATGCCGAGCAGAACCATGCCGGCAGGCAGGAGCACCCAGCCGACGGGGAGCGTGGTGTCCAGTGACACAAGCCCGAACATCACGACGGCAGCGGCCAGCAGCACCCCTCCGCCCAAAATGACCGGCCACCGCGAACGAGTCATGCGCCACTGCATCCCGTTGCGCTGAGCCATGCCGCTCGCGAGCTGCCCCCACACCAGGAAGGTGAACAGGATCATCTGCGAGGCGATCACATCGTCGTTCCGGAGGACGAGCGCGAACGCGACGAGGTACGCCGCGGTGACCACTGCATTGAGGATCTGGAGCCAGGCGAGCGCACGTCGGTCGATCGCCCGGTCGCGGCGCCCCGCCACCGCATCAGCTGCAGCCAGATACTGCTGCGCGAGATCGGCATCCGGCGGGACGAGCGCGTCCTGACCGGGAATGGGCTTCTGCTCCACGATGGACCTCCTTCACTTTCCACACGGAAAGCTTCTACTTTCCTATCGGAAAGCAAGGGCGGGGTCAACCCGTCGTCACCAGTCGAGCGCCTGCGCGAGCGCTTCGATGATGGGTTCGCGCCCCTGATCGATGTGCGCGTAGGCCTGCGCAGCCGCCACCTCGCCGCGCCCGGCGACGATGGCGTCGAGCAGCTGTTGGTGCTCCACCGCGTGCTCCTGCTCCCGCGTGGCGTGCGTGATGCCGAAGATCCACTGCATCCGGCCGAGCATGGGCAGCAGACTGCGCTCGAGGATGCGATTGCCGGAGAGGCGGACGATCTCGAGGTGGAACCCGAGATTGGACTCCCCCAGCTCGGCCGTGTCACCCGGCGTGAGCGCACGCTCGAGGAGCTCGCGCAACCGATCCGCACTCGCCGCTCCCGAGTGGACACGGTGCGCCGCATGACGTGTCGCATAGGGTTCGATGCACAGCCGCGCGTCGTACAGCTCCTCGACGTCGGCCCTGGTCACCGGAGTGACACTCGCCCCCTTGTTGCGGGTCGTGATGACGAACCCGTCCGTCTCCAGCCGCTGGAGCGCCTGCCGGACGGGCACACGGGACACCTCGAACCGCTCCGACAGATCCCGTTCCTTCAGCCATGATCCCGGCGTGAGCTCTCCGACGATGATGCGGCGCAGCACACCGCGGTAGACCCGCTCGGCGAGGGCGGATCCGTCGGTGATCATGCTGTCGGAACTCATCGCGGAACCTCTCGGGGCATCAGGCATGACGGGGGAAGACCGGAGGGAAGAGTTCGTCCGTCGTTCCGCTCCGATGGTCGCGCCCAGTGTAGGCGTTCCGCATCCTCGCGAAGAGGATCTGCGTGTCGTCGCGGATCGCGTCGAGGTCGATTCCGTCGATCTTCCCGTCCCGCATGACGACCCGGCCGGCGACCATCGTCAGGCACGCATCGCGCGCCGTGCCGTTCAGCACGAGCGTGCGCAGCGGGTCATCGACGGCGCCCATCCGCACGTCGTCCAGCCGGAACGCCGTCAGGTCGGCCTGGGCGCCGACGGCGATCCGGCCGAGGTCCGGGCGATGCAGAGCCCGAGCTCCTCCGAGTGTCACCGCGTCCACATAACCCGCGAGGTCACCGGCAGCCAGACTGCCGTTCTGCACCTTCGCCACCGACACCCCGGTGTCGATGCCGCGGATGAGGTCGGGCGGGAACGAATCCGTACCGAGGGCGATGTTCACCCCGGCGTCGCGATAACGCTGGAACGTCTCGAGCTCGGAGCCGTAACGCGCATTGGTCAGCGGACAATGCACGATCGACACCCCGGCGTCGACCAGCCGGGCGAGGTCGCCGCGGTCTTCCCCGTGCACCCGCGGGTTCACGTCGAGGAACACTCCGTGCGGCACGAGGAGGCGATCGTTCAGCAGTCCCGACTCCTCGATCAAATCGAGCGGAGTGCAGCCGTGGGCATCGAGGATGAGCTCGCGTTCGACCTCCCCCTGCAGCGCGTGCAGCCGGACGATCGCACCACGCTCGGCCGCCGCCGCTCCCGTCGCCGCGAGCAGCTCGGGAGTCAGGGTCTCGATGCGACAGGGAAGGAAGACCGGGGTCAACAGCGGATCGTCGAGCGCTGCGAGTTCGTCGTGGAAGCGGACGGCGTCGGCGAATCCGGCCTCACCCTCCTCCGGAGCGAACCGCACGACGCGTTCGCCCGACGCTGTGACGGTGTTCACGCCCGAGCGATAGGACGGACCGAGGAATCCGCGCAGGCCGAGCCTCCGCGAGAAGTACGCCATCCGGTGGAGATCGGCCGCAGACTCCGCCCAGACCGAGTGCACCTCCGAAGCGATCGGCATGAACGAGGTGATGCCGTGCAGCGCGAGCTGCACCAGCGCGATCTCCCGGATCCGTGCGCGCTCGTCCTCGTCGAAGACATGCCGTCGACGGTCGAAGTACTCGTCGGACCACTGCAGTCGGGCGGCCTGCTCCCGGGTGCCCCACGCGTCCAGGATCAGGTGATCGATGTCGGTGAGCGCGTCCAGATCGATGAGTCCGGGCATGAGCAGGCTCTCGCCGAGATCGATGCGCTCGTCGACGCCAGACGGCGCGTCCCCGGCCGGACCGACGTAGGCGATCACGCCATCCTCGACCACCACAGCCCCCTGCCGGAGTTCCGTGTGAGAAGTGCCGTCGAACGCCAGCACATGGTCGGCCGTGAGGAGTGTGCGCATGAGAGCCCCGATGATCTGAGATGCGATTTGGTATCCAAAAGCTATCCCACACCTCCGACCTTCTCAACCCAGGCACTCTCATTTCTCCATGAAATAGGGCATCTTGCCGCGACTTCTGAATTTGGTATCCCAAGAGCCTAGGTGCTGGTATACAATTCTGAGCACCCGCTCCCCGGACCATCAAGGAAGATCGTGACGGACACACAGACGCTGACCCCGAAGACGGAAGCGCTGCCCACCGCGCCGCCGAAGATCGCGACCGGACGCTCGCTCCTCGGGACGGCTTGGCTGCGTATCCGTCGGAGTCCGGTCGCCCTCGTCTCCTTCGGGGTCGTCGTGGCGATCGTGCTCTTCGCTTTGCTCGCCCCGGTACTGGTCGCGATCGAGGGGCAGGATCCGTTCACCACGAACACCGGCCCGGAAGTCCTCGACAACTTCAACACCCCCGGCCTGCCGCTCCCCGCCTACATGTATCCCTCGGTGGAGCACTGGCTCGGCGTCGAGCCGGGACTCGGACGCGACATCTTCGCGCGCATCGCGTACGGAGCCCAGGTCTCGCTGCTGATCGCCCTGCTGTCTACCGTGGTCTCGGTCGTCCTCGGAACCGTGCTCGGGGCCGCGGCCGGTTACTTCGGCGGCAAGGTCGACATGGTCATCAGCCGCATCATCGACCTGTTCCTCGCTTTCCCGCACCTGCTCCTGGTGCTCTCGCTCACCCCGATCCTGCAGTCCCGGCTGCGCGACACGCCCCTGGGCCAGGGCAGCTTCGTCCCCATCGCCTCCCTCGTGCTGATCCTCGGATTCTTCGGCTGGGCATACCTGGCCAGAGTCGTGCGCGGCCAGGTGCTCAGCATCCGCGAGCAGGAGTACATCGAGGCGGCGAAGTCCTATGGGGCCTCGCACCGGACCATCATCTTCCGTCAGGTGATCCCGAACGTGCTCGGGGTGGTGCTCGTCTACGCGACCATGATGATCCCCGCGAACATCTCCGCCGAAGCCGCGCTGTCCTTCCTCGGTGTGGGCGTGAAGGACCCGACACCGTCCTGGGGGCAGATGCTCAACGCCGCGCAGGCGGGCAACTGGTACCTCAGCGACCCCTGGTTCCTCATCGTCCCCGGCACCGCGCTCATCATCACCGTGCTCGCCTTCAACCTGCTCGGCGACGCCGTGCGCGACGCGCTCGATCCCAAGGCCTCGCGCAGCTGACCTTCCCGACCCCGAACACCCGACCCCCACCGAAAGAGAACGCGTCATGAGACACCGCAGTCCCCTGCTCGCCGCTGCGACCGTGGCCATCGCCCTGGTCGTCACCGGTTGCACCAGCGTCACCGCACAGAACGGGCAATCCGCCCCCACCGGCTCGAAGGACCCGTATGCCGCGCACATCGTGCAGCCGGGCTTCGACGAGGCCGGCGGCAACGTCAACGTCCTGATGTCGAGCGACTTCATGACCCTCGACCCGGGCAACAGCAACTACGTGCAGACCGCGAACGTCGGCCAGCTCTACTACCGCACGTTGACGATGGCGAAGGAGACGGCCGGAGAGCCGCCCACGATCGTCGGCGACCTCGCAACCGACACCGGCACCGCCTCGGAAGACGGCCTCACCTGGACGTACACCCTCAAAGACGGTCTGAAGTACGAGGACGGCACGCCCATCACCGCCGCCGACGTGAAGTACGGCATCGCCCGCACGTTCGCGCGCGACGTCTTCACGCAGGCGCCGCAGGAGTTGAACTCCGCTCTCGACGCCGACGACTACAAGGGCCCCTACTCGGGCGGCGGCGATCTGACGGCCGTCGAGACCCCCGACGACACCACGGTGATCTTCCATCTGAAGCAGCCGAACCCCGACTTCGCCGCCCTCGTGTCGCGCTCGAACACGGCGCCGGTGCCGCAGGCGAAGGACACGAAGCTCGACTACACGAACCACCCGATCTCCTCGGGCCCGTACATGATCGAGAGCTACGACCGCGGCCGGGAGCTGAAGCTCGTGCGCAACCCCTCCTGGGATCCCGCGACCGACGAGAACCGCACCGCCCTGCCGGACACGTTCACGTTCTCGCTCTCGACCGCGCAGGCGACCATCAGCCAACAGCTGATCTCGGATGCCGACCCGACCGCGATCACACTCGACTCGAACGGCGCCCTCCAGGCATCGGACACGTCACGCCTGACCGAGTCGTCCGTCGCCGACCGCACCGCCTCCGGACTGCTCGGCTGCACCGATGTGCTGAACTTCAACACCGAGACCATCACCGACCCCGACGTGCGTCACGCGCTCGCCCTGGCGATGGACCGTGCGGCTATCCAGGTGCAGTACGGCGGTGCGCGCTTCGGCAAGCTCACCAACTCGTACCTGAACGACTCGCAGGTCGGCTACGTCGCCGAGACCACCGACCTCGACATCGACGGCGCCCCGCAGCTCGAGGCCGCCAAGAAGCTGCTCGAGGGCAAGGATGTCCCCGCCTCGCTCACGTACGGCTACTCGAACGCGATCGACCGGTACAAGAACCTCGGCACCGTGCTCCAGCAGAACTTCACCGAGCTCGGCATCGACCTGCAGCTCGTGCCGATCCCTGCCGCGAACTACTACACGGTGCTCGCCAGCGACGAGATGCCCGACCTCGCCCGCGCCGGCTGGTGTGGCGGTGCAGCTTCCGGCTCCACCCGGACAACGGTCGACCCCAACATCGGCCCGAGCCTGGACGGAACGACGTACGGCTTCAGCAACATCTCGCGCTTCTACGACGAGAAGCTCTCCGGTGACATGTACGAGCTGCGCAACACCAACGGCACCTCCGAAGAGCTGAACACGCGCTGGGCGGAGCTCTACAACGAGGCCATGGAGTCGTACCCGCTCGTGCCGCTCATCCGCACCTTCACCAACAGCGTCGTGGGCTCGAAGATCCACAACGCCCAGGTGGGGTACTTCTTCGGAAGCATCGATCTGTCCACCATCGGCGTCGAGCAGTAACGGCCGACACCACACCTTCGGAAAGGACGGGGCCGACCGCTCGTTCGGTCGGCCCCGTACGGGACAGCAATGTTCGGATTCATCGTCCGCCGCGTGACCGCGCTGGTCATCCTCCTGCTCGTCGTGAGCTTCGTGACGTTCGCCCTGTTCCAGATCGGCCCCGCAGACCCTGCGGCAGCCGCCTGCGGCCAGGAGTGCACCCCTGAACGCATCGACCAGGCACGCGTCGCCCTCGGCATGGACAAGCCGTTCCTGGTGCAGTACTTCACCTACATCAGTGGATTCTTCGGCGAGCGACTCATCGGAGCGCCGGGCGCCGAGCAGGTCTGCGCCTGGCCCTGCCTGGGCAAGTCGTTCCAGACCAACGAGAACGTCACCGACGTCATCGTCAGGGCACTCCCCTATACGCTCTCCATCGCCGTCGGCGCTGTCGTGCTGTGGACCGTGGTCGGCGTCGGCCTCGGACTGCTCGCAGCCCTCCGCAAGGGCAGGGCGACGGACAAGATCATCGTCGGAGCCGCATCCGTCGGCGTCTCGCTCCCCGTCCCCGTCACCGGGCTGCTGCTCCTGCTCGTGTTCGTGAGCGCACTGCACTGGCTGCCGTTCACGAGCAATCAGATCTCCTCCCCGTTCGGCCCCGCCGGACCCGGGGCATGGTTCACGAACTACCTGCTCCCCTGGGTGGCGCTGGCCATCCTGTTCAGCGCGCAGTACATCCGCATCACGCGGAACAACATGATCGAGACCTTCGGCGAGGACTACATGCGCACCGCGCGGGCGAAGGGTTTGAGCCCCGGACGGATCACGAGACACGGAGTCCGTGCCGGCATCACTCCGATCATCACGATGCTGGGCCTGGACATCGGTGCCCTGCTCGGCGGTGCCGTGCTGACCGAGCAGATCTTCTCGGTGCCCGGCCTCGGGTTCACCGCGGTGCGGGCAGCCACCTCGGGAGACCTGCCGGTCACCATGGCGATCACGATGCTCGCCGCCTTCTTCATCATCACCGCGAACGTCATCGTCGACCTCGTGTACGCGAGCGTCGACCCGAGAGTGAGAGTCAACTGATGACCACGCCGATCCTCGACATCCGCGACCTGCGGGTGACCTTCCCCACCGACGACGGTCTGGTCAATGCCGTCAACGGCATGGACCTGACCGTGCAGCGCGGAGAGACCGTCGGCATCGTCGGCGAATCCGGCTCCGGAAAGACGGTGACCAGTCAGACCCTGATGGGGCTCCTCAAGGGGACCAGCGCCAAAGTCACCGGACAGGTGCTCTTCGACGGCACCGATCTGGTGCCGCTCAGCGAGAGCGAGATGCGCCCCTACCGCGGACGGAAGATCGGGATGATCTTCCAGGATCCGCTCTCGGCCATGCACCCCTTCTACACGGTGGGTCGGCAGATCGCCGAGGCGTATCGCGTACACAACAGGGTGAGCGCGAAAGCCGCGAAGGCCCAGGCGATCGAGATGCTGAACCGCGTCGGCATCCCCGACCCGGTCGCGCGGTACGACTCCTATCCGCACGAGTTCTCCGGCGGTATGCGGCAGCGGGCGATGATCGCGATGGCGCTCATCTGCGAACCGGAGCTGCTCATCGCCGACGAGCCGACCACGGCGCTCGATGTCACCGTGCAGGCGCAGATCCTCGATCTGATCGGATCGCTCCAGGCGGAGACCGGCTCCGCCGTGATCTTCGTCACGCACGATCTGGGCGTCGTCGCCGAGGTCTGCAAGCGGGTCGTCGTCATGTACGGCGGCCAGTGCGTGGAAGAGGCCGACGTGCACGACCTGTTCTTCCGCACCGCGCACCCCTATGCCCAGGGCCTGCTCGCATCGATGCCCTCGATGGTCGACGAAGCAGGGCGGCTCACGCCCATCCCCGGCTTCCCGCCGTCGCTGCTCGATCTCCCGCAGGGCTGCCTCTTCGCCGATCGCTGCCCCGTGGCAGCCCTGGTCCCCGACGACAGATGCCGCACCGAGCGCCCCGCCCTCACCCTCGTCGGCTCGGACCACCGCGCACGCTGTCACCTCGCGGAAGCCGACATCCAGACATCCGCGCTCGACCTGCAGGAGGTGGCCCGATGAGCGAACCGCTGCTGAGTGTCGAGAACCTCGCCAAGCATTTCAGCGTCAGCAAGGGATTCCTGCGCGGTTCCTCGCAGGTGAAGGCCGTGGACGGCGTCTCCTTCACACTCGAACGCGGATCGACACTGGGGCTGGTCGGTGAATCCGGCTGCGGCAAGTCCACCACCGGACGACTGCTGATGCGTCTGCTCACGCCGACGTCGGGGCGGATCCTGCTGGACGGTGCCGACGTGTCGCAACTCCGCGGAGCCGACCTGCAGCAGTTCCGGCGCCGTGTGCAGATGGTTTTCCAGAACCCTTCGTCGTCGCTGAACCCGCGGCAGAGCGTGGGCGCCGCGATCGCGGCTCCCCTCCAGGCCCAGGGCATCTCCCCCCAGGAGGGCATGAAGAACCGCGTCGCGGCTCTCATGGACAGGGTGGGGCTGCGGCCGGAGCACTACAACCGTTTCCCCCACGAGTTCTCGGGCGGACAGAAGCAGCGCGTCGGCATCGCCAGGGCACTGGCGTTGGAGCCCGACGTCCTGGTCTGCGATGAGCCGGTCTCCGCTCTCGACGTCTCGGTGCAGGCGCAGGTCATCAACCTGCTGCAGGACATCCAGGCCGACACCGGCATCTCCTACGTGTTCATCGCGCACGATCTGTCCGTCGTGAAGCACTTCGCCGACGAGGTCGCCGTGATGTACCTCGGACGCATCATGGAGCACGGCACCAGGGACGCGGTCTTCGGAGCTCCGCAGCACCCGTACACGCAGTCGCTGTTGTCCTCCGTTCCCAGTCCCGATCCCACCGCCGACCGCAGCCGACGTATCCGTCTCGTCGGAGATCTCCCCCACCCGTCGAATCCGCCCAGTGGCTGCGTGTTCCGCACGCGATGCCCGGTGCTGCCCCTCCTCGACGAGGACCGGCGCCGGCAGTGCGTGGAGCAGGTTCCCACCGGCGACGCCGCGTGCCATCATCTCGCTGAAGCCGCCGACCTCGCGTCACGGCTCGGCTCCCCCGAAGAAAGGAAAGTCCATGCTGATTCGTGACGTGCGCCCCTGGGGCGGCTCCGCCTCTGATGTCCTGATCGAGGACGGGCGCATCACCCGGATCCTCCCCCACGAGGCGGCGCCGGCGTCCGGCGACGACGTCGACGGACGCGGGCGGCTTCTGCTGCCCTCCTTCAGCGATGTACACGTGCACCTGGATTCGACACGGATCGGACTGCCGTTCCGCGAGCACACCGGCGCTCCCGGCGTCTGGGGCATGATGATGAACGACCGCGAGAACTGGCGCAACGCCGAGGTCGACCTTCCCACGCGGGTGGCCGGCACCCTCGAGCGCATGATCGCCCGGGGCACGACCCGCGTGCGCTCTTACGCGCAGGTCGACGTCGACTGCAAGCTCGAGAAGTTCGACGCGGTGATCGCGGCGAAGGAGAAGTTCGCCACCCACGCCGACGTCCAGGTCATGACCTTCCCCCAGGCGGGCATCCTCCGCGAAGAGGGCACGGTCGAGTATCTGGAGGAGTCTCTCAAGCAGGGCGCAGACGTGATCGGCGGAATCGACCCGTCGCAGCTCGACCGCGACCCCGCGAAGCACCTGGACATCGTGTTCGGTCTCGCCGAGAAGTACCAGGTCGAGGTCGACATCCACCTGCACGAGCCCGGAGCGCTCGGTGTGTTCAGCACCGAGCTCGTGATGGAGCGCACACGCGCGCTCGGCATGCAGGGCAAGGTGACGATGTCGCACGCCTATGAGCTCGGCTCCGTGAACGAGGCCACCAGCCGCCGCCTGATCGAGGAGTTCGCTGAGCTCGACATCTCGATGGCGACCGTCGCCCCCTCGACCAGCAATCACCTGTCCCTGGTGCAGCTCGTCGAAGCGGGCGTGCGGATCGGACTCGGTCAGGACGGCCAGCGCGACTACTGGAGCCCCTATGGCAACACCGACATGCTCGACCGCACCTGGCAGTTGGCCTTCACCAACGGTTTCCGTCGCGACGACCACATCGAGATGGCGCTCGCGGTCGCGACGATGGGCGGGGCCAGCATCATGTCCCTCGCCTCGCCGCGCCTGAACGGGATCGACGATCGACCCGGCCTGGCCGAGGGAGACCGAGCCGACCTGCTCCTCGTCGACGGCGAGACGCCCACCAGCGCGGTGATGGACCGGGGAACCGACCGACTCGTGATCCACGACGGCCGCGTGGTCGCCGATGGCCTTCGTGTCCTCGCGCTCTGAGCGACGAGGCAGCCAGTTCCGCGATCGGGCGGTCGGGCTCGGCGCAGCCCTGCTGATCGGACTCAACCTCCGCCCGGCGATCACTTCGGTCGCCGCCCTGCTCGAGCCGACCAGGGCGGCGTTCGACCTCGCTCCCGTGCAGTTGAACCTGCTGGCGACGCTGCCGGTGATCGCCTTCGGTGTCAGCGCCCCGATCGGGCCGCTGCTGGCCCGTCGCATCGGTGTGACCAGAGCACTGATCTGGGCCATGGTCGCGCTCGCAGGTGCGCTCACGCTGAGGGTCGTCGTCCCGGGCGGCATGCTCCCGGGAACGTTCCTCGCCGGGGTGTCGATCATGGCCGCGGGGACGCTGCTTCCCCAGTACCTGAAGTCGCTGCGGGCCGGCGGGCTCTGGATCGGGCTGAGCAGCATGTCTTTCAGCGCGGGTGCCGCGCTCGGAGCCGGCCTCACGGTGCCGCTGAGCAGAGCGACCGGCGGACCCGCCGTGGCCCTCGGCCTCTGGGCCGTCCCCGCGCTGATCGCCGCCGGTGCCATGGTCGCTGTCGCCATGCGGACCGACGCTCCCTCACCCTCCTCATCGCGGATGACGCTGCCCCGGTCGGCCCGATCGACGGTCGCCCTGATCACGGCGATGTTCGGCCTCCAGGCGATGCTGTTCTTCGCGGTGGCCTCGTGGCTGCCCCGCATCCTCGGTGATCGCGGCGTGGACGCGCAGACCGCGGGCTGGCTGCTCGCACTGACCAGCATCGCGGGCCTCGTGCCGACGCTCATCGCGCCGATCCTCGCTCGACGCCGCCGCGTTCTGCGCCTGTTCGGTCCGGGCCTGGGCATCGTGATGCTGGCGGCGTTCATCTGGCTCGCCTCCGGCGACGAGTCGTACATCGCGATCACCGTCGTGCTCGGTGCCGTGCAGAGCGCGACGTTCGGACTCTCGCTCGCGCTCATCGTGATGCTCGCCGCCAACGAGGCCTCGGCGGGCTTGCTGTCCGCTGTCGCGCAGGGCGTCGGCTACGCCTTCGCCGGAGCAGGGAGCCTGCTCGTCGGGGTCCTGCACGACCTCACCGCCGGCTGGACGGCAAGCCTCGTGTTCATGATCGTGTGTGCCGCGGCGCTCGCCGTCGTCGTGGGGTTCGTGATCCGCTGCCGCCCGGTCGATCTGCAGGTGCCGGCCGAGGTGCCCGCACTCCCCCGAACATGACGAAGGCCGCCCCACACCGTGGGGCGGCCTTCTCAAGAATGTTCTGCGCGATTGTACGCAGGTTCGCAGTGCCTTAGCGGCGGAGTCCGAGACGCTCGATCAGCGAGCGGTAGCGCGCGATGTCGATGTCCTGAAGGTAGCCGAGCAGACGACGGCGCTGACCCACGAGCAGGAACAGCCCACGACGCGAGTGGTGGTCGTGCTTGTGCTCCTTGAGGTGCTCGGTGAGGTCCTTGATGCGCTGCGTCAGCATTGCGACCTGCACCTCGGGGGATCCGGTGTCACCGGGGTGCGTCGCGTACTCTTCGATGATCGCCTTCTTGACGTCTGCTTCCAGTGCCATAGATTCGATCCCCTCTCTGCTTGTTGCGCGGCGCCCGACGCCTGATACGTGGGCTCTCTTTATCCGCGGCCGATCAAACGGCAACCTGAAGAGTCTACCAGCCGAGGACTCCCCCGCGTGACAACGCCGAGAGGGGCGCTCGACCGGGGTCAACTAGGCTCGAACGGTGCAGAAGAAGATCGACGAGTGAGCGGCCGACGCGGTCTCCTGATCGACCTCACTCCACTGAAGACCAGTCCCGCCTTCGCACGGATGTGGATCGGATCGACGCTCTCCGGCATCGGCGGTCAGCTGACGATCGTCACCGTGATGCTGCACGTGTTCGTGCTCACCGAGAGCACATTCGCCGTGTCCATGATCGCGGTCGCGGGACTCATCCCGATGATCCTCGCCGGCCTGTACGGCGGGATGCTCGCGGACGCATTCGACCGACGTCGCGTGGCTCTGATCGCGGCCACTATCACGTTCGCATCCACTGCCATGCTCGCCGCCCTCACCTGGACGGGCACCGAGACCATCTGGTGGCTCTATGCGCTGAGCATCGTCAACTCCGCCGCGAACTCCGTGGGCATGGCCACCCGTACCGCCATCGTGCCGCGTCTCATCCCTCGTGAGCAGCTGGCCGCGGCATCCGCGCTCAACGGCGTCGCCTTCGGGCTCACGGTGATGGCGGGCCCCGCGCTGGCCGGTCTGCTCGTGGCTCTCACCGGCTACGGCTGGACCTACACGATCGATGTCGTGCTGATGCTGTCGATGTTCCTCGGGCTGTGGACGCTTCCGACCCTGCGACCGGAGGGCGAGATCGTCCGTCCCGGCCTGGAGTCACTCGTCGACGGCTGGCGCTTCCTGCGCAGGGCGGGCAACATCCGGATGCAGTACATCATCGACATCATCGCGATGACGTTCGGGCAGCCCCTCGTCCTCTTTCCGGCCCTCGGAACCATCCTCTTGGGCGGCGGCGCCGTGACGACCGGCATCCTCACGGCGGCCGTCGCCGTCGGAACGTTCACGTCGAGCCTGTTCTCGGGGCGCGTCGTGCAGTACCGCTGGCACGGGCGCGGCATCGCGCGCGCGGTCGAGGCGTACGGCGCATCGATCCTGTTGTTCGGCGTCGTACTGCTCGTCGGCGCCTTCTCATCGCCGGCCAGCGAGACGGCTCCGCACATCGGACTGATCGTCGCCGCCTGCGTCGCGCTGGCGTTGTCGGGCGCCTCGGACAACGTCAGCTCGATCTATCGCAACACGATGATGCAGGCGGCGGTTCCGGACGCGATGCGCGGACGACTGCAGGGCCTCTTCGTGGTGGTCGTCGCCGGCGGCCCGCGCGTCGGAGCCCTGTACGCCGGCACACTCGCCACGCTGACCACCCTGTGGTTCCCGCCCCTGCTCGGCGGTGTCCTGGTGATCGCCCTCGTCGCGATGCTCTCGCGCCGCAACCGCCGATTCCACGACTACGACGCAGAGAACCCCGAGCCCTGACGGACCCGGGGTTCGAGGAACTGCGTGACGGCGTCAGTCCTGCTGCAGCGCGCCCTGCAGGTCGAGGTTGATCGTGATGTCCTTGCCCACGAGCACGCCACCGGTCTCGAGTGCAGCGTTCCAGGTGAGGCCGAAGTCCTCGCGGTTGATCACGGCCTTGGCGGAAGCGCCCGCCTTGTAGTTGCCGTACGGGTCGGTGCCGAAGCCGCCGAAGTCGAGCTCGAAACTCACCGGCTTGGTGATGCCGCGGATGGTGAGGTCTCCGTCGACGAACAGCTCGTCGCCCTTGACACGCGCGCCGGTGGAGACGAACTCCATCGTCGGGAAGTTCTCGGTGTCGAAGAAGTCGGCGGAGCGCAGGTGGGCGTCGCGACCCTCATCGTTCGTGTCGACCGAGGTGACGTCGACAGAGGCTTCGACCTTGGCCTCGAGCGGGTTCTCGGGCGCGACCAGAGTCGCGTTCTTGACGCCGAAGGTGCCGCGCACCTTGGAGATCATCATGTGGCGGACGCTGAACGTCACCTCGCTGTGCGAGGGGTCGAGCACCCAGGTGCCGGGACGGTAGCCGGGAATGTCGATGCTGGTCATGGTTTCTCCTCCGGAGACATCGGCCGCTGATGCGGCTTCGGACAGGGGCCGCGTTCACCGCGACCTCTGTGACAACTTACATTCATTCGCATATATTCCCCTGAATGCGGAAGTTCTTCCGATATACAGCAGAGACGCCCCTCCTCCGAGGAGGAAGGGCGTCTCTGCGTGCAGTCCGGACTCAGCCGACAGCGACGAGATCGATGATGAAGATCAGCGTCTTTCCGGAGAGGAAGTGGCCGCCGCCGACCGGGCCGTAGGCCAGGTGCGGCGGGATGATCAGTTCACGGCGTCCGCCGACCTTCATCCCGGGGATGCCGTCCTGCCAGCCCTGGATCAGGCCGCGCAGCGGGAACTGGATGGTCTCGCCGCGACCCCAGGACGAGTCGAACTCCTCGCCGGAGTCGAACTCGACGCCGGCGTAGTGCACGGTCACGGTGTCGCCGGGCTTCGCCTCGGCGCCGTCACCCTCGATGATGTCGCGGATGACGAGCTCCGCGGGAGCAGGGGCACTGGGGGCATCGAACTCAGGCTTTGTGCGATCAGTCATGCCTCCATCAAACCCGAGCCCGCGGAAGGGGTCAACGCGATCGCACCTGCTCACAGCGAACACTTCGATAGACGCACCGGCAACAGCCTCTTGACACCCTCCATGGTCGGGTGCACCCTGATTACAGACCAACTCAGCGCCCGGGAGACTCGCAGGCATCGCCGCAGCACCGGGCGCTGAGTCTTGCCACGACAGGGGCTCCGGGGATCAATCCAGGTAGCCGACGAGCAGCTCCGCGAGTTCGACCGGCCTGCTCAGCATCGCGCAGTGCCCGCCGGGGATCTCGTCCGCGACGACCCCGAGCCGCTCTCGGGCGAGGTAGCGGAGAAACCTCGGCGGGAAGAACCGATCGTCCGCGAACACGATGAATCGTGTCGGCACATCCGGCCACTCCTCCAGAGGCCACGGCGCCTCCATGGCCGCCGGGGACGGATGTGCGCGCTCCTGCCGCAGTGCTTCGTCGGCCAGCTCTCGCGGCACATCGTTGTAAAAGCTCACGTACGGGTCCTCATTGCCCGTCAGCCCGCCATCGATCGCCGCCTGCGCTTCGGCGGCGGCGACATAGCCCGACTCGGCCCACCACCGCTCCGGCGGCTCACCGGGCGCCGGGATCATCCCGGCGGCCAGCACCAGGAGGTCGGCCGCCAGTCGCTCGGCGACCAGGGGCGCCGTGAAGGCCCCGAACGAGTGGCCGAGCACGACGACATCGCGTCGCGGCCCCACTTCTGCCACCACGGCGTCCGCGTAGTCCTCGAGAGTGAGGGAGTCGTCGTCGGCGGGGAGATCGGGCGCGAAGACCTCGTGCCCGCGCGCCACGAGTTCCGCGGCGACCAGATGCCAGGACCACCCGACATCTCCCCCGCCGTGGATCAGGACGAACGTGCTCATCGCGACCGCCTCCTCAGGACGAGTATCCCGATGTCGTGCTCAATACGCCAACAATGCGGCTCTGGCGGCACGGGTGCGGATCAGCAGCGCGCGTTCGTCCTCGACGGCCAGCGGATCGCGTCCCGTGATCGCGCGCTGACGGACAGCGGCCAACGCGGTCGCATCCTTGATGAACTCGCGCATGATCGGACGCCGGTCGCCGCGAAGAGTTCGCGCCCAGGTGAGACCGGCCTTGCGTCCACTTGATGTCGCGAGCATCGTGACCTCTTCGGGCGTGAACCATCCGGCGTTCGCATACTCGGCGAGGCGCGCGCGAGTGAGACGCGCCTCCTCACGGCGGAGGGCGACGATGCCGAGGATGAAGCCGACGAAGAGCGGCACCTGCAGGGTGAAGTACAGCCCGAAGAAGTCGGCGAAGGTCGCGGACCCGTTCCAGAGTGCGTGCAGGAGAACCGCTCCGAGCATGCCCAGCAGGCCGGCACCGATCGCGGAACTCGCGGATCCGTGTCGCCGCGCGACCAGGCCGATCGCGAAGCCGGTGACCGCCGTGAACATGGCGTGCGCGAAGGGAGAGAGGATCGCGCGCACGGCGAAGGTGACGGTGAGCTGCTCGCCGCCGCCCTCGATCAGGCTGAGCGCGAAGTACTGGATGTTCTCGGTGAAGGCGAACCCCGCCCCCACGAGCGCTCCGTACACGACACCGTCCACCGGACCGTCGAAAGCACGACGGGCGAGCAGGAAGATGAGGAAGATCCCGAGGCCCTTCCAGAACTCCTCGACGATCGGCGCCTGCACGACCGCGGTGAAGGCATCGGAGGTGGGGCCGATCAGGATCTTCAGGCCCACGTCGACGAGCAGAGTGAGCCCTGCGGCCGCCAGCGCGCCCCAGGCGATCGCGAAGAACACGAGGCGCTTCGGCTCCGGCTCCCAGCGGTCGATCATCCGGACCCCGAGGAACACGACGGTCAGCGGGATGAGCGCGAGCACCAGGCCGACGACGGAGGCGAACACACCGAGCGCCCACCCGAAGTAGCCGACCAGAGCGAGCAGCAGGAAGCCCAGGAAACCGAAGAGCCAGAGGGAGATCGTGCGCCCCTTGCGCGTCGGCACCGGCAGCGCAGGCAGCGATTCGGCCGGCGACGGCGCGACCGGCGCGGGAGGTGTGTACGGTGTCGGCTGAGCCAGACGCGAGGCATAGGCCGGCTGCCGCGGGGGCGGCGGCATGTACGGCGAGGGCTGCTGCGGCGGCGGGGGTCCTCCGAAACTCATAGCCAAAGCTTATGGGGAACAAGAGAGGTGCCTCGGGTATGGCGGACTCCTCCACCCGCTCGTCGCCCGCCAGCCGGTAGCGTAGAACCATGCGGTTCGCTCACCTGCGCCGTCCTGACTCCCCGCGCACGGTTCTGGCCGTGGTGCAGGACTCGGACGCCATCCTCGTCTCTGATCTCCTGAACGACGCCCCTGCCACGCTGCAGCAGCTGATCGAGGGAGGGGACCCCCTGCTCGAGCGCCTGCGTGCCGCGCTGGCCGAGGGCGACGCCGTCCGCCATCCGCTCGGCGACTGGGCGTTCTCCTCCGCCGTGATCGCTCCCCCGGCCGTGCTGGCAGTGGGCCTCAACTATGCGGCGCATTCCAGCGAGCTGGGCTTGAAGACCGATGCCGCACCGACCGTGTTCACGCTGTGGCCGAACTCGCTCACCGGGCACGAACAGACCACTTCCTGGCCGCGGTCTCTCAGCGAGGCCGTCGACTACGAGGCCGAGCTCGGGGTCCTCATCGGAAACCCCGCCAAGGATGTCAGCGAGGCGGATGCGCTGTCGCATGTCTGGGGCTACACCGTGGTGAACGACATCACCGCCAGGAACATCCAGTTCTCCGAGGCGCAATGGTCGCGCTGCAAGTCGTTCGACGGGTTCACCCCGACCGGACCGTTCGCGGTGACGGCGGATGAGATCTCCGACCCGCAGGATCTGCACATCTGGGCGGTCGTGGACGGCCACACGGTGCAGGACGCCAGCACGGACCAGATGGTGCGCTCCGTCGCGAAACTGATCGCTCACCTCTCCCAGTCCCTCACGCTGCTGCCCGGCACTCTCATCTCGACGGGAAGCCCCGGTGGCGCCGGGTACTCGCGGGATCCGCAGATCTTCCTGCGCGACCACTCCACCGTGACCGTCGGCATCGACGGCATCGGCGAGCTCACAACGCACTGCCGCATCAGCGACTGAGAAGCCGGACGCACGAAGAGGGGGATGGATGCCGCGGCATCCATCCCCCTCTCACGTTCGCAGGGGGTCAGACCTCGACGCGGTCCTCCGGCGAGATCACCGGGATCGCCGCGGTGATCGTCTCGAGCCCGGAGAGACGCGCCGGCGAGAGCTGCTTGACGACCTCGTCGCGCGACATCAGACCGGCTTCGACGACCAGGTCCGCGACGCTCCGGTTCGTCAGGAGAGCGGTCTTCGCGAGCGCCGCAGCGGCCGCGTAGCCGATGAACGGAGTCAGTGCGGTGATGACGCCGACCGATGCACCGACCATCGCGCCGAGACGATCGCGGTTGGCGGTGATGCCGTCGACGCAGTTGACGCGCAGGGTCCACATCGCCTGGCGCATCCACGTGATCGACTGGAAGATCGAGTGCGCGATGACCGGCTCGAACGCGTTCAGCTGGAGCTGGCCCGCCTCGGCGGCCATCGTCACCGTCATATCGGCGCCCGCGACGGCGAACGCGACCTGGTTCACGACCTCGGGGATGACCGGGTTCACCTTGCCGGGCATGATGCTGGATCCCGCCTGCATCGCCGGGAGGTTGATCTCGCCGAAGCCCGCCTGCGGGCCGGACGAGAGCAGACGGAGGTCGTTGCAGATCTTCGACAGCTTCATCGCATTGCGCTTGAGCGTCGAGGAGAACGACATGAACGAGCCGGTGTCGCTGGTGGCCTCGACGAGGTCGCCGGCCGTGCGCAGGTCGAGCTGCGTGATCTCCCGCAGGTGCTTGAGCACCGCGGGTGCGTAACCGGGGTGCGTGGTGATGCCGGTGCCGATCGCGGTGGCTCCCATGTTGATCTCGAACATGAGCGACGCGTTCTCGGTGAGCCGCGTGTGGTCGTAGCCGAGGGTCGTGGCGAAGCCGTTGAACTCCTGCCCGAGGGTCATCGGCACGGCGTCCTGCAACTGGGTGCGCCCGACCTTCAGCACGTCGTGGAACTCGCGGGACTTGCCGAGGAACGACAGCCGCAGCAGGTCGAGTTCCTCGAGCAGCGAGCGCAGCGTCAGCGACAGACCGATCTTCACTGCGGTCGGATACACGTCATTGGTGGACTGGCTGCGGTTGGTGTGGTCGATCGGCGACAGGAAGGTGTAATCGCCCTTCTCGCGGCCGGCCAGCTCGAGCGCGATGTTGGTGATGACCTCGTTCGCGTTCATGTTCGTCGAGGTACCGGCACCGCCCTGGATGACGCCCACCGTGAACTGCTCGTGGAACTCGCCGTCGATCACGCGCTGCGCGGCACGGTCGATCAGGTCGGCGCGCTCGTGATCCAGCACGCCGATCTCGCGGTTCGCCCGCGCACTCGCCTGCTTGACCATCGCCAGGCCGACCACGAGGTCCGGATAGACCGAGATGGGTCGTTTCGTGATCGGGAAGTTCGCGTCGGCGCGGGCGGTGTGGATCCCCCAGTACGCGTCGACGGGAATCTCCATGCTCCCGAGCGAATCGGTCTCGGTGCGGGTCGGGGTAGGCGCGGCAGAAGCCATGTCACATCCTCGTGGGTCGTGGCGGGTGAGAAAGGTGGGGGATGCCCTCAGTCTACGCCGCTCACCGGGCGGGCTTGCGGGAGAACGCCTCGAGTCGCTCCTCCGGCGTGAGCGCCGCCATCCGCTCGAGCCACTCCGCGGAGAAGTAGTCCCCGGTCGTGGCCTGGGTCACCGGCACCACCGTGTGCGTGATCGTCTGCGGATACACGTGCACGAGCTGGAAAGCCTGGGCTGCGTCCATGCCGTTCACCTCGGCCGACGGACGCGCCACGTTCATCGTGTAGCACGTGGCTGACGCGACGCTCACCGGGACGCCGGCGAACGTGCCCTGCGACGAGTAGTGCAGATGCCCGGCGAGGACGCCGCGGACGTCGGTCCCGCGGATGACCTCTGCGAGCTCGTCCTGATGCCGCAGCTCCAGGATGTCGAAGAGCGGCAGATGACTCGGGAGCGGTGGATGATGCATCGCGAGCAGGGTGCCGTGAGGGGCAGGGTCCGCGAGCGCATCGGCGAGCCAGGACAGCTGCCCCTGATCGACGTCGCCGTGATGCCAGCCGGGGACGCTGGTGTCGAGAGCGATGAGGCGAAGCCCGTCGAGGTCCCAGATGCCCGTCACCGGGTCTTCGGTCGGCTCCGCGTCGAGCAGTCCTGCCCGCAGGGCCGGGCGTTCGTCGTGGTTGCCCGCGACCCAGATGATCGGAGCGTCCAGCTCGTCCGCCACCGGCTCGACGGCGTTCCTCAGTCGACGATAAGCATCGGGCTCACCCAGATCGGCGAGGTCGCCGGTGACGACGATCGCCGACGGATGCGGGTGCACGGCCTTGATCGCATCGAGCGTTCGGGCGAAGTTCGCCTCGACGTCGTACCGACCGCCGAGCCGGGCTCCCTCGGCGAGGAAATGCGGATCACTGATGTGGATCAGCACATGGCTCGCGGGCTCATGGCGGCCGAAGGCATACACGTTTCCGGTTCCTGCAAACATGCCAACAGCCTAGGCCGCGACCCCGCGCCGGCGTTCGACCTGCAGACGCCGCGCTCGGGTCAGTGCCCGATGACGAGGAGCAGGATGCCGGCGACCACAGCGGCGGCGCACAACGCGAAGCACCCGTACGCGCCGAAGAGCGCCAGGGTCTTCTGCCCCTCGGTGAGCGGGCTCTTGCGCGCCGCCTTCGCCGCCTGCTTCTCCGCGCGCTTGAGCTCCTTCTCCGTGATCACCGTGATCGCATCCGTGAACTCGGCGGGGCTCACCACCGGGGCGCGACCGCTGCGCACCAGCAGACGGAGACCGAGGGCGTAGAAGGTGACGATGGCTGTCGCGCCGATGAGCGCGGCGAGGAACACCTGGAGGAACGCGATCCAGTCGATGACGACGTTCATTCCGAGTCCCCATTCCGATTCGCGTCCGAGTCCTTCGACGACGAGGCAGACTTGGCGCCCTTGACGTTCGCCTTTGCCTGAGCCTTCTTCTTCGCCTTGGCCTGCGCATCCTTCTTCGCCTGAGCTTTCACCTGCTCACGGGCTTCGGCACGGGCCTTCGCCTCGGCCTTGGCCTGCTGGATGCGCTGCTGACGACGCGTCGGCGGCGGCATGTCCGGAAGCTCGATGGCCATGCCCGACTCGGCGACGTCGCTCATCGCATTCGCGGACGTGACCGCGTCGCGGCGCGAGCGCATGAACAGTCCGAGGATGATCAGCACCGCGATGACCGCGTCGATCACCACTCCCCAGTTTCCGAGCCACACGACGAGAAGGGCGGCGAGAGCGCCGACGGCTCCCGCTGCGGGGAGGGTCAGCAGCCAGCCGACGCCGATCCGACCCGCCGTCCGCCAGCGGACCGTGGAGCCCCTGCGACCGAGGCCGGAGCCGATCACAGAGCCCGACGCCACCTGCGTGGTCGAGAGGGCGAAGCCGAGGGCGCTGGAGGCCAGGATGGTCGCTGCCGTCGAGCTCTCCGCCGCGAAGCCCTGTGCGGGCTTCACATCGGTGAGTCCCCTACCGAGGGTCCGGATGATGCGCCAGCCGCCGAGGTACGTGCCAAGTGCGATCGTGAAGGCGCAGGCGATGATCACCCAGAGCTGCGGTTCGTGGTGCACGCCGGACTGCCAGCCGATCGTGATCAGCGCGAGGGTGATGACGCCCATCGTCTTCTGCGCGTCGTTGGTGCCGTGCGCGAGGGCGACCAGGGAGGACGTGAAGATCTGCCCCCAGCGGAAACCGTCGCGACCGTCGGGCTTGCTGTCGTAGCGTCGTGTGATCGAGTAGGCGATCTTCGTCGCTGCGAAGGCGATGAGGCCTGCGGTGACGGGGGCGATGAGCGCCGGCAGCACGATCTTCGAGAGCACCATCCCGAAGTCGATCGCGCCCAACCCTGCCCCCACGAGCGTGGCGCCGATGAGGCCACCGAACAGTGCGTGCGACGAGCTCGATGGAAGGCCGAGGAGCCAGGTCAGCATGTTCCACGTGATGGCGCCGATCAGGCCTGCGAAGATCAGGGACAGGAACAGATCCGCCCCCGCGGAGATGATCGCATCTTCACGGATGATGCCACCGGAGATCGTCTTGGACACCTCGGTGGACAGGAATGCCCCCACCAGGTTCAGGACGGCGGCGAGGAGGACGGCGGTCTTGGGCTTGAGCGCACCCGTGGCGATCGGCGTCGCCATGGCATTCGCCGTGTCGTGAAAGCCGTTGGTGAAGTCGAAGAAGAGTGCCAGCGCGATGACAAGCACGACGATGAGGGCTGCGGTTTCCACCGTTCGCTTTCGGTCGTTTGAGGAAGAAGGAGATGTCGACGTGATCGACGTGACGAACGAAGAGTTCACCGTGGGTTTGACTTCCGTTAACCGGCCCCGCTAAATCCTCCCACCCTCCCCCGTGCCGGTCAACTCGACCTGGGATAGCGTGGGACGGTGACTGACGCTCCTCTCGCTGCCCGCCGCTCCACGCTCCGCACGCACCACGGTGACACCTTCGACGACCCGTACGAGTGGATGCGGGCGAAGGACTCCGCAGAGGTCATCGCGCACCTCGAGGCGGAGAACGCCCACACCGACGCCGAAACGGCACACCTCGCCGATCTGCGCGAGCGACTCTTCGAGGAGATCAAGAGCCGCGTGCAGGAGACCGATCTGTCCGTGCCCACCCGACGCGGCGACTGGTGGTACTACAGCCGCACCGAAGAGGGCGCGCAGTACGGCATCCATTGCCGGGCCGCAGCAGCGCACGACGACTGGACTCCCCCGAAGCTCGAGGCCGGCGTGCCGGTGCCCGGCGAGGTCGTCCTGCTCGACGGGAATGTCGAGGCCGAGGGGCACGAGTTCTTCTCGCTCGGGGCTTTCGACACCTCCGACGACGCGACGAAGCTGCTGTGGTCGACCGACTTCGAGGGCGATGAGCTGTATACGGTGCACGTGCGCGACCTCGTCTCGGGCGAAACCCTCGACGACGAGATCCCGAACACCGGCGGCGCGTTCTTCACCCCGGACGGCACTGGGGTTCTCTACACGACGCGGGATGAGGCCTGGCGGCCCGACACCCTGTGGCTGCACCGTCTCGGTACGCCGGTCGCGGATGATGTGCAGCTGTTCCACGAACCCGACGAGAAGTTCTGGCTCGGCGCCGGGATCACCCGCAGCCGCCGCTACCTCGTGATCGGCGTCGGTTCGAGCATCACGAGCGAGGAGTACCTCGTCGACCTGACCGGCGACCTCACCGCGGCACCGCGCCTGGTCTGGCCGCGCCGAGAGGGAGTGGAGTACTCGATCGATCACGCTGTGGTGGACGGCGAGGACCGGCTCTTCATCCTGCACAACGACGGCGCCCTCGACTTCGAGCTCGTCTCGGTGGCGGCATCCGAGCCCCAGGGCGAGCAGCGCCGGGTCGTCGCCCATGAGGCGGGCAGGCGTCTGCTCGGCATGGATGCGTTCCGCGACTTCGCCACGATCGAATACCGCAGCGAAGGGCTCGAGCGCGTCGGGCTTCTCGACTACACCACGAACGCCGTCGACGAGATCCCCTTCGACGAGCCGCTGTACTCAGCCGGAGTGAGCGGGAACCCCGAGTGGCACTCCCCCTTCCTGCGACTCGGATACACGTCGTTCGTCACGCCCGGAACGGTATACGACCTCGACCTGTCGAACCGCGAGCTGGTCCTGCGCAAGCAGGTGACCGTCCTCGGCGGGTACGACCCGGATGAGTATGGCCAGAGGCGCGAATGGGCGACGGCATCAGACGGGGTGCGGGTGCCGATCTCGCTCGTGTGGAAGCGCTCATTCGGCGAGCCCGGCGCGGAAGCACGCCCCGTGCATCTCTACGGCTACGGTTCCTACGAGCATTCGATCGACCCCGGGTTCTCGGTCGCGCGGCTCTCGGAGCTCGATCGCGGCGTGATCTTCGCGGTCGCTCACGTGCGCGGCGGCGGCGAGATGGGCCGCCAGTGGTACGAAGACGGAAAGCTGCTCAGCAAGCGCAACACCTTCACGGACTTCGTCTCCTGCGGCGAGCACCTGGTCGCGACCGGCGTGACCACGCCGAACCGACTGGTCGCCGAGGGCGGCAGCGCCGGCGGCCTGCTGATGGGCGCGGTCGCCAACCTCGCGCCCGAACTCTTCGCCGGAGTCCTCGCGGGGGTGCCGTTCGTGGACGCATTGACGACGATCCTCGACCCGTCCCTGCCGCTGACCGTGATCGAGTGGGACGAATGGGGCGATCCTCTCCACGATGCCGACGTGTACGAGTACATGAAGTCGTACTCTCCGTACGAGAACGTCCGAGACGGCGTCCGTTACCCGCGAATCCTCGCGGTGACATCACTCAATGACACCCGCGTGCTCTACGTGGAACCGGCGAAGTGGGTCGCACGCCTGCGCGAGGCCGGTGCCTCCGACGTGCTCCTCAAGTGCGAGATGGTCGCCGGACACGGCGGCGTGAGCGGACGCTACAACTCGTGGCGCGAGCGCGCCTTCGAGCTCGCCTGGCTGCTCGACACGCTCGGCCTCGCCGAGGTCTGAGACGCGACGACGAAGCCCGCCCGTTCGAACGGGCGGGCTTCGTGGAGCTGAAGGCTCAACCGAAGAGTGCGGCGGCCTCGTCGTAGCGGTAGCGCGGAACGGTGTTCAGCTCGCCCAGCGCGTCGGCGAACGGGACCCGGACGATGTCGGTGCCCTGCATCGCCACCATCTGACCCCAGGCGCCGTCGACGAGCGCGTCCGCGGCGTGCAGTCCCAGTCGCGTCGCGAGGACCCGGTCGAACGCCGACGGGGAACCGCCGCGCTGGATGTGGCCAAGGATCGTGGCGCGCGTCTCGATGCCCGTTATGCGCTCGATCTCGGGAGCGATCAGATCGCCGATGCCACCCAGCCGGGGCCGGTTGAAGGCGTCGAGCCCCTTGTCGCTGTATGCCTCGTCCATGCCGAGGAGCTTGAAGCCTTCGGAGACGACGACCAGGGGCGCACGGCCGCGGTCGTGGGCGCTGGTCACCAGCTCGGTGACGTCGTCGATCGACATCGGCACCTCGGGGATGCAGATCACGTGCGCGCCGGCGGCCATACCGGCGTGCAGGGCGATCCAGCCGACATGACGCCCCATGACCTCGGCGACCATGCACCGCTGGTGGGAGTCGCCCGTGGTGCGGAGCCTGTCCATCGCGTCCGTGGCGATGTTCACCGCCGTGTCGAAGCCGAACGAATAGTCCGTCGCCTGCAGGTCGTTGTCGATCGTCTTGGGGACCCCGATGACCTTGATGCCGTCCTTTGCGAGACGGTCGGCAGCGGCGAGCGTGCCCTCGCCGCCGATCGCGATGATGCCGTCGATCTTGTGCCCGTAGAGGGTCTTGGCGATGTTCTCCGCTCCCCCGCGCTCACCCTCGTAGGGGTTCGTGCGGCTGGTGCCGAGGATCGTGCCGCCGACCTTGGACAGGCCCTTCACCTCGTGACGCGTGAGCGGCATGAAGTCGCCGTCGACCAGCCCGCGCCATCCGTCACGGATGCCGACGAACTCCAGGTCGTACGTGGTGGTGCCCTTGAGCACGATGCCGCGGATGACCGCGTTGAGGCCGGGGCAGTCGCCGCCGCTCGTCAGGATGCCGATCTTCATGCTGGTGCCTTCAGACGTTCGGGAGATGGGGGAAAGAGGCGACGCTGCCTTCGATCGACACTAGCGCCCCGCGTACCCGGGCGCCATTCGAAGCCGACGAAAACCGTCGATCTTGACACCGCGATCCGCCGATATCGAGGAACTTCCTGATCTCGGACGCCGAAGAGGCAAAACCGACGTTAAGAATCGGCGTTCTTCGCGCCTATGCCGCGCCCAGAGCCTGACGCAGCAGGTGCATCAACGCCGCCAGCTGCACCGGCTCTGCGGCCGACTCCTCGACGGCCTCACCGTCGAGCGCGCGTGCTGCGAGGCCCTGCTTCTGGTCGATCAACTCCGCGATCTTGGTGTCGATCGTGTGCGCGGCGATGATGCGCCAGGCGGTGACGGGCTCGTCCTGACCGATGCGGTGCACACGGTCGATCGCCTGAGTCTGCTCGGCCGCCGTCCACGAGAGCTCGGCGAGGACGACGTTCGACGCCGCCTGCAGGTTCAGGCCGACTCCGGCTGCGGTGAGCGAGCAGACCGCGATCCCCACGGAAGGGTCGCTGTTGAAGTCGTCGATCGCCTGCTGGCGAGTCGTCGAGGTCTGGTCTCCGCGGATCGACACCGACCGGATGCCCACGGCGGCGAAGTGCGCCTCGGCACGGTCCATGACGTCGATGTGCTTCGCGAAGAAGACGACCTTCCCGACAGACCGCTGCAGCTGCGCGGCATAGTCCGCCGCGAGCTGTGCCTTGGCCTGTCCGATTCGGCGGACCATCGTGAAGACGTTGTCTCCCCCGGTGCCCGCAGCCTTCGACTCCTCGAGCTCGTTCTGGGCGACGAGACGAATGATGTCTTCGTCGATTTCGCCGGGCGCCAGTCCACGGTCTCCGCGGGCCTCGATGATGCGGCGATACCGAGCCGCGAGTCGCTCGCCGAGTTCGCGCTCGGCCTGACGGATGCTGCGTCCGAACTCGTCGTCGAGCTGCACCGGCAGGTCGGCGATCAGCTTGTCCGGCAGATCGGCGGCGACGTCCTTCTTCTTGCGCCGGACGATACCCATCGAGATGACGGCGTCGCGTGCCTCAGGGTAGAACGCCTTGTCGGCCGGGGTGAACCCCGTCGCATCGAGCTTCTCCATCAGCTCGGGACCCGGCTTCTCGCCCGTGGTCCACCCCAGGAAGCGCCAGATCGCGTCGAAGTCCTCGACGTCGTTGATCAGCGGCGTGCCGGTGAGGGCGAGCATCAGGGGATCGTGCCCCGGCGTGCGCTCGCGCACCTGAGCAGCCAGCGAGAGCACGTTCTGGGAGCGCTGCGACGAGAGGTTCTTGATGAAGTGCGCCTCGTCGACGACCATTCCGCGCAGACCGATCGAGGCCAGCCACGACATGTGCCGGTCGAGGATCTCGTAGTTCACGATGAACACGTCGGCGAACGCGTCGATGTCCGTGCCGTCGCCCTGGATGACCGTGGCGCGACGCTGCGGCGTCCACCGCTCCACCTCACGCGCCCAGTTCATCTTCACGACGTTGGGCACGACGACGAGCAGCGGGTAGGCACCGGCCACCGAAGCCGCGAGCACCGACTGCGCCGTCTTGCCGAGGCCGGGCTCGTCTGCCAGGAGGAAGCTGCGGTGCCCGGCCTTCACGGCCTCCAGGAACCGCGACTGATGCACCATGACCTCGAGGCCCTTGGGCGAGAGGTGGTCGTACTCCGGCGCGGGCGGCAGATCCATCGACGCGGCGGATCCGCCGGCACCGGTCTCGAACGCCTTGTACAGCGGGCCCATGAGCTCCCAGCCGTCGAGACGGCGTCGCGGCGTCGCAGCCGGTCGCGGCGTCAGGTCCGGAGCCAGGAACGGGTTCGCCAGCTGCCGAGACTCGACCGACGGCGGTGTGACCTGTCGCTCGGCGATCGCCGCGGGGACCGTGGAGATCTGAACGGGTGCGGCGTCGGCGATGATCAGCTCTTCGGGAGCGAGCTCCGCTCCCGATTCGAGGAGCCAGTCGCGTCGCATGCGCTTCGCCACCGGCGACGTCGCCTGGTCGGCCTCGAGCAGCTGGATGAGCGACGTGTCGCGCGCGGCCGTCTTCGCGAGGATCGTGGCCACACCGTCGAGCCGCTTCAGCAGTTCAGCGCGTGCGGGATCACCGATCTCGGCGTCGGCCTTCACTCTGGCGCGCTCCTCGCGCACCAGGAACGCGATCACCTGGAACTTCACCCGGTTGGTGGGACCGAGCTTCCCCCGCTGCGACTTCGCCTCGATCTCGCGCACCTTGCGCGCGAGGATCGGGATGAGGGGTGCCTCATCGTCGCGACGGGACGTCTTCTTGCGCCGTGTGGTGGCGGTTGCCGTGGTCGGCATGCTCCTCCTGAGCGTGAAGGCTCGGGCTTCCCCATGAAGCCTCGGGCCGTTCTCGTTGTCCGCGTGTGGCGTGAGCCAGGACCGTACGAACAGTGGGTCGTCTTCCCGTCGAAGCACGCGAGAAGCGTGAGAATCGGCGGGAGCCGACTCCATTCTATGTCATCGGACGGATGTCCTGCAGATCACCCACGCCGAGTCGTCGAACGACGACCGGGAACGCGGCGGCACGGTGACTATCCGGTCGTGATGCCGAGAGCCCGCGCGGCATCCGTGACGTCCGCCCCCATCTGCTCCATCAGCTTCTCGATGCCCTCGAAGGCGACCATGCCCCGCAACCTCGCCACGAACTCGACAGTGACGTCGTGTCCGTACAGGTCGAGTCCGGTCTCTCCGAGAACGTGTGCCTCGACCTGGCGCACCAGAACGTCGTCGAAGGTCGGATTCGTGCCGACAGAGATCGCGGACGGATGGCGGATGCCGGTGTCGTGATCGACGAGCCACCCGGCGTACACGCCGTCGGCGGGAACGAAGGCGTCGACGATCGTCGAGAGGTTGGCGGTGGGGAACCCCAGCTCCCGTCCGCGCTTGAGGCCGTGGACGACCTCGCCGCGGACATCGGGATAACGCCCGAGCACGGTGGCCGCCGACGCGACGTCCCCCTCCATCAGCAGCTCGCGGACCCAGCTGGACGAGACCCTCCGCGTGGAGCCGGAAAGATACACGTCGTCGACGACCTCGACGGAGAAGCCGTAGCGGGGGCCGAGCTCGCGCAGCAGCTCGGGGGTGCCCGCACCTCCGTGCCCGAAGCGGAAGTCCTGGCCGACCAGGACCGTCGACACCTGCAGGGCACCGACGAGGATCTCGACGACGAAGTCCTCCGCGCTGCGGGCTGCCATCTCCTGGTCGAACGTGAGCACGAGGGTCGCGTCGATCCCGAGGTCGCCCAGCAGCTCGAGCTTCCGGTCGACGGTGACGACGTTCTCGGGACACCGATCCGGACGGATGGTGGCCAACGGGTTGCGGTCGAAGGTCACCGCCACGGATCGACTTCCGGTGGCGGCGGCTGCCTCGTTCAATCGCGCGATGACGGCGCGGTGTCCGGCATGGACGCCGTCGAACTTGCCGATCGCGACGGCGCTCGGTCCGAACCCGGCCGGTACTTCCTCCGGGCTGCGGAAGACGATCACGCGTGCACCTCGGCCGGAATCACGGCGTCGACGGGGCGGTGCGTGCGCAGCCACCAGATTCCGAACACCGGGAGGACCAGCGGGATGAACAGGTATCCGCGCCCGAACAGCGACCACACCGTCTCGTGCTGGAACAGTGCCGGCATCAGGATGCTCAGCAGCCCGACGACGAGAACGCCTGTCAGTTCGAAGACGATCGCGATCCAGGCGACGGTGTACCACCCGCGCCTGCGGGCGAGCACCAGCGCGAGGGTCGCGAGGATATAGACGACGGCAGCGAGTGCGGAGAGGGAATACGCCAGCGGCGCCTCGTCGAATCGCCGGACGATCTGCACGAAGCTGCGGCCTGTGGCGGCCAGCGCCATGACGGCGTAGACGATCACGAGGACGCGACCGATTCCGGTCATCCGAGTGGAGGGGGCGGTGGAGCTCATAGCGCATTCCATCCTAGAGCCGCGGGAGGGCACCGGACTCCGCCGCGACGCCTCACGTCACGCGATCTGGACGGTCCAGATGACCTGCATGCGCCACAGCATGATCGCGATCGCGAGCGCAGCCACACCCAGGATCACCGTGCTCCACCGGCTGCGCTCCATGAGCGCCCACAGTACGGCTCCGATGGGCAGGAGCACCGCCGACACCAGGTAGACCCAGTACTCGAGCAGGTCGCCCGTCGGCGGGTTTCCCGCGAGGGGTGCGACGATCGCGACGATCACCTGGACGACGAGCAGCACCTCGACGAGGGCAAGCGCACCCACGCTGAAGTCACTCGGCCGTCTGCCGAGCAGACCCGCGACGAGGCAGAAGACGCCGGCGGCGACCGCGATGATGATCTGCGCGATCGTGAACCACAGGATCATCGGTCGGCCTCCGGCATGTTCATGGCGCTCTTGAGGTCGGCGCCGCGCTTCTCGACGATGCCCACCAGAGCGCCGTCCGGGTCGATGGCCGCCGTGACCGCGCCTGGGCCGTCCAAGCGGCCGGCCTGTCCCTGGAGCCGCTTTCCGTGGCGGAGGTCGCGCGCCTCATCGGCCGACACCTCGAGCACGGGAAGGATCCGCCCGGCGGCGTCCGCCGGAGTCAGCGTGTGGGCTCCCTCGAGCCCGTCGATTCCGACCGCGTCGCCCACGACAAAAGGCCCCACTCTCGTACGCCGAAGGGCCGTCAGGTGCCCGCCGACGCCGAGTGCCGCACCGAGGTCGCGGGCGAGAGATCGGATGTACGTTCCGGACGAGCAGTCGACGATCACATCGAGGTCGAGAAAGCCCTCCTGCCGACGCCGCTCCGATACGTCGAAGCGCGAGACGACGACGTTCCGTGCGGCGAGCACGACCTCTTCGCCGGCACGGACGCGATCGTATGCACGCCGTCCGTCGACCTTGATCGCGGACACCGAGCTGGGAACCTGCGAGATCTCGCCGGTCAACGCCAGGATGCCCTCGTCGACCGCGGCATCCGTGACCGCGCTCCATGCCTCGGGTTGGGCGGTCGTCAGGATCTCGCCCTCGGCGTCGTCGGTCCCGGTGGTCTGTCCGAGACGGATCGTCGCCTCATAGGTCTTGTCCGCGCCGACGATGTAGGTGAGCAGTCGGGTGGCTCCTTCGATGCCGATGACGAGGAGTCCGGTCGCCATCGGATCGAGTGTTCCCGCATGGCCGACCTTCCGTGTGCCGAACGCGCGCCGCGTGCGGGCGACCACGTCGTGGCTGGTCAGCCCAGCGGGCTTGTCGACGAGAAGGATGCCGGGCGAGACCATCCCCCCAGCCTACCGACGACGCGCCTGCCACCCGGCCCGGAAGGGCCGCCGGTGGCGCGCCGCGGATCGCCGACCGGCCGCGGGTCGCGGCTCACGTACGCTGGAGGGATGCCCGGACCGCAGGCCCCCTCCGAAGTCGTATCGCGCCTGCCGACGTGGTACCGCGCGACCGCTCGCGACCTGCCGTGGCGCCGCACCGAGTTCCATGACGAGTTCGGCGCCTGGGGCGTTCTGGTGAGCGAGTTCATGCTCCAGCAGACACCTGTCTCCCGGGTCGTCCCCCACCTCGAGGCGTGGCTCGCCCGATGGCCCACGCCGGCGGCGATGGCCTCTGCCTCGGCCGCGGACGTCGTGAACCAATGGGCGAATCTGGGATACCCCCGGCGCGCGCTCTGGCTGCACCGCGCCGCCGTCGAGATCACCGAGCGGCACGGCGGGATCGTGCCGCGCGACGTCGAGGCCCTCCTCGCCCTCTCCGGCATCGGCGACTACACGGCCCGCGCGGTCGCGGTCTTCGCTTACGGCGACCGCCACCCGGTCGTCGACACGAACACTCGGCGCGTCCTGGCCAGGGCTGTTCAGGGGCGGGCCCAGCCGGCACCGCCCTCGCGGCGCGACCTGGAGCTGATGGACTCCCTCCTGCCCGACTCGCTGGCCGACGCCGCGGAGTTCAACGCCGCCATGATGGAGCTCGGCGCGACCGTGTGCACGTCGCGGGCGCCGCGATGCGAGCAGTGCCCCCTGGCCAACAGCTGCGCGTGGCTGGCAGCCGGCAGGCCGGACACCGGGGATGAACGCCGTCGCCAGGCCGCCTACGAAGGCTCAGATCGACAGGCACGCGGTGCCGTGCTGCGGCTACTGCGCGACCGCTCCCCCGAACCCGTGCCGCTCGACCTCGTGCTCCCGGACTGGCCGGATCCCCGTCAGCGCGACCGGGCGATCGACTCGCTCATCGCCGACGGCCTCGCCGAAGCCGACGGGATGGCCCTCTCGCTGCCGCGCTGACGAGCTCAGAGGTGATGGTCGGTGCGATGTGCCAGCACCGTCAGCTCGACCCGACTGCGGACATCGAGCTTCGTAAAGACCCGGCCGAGGTGCACCTCCACCGTACGGACCGAGAAGTTGAGCATCTCGGCGATGTCACGGTTCGCCGCCCCGCCGACGGCGTACATCGCGACTTCCAGCTCGCGCGCGGTCAGCTGCAGCGACCATGCGGCTCGACACGCCGCCAGCGGATCGACGGTGGGAACGATGCTCCCCTCCTTGGCGTCCAGCCTGTCCAGCCGTCCGCGGATCGTGCGCGCCCACGCCGTCGCACCGCACAGCTCGAACAACCTCTCGGCGTGCTCCAGGTGGATACGAGCCGAGGCATGATCGTCGCGGATGGCGTACTGGGTGCCGAGCATCGTCTCCACCCTCGCGCGCGCGAACGGGGAGCGGAGCGTCCGCGCCTCCTCGCGCACTTCGACGCACTCGGAACGCCAGCGACCATCCCCAGCCGTCGCCAGCCGGACGCGCAGACTCTGCGCGAGAGCGATCTCCGGCGGCTCGATGGATGGCGCGGGTGTCGAGCGTCCGTCCGGATCGAGCGCCAGCTCGTCGAGCGCGGGAACCGTCATGGTGGTCCGCGCCGATCCGAGGTCGGCCCAGAGACGGATGGTGGCGGCGGCGTCGTCGAACGAACCGGCGAGGAAAGACTGGATGCCGCGATCGACGAGGCGGTCGATCCTCGAGCCCGCCGGCAATCCCGCGGTGAGCGACCGGGCGTACGGTCCGAGTTCGCCGAGCACGGCGAGGTCGAGACGTCTGGCGAGCACCACACCCAGTCCGGCGAGTGGCAACGCCAGCGGCAGCACGAGTGCCGCCTGGATCAGCCGGTCGCGCGCCAGGCCGATGTCACCGCGCCACACCAGCAGCAGAACCTCGACGACCGCGCGATACGACTGGACGACGGGGCTGTGCTCGAATCCCGGGACGAACGGATCCGCCTCCGCGGACATCCCTGATCCGCCTCTCGCGAGCACGCGCAGCCCCAGGTCGATGTCCCCGTCCATCGCGGCCCGCAGCGCACGCAGCATTCCTCCCGTCACCGGCCCGGAGCCTACGGTCGCGTCGATGTCGCGTTCACCCGCGATCAGCCAGCTCAGCGCGACGACGGGGTCCCTGAGCTCACGCTCGACACCTGTTCGCGTGGCGCCTTCCCGCACGGCGTCGAGCCAGACGCGCATCCCGCGCCGATCGCCCCGTTCGGCGCACATCACCGCGGCCAGAGCAGCGGCCTTCGTCCAGTGGAACCAATCGGCGGCATCGTCGGTGCACGGACGCAGCACTCGCGGGTCCACTTCCGGCACTGCTCCCTGCTCGAACGCCTGAGCGACGAACAGGCCACCGAGTCCCCTGAGCCGCCGATGCTCCGCCGCGTGCGGGTACAGACCGCTGAACCACGCCACCGCTTCCGCGGCGAAACCGGCGCCGACGGCCGAAGTCCCCGCGACGAGATGCGCTTCGTCGCGGGCGCCGCCCACCGCGTGCCCCGCCGCCTCTCTCGCGAGCAGCAGTGCTCGTTCGGGGTGGCCGGCCTCGCTGAGTTGTCGCGCGATGACTGTCAACTCGGCCGCGCTGTCCGGAGCCGCCTCGAGGGAAGCGCGAGCGCGGTGCCAATCCTCGCTCACGCGGTCTCCGCGACGCCGGAAGATCACGCTCAGCCGCTCGTGGACCCCGGCGGTGACTGCGGTGCACGTGGTGGCTCTGATCCAGATGGAGAGCCGGGGATCGGCGAACCGCGAGTGACCGGCATGCAGACGTACGTGCTCCCCCACCGGAGCGGCGGCGATCGCGGCCGCCGACCTCCCATCGAACTCGAGGAGGGCGTCGAGTCCACCGTCGAGGCAGACCGAAAGCGCCGTCAGCAGCTCGCGATCCCTGCCATCGAGCTGCAACGTCTCGAATCTCCGTGTGATCGAGGGCACGAGCGGCAACGGGCTGGGTAGCGGGCGTAAGCCATGTCGTTGATCCGCCGACAGCCGCTCGGCGACTTCGCGGATCGTCGGAGAATCCGCGTCCAGCTCGGCAGCGAGACGGGCAAGCACATGGGGCGCGCAGGCGAGGTCGACCTCCAGGAGCTCGTCGAGCAAGAGGCCCAACGCGGCGGGCGCGACGAAGAGAGCCCCCTGTGTACCCGTACCCTCGATGCCGTTCCCCCAGATTCACGGAAGCGTTCCCGCGAAGCCGAGCGTATCAAACGGCGATCACTCCGGGTCGTCCTCCGTACGGTACGGATCGGTGTCGCCGGCGTGGGATGCGGAGGACGCGAGTTTCGCGACGTCGGCATCGCGCTGCTGCGCCTCGCGGAGCAGCGCACCGATGTGGTCCGCGTTCTCCGGGAGGGCATCCGGGATGAACTCGAGCGTGGGCACCAGACGGGTGCTCAGCTGCCGTCCGACCTCGCTGCGCAGCATGCCGGTCGCCGAGGTGAGCGCAGCACCGCTGGAGATGCGCTCTTCTTCCGTGCCCAGCACCGTGTAGAACACCGATGCGTGCTGAAGGTCACCGGTCACACGGACGTCGGTGATGGTGACGAAGCCGAGGCGCGGATCGCGCAGCCCCTTCTCCAGCCGCTCGGCGAGGATCACGCGGATACGATCCGCGAGTCGGGCCTGTCGTTCGCCTGCCATTGTTCTCTCCCTGTCCAGGAACCCTCAGGGCGTCCTCCTCTCCGCGCTCCGGAGGAGCGGGAGCGAAGGACGCCCGAAGGTGTTTCGAAATTGATCAGCCGCGAGGCTTCTCGATGAGCTCGGTCGTCTCGATCTCGTCGCCGATCTGGATGTCGTTGTACTTTCCGAGACCGATACCGGCCTCGTAGTCGGTACGGACCTCGGTGACGTCATCCTTGAAGCGACGCAGCGACTCGATGGCGAGACCATCGGCCAGCACGACGCCGTCGCGGATGACACGAGCCTTGGCGTTTCGCGTGATCGTTCCCGATCGCACGATGACACCGGCGATGTTGCCGAACTTCGAGGAGCGGAACACCTCGCGGATCTCGGCGACACCCGACTGGACCTCTTCGTACTCCGGCTTGAGCATGCCCTTGAGCGAGCTCTCGATCTCGTCGATCGCGTTGTAGATGACGGAGTAGAAACGGATGTCCACGCCTTCACGGGCGGCGCGCTCGCGCGCCTTCGTGTCGGGGCGGACGTTGAAGCCCACGATGATCGCGTTGTCGATCGTCGCCAGGTTCACGTCGGACTCGGTGATCGCACCGACGCCGCGGTGGATGATGCGCAGCTGCACCGAGTCGTCGACCTCGATCTTGAGGAGCGACTCCTCCAGCGCCTCGACGGCACCGGAGACGTCACCCTTGATGATGAGGTTGAGCGACTCGACCTTGCCGTCTTCGAGAGCACGGGTGAAGTCTTCGAGCGAGATGCGCTTGCGGGCCTTGGCCAGCTGGGCGTTGCGCTCGACTGCTTCACGCTTCTCCGCGATCTGACGGGCCATGCGGTCTTCCTCGGTGACGATGAAGACGTCACCGGCACGCGGCACGGAGTTCAGACCCTGCACCTGCACGGGACGCGACGGGTAGGCCTCGAGGACCTGCTCGCCGTTCTCGTCGGCCATGGCACGCACGCGACCGTAGGCCGTTCCGGCCACGATGGCGTCACCGATCCGGAGCGTTCCGGACTGGATCAGCACGGTGGCGACAGAACCGCGACCCTTGTCGAGCTTCGCCTCGATCGCGACACCGCGGGCACCCTTGTTCGGGTTGGCGGTCAGATCGAGACCTGCGTCGGCCGTGAGCAGCACAGCGTCCAGGAGCTCCTGGATACCCGTGTTGGCGCGAGCGGAGACGTCGACGAACATGACGTCGCCACCGAACTCCTCGGCGACCAGACCGTACTCCGTGAGCTGCTGACGCACCTTCGACGGGTTGGCGTCGGGCTTGTCCACCTTGTTCACCGCGACCACGATCGGCACGTTCGCCGCCTGGGCGTGGTTCAGCGCCTCGACCGTCTGCGGCATGATTCCGTCGTCGGCTGCGACCACGAGGATCGCGAGGTCGGTGACCTGCGCACCACGGGCACGCATGGCGGTGAACGCCTCGTGACCCGGGGTGTCGATGAACGTGATGGCCCGCTCGATGCCCTCGTGCTCGGTCCAGACCTGGTAGGCACCGATGTGCTGGGTGATGCCGCCGGCTTCGCCCTCGATGACGTTGGTCTGACGGATCGCGTCGAGCAGTCGCGTCTTACCGTGGTCGACGTGGCCCATGACGGTCACGACCGGAGGACGGATCTCGAGGTCGTCCTCGCTCTCCGCCTCCAGCTCGGCCTCGAGGTCGAGACCGAAGCCCTCGAGGAGCTCCTTGTCCTCGTCCTCGGGCGAGACCATCTGGATCTTGTAGCCGAGCTCAGCGCCCAGGACCTCGAACGTCGCCTCATCCAGCGACTCGGTGGCCGTGGCCATCTCGCCGAGGTTGAAGAGGATGGTGACGAGGGTTCCGGGCTGGACCGTGTAGCCGGTCAGCGTCTCGATCTTGTCGGCGAAGTCCGAGATGGATGCGCCGCGGCGCATGCGGATGACCTCTCCGTTGCCGCGGGTGACGTTGACGCCACCGACGACCGGAGCACTCCGCATCTCGAACTCTTGCCGCTTCGCCCGCCGCGACTTGCGCTGCTTGCTCTTGCCGCCGCCCTTGCCGAAAGCACCTGCGGTACCACCGCCGGGACCACGGCCACGACCGCCACCGCCACCGGGACGACCGGCGAAACCGCCGCCACCACCGGGACGTGCGCCAGGACCGCCGGCACCGCCGGGTCCACCGGCACCGCCGGGACGACCGGGACCGCCGGGACGCTGCTGGAACGGAGCGCCGGGACGACCGCCGCCGCCGCTACGGGGTGCGCCGGGACGCGGCGAACCGGGACGCGGAGCACCCGGACGGGGCGCACCGGGGCGCGGAGCCTGCGGACGCGGGATGTTGCCCGGCGTCGGGCGCTGACCCATGCCCTGCGCGGATGCGAAGGGGTTGTTGCCCGGACGGGGTCCGGCCGGGCGCTGACCCATCCCCTGCGCGGAGGAGAACGGGTTGTTGCCGGGACGCGGGGCGCCGGGAGTCGGTGCGCCGCCCTCTGCGGGCTTGGATGCTTCCGCGGGTGCTGCTGCAGGGGCCTCTGCCACGGGGGCAGGCGCCGGTGCAGCAGGCGCGGGCGCCTCGGGGGCCGGAGCCTCCGGGGCAGGCTTGGGACCGGGCTTCGGACCCGGGGTGGGCGCGGGCTTGGCGCCCGGCTTCGCTGCCGACTTGGCGGCAGCCGGCTTGGCCGCAGGGGCAGCCTCAGCCGCACCCTTGAGCGACCCGTCGGCCTCGATCGCCGCGCGCAGCTTGCGCGCCACCGGCGGTTCGATGGTCGAAGAGGGGCTCTTCACGAACTCACCGAGTTCTTTGAGCTTTGCAAGAGCGACCTTGCTGTCGACGCCGAGTTCGGCGGCGATCTCATGTACGCGTGGTTTACCAGCCACAATTCTCCTGTCTGAGTCGGTCCACCCAGACAGGGCAGACCACTAGTCGCGGACGGGTCTCATTTCGAGCCGTTCACTTTGTTTCCATAGCTGTTCAGCCTTTGTTTCTTGGTGGGTGCTGTTCGAAGGTCCGCGTGTCCAGCTCAGTGGACACGCGCAGTGCTCTTCCGAATGCACGGCGCCGCAGAGCGGCATCCATGCATTCCCGGGTCGGATGGACCCACGCGCCGCGCCCCGGCAGGACAGCACGGTCATCGGGGATGAGGGTGTCGTTCTGGGCCACCACCCTGAGCAGGGCAGTGCGGGGAGCACGCGTGCGACAACCGACGCACGTTCGTACGGGTTCCATCTTACACCTGCGTTTCACCCCGCCTCGCCCGCACGCCGGGCGAGGCGGAAGGCCGGAGCCGGTCAGTCGAGGACGCTGTCCGGCTGGATGTCGATCTTCGCGCCCGTGAGCTTGGCGGCCAGACGCGCGTTCTGACCCTCCTTGCCGATCGCGAGTGACAGCTGGTAGTCGGGCACCAGCGCGCGGACGGCTTTGGTGCTCGCGTCGAGCACGAAGGCGCTCGTGACCTTCGCCGGCGACAGCGCGTGTGCCACGAACGTGGGCAGATCGGCGTCGTAGTCGACGATGTCGATCTTCTCCCCCGCAAGCTCCTCCGTCACGGCGCGCACGCGGCGTCCGAGCTCCCCGATGCAGGCGCCCTTCGCGTTGATCGACGGGTCGTTCGCCTTGACCGCGATCTTCGTGCGGTGACCGGCCTCTCGAGCCAGGGCCACGATCTCGACGAGACCGGCAGCGATCTCCGGCACCTCGAGCGCGAAAAGCTTGCGGACGAGCCCCGGGTGGGTGCGGGATACCGTGATCTGCGGTCCCTTGAGCCCCTTGGCGACGCTGGTGACGTACACACGCAGGCGCGATCCGTGGGTGTACTCCTCGCCGGGCACCTGCTCCTCCGGGGGCAGGATCGCCTCGACGGCGCCGAGGTCGACGTGGATCATGCGCGGGTTCGGCCCCTGCTGGATCACACCGGCGACGATGTCACCCTCTTTGTCCTTGAAGTCACCGAGCACGACGTCGTCCGCGATGTCACGCAGACGCTGGCTGATGACCTGCTTCGCAGCGAAGGCCGCGATGCGACCGAAGTCGTCGGGGGTCGCATCCTCTTCGCCGATGATGGCGTCTTCCTCGTCGCGGACGACCTGCAGGATCGCGACATGCCCGGTCTTGCGATCGAGGTGCACGCGGACGCCCTCGGGCGTCGCACCGTCGTCGGAGACATGCTTGGAGTACGCGGTCAGGATCGCCTGCTCGATGATGGCGACGAGTTCGTCGAAGGGGATCGCCTTCTCCTTCTCGATCCCTCGCAGAAGACTCAGTTCGATGTCCATGACGGCCTCTCTATTCAGCTCTCGTCGCGCCTGTTCGCACGCGCGACATCCGTACCACGATACCCTGTGCCAACCGGCCCCTGCCACGACGGCAGCAGTTTTCCGCGCCGGAAGTCGAGGAGGACAGATGGGATCGTTCGACACCATCGTGATCGGTGCGGGAATGTCGGGTGTCACAGCCGCCCGGATGCTCGCCGATGCCGGGCATCAGGTCGTGGTCCTCGAAGGACGCGACCGCGTCGGCGGGCGTATGCACACCGACCGGGAGGCGGGGTTTCCCGTGGATCGCGGCGCCTCCTGGATCCATGGGATCGATGGTTCGCCGTTGTGGGATCTCGTCCAGGTGCTCCGGATTCCGACGATCGAGTACACGGTGGGCAGTTTCCAGGTCGGCGGGCGAGCCATCGAGAACTTCGACGGAGAGGGAAGGGCCATGGGCGCCGACGCCACCGCCCAGTGGATCGACGACGTCGACGCGGTCGATCGACTTCTCCTCGACGAGATCGACTCCTCCTCCCCCGACGACACCTATCGGGATGTGACCGAGCGCGCGCTCGATCGTTCCGGCCTCTCCCCGGAGCGCATCGACGACATCCGCGAATTCTTCCGCCACCGGGTCGAGGAGCAGTGCGGAGCCTGGATCGGAGACCTCGACGCCCACGGCCTCGACGAAGACGCGATAGACGGCGACGAGGTGATCTTCCCGCGCGGATACGACGAGGTGCCTCGACGCATCGGCGCCGGCCTCGACATCCGCTTCGAGACGACAGTGACGAAGATCATCCGCTCGACCGGAGGAGTGATCGTCCATGCCGGCGACACGGCGTTCACCGCGGATCAGGTCGTCGTGACGGTGCCGTTGGGAGTACTCAAGGCAGGGTCGATCGAGTTCGAGCCGGCACTGCCGGATGCCGTGGCCGGTCCTCTCTCACGTCTCGGGATGGGAATCTTCAACAAGGTCTTCATCCAGTTCGACCAGCGGTTCTGGGACGAGGACAGCTACGTGCTGCGCGCGCTCGGCGAAGCCGGCGAGCACTGGCATTCCTGGTACGACGTGTCCGCCGTCAGCGGGCTGCCGACCCTGCTGACCTTCGCCGCCGGACCGTTCGGGAGGCGCATGCAGGAGCTTCCAGACGAGGAGGTGGTCGCCGACGTCGTGCGCGCGCTCCGTGCCCTCTACGGCGACGCGGTCGGCGAGCCCCGGGCACACTGGGTCACACACTGGGGCGACGACGAGTTCTCGAACGGCTCATACTCGTACCTCGCGCAGGGGTCGACCCATCACGATCATGATGACCTGGCCGGCCCCGTCGACGGAGTCCTGCACTTCGCGGGTGAGGCCACCTGGGGAGACGAGCCCGCCACTGTCGGTGCGGCCTACTACTCGGGGCAGCGGGCAGCGGAACGGATCCTGGGCCGGGCGATCGACCTCGGCGACTTCGCAGCCGGCATCATCGAGCGGGAGCAGAAGGAAGCGCGTTGATCGCGCCGATCAGCCGGAACAGATTGCCGACCTGACGCTGATCGAGGCGGAGTATCAGCCGCGGTAGCTCCAGCAGGTCGTCGTCGGCGACCTCGGGCTGCCGGGGTGCGGTGCGCTCGATCCGCCCGGAGGAGAGCATCGGGGCGAACTGCTCGTTCAGTGCATCGATCTCGGCATCCGTCGGCTCGGCACGCAGCCGCAGCACGAGCGCATCGCCGACCCATCGCAGCGAGTCGTAGTTGTGCCAGAAACCGGTGATCTCCGCCCGAGCGGCATCCACGGAATCGGTGATCACGACACGATCGAAGTCTCCTTCCGAGATGACTCCGGTCGGGGCGAGGTGGTCGTCGATGAAGCTGCGGAGGCCCTGCCAGAACGTCCCGCCCGGCTGATCCAGGAGCACGATCGGCGTCGGCTCGGCCTTGCCGGTCTGCTGGAGGGTGAGCAGCTCGAACATCTCGTCCAGGGTGCCGAATCCACCGGGCAGGCAGATGAACCCGGCCGATTCCTTGATGAGCATCAGCTTGCGGGTGAAGAAGTACTTCATCGCGACCACGTGATCCTGCCCCGTGACGAGGCCGTTCGCCTTCTCTTCGAACGGCAGGCGGATCGAGACTCCGAGCGAAAGTGCCGGGCCCGCGCCCTCGGAGGCGGCCTGCATGATGCCGGGGCCGGCGCCCGTGACGACCATCCAGCCATCGCCCGCCAGCGCTGCGGCGACATCGCGCGCGGTGAGGTACAGCGGATCGTCCTGCCGGGTGCGGGCCGAACCGAAGACCGTCACCTTGGGGACTCCGCGGAACGGGGCGAACAGACGGAAGGCGTCGCGCATCTCGGCCAGAGCCGCCGAGGCGATCTTCAGATCGAGGCGGTCGGCGCCGTCCTCGCCGAGCAGGATCGCCGTGCGCAGCATCCGCATCACCAGCCGTCGGTCGGCGTGCACCCCGGCCTCGTCGAGGACGGCGTTGATCTCGGAGCTGAGGGCTTCGGGCAGTGGTTCGTCGATCATGACACCAGCGTGGCACGCGGCGCCGAGAGCGCGGCCCGCAACGCCGGGCATCGCGTCGACGTCCGACAGTGCGGTGGCGAGCACTGCCCGGCCGCGCTGTCAATGCCCGTGTCCTCCGCCGCCCCGCACGGCACTCTGATGACATGACAGAGATCACAGGACCCGAAGCCCTCGCCCGCGTCGCCGAGCTCGTGGAGGACATCGACTTCACGATGCTGACAACGGTGGACGACGACGGCAACCTCGTCAGCCGGCCGATGTCGACCCGGCAGATGGACGACGCCGGCGACATCTGGTTCTTCACCGCCGAGGACACGGAGAAGGTCGAGGAGGCCCGACGGCACCACGACGTGGGCCTCGCCTATTGCGACGCCAAGGGCATGCGCTACGTGTCCGTGGCGGGCACGGCCGAGATCATGCACGACCGCGCGAAGATGGAGGAGCTGTACTCGAGCTCGCTGGAGATCTGGTTCGCGGATGGACTGGACACGCCGGGCATCGCTCTCCTCCGGGTCACCCCGAAGGTGACGGAGTTCTGGGAGCCGGCGAAGGGCAAGCTCGCAATGGCAGCCGGCGCCCTGAAGTCGCTCGTCACCCGCGACACTCCGGACGACGACATCATGAACCACGGCCACATCGTCTGCTGACGACGCGGCCGTGGACTCTCAGGAAGCGAGGACTCTCAGGAAGCGGAGAGACGCCCCACGACATCTTCCACCGAGACCGTGTCGCGGTCGCCGGTGCGGCGATCCCACAGCTCGACCTGACCCTCGGCCGCCCCGCGTCCGACGATGACGATCTTCGGCACTCCGACGAGTTCGGCGTCACCGAACTTCACGCCGGGCGAGACCTTCGGGCGGTCGTCGTAGAGCACGTCGAGACCAGCGGCCTTGAGCTGAGTGGAGAGTCCCTCTGCCACCTCGAACGCGACCTGGTCCCGGCCGGCGGCGACGACCTGCACGTCGAACGGCGCGACGGAAGCAGGCCAGATCAGGCCCTTCTCGTCGTTGTTCAGCTCGGCGATGATCGCGAGGATGCGGGTCACGCCGATGCCGTACGAGCCCATCGTGACGGTGACGAGCTTGCCGTTCTCGTTCAAGACCTTGAGTCCCAGGGCCTCGGCGTACTTGCGGCCGAGCTGGAAGACGTGACCGATCTCCATGCCCCGGGCGAGCTCGACCGGGCCGGAGCCGTCGGGGGCGGGATCGCCCGCACGCACGTTCGCGATCTCCACGATCCCGTCGGCGGCGAAGTCGCGACCGGCGACCACCGAGTGCGCGTGCTTCTGATCGATGTTCGCGCCGGTGATCCAGCTCGTGCCCTCGCTGACGCGCGGGTCGACCAGATAACGGATGCCGGTGGCCGACTCCTCGCCGAGTACCGCGCCGGTCGGCGACCAGGGGCCGATGTACCCCTTGACCAGCAGTGGATTGTTCTCGAAATCGTCCGCCGTGGCCGTCTCGACCTCGGCGGGTGCGAACGCCACCTCGGCGCGCTTCTCGTCGACCTCGCGGTCGCCGGGGACGCCGACGATGACGAGCTCGCGGGTGCCGTCCAGGTGGGTCAGGGCGAGCACCACGTTCTTCAGCGTGTCGGCCGCCGTGTACTCCCCCTCGAGCTCGCGGTTGCTGTGCGCGACCAGCGTCTCGATCGTGGGAGTGTCCGGCGAATCGAAGATCACCGGCGCGGCATTCTCGTCGAACGGGATCGCATCGGGAACCGCAGTGGTGAACGCCTCGACGTTCGCTGAGTATCCGCCCGCGCTGCGCACGAAGGTGTCTTCGCCGACGGGGGTCGGGTGCAGGAACTCCTCGCTGCGGGACCCGCCCATCGCACCGGCATCCGCCTGCACGATGACGTACTCGAGGCCGAGCCGCTGGAAGATGCGCTCGTAGGCATCCCGCTGCGCCTGGTAGCTCACGTCGAGGCCCTCATCCGACGAATCGAACGAGTAGGCGTCCTTCATCGTGAACTCGCGACCACGGAGCAGGCCGGCGCGGGGACGCGCCTCGTCGCGGTACTTGTCCTGGATCTGGTAGATCGTGAGCGGCAGATCCTTGTACGACGAGTACAGGTCCTTCACCAACAGCGTGAACGCCTCTTCATGCGTCGGCGCGAGGAGGTAGTCGCCGCCCTTGCGATCCTGCAGGCGGAAGAGCAGATCGCCGTACTCGTCCCAGCGACCGCTGGCCTCATAGGCCTCTCGCGGCATGAGCGCCGGGAAGTGGACCTCCTGCGCGCCGGCGGAAGCCATCTCGTCGCGGATGACCGTCTCGATCTTCGCCTTGACGCGAAGCCCCAGCGGCAGCCATGCGAAGATGCCGGCGGCCTGCGGGCGGATGTATCCGGCCCGGATCAGCAGCCGGTGGCTGGCGACCTCTGCGCCTGCAGGGTCTTCGCGGAGCGTGCGGAGGAAGAAGTTCGAAAGACGAGTGACCACGGAGCAAGTCTACTGAGCCGTGGCCGCTCGTCTTCGACGCCGTCAGTTGAGCGCGGGGAGGTTCGCCGGCACGACGCCGCCGGCGTACAGGTCGGCCGCAAGCTCCTGCAGCGCGGTGAGCGCGACCCGCTGCGGAAGCGGACCGTAGGAGATCCGGGCGACGCCGAGCTTCTCGTACTCCGACGCGGCGAGAGCGCCGGGGATCCCGATCACGCTGACCTTGCGCTCTCCGATGCCCTCGACGAGCTGACGGGTGACGTTCATGTCGAGGATGCCGGGGACGAACACGGCGGTCGCCCCAGCGTCGAGGTAGGCCCGCCCACGCTGGATCGCGTCGGCGATGCTCTCCGGCACCGGGCGTGCGCCGGCGCGGACGAAGGCGTCGGTGCGGGCGTTGAGCGCGAACGGAACCCCTTCGGCCTCTGCCGCCTTGACGATCGCCTCGACGGCGGCGACGGATTCGTCCAACGGCTTGAGGCGGTCTTCGACGTTGGCACCCACGACACCGACCCCGATGGCGAGACGCGTCGTCTCGCCCGCGTCGCCGTAGCCGTCGTCGAGGTCGGCCGTGACCGGCACCTGCACGGCAGCGGCGATCCGCCCCACCATGTCGATCATGATCTCGCGCGGGGTCGCGCCGTCGTCGTAGCCGAAGGACGCGGCGATGCCGTGCCCCGCGGTGGCGAGCGCCTTCGTCTCCGGGAGGGCGGCGACCGCCCGCGCGGACACGACATCCCACACGTTCACGACCCGGAGGATCTCCGGAGCGTCATAGAGTCCGACAAGGGTCTGGGCCTTGGATGCAGTCGTCATGATTACACGCTAACGCGGGACACGGACGGTCGGGCCGAGTTCGACGCATCAGGCGTTGAGCACCACCTTGAGCGCCTTGGTCTCCGCCGCACGACTGAACGTGTCGTATGCGCTCTCGATGTCGTCGAGCGCGAACAGATGGCTGACGAAGCCGCTCGGATCGATACGCTGCTCCGCGACGAGTGCGGTCAGCATCCGCGCGGTGTTCGCGTTGACGAGACCCGTCGTGATCGTGAGGTTCTGAATCCACAGCCGGTCGAGTGGGAACTCCACCGGTGCACCGTGAACGCCCACGTTCGCCACATGACCGCCCGGCCGGACCATCTCCACCACCATCTCCCACGTCCGCGGAATTCCCACCGCCTCGATCGCGACGTCGACGCCGAGTCCGTCGGTGAGCGCCATCACCTGTTCGCGCCAGTCGCTGTCCGAGGAGACCACGGCGTGCGTGGCACCGAACTGCAGCGCGAGTTCTGCGCGATTGGCGTCGAGATTGATCGCGATGACTTTGCTCGGCCCGTAGAGCTGAGCCGTCATGACAGCGGCGAGGCCGACCGGCCCGGCGCCGACGACGGCGACGACGTCGCCCGCTTCCACCCCTCCGTATTGCACGCCGATCTCATGCCCGGTGGGCAGGATGTCGCTGAGGAGCACCGCCGTCTCGGGCGCGAGTCCTTCGGGCAACCTGTGCAGGGAGGTCTCCGCGAACGGGACCCTCACCAACTCGGCCTGGGTCCCGTCGATCAAGTGCCCGAGGATCCACCCGATACCCGATGTGCCCTCGGCCGCGAGGCAATGCGACTGCAGACCGTCGACACAGAAGTCGCACTTGCCGCACGCACTGATGCACGAGATGATCACCCGGTCCCCGACCGCGAGTCCGGTCACGGCCTCGCCGACCTCGGTGATGACGCCGACTCCCTCATGCCCCAGGATCCGTCCGTCCGCGACGGCGGGGACGTCTCCTTTCAGGATGTGGAGATCCGTGCCGCAGATCGTCGTGCTCTCGATCCGGACGATCGCGTCGGTCGCGACCAGGATCGTCGGATCCGGCACCTCCTCCCACGCCTTCCGACCGGGACCGTGGAAAACAAGTGCCTTCATGAGCTTCTCCTTCATCGAGGATTCCTGGATCCCCTCCAGTAACATTTTACCATCTGGAACGCCGTGGCGCCCGGGGTGATCGCCGTCGCGCCGCCTAGTGTGGACCCATGCCGCAGCGCCGATCGCATGTCTCTCCGTCCGCCGCTCAGACCGAGCTCGCCGCGGCCCTCGCCGGACTGCGGGAAGCCGCCGACGCGCCGGTCGGATTCCCACCCGCCGTGCTCGCGGAAGCGGAGCGGGCCACGCCGCCCCTGCCGTCGCTGGATCTGCGGGACCTCTCGTTCGCGACTCTGGATCCGGCGGGCTCGAGGGATCTCGATCAGGCGTTCCAGCTGGAGCGCACCGCATCCGGTTACACCGTTCGATACGCGATCGCGGACGTTCCGGCGTTCGTCGTCCCCGGCGGAGCAGTGGACGCCGAAGCTCGTCGTCGTGGGCAGACACTGTACGCGGCGGACGGCAGGATCCCCCTGCATCCGCCCGTGCTGAGCGAGGACCGCGCGTCGCTCCTCGCCGGGCTCGATCGCCCCGCGTTGGTATGGACGTTCTTGCTCGACCCCACGGGCGCGGTGACGGATTTCCGGCTCGAGCGGGCACTGATCCGCTCCCGCGCGCAACTCGACTACGTGGGAACGCAGCAGTCGCTCGAGGGGGGCGAAGACGGACCGGCGTCGCTGCTGCCCGAGATCGGCGCCCTCCGCATCGAGCAGGAGCGACTGCGGGGCGGGGCGAGCCTCAACCTGCCAGACGAAGAGGTCGTGCGCGCCCCGGATGGCACGTATGCCATCGAACGCCGCAGCCCCCTCCCCGTCGAGGAGTGGAACGCACAGCTCTCGCTCATGACCGGGATGGCGGCGGCATCACTCATGCTCGACGCCGGCATCGGGATCCTTCGCACGATGCCGGAACCGGATACCGAGGCCTTCGAAACCTTCCGCCACCAGACCGAGGCCCTCGGGCGCCCGTGGACGACGGGCACGTACGGCGAGTACCTTCGCGAACTCGATCGCCGCGACCCGATCACCCTCCCGGTGCTCGAGGCGGCGGCATCGCTGTTCCGGGGTGCAGGCTATCGCGTGTTCGACGGAGCGCCTCCGAAGGATGCCGTGCAGGCGGCGATCGCGGCCCCGTATGCACACGCGACCGCTCCCCTGCGCCGACTCGTCGACCGTTGGACGCTCACGATCTGCCTCGCCGTTTCGAACGGCGAACCGGTGCCGGAGTGGGTGCGAGGATCGCTCGACGAGCTCCCCGCCCTCATGCAGGAATCCGGCCAGCGGGCGTCTCGGTTGAACGCGGCCACGATCAACACCGTCGAGGCTGCACTGCTCACCCCGCTCGTCGGGACGACGATCGATGCGACCGTGATCGAGCTTCGGGGTGAGCGGGCGTCGATCCAGATCGCTGAGCCGGCTGTCACGGCGACAGCGCCGGTTCCCCCCGGTGCGAAGCCGGGCGAGGTCGTGCGGCTTCGCGTCGTTCGTGCGGACATCGCCGCCGGAGAGGTGGAGTTCGCTCTCTGAACCCGTCACCGCCACAGCCGCGCGCCCGTGTTCGGGTGCCGACCGAGTTCGTGCGCTGATGTCAGACGGCGGCCGTCGCCGTCGTCGTCATCACGAGCAGCTGGGGGTCGGTCAGATCGAGCGACACCGAGATCGAGGAGAACTCGGACAGCGCCCGCACATGGGTGCCGCCGCACAGGATCACGGCCTCACCTTCCGGGAGCGCGCAGTGCCATCGACGCCGATCGACGATCGTCGGCCCCTCCGTCTCGACCCGACTGGTGGCCCCTGCGGCGATCCACGCGGCGAGCTGAGCGTTGATCCGCTGCTCGCGATCGGCGAGGGTCGCGGCGAAGGTCTCGGTGTCGAAGCCGGCCCGGCGAAGGCTCTTGCCGAGACGGTACTCATCCACCGCCCCGTCCTCGTGGATGCGACTGGACTGATTGGCGCGCCCCTCGAAGTCGGGATTCCCGAGCGCGTCCTCACCCGGATCCTTTCGCCACAGGTCGGCGACAGCGAGATCCAGAGCAAGAGAGGCGAGGTGGCAGGCTGTGTGACCGCGGCTGAGGCCTGCGCGTCGCGCGGCGTCGACGGTCAGCCGCACGCGCGAGCCGTCGGTCAGCCATGCGGGAGCCGCGCCGTCGATCCGGTGCGCCACGAGCCAGGCCCACCCCTCAGCACCGCGCTTGACGGGGATGTCGCCTCCGACGGCGAACTCGCCCTCGTCGGAGACCGCAGCCATCAGCGCCTCGGTGACCGGTATCGTCACGTCGTCTGAGGAGAGGGTGCCGGTATCACCTGGCTGGTCGGGCCAGGTGTGGTCGACAGGATGGAACGGCGTCGCGTCGACGACGACGACGACCGTCCCGTCAGTGCCGCTCTCGACCCGGGTGACCGTACCGTCCCCGGTGATGGCGCCGCCGGCGAAGGACACGATGGTAGGCGTCGACATGGCTTTCCTCCGCGGTCAGACCGCGACGACCTGAGCGGTGCCGAGGGGTGCTTCCGGGCCCATCTCGGCGGCGATCCGGTTCGCCTCTTCGATCAGGGTCGCGACGATCTCCGCTTCCGGCACGGTCTTGATGACCTCGCCCTTGACGAAGATCTGCCCCTTGCCGTTGCCGGACGCCACGCCGAGGTCGGCCTCGCGAGCTTCTCCGGGACCGTTGACGACGCATCCCATGACGGCGACGCGCAGCGGCACGGTCATGTCCTTGAGCCCCTCGGTGACGTCTTCCGCGAGCGTGTACACGTCGACCTGGGCGCGACCGCATGACGGGCACGACACGATCTCGAGCTTGCGCTCTCGCAGGTTGAGCGACTGCAGGATCTGGTGCCCGACCTTGACCTCTTCGGCGGGCGGAGCAGAGAGGGACACGCGGATGGTGTCGCCGATGCCCTCGCCGAGCAGGATGCCGAACGCCGTCGCGCTCTTGATCGTGCCCTGGAAGGCGGGGCCCGCCTCGGTCACACCGAGATGCAGCGGCCAGTCGCCCCGCTCGGCGAGCTGACGGTAAGCCTTCACCATCACGATCGGGTCGTTGTGCTTGACCGAGATCTTGAAGTCGTGGAAGTCGTGCTCCTCGAACAGCGACGCCTCCCAGACGGCGCTCTCCACCAGCGCTTCGGCGGTCGCCTTGCCGTGCTTGGCGAGGATCCGACGATCCAGCGATCCGGCGTTCACACCGATGCGCAGCGAGACGCCGGCCGCCTTCGCGGCTTCGGCGATCTTGCCGACATTCCCGTCGAACTCGCGGATGTTCCCCGGGTTGACGCGAACGGCGCCGCACCCGGCGTCGATCGCGGAGTAGATGTAGCGCGGCTGGAAGTGGATGTCGGCGATCACCGGGATCTGGCTCTTCATCGCGATGATCTTCAGGGCGTCCGCGTCGTCCTGGTGCGGCACGGCGACACGCACGATCTCGCAGCCGGACGCCGTGAGCTCGGCGATCTGCTGCAGCGTCCCGTTGATGTCGGTCGTCTTCGTGGTCGTCATCGACTGCACGCTGACGGGAGCGTTGCCGCCCACGAGCACCTTGCCCACTTTGATCTGCCGAGATTTCCGGCGCGGGGCGAGGACTTCGGGGATCTTCGGCATTCCGAGGTTCACTGCTGGCACCCCCCAAGCCTACGCCGCCAGGATGCAAGAGGGCTGGACGGACGCACCTACGCTGGAGGGATGGCGGTCGTTCTTCTCACGGGCTTCGAGCCCTTCGACGGCGCGGCGCGCAACCCCTCGGCCGATGCAGTGAACACCGTCGCCGCCGACTACGACGGTCCGCACGAGCTCATCGTCGCGACACTGCCGGTCGCGTTCGAATCCTCCGCGCGACGCCTCCGCGCGCTGATCGACCGGCACTCCCCCGACGCCGTCATCGCCACCGGGCTCGCCGGCGGACGTCCGCAGATCGCGGTGGAGCGCATCGGCGTGAACCTGATGGACGCGCGCATCCCCGACAACGACGGCGCCCAGCCCCTCGATGCGCCCTGCGAACCCGATGGTCCCGCCGCCCGCTTCGCGACGCTTCCGGTCAAGCACCTGGTCCGGGTCCTGACCACACACGGGCTGCCGGCACAGCTCTCGCTGTCGGCGGGTTCCTACGTGTGCAATCACGTGCTCTACACCGCGCTGGGGGCCGTCCCGGACGGCACGGTGACAGGATTCGTACATCTTCCGTGGTCGACAGGCACCGTCCCGGCGGGTGCCCCGCATCTTGCCGATGAGGAGTTGGCACGTGCGGTGCGCCTGGTCGTGGACCATGCCCTCGACGCTGAGGTCGGGGAGCCCGGCGGAAGCATCTGGTGACGTCATCGCGCCGAAGCCGGCACCGGCGATGTGGTAGTTTCGGCCCCATGCTCGCGAACTTCACCTGGTGGCCCGCCTTCTAGGCGGTGTGTTCGCGTTCCCACGAATCCAGACCGCCTCCCGGGCGGTTTTTTCGTTGCGCCGAGCCGGAGCCTTGCACAGGAGACATCGATGACCCTCTCACGACTCGCCGAGCTCAACGCCGACCCGGCGGCATCCTTCGTCCTGATCGCCCGCGACGGCGCCGACACCGTCGAACTGCTCAGCGGCGATGTGGTGGATGTCGAGCTTCTCGCCGACATCCCGCTCACGATCGACGGCGGCCCCCGCGAGATCTTCGCGATGGTCCCCTATCGTCAGGTGCGCGAACGCGGATTCGTCGCCCAGGACGACGGCGCTCCGCTGCGATGCGTCATCGTCGACGAGCATCTCCACCTGCCGACCTCGGAGCTGCTCGCGGCGCTCCCGTCGGATCCCGTCCCCCTGCACGACGACGGGTTCGACATCGCGGATGCGGAGTATGCGGCGATCGTCGAGAAGGTCATCGCGGAGGAGATCGGTCGCGGCGAGGGCGCGAACTTCGTCATCCGGCGCGACTTCACCGCGGACATCGACATGGACGACCGGACGGCGGCGCTGACCTGGTTCCGCGCCCTGCTCACGCACGAACGCGGCGCGTACTGGACGTTCGCCGTCTTCACCCCCGGCCACATCGCCGTCGGCGCGAGCCCCGAGGCGCATGTCGTCGCCCGCGAGGGCGTCGTCACGATGAATCCGATCTCCGGGACGTTCCGTCACCCCGCAGGCGGGGCCACCAAAGAGACCCTGATCGACTTCCTCGCCTCCACCAAGGAGACCGAGGAGCTGTTCATGGTCGTGGATGAAGAGCTGAAGATGATGAGTGCCGTGTGCTCCGACGGTGGACGGATCACCGGTCCGCACCTGAAGGAGATGTCGCGACTCACGCACACCGAGTACATGCTGCGCGGACGCAGCACCCTGGACCCGCGCGACATCCTGCGCGAGACGATGTTCGCACCGACCGTGACCGGGTCCCCGATGCAGAACGCCTGCGCCGTGATCCGACGTCACGAACGGAAGCCTCGCGGATACTACTCGGGCGTCGCCGCACTGTTCACCCCGAACGCGGACGGCGGACACGACCTCGATGCGCCGATCCTGATCCGCACCGTGTACCTGCAGGACGGCGCGCTCAGTGTGCCCGTCGGTGCCACCCTGGTTCGTCACTCCGATCCGCAGGGAGAGGTCTCCGAGACCCATGGAAAGGCCGCAGGGGTGCTGGGTGCGATCGGTGCCATCGACCGGGACCGCGTGGCCGAGGCGCGCAGCGATGCCGATGCACCGGCCGAGGAGCGTGCTCTCGCCGATGATCCCCAGGTCGCCGCGCTGCTCTCTTCACGCAATGCGCGCCTCGCCGAATTCTGGCTGAACCCGCAGGGCGAGGAGTTCACCGGCCCGTTCGTCGGACGCACCGCACTGGTCGTGGACGCGGAAGACCGGTTCACGACCATGCTCGCCCATCAGCTCCGTCACCTCGGTCTCACCGTGACCATCGCCGGATGGAGCGAGGTGCAGGATGCCGACCTCGATGCCGCCGACCTCGTCGTCGCGGGCCCGGGCCCCGGGGATCCCCGGGATCTGCAGAACCGCCGGATCGCCAGGATGCGCGACGTGGTCGCCCGTCGCCTCGATGCAGGAGCCCCGCTGCTGGCGGTGTGCCTCAGCCACCAGATCCTCGCCCACCGACTCGGTGTGGCGCTGACCCCGCTCGACGCCCCGCATCAGGGTCTGCAGAAGTCCGTCCCGGTGTTCGAGGAGAATGCCTCGATCGGCTTCTACAACACGTTCACCGCACGCGTCCTCCCCGAGACGACGACGGTCGGGCCGGCGGAGGTCTCGGCCGACGCCGCCTCCGGCGACGTGTTCGCTCTGCGCGGTGCCCACTTCGCATCCGTACAGGGACATCTCGAGTCGATCCTCTCGCGCGACGGCATCCGCACGCTCGAGCGCCTCGTGTCGCACGCTTTCGCCTGAGCGGTCAGCCGAGCTCGTAGCACAGGGAGGCCAGCCGCACACTGGCTCGGTCGCGGTGCGCCGCGAGATAGAGAAGCTTGCCGGACAGCCCGGTGAACAGCCCGACCCTGCTCGCGTACGCCGGTTCGGCGACCTCACCGAGCGGATCGCGGATGAGCATCTCGAGCGCCTCACGACGCGTTCGATCGGCATCACGGCGTCCCCACCGGTCGATGTACGGCGCTGACTGCTGAACGATCGCACGGCCGAGGCTGCCGTGACAGAGAGACGTCCCCGTGAGAGGAGAACCCACCATCCTCTCGCGCAGTTCATCGATGCCCGACTCATGCCCCACCTGCAACCGTGACTCGATCTGGCCGGTCGCTCCCCAGCACCATGAACCGGAGAGTGCCTTCTGCGCCTGCTCCCTGTCCCCGGCAGCTTCCGCCTTTGCGAGGAGCGTCTGCTCGAGGTCGAAGCACTCGCTCACGAACGCACGCACGTCGGGATCGTCGCCCTCAGCGGCAAGAGCGAGCACGATCCCGGACAGCCCGTGGGCGAGGCCCGGCTCGGCACGCCCCTTCCTCAGCGTCGTGGCGACGATCTCGACCAGCCGGTCGCGAGCCGCCGAGCCGAGTCGCGACAACGGAGCTGCGCCGCGAATCGCCCCGAGACGCTCTGCAGCGAGCACCACACCGGCGGCGCCGTTGAGATGATCGGGGGAAGCCATGCTCGGAGACAGGCCGTCCAGTGCCGCAGACACGACGCCCAGCCGATCGAGCGTCTCCGCGTCGTCGCGCAGTCGGGCGGCCTCCCCCAACGCGAGCGCCGCGCCGAGTGGGCCCTCGCCCAGTCCGAGCGAGAGCACTTCATCCGTCGATCGTGCCCGGCTCTCGACGAATCTCTCCAGCGCGCGCAGCAGCGAGGCGCTCGTCAGACGATAGAGCTCATCGGCCCGATGGCTCTCCAGACCCGCAGCGCCGGCGGCGAGGACGATCCCCGCCAGTCCGTCGTAGACGCCGTTCCGCGTCACGAAGATCTCGTGGCGACTCGGAGAGTGCTGAATCGACGAGACCCACCACACATGATCGCCCGTCCGCTGCGCGGTCGCACGGAGCCGGTCGACGATCTGCTCGATCATCGGAACCGGGCTCGGCATCCGTCGCACGTCCTGTGGCACGGTCCGGGGTGTCGAGGCCACCGTCCAATCCGGATCCTCGAGGCCCAGCTCGAGACTCCGTCGCAGCAGGTGGGCCTGACCGGGCACCGCGCCCCGGTCCGTGAGGGCGAGGAAGCGCTCGGTCCACAGGCCGAGTACGTCGCGTCCGGTCTCCAGGGCGTTCCCCGTGCCCGACTCGAGGCGACCTCGCCCGACATCGACTTCGAACACGGGCACGCAGCCGTCATCGAGCTGCCGTGCCTCTTCCTGCAGGATCCACGCGACCTCTGCGCTCGAAGGCGAGGCCCCGGCCGTCCGCTCGCCGTGCGGCGCCTTCACCTGGAGCAGACTGACGAACGACGCCGTGGAGCGCGTGAGGATCCGGCACCTCAGGTCGTCCCGGCGTGCGACGGCGGTGATGATGCGCTCCTGCACCTCCGGATCGCTCAGGCGAGCCGATGCGTCGCCGAAGCCCTCCTCGAGATCGGCGACATGATCGGCGAACGGGGCGCGGGTCGAGCCGATGTGGGGCTGACTCCCGAACACCTGAGGCTCGAGCAGCCGCTCGTACGATGTGCGCAGCACTCCGTCTCGGCGCGTGATCCTCCGCACCTGCGCCTGCCGCGCAGGGTCGGCGAACGCACCGAGGGCACTCGCGTCGTACGGATCGGCATCCTCGAAGCGTTTGCCCCAGTTGGGGACGAGGAGCGTCGTGAGGAGGCTGGGGGCGTTTCGGGCGAAGTACCCGTCGTCGGCCGGCGACGAGGAGGACAGCCCGGAACCGAACGCGCACTCCGCGTCGATGACGTACGGCGCACCCCGCGCGCACTTCACGTTCTCGTAGTGGAGGTCCTGCATGCCGAGGGCGCTCGCGACCGCGATCAGTGCACCGAATCGTCGGTAGTAGACGGCACGCTCCCGGTCTGTCTCCACGTTCTCGAAGACGATGTACTCCTGCCAGCCGTGCGTCCCGCGATCGAGAGTCCGCGGGATCCTCGGCGGATCGGGCAGCTCCAGGATGCCGAGGATCTCGTCGATGAGCACATCCGGTGCGAGCGAGCGCGGCTTGTACACCAGCACCGGGCGTCCCTCGGCATAGATGCCGAGGACCGCTCCGCGCGGATGCACGTCTCCGAGGACCTTCAGGTGGCTCACGGAAGCGAGCAACTCCGCTGCCCAGGTTCCCGACGCGAGTTCGGCACGGAGATCGTCGACGAACAGGCGCGCAGCGCGGCGGAAGACGGTTCCGAGCCGCTCCGCTCTCGGAACGAGATCGCCGAGATCCATCAACTCCGCCCAGCGGTGCCCGGACTCGTCGAACTCGTTCCACATCTCTCGGCCGTCGTCAGGGATGGAACGTCCACTCACCCGCTCGTACTCATCCTGCGCAGCCAGCGAGAGAAGCGTCGTCGCCTGCGAAACGAACGAGCTCGCGAACGCGCCCACCAATGCGCCCTCCGCAAGGACGTCACATGTGCGCTCGAGCTCGGACAGCTCCTCGCACAGGTCGCTCACCTGCGACCAGATCAGCAGGACGGGCCAGTTATGGCGTTCCGAGTCCCCGATGTCCTCGACCCACGCCGCGGGGGTTGGGCCTGGCATCCGGTGCTAGGCGCGCCAGCCGAACGTCACCGGGGCAGCGGGTTCCGCTGCGAATGTCGGACCGACGGCGCAATTGCACACCGTGTTGTTCTGGCAGGTGGGCCCCATGATCGTCGTGCACATCTGGGGGTTGTTGGTCTCGGTGGCGGACACGGTCGTGTCGATCGCCTCGGTGTCACGGCCGACCAAACTGCGGAAGATGGCCTCGTCGATCGTCTCCCGCCCCGACGAGATGTCGTTCGAGGCTGCGGAGTCCGACGCTTCGCGAACAGCGATCCTGAGATCAGCGATACTCGTCATTTCGTCTCTCCTTCGTTTCGACTGACTGTGCGGCAACTGCGCCGCTCTTCCCTGCCACGGTACGCAGGCACCCGCCGAGAGTCAACGAAGCGCGCTGCCCTCGGCGGTCTCGTCCCGCTTCGTCTGCGTGGCGCGGCCGGCCTCCCACTCCTCGCGGAGGATGGCGTAGATCACCACGTCGTTCCAGCGCCCGTCGCGCCACTGCGCGCTTCTCGCGATTCCCTCCCGCGACATACCGCCAGGACGGGCCGAGGGGTTCTTCGGTGCTGCTGTCGCCGCCGTCGCCGCCTCGATCCGGTGGGTGGCGGTCGTCGAGAACAGGTAGTCGATGAGCAGCACCAGACCACTCGACGCCGCGCGCGTGCGGCGGTGCTCCGGAAGCACGAGGAGACCGATCCCCCAGCCCCGATGACGAGGAGAGCCACCGTAGTCGTACCCGGGAAACCAACTCACCTGGCCGATCGTCGCGCGATCACGCACCAGACGCATCCGACCGCCGTCCGGCGTGATCATCCCCAGCCCCGGGCTCTGCGGCCCGAACGGCGGCACCTGGGTGTATCCGAAGCCGAACCAGTTGTTCGGCTGCCAGGCCTCGGGGTCACGAAGACGCTCCGCCATCTCCGCCTCGGACTGGGGGTCGTATGGTCGCAGTGAGTATCCGTGCATGGGTGCCTCCGGGGAGCGTTCGGTCGATCCACGCTTCACTCTGCCACCCATGACGCCGATCACGGCGACCGGCTACTGGAACAGGGACACCGGCTTCACGATGTCGGCGATCAGGAGGAGCGCACCCATCGCGATGAGCACCACCGAGACGACCACCGTGAGAGGCACGAGGCTCGTGGCGTCCACCGGCGCCGGAGGCGGTCGACGGAAGATCTTCGCCCAAATCCTGCGGATGCCGTCCCAGAGCGCGACGACGATGTGGCCGCCGTCGAGGGGAAGCAGCGGTATCAGGTTGAAGACGAACAGCGCGATGTTGAGCATGCCCATCAGGCTCAGGAGACCCGCCCATCGATCCAGGACGGGCGCATCCACGGAGGCGACCTCTCCGGCGAGTCGGCCGACGCCCACGACGCTCAGCGGACCGTTCGGGTCACGGTCCGCGCCCGCGAACACCGATGCGCCGATGTCCCACAGGCGCGCCGGGAGGTTGAGGATCATGGTCGCCACGCGTCCGGCGGAATCGACCGCCATCTCCGGTCCGGCCGAGAGCGGCTGCTGGATATAGCCCATCTGGGAGTACATCCCCGCGTAGCCGACCTCCTTCACCACCGGGTCGCCGTTCTCGTCCTGCAGCGGCCGGCCGCTGGCGTCCGTGATCGTGCGTTCGGCGGCGATGGGAGTCAGGCTCAGCGACTCGTCGGAGCCGTCACGGCGCACGACGACATCCAGCACTTCGCCCGGCGAGGCCTGAATGATGGCGGTCGCATCGGCGAACGTCGACACCGGCTGTCCGTCGACGGAGAGGATCACGTCGCCGGGCTGCACTCCGGCCTCGGCAGCCGGAGACTCAGGGTCGTCAGGCGAGCACTCGGTGGCCGTGGACGCGGAAGGCACCACGCACTCACTCACCGCGGATATCGTCGTGGTGCCCTGCTGGAGGCCGATCCCGGAAAGCAGGATCGTGAAGATCACGGTCGCGAGCAGCAGGTTCATCACCGGCCCGCCGAGCATCACGATCACTCGCTTCCACACCGGCAGGCGGTAGAAGACGCGATCCTCCGCGCCGTCGGCGATGGTCTCGTCGTTGGCGGATCGGGCGTCCTGGATGAGCGACCGGAAGAGACCGGATGCGGGGCCCGAGCTCTTCGAGGGCGGGTACATCCCGGACATCGAGATGAAGCCACCCAGCGGCAGCATCTTGAATCCGTACTCGGTCTCGCCGATGCGCTTCGACCACAGACGCGGTCCGAAACCGATCATGTACTGGCCGACGCGCACGCCGAAGAGCTTCGCGGGGACGAGATGGCCGACCTCGTGCAGACCGATCGAAAGGCCGAGGCCGATCAGCATGAAGAGGATGCCGCCCAGATAGAGCAGGAATTCCACGTGCCAACGCTACTGCCCCCAGCTAGGAATCCGCCCGACGACGCGGGCGCGGCTAGGGTGGAACCGTGAATGCCCGGCAGCTGCGACTCGTACGCGCCGCCGCCGTCTCATCCGTCGCGACACTGCTCGCCGCGCTCTCGCACACGTTCGGCGGCGGTGCCGCACCGCATCCGCTGCTGATCCTCGCGGTCGCGACCCTGCTCACACCGTTCTCGGCCCTGCTCGTGGGGACCAGACAGTCACGCGGTCGCGTGGCATCCGCCGTCTTCGTCGCGCAGGCCGCGTTTCATGTGCTGTTCCAGGCGCTGGGATCGCCGACCGGCGCCGACACGCTCGGCGGCGTCGGCCACGCCCACCACCTGAATCTCGATCTGCTCGGGCCCGCGACCTCGCAGACGTCCCTCAGCGCGACGATGCTGCTCGCGCACTTCGCCGCCGCCGTGCTCACCACTGTGCTGGTCTGGCACGGCGAGACACTCCTGGGGAGCATCGTGCGGTGGGTCGAGGCGATGTTCCGGCGTGCCGCCGCAACTGCGCCCGCACAACACCGCCGACCGCCCCGCCTGCGCTCCACTCTCCTGCCTTCCTTCAATGCCGCCGTCGCGGCTGCTGTGCCCCGACGCGGGCCTCCTGCGCTCTTCCGCGACTGATCCACACGGATCCGTCGCACCGGAGTCGGCCGCCGTCCTGGCGGAACAACCCCCTCGCCGGGTGCGCCGTCGTCGCGCGCCCGCTTTTTCGAGCACCAGGAGATTCTTCATGTCCCGTACCACCCGTACCCGCACCCACCGCGCAGCCCTCGCCACCGCCGGCATCCTCGGTGGCGCCGTCCTCGCCCTCGCCGCCCCGACGATGGCGGGCGCGCACGTCGGCGTCAGCCCCGATGAACTCGCCGCCGGAGACCATGGCGTACTCACCTTCTCGTTCTCGCACGGATGCGACAACTCCCCCACCACGGCCCTCCGCATCACGATGCCGGACGGACTCGCCTCCGTGGCGCCGACGATGGACGGCGACTGGAACATCGCGGTCGAGCGCGGTGACGACGGCCTCGTGAGCGCAGTCACCTACACCGCGCTGACGCCCGTACCGAACGATCTCCGCGGGGCGGTGAGCATGTCCGTCGGGCTCGACGAGAGCACCCCGGAGACGCTGGCCTTCCCCGTCGTGCAGGAGTGCGTCGACGGCGCGACCGAGTGGACCCAGCTCGCCGAGAAGGGTGAGGACCCGCACAGCCTGGACGCCCCGGCACCGGTGGTCTCCGTCACCGACGCCGCGACCGACGGGCACGGTGATCATGGCTCCGCCGGATCCACCGACGAGGCAGCGGCGACGACGACGACCGATCCGCTGGGGATCGCGCTCGGAGCCGGCGGACTCGTCGCCGGGATCGCCGCGCTGATCGTCGCCGTCCTCGCCTACCGCCGCCGCGCCTGACGCCGTCCGACTCCTCGTGCCCCGCTCACCCGGGCGCACGAGGAGTCGTGCCGCGGAGAGGTGTTCACCGTGCCGTCATGAGATCATGGATCCGACATGTCGATTGAACAACAACCGAGCCTGCCTCCCGTGCTCCGCCCCGCGAACCCGCCCCGGCGTGAGCTGTCCGAACTCGCTTCCCGTTTCGCCCGCAGTGTGCGCGGCGACATCGACGGGATCGCCCTCTCCGGCATCACACTCGCCACTGCGGACCTTCGTCCGGGCGAGGCCTTCGTCGCGATCCTGGGCGTCAACAGGCACGGTGCGGATTTCGCCGTCGCCGCGGCCGAGAAGGGCGCCGTCGCCGTCATCACGGACGAGCCCGGCGCTGCGATCGCCGGATCCGCGGGGCTGCCGATCCTCGTGGTCGACGACCCGAGAGCGGTGCTCGGCGACCTGAGCGCCTGGGTGTACGGCACAGGGGCGGATGATCCGCTTCCCCTACTCTTCGCCACGACGGGAACGAACGGGAAGACCAGCGTCTCCCACCTGCTCGAGGGCATCCTCGACCAGATCGGTGTCGTCACCGGGCTCTCGTCGACCGCCGAACGTCACATCGCCGGCGAAGTCATCGTCTCGCGGCTGACGACCCCCGAGGCCTCCGAGATGCACGCGCTCCTGGCCCTGATGCGCGAGCGCGAGGTCGAAGCCGTCGCGGTCGAGGTCAGCGCTCAGGCTCTGTCACGCCACCGGGTCGACGGGATCCGATTCGACGTCGCCGGCTTCACCAACCTCAGCCACGATCACCTCGACGACTACGCCGACATGGAGGAGTACTTCGAGGCGAAGCTCCCGCTCTTCCGGCCGGACCGCGCCAAGCGCGGCGTCATCTGCCTCGACTCGCCGTCCGGCGCGATCGTGGTCGACCGCTCCGAGATCCCCGTCGTGACGGTGGGGACGCCCTCGATCGCCGCCGACCCCGAGGCGGCGGCCGCCGCGGACTGGGTCGTCGTCATCGACGACGAGCGTGCGGCGGGCACGACTTTCACGATGACCGGCCCCGCAGGCTCCCTCACGACCACGGTTCCGGTGATCGGCCCGCACATGGCCGCGAACGCCGCGCTCGCGATCGTGATGCTCCTCGAGGGCGGCTACGACTGGCAGCGCATCGTCGATGCTCTCGCCCGCGATGAAGGCATCCGCGCCTATCTCCCCGGCCGTACCCAGCTGGTGTCCGGGGAACGCGGGCCTGCGGTGTTCGTCGATTTCGGCCACTCCCCCGACGCGTTCGAGAAGACGCTCGCCGCTGTGCGCCGCGTGACACCGGGCAAGGTGCTGATGCTCTTCGGCGCCGACGGCGACCGCGACGCGAGCAAGCGGTTCGACATGGCGCGCACCGCGGTCGAGGGCAGCGACATCCTCGTCGTCACCGACCATCACCCGCGCTTCGAGGATCCGGCCTCCATCCGCGCGACCCTCATCGAAGGCGCGCGCACGGCGAGACCGGATGCCGAGATCCACGAGGCCTCGCCGCCCGAGAACGCCATCATCACCGCGGTCGGACTCGTGGGCGACGGCGACGCCATCCTCTGGGCAGGCCCGGGCCACCAGGACTACCGCGACATCCGCGGGGTGCGCACGCCGTACTCGGCGCGCGAGCTGGCACGCAGAGCTCTCCGCGCCGCAGGCTGGCCGGTTCCCGAACCCCGCTGGCCCGTCCCGTACCCCGACGAAGACTGACCCGGTCGGCTGGGGCGGCAGACGCCGCTCCGGCGTCGTCTCAGCTCGCCGCGATCATCCGATCTGCGGTCGTGCGCGCCCAGGACTCGGCCGCGGCTAGGGTCTCGACGGTGAGCGCGTCGGGTGCGTCATGGGCGTCGACGACGCGCGCGATCGTGTCGACGATGCCGAGGAACGACAGTCGACCCTCGTGGAAGGCGTCGACAGCCTGCTCGTTCGCCGCGTTGTAGACAGCGGGGAAAGTGCCGCCCGCACGACCGACGGCCTTCGCGAGTGCGACCGAGGGGAAGGCCTCGCCGTCGAGCGGCTCGAAGGTCCAGGACGACGCCGTGGTCCAGTCGAGCGGTCGTCCGACGCCTCCGACGCGGTGCGGCCAGTCCAGACCGAGCGAGATCGGGAGTCGCATGTCGGGCGGAGAGGCCTGGGCGATCGTGGAGCCGTCGATGAACTCGACCATCGAGTGCACGATGGACTGCGGATGCACGACCACCTCGATGTCGTCGTAGGCGACATCGAACAAGAGGTGCGCCTCGATGACTTCGAGCCCTTTGTTCACGAGAGTGGCCGAATTCGTCGTGACCATACGGCCCATGTCCCATGTCGGGTGCGCGAGGGCCTCCGCGGGGGTCACATCGGACAGTTCTGCACGCGTGCGACCACGGAACGGACCGCCGGATGCCGTCACGACGAGCCGGCGCACCTCGGCGTGAGTGCCGGCGAGCAGGGCCTGCGCCAGCGCCGAGTGCTCGGAGTCCACCGGGACGATCTGTCCGGGCGCGGCGGCGGCGAGAACCAGGCCCCCGCCGACGATCAACGACTCCTTGTTCGCCAGGGCCAGCGTGCGGCCTGCCTTCAGCGCCGCGAGAGTCGAGCCGAGTCCGATCGAGCCGGTGATGGCGTTGAGCACGACATCGGCCTCGACATCGCGGACGAGCTGCTCGGCCTCGTCCGCACCGAGCGCCGTGTCCTCGACCTGGAACTGCGCGGCCTGCTCACCCAGCATCTCGGCGTTCGAGCCGGCGGCGAGGCCGACCAGTTCGAACCGACGGGGATTGGCGCGGATGACATCCAACGCCTGGGTGCCGATGGAGCCGGTGGAGCCGAGGACGATGATGCGACGCATGACGCCAGCCTAGGACACGCCCTCGACGCCGCCGCTGCTACTGCTGGACCGGGGTGGTGGCGAGGATGTCGACGACGAAGACGAGGCTCTCCTTCTGGAGCTCGTGTCCCTCGGTTGCCCCGTAACCATCCGACGGCGGCATCACGACGACGACCTGAGAGCCGACCTTCTGTCCCTCGAGCGCCTTCTGGAAGCCCGCGACCACACCCGTGGTCTGGAACTGAGTCGGCGCGGCGTCGCGGCTCCAGCTGGAGTCGAACTCCTTGCCGTCCGACCACTTGACGCCCAGGTACTGCACGACCACGAGGTCGCCGGAGCCGACCGTGGGTCCGTCGCCCTGCTTGAGGACGGCGACCTTCGTCTCGGTCGGTGCATCTCCGTCGGGGATCTTGACGGAGGGCTTGCCGTTGTCATCGAGCTTGACGGTCGGCATGCCCGGGGTCGGGTCGACGTCCTTGCCGGTCGCCACCTCGGGGAGCTGCTCGACGGCCTCGGCGTACACGACCACGCTGCTCGCGCCCTCGCCGAGAGCGCTGCCGGGAAGGGCGAGCACTATGCGCGAGCCGACCGGCTCGCACTCGAGCGCGGCGACGAAGAGCGAGGACTGATTGGTGTCGAGAAGAACAGGCAGCACGCCCCCCTCACCACGGGCGGACGAGTCCAGCACCTTGTTCGTCGTCGCATCGACGATCTGGTACTCGACCGAGACCAGGTCGTTGACGAAGACATCGTCACCATCGCCGGCGGAGACGACCGTCCGTTCGACTCCCTCGAACGCGGCATCGGCCGGGACCGTGACCTTCGTGTCCGCTCCCTTGCCCTCGACGACCACGGCATCGGAGGTCTTCCCCGGCTGCGCGTCCAGCGCGCACGCACTCGACGCGGTCGGGCTCGGCGTACCGGAGCTCGACGGCGCGGAACTGCCGGAGCAGCCTGCCAGCAGCAGAGTCGCCGCGGCGACGGTGGACAGAACGATGAGCGGACGCTTGCGCACAGTGAGACCTCGGGATCGCGGGTGGGAACCTCCATCCTGCCGTATAGCCCTTTGCCCCCGCTGGGAGGCACGGCGCGACCCTTCATTCCCACGCCGGCATGGATCCGGGAGTAACCTGCTCTGATGACCTCTGAGCAGTCCGTCGAGCCCGAATCCTCGTCAGAAGAGGAATCCTCGTCGTCAGATGAGACTGCCAAGCCCCGTCACGCCGGGTTCGCCTACACACTCGGACGCAGTCTCATCACGCCGCTGGCGCGGCTCGTGTACCGGCCGAAGATCGAGGGCCGCGAGAACGTTCCGCTGACCGGGCCCGTCATCTTCGCCAGCAACCACCTGTCATTCATCGACTCGATCGCGATCCCGGTCGCCGCACCCCGGCCCGTGCACTTCCTCGCGAAGTCGACCTACTTCGAAGGCACCGGCTTCCAGGGCTGGATGAGCAAGACCTTCTTCGAGTCGATCGGTGCCATCCCTGTGCGCCGCGGTGCCGGCCAAGCGGCTCTGGATGCTCTCGAACTGCAGCGTCAGCTCCTCGACGAGGGACTCGCCGTCGCGCTCTACCCGGAGGGCACGCGCTCCACCGATGGCCGCCTCTACAAGGGGCGTACCGGGGTCGCGTTCCTCGCCCTCCAGACGGGCGCCCCCGTCGTGCCGGTCGGGCTGATCGGGACGGACAAGGTGATGCCGGTCGGGGCGAAGGTGCCGACGCTCAAGGAGCGCATCACGGTCCGGTTCGGCGCACCGCTGGATCTGTCGCCGCACGGACCTGCGACCAGCGGGCGTGCGCGTCGCCTGGCGACCGACGAGATCATGGCAGCCATCCACGGTCTGTCCGGTCAGGAACTCGCCGGAGCCTACAACGAGGCTCCTGCGCAGGGCACGATCGAGAAGATCAAGCAGGCCCTGCCGCACGAGCGCCGTTGACGCCCGTGCCGCGCTGACTCACTCGACGGCGCGGACGGTCGCCTCGTGGCGCACCGGGAAGTTCATCGAGTTCGCGATGAAGCACCATTCGTTCGCCTGCGCGTGGGCGCGCTCGGCCGCCTCGATCATCGATGCGTCCGCGACGACGACCTCGGGCCGCAGCATCACCTCGACGAACGCCCCACCGCCCTTGCCGTCTTCGCGCATCATCCCGCTCGCGTCGTCGCGGTAGGAGACGACGACCACGCCGGCCGTCACGCACGCGTGCAGGTACGAGAGCAGGTGGCACTCCGAGAGCGAGGCGAGCAGGAGATCTTCCGGATTCCATCGCGAGGGATCGCCGCGGAACGGCTTGTCCGCCGATGCGAGCAGCTCCGGCTTGCCGTCGACTTCGATGGTGACTTCGCGGCGGTAGTCCCGGTAGCCCGAGGTCCCGGTGCCGGTGTTTCCGGTCCAGACCGAGGTGAGCGCGTAGTGATGTTCGCCGAGGGCGCGGGGGGTCGACTCTGCCATGTCTTCAGTCTGCCAGGGGCCACCGACCCGAGGTGAGCGATGGCGTGCCCGGCGCTAGAGTTGACGGGTGCTGGAGACTCTCACCGTTCAGGATTCCGTGGAACTCGCCGTCGTCGAACGGAGTGGATTCGTCGAATCGCGTCACGCCGGCGCAGCGATCGTGCTCTCGTCCGATGGTGACATCGTCGCCCGCCACGGCAACCCCGACGCGTTGATCCTGCCCCGCTCGAGCCTCAAGCCCCTGCAGGCGGTGGCCTGCATCACGGCAGGTGCGGTGCTCGAGGGCGAACAGCTCGCGATCTCCACGGCGAGCCATGTCGGTACGGACCGGCACGCCTCCGTCGTTCGCGACATCCTCACCGAAGGGGGGCTGACCGAGGACGACCTGGCGTGCCCGGCGTCCTGGCCGACTGATTCGGCGACGCGCGATGACCTCGTCCGCGAGCACGGTGAGCCGACGCGCGTGCGGATGAACTGCTCCGGAAAGCATGCTGCGATGCTGCGTGCGTGCGTGGCGACGGGTTGGCCGACCGCCGGCTACCTCGACCCGTCACATCCGCTGCAGGTGCACATTCGCGATGTCGTCGAGCGTCTCACGGGCGAGAAGGTCGCCCACACGGCGATCGACGGGTGCGGAGCCCCTGTCCACGCGATGACCCTCACCGCCCTCGCGCGAGGCATCCACCGCATCGGCACCGCCTCCGACCGCTCGCCCTTCGCCCTTCATCGCGTCGCCGGTTCGCTGGTGCGAGCGGTACGGGAGAGTCCCTGGACGATCGAAGGGCCCGGCCGCCCCGACACGATCGCGATCGAGAAGCTCGGAGTCTTCACCAAACACGGAGCCGAGGGCGTCATGGTGATGGTCGCCCCGAACGGCACGACCGTCGCGCTGAAGATGCTGGACGGCGCGACGCGCGCTTCGACGATCGTGGCAGCGACGCTCCTCGAGCGCGCAGGGGGCCTGAGCAGCGCCGAGGTCGCCATGCTGGCGGAGGCGCTTCCCCTCACCGTTTCGGGCGGCGGCTCGATCGTCGGTGCGATCCGTCCCGGCGCGGGTATTTAACACGTCCGTCCGCCCGAGCCGAGCCGCGATACTCACTGCTCATCGCGGAGACAGTTCCGGAAGGACGACGCGACGCGGCGCTTCGGCACCGCGCAGGGACCAGGCCCGACCGGCGTGGGTGCGCGCATACGGCGGGAGTTCCCGCACGCCAGCAAGCTGTCGGAGATCGGACTGCTGCTCGGCACGGATCAGCACTTCCCCCTCCCCTCGGATGCGCTGCCATAACGACCAGTTGCGCTGCCACACCTCCGCGTCCCCCACGACGAGGCAGGGACGGTCGCGCTGCGTCGGCTCCGCGCCGGCATCGATCACCTCGGACTCCGGATGCGCCTGACGCAGCATCGCCGAGATCGAGGCAGCTCCGGCGGTCACGACGGCGGTGATCGCGCACGACGGCGCCCAGTCCGGAGGTGTGACGGGAGCAGGGGGAACCCCCGCGCCTTCCGGGACCCATGCCAGCTGCACCTCGCGGTCGCCGATGTGGGCACGCCCCGGGGAACGGTCGCGGATGAAGGACGAGGCCTCTCCCCCGGCCGCGAGATGTTCCACTCTGCTCGGCTGCCGAAGCAGCGCCCGTCGCGGCAGAGCGTCGATCATGCGTCCCAGCGGTCCCGCCGCTCTGCTCACCGCCAGCACGAAGGTCGTCTCCGCACGGGCACGGAGAAGGTGCTCCCACCGTTGCGCGTATTGCTGACCATACTCGGGTGGCAGTGCCGAGAGGACCCCGTCGACGTCGTCGCCGAGGACGAGCGACGGCATCCGTTCACTCCCCAACACCCACGCGGTGAGGAGGTCCCAGGCCGCCTCGGGGTCGTTCGGCACCCACGACGCATCAGGGCGCTGTACGGCCAGCGCACGCAACGCTGTGGAGCGACCTGACCCCGGCGCGCCCAGCAGCACGATTCCGCGATCCTGTCCGCAGCGCAACAGCTCGAGTGGCTGAGCTTGGCGGGCGGGGTCATCGGCACGCCCGAGCACGATGACATCCGGACCCGGCACGCCAGAATCGACGAGGTCCGTGAGCGGGATCCGTGCGGGAAGAGCAGCGAGCCACGGGCTGCGGGGCGGGTCGGCCGCCGCCCACCGCAGCCCGACGGCTCGCAGATCCGCGGGACTCGTCAGCGCGATCCGGATCGCCGACGGCTCGGGATCGGCCGGACGGCGCACGAGAGCGAGGCCCCGCGACTCCGCTCCGCCGGGGAGTTCCGCCGCGGCGTCCGTCCCGATCATGAGCCTGCTGTCGGCAGCATCTCCGACCCGCAGACTGACGCGGAGCGGACAGTTGGCCGCCAGCGCATCCCTCACGACACCGGCAGCACGCTGTGTGCCGAGGATGAGGTGCATGCCCAGCGCACGACCCCGTGCGGCGACGTCCGTGAAGACAGCCCCCAGATCGGGATGCTCCGCCAGCAGAGCCGCGAACTCATCGACGACGATGACCAAGCGCGGCATCCCGACCTCTCGCACGTCTCTGGCGCCGGCGTCGGCGAGAACGCCCTCCCGACGGCGAAGCTCGGCTGTGAGACTGGAAACGCCTCTCCGAGCACCGTCCTCATCGAGATCCGTGATCACCGCTGCGACCTGGCGCAGCCCGCGCAACGGCTCGAATGCGGTCCCCCCTTTGAAGTCGGCAAGCACGAATGTCACTCGGTCCGGCCCGTTGGCCGCGGCGATGGCCGTGACCCAACTGACCAGAAGCTCACTCTTGCCGGTGCCCGTCGTTCCGGTCACGAGGGCGTGAGGACCGTCTTCGACGATGTCGACGATCGTCTGTCCGCGCTCGTTCCGACCGATCGCGGCGGCCAGCCCGCTGCCGGGCTGCGGCTGCTCCAGGTCGTGCAGAGCCACGGAGTCCGGAAGCACGTCGATCTCGCCTCCCGTCGTCGCATGCTCGCGAGCGATGATCCCCGCTTGTGCAAGGGAGACGCACTCGACCGCGACGACGGCGGTGCCCTGAGGGGTGCGCAGCCGGGCACACCCTGGCTCGATGATGTCGATCACCGTCGTGATTCCTTCCGGAACCTCGGCGTCGGCCGACGCCAGCCAGATCAAGGCATCCGCGTCGATCCGGTTCGCTTCGCCCGAGCCGACCCCGACCCGGAAGCCACCCCTGCGCGCGCGCCGCGCATGCGGCAGCGCGTTCAGCCCGCACTCGCGGAGTTCAGCGCCCACGAGCGACAGCTGCGCCGCGCTGAAGCGGAGACTCAGTTGCAGCAGGAGCGCGCGCGCCGCAGCGAGGATCACCGGCCGCGCACCGCGCAGACACACTCCTCCGCCCAGCGGCACGACGATCGGGGCGTCGTCGACCACTCCACAACGTTCGCGGAACTCGCGACCACGACCGTCTTCGCCACCGCTGCATCGGATTCCGCTCGGCGCACTCCCGGCACCCACCACGAGGGAGGTCGCCCCATCCGGCGGCTCCACGCCGCGGAGAGGTGGCTGCAGGAGACTCGCCGCGGTATCTGGGTGACGCAGCCACCGCGCCTCACGCTCCTCCTGGTGGCGGAGTGCGAGCTCGGCCTCGGCCGCCGCCCAGTCCTGCTCGGACTGTGCAGCGCCCCGCCGACGTTCGCGTCGGCGGTTGCGAGCCGCGTCAGCGAGCGATGCCACGATCATCAACGGTCCCAGCGCCGCGAAGCACAGTGCGAACACGGATCCGGTGACCAGCCACAGCACCACCCCTGCGGCTATCGGCACGATCGCCGCCATGAAAGGCAGTGGGGCACGGCGCGAGGGTACGGGCGCCGAAGGGAGCACGAGCGGGAGGGTTTCCATGCGTCCAGTGGATCGCATGCCTCTCGAGGGAACGGCGCTGTCCACAGCGCCGAGCGGCTACTCCGTCGTGTCTTCGATTGGGGAGGACGAGTCGCCCTCTTCGTCGACCTGCACGATGATGAGCGTCACGTTGTCACGCCCGCCGTTCTCCAAGGCGGCGGCGAGCATCGCATCCACGCTCTGGCCCGGATCGCGGTGCTCCCGGAGAAAGTGCTGGATCCCGTAATCGGTGAGCTCCTTGGTGAGCCCGTCGGAGCAGATGACGAACCGGTCGCCGGCGCGTACGTCGATCGTCACGTAGTCCGGGGCCGTGAGTTCACTCGCACCCACCGCCCTCGTGATCACGTTGCTGTACGGGTGCCCCTCGGCCTCTTCCGGGCTCAGCTTGCCCGCGGTGATCAGCTCCTGCACGACGGAATGATCTGTCGTGACCTGGACGAGACGGTCATCGCGAAGAAGGTAGACGCGGGAATCCCCGATGTTCAGAGCCACCCACTGGGCGTGATCGCCCGTGCTCGCGAAGAAGACGCCGGTGAGAGTGGTACCGGTGCCCTCGTCGGTCGTCTCAGGGTGGTCGGCGATGTCGCCCACCGCCCGTTCGAGCGCCTTCTCGATCGCAGGACCGTTGACATCGCCCGCGGAGACCACGGCCTGGAGTCGCTCGACGGTGCTGCGGCTCGCGATCTCTCCACCGGCGTGACCGCCCATGCCGTCTGCGACGACGAACAGGGGGAACTCGGCGAGGAACGCATCCTGATTCGTCTCCCGACGACGACCGAGATCGGTGACCCCTGCCCAGGACAGCAGCAATGGGCGCTGCGCAACCGTGACGCGATGCGTCTTCGTCTCAGCCACGTGCTGCCTCCGATGGATCTGCGACGGGTCGGGCGTCCGCAGGATACTCACACATCGTAGTAGAACTCCCCCGCACCGCGATCACACTCGGGCGCCCGGGTCGGCCGGCAGAGGGAACAAGTCGTCGATGATCTTCTCCTCTTCGGCGCTCGGGCGCCAGGAATCGCCCGCCGCCGCGTTCGCTTCGACCTGCTCCCGTGACGTCGCGCCGGCGATGACACTGGAGACGGCCGGCCGCGAGAGGAGCCAGCCGAAGGAGGCCTCCAGCATCGTGATGCCCCGCTCGTCGCAGAAGCCGCGGAACGCGTCGATAGCATCCCAGGGCGCGTTCTCCCAGACATGGCGACGTGCCGACATGATGCGGCTCGAGGCCGGTCCCCCCTCACGCGTGAACTTGCCGGTGAGGAGTCCGTTGTGCAGCGGGAAGTACGGGAAGAAACCCAATTCGTATCTCTCCACGGCCGGCAGCACCTCGCGTTCGGCCGCGCGCGCGAGCAGGGAATAGTGGTTCTGTGCAGAGATGAATCGGCCGGAAGACCTCGCACGGGTCGTGAACTCCGCCTCGGCGATCTGCCATCCGGTGAAGTTCGAGTGCCCGTAGTAGCGGATCTTTCCTTCGCGCACGAGTTCATCGAGGGCGTCCGTCGTCTCGGCGATCGGCGTCTCCGGGTCAGGCAGATGCAGCTGGTACAGGTCGATCCAGTCGGTGCGCAGGCGTCGCAGCGACTCCTCCACCGCCCGCCGGACGTAGCGGCGGGAACCACGTGCCGCGGGGAACTCGTACCCCATGTCGCGCTCCTGCCCGAACTTCGTGGCCAGCACCACGCGATCTCGGCGACCCTCGAGGGCTTCACCCATCAGCGTCTCACTCGCACCGGCGACCGCACCGTACATGTCGGCGGTATCGAAGAAGGTGATGCCGTTCGCGAGTGCCGCATCGATCACCTCGCGCGTTCCGGAGAGAGTCTCGGTCACCGTCCCCGCGCGACCGAAGTTGTTGCAGCCGAGGCCGGTGGTTGACACGAGCAGACCGGAAGCGCCGACCCGGCGCTGAGACAAGACCATGTCCTCCACGTTAGCGGGCGCGTCGGAACAGTGGCCAGCCAGGACAGCACAGAGCCCCCGACCGAAGTCGAGGGCTCTGTGTCAGGTCATCATGCCGGAGGCTGAGTGGGATCGCTCGGCGGTGCCGGCGGAGCAGCCGGCGGTGCCGTGGGCGGCGCAGGCGGAGTGGTCGGCGGTGCTGCCGGAGGTGCCGGCGGGGTGGTGGGCGGAACCGGCGGCACCGGTGCACCCGTGGCGGGAGCCGCGGGTCCCGCGGGCGGAGCGTAGCCGGGCTGAGCCGGCGGTGCGTAGCCCTGAGGTACCGGAGGCGCGTACCCCTGCGGTGCGCCGTATCCCGGAGCCGACGCGGCAGGCTTGGGCTGGACCGGAATGCCCTGCCAGACCGTGTTGTCGCCGAGGAATCCGTTGTTCGCCCACGGCGCGGGGACGATGTTCGGGTTCCACCGCGACTTGTCGAAAGCGTTGATGCCGAGCCAGATCAGCGCACCGATACCGGGGATCAGGCCGAAGAGGATCCAGACGGCGTCCTTCTGCAGCTTGAGACCCACGCGCCACGCGACGATCACGATGACGGCGACGTAGGCGATCCAGGCGATGTAGTTCAGGACCGGGATGACGTTGATCACGATGGCGCCGAGCATGACCCATGGGGACACGTCACCGAGCTTCGCGAGAATCATGGCGTTGTAGACGGGAACCCACGCCCGCCACTTGCCCTCGACTCCGGCTTTCTCGAAGATCTTCATCAGGAACAGCGATGAGAGAACGTACCCCGCTATCGCGAAGATGAAGCCGAAGACGATCAGGATGCCGAAAACGGCCAACGAGCCTGTGTCGTAATAGTCGTACATGGTCCCCTCCGGATCCAATATGCGGCACTGGTCGCGCCGCGTGATAACCATAGCGGGGACACCACAGGCGAGCAAAGACCCACGCGGAAGCGGTCATGCACGGACTTGCGTGCTCACTCGGCGACGACGAGCTCCAGAACACTCGGTTGCTCCGTGTCACGCAGTACGACGCCTCGGCTCTCGGCCCAGCGCCGAAGAGAGCGGAGTGAGGCGACGCGTGGCCGATCTTCGGCCAGGGCGCGCACGAGCAGCCCTTTTGACTTCTTGTTGAAGTGGTTCAGCGCCCGGCCGTGCTCGGTGACGACCCGGACATAGGCGGAAGGCACGGTGTCGGGCACAGGACCCAGCGCCACATACGCCTCACTGCGCAGATCGAGCACGAACGACGGTGACGCCTCCGCGATCGCCGCTGACGTGGGTTCCGCCCAGTGCTTCCTCAATGCAGGGAACCGCGGCAGCGACGTCCCGGCGGCCAATCGATAGGTGGGTACCGGGTCCAGCGCGCCGACCGGTCCGAGAGGTGCACTGTGGATCCAGACGTGCTCCCCCAGCCAGCGACGCGATGCCGCGGAGAGACCCCGCGCATCCAGAGCGTCGAAGAGGACACCCGTGTAGCGATCGACCGCCGGCATGGTGGGCGCCGTCCACAGCCGACGATTGTGCGCGATCTCCCCCATCTGGCGGTCGCTCAACTTGAGCACGCGTCGCGAGACCTCTTCGTCGGCGGCGAGGTCGACGAGGGCGTCCAGCACGGCGGATCGATGCACCCTCAGCGACGGCAGCGAAAGGGACGCGATGTCGAGCGGGACGTCGTGACCGCCCTCGCGCTTCGTCTCCGACGGCGGAAGCAGGATCTTCATGGAACCTCGGTGAATGCAGACGCGTCCGCCTCGGGACCCGAGTGGGTACCGAGGCGGACGCGTCGAAACGGAACTGCTAGGCGATGAGAGCCGCGTTGCCGGCGACGATCGTCAGGGTGTCGCCCTCCATGGAGAGGAACCCGTCCTGCGCGTTGGCCAGCACCTTCGTGCCATCGGACTGCGTGATGCGGACCTGGCCCTCAGCGAGGATGGCCAGCACCGGCTCGTGGCCGGTCATGAAGCCGATCTCGCCCTCGACGGTCTTGGCGACCACAAGGCTCGCCTCTCCCGTCCAGACCTCCGCATCCGCGGAGACGAGGCTGACGTGGAGCGCCATGGTCAGCCGTTCTCCTTCTGGATCTTCGCCCACTGCTCTTCGACGTCGGAGATGCCACCGACGTTGAAGAAGGCCTGCTCGGCGACGTGGTCGAAGTCACCGCGCGTGATCGCATCGAAGGACTCGATGGTCTCCTTGAGCGGGACCGTCGAACCCTCGACACCGGTGAACTTCTTCGCCATGTAGGTGTTCTGCGAGAGGAACTGTTGGATGCGACGTGCACGCGACACGACGATCTTGTCTTCCTCGGAGAGCTCGTCGACACCGAGGATGGCGATGATCTCCTGCAGTTCCTTGTTCTTCTGGAGGATCTGCTTGACCGTCGTGGCGACGCGGTAGTGGTCCTCGCCCAAGTAGCGGGGGTCCATGATGCGCGACGTCGAGGTCAGCGGGTCGATGGCCGGGTACAGACCCTTCGAGGCGATCTCACGAGAGAGCTCGGTCGTCGCGTCGAGGTGGGCGAACGTGGTCGCCGGAGCCGGGTCGGTGTAGTCATCGGCCGGCACGTAGATCGCCTGCAACGAGGTGATCGAGTGACCACGCGTCGAGGTGATGCGCTCCTGGAGCACACCCATCTCGTCGGCGAGGTTCGGCTGGTAACCCACAGCGGAGGGCATACGGCCCAGCAGCGTGGAGACCTCGGAGCCGGCCTGCGTGAAGCGGAAGATGTTGTCGATGAAGAGCAGCACGTCCTGCTTCTGCACGTCACGGAAGTACTCCGCCATCGTCAGGGCCGACAGGGCGACGCGCAGACGCGTTCCCGGCGGCTCGTCCATCTGGCCGAACACGAGGGCGGTCTTGTCGAAGACGCCCGCCTCTTCCATCTCGTGGATGAGGTCGTTGCCCTCACGGGTGCGCTCACCGACACCGGCGAACACCGACACACCACCGTGGTCCTGCGCGACGCGCTGGATCATCTCCTGGATGAGAACGGTCTTGCCGACACCGGCGCCACCGAACAGACCGATCTTTCCACCCAGCACGTACGGGGTGAGAAGGTCGATCGACTTGATGCCGGTCTCGAACATCTGAGTCTTGGACTCGAGCTGGTCGAAGTTCGGCGCCTTGCGGTGGATGGGCCAGCGCTCGGTGACCTCGATCGTCTCACCGGGCTCGAGGTTGAGCACCTCGCCGATGACGTTGAACACCTTGCCCTTGGTCACGTCGCCGACGGGGACCGAGATGGCCTCACCGGTGTCGCGGACCTCCTGACCGCGGACGATGCCGTCGGTCGGGTTCAGAGCGATGGCGCGGACGAGGTCGTCGCCGAGGTGCTGTGCGACCTCGAGCGTGATCTCGGTGGACTCTTCGCCCATCGCGATCGTGGTCTTCAGCGCGTTGTAGATGTCGGGGATCGAGTCATGAGGGAACTCGATGTCGACAACCGGACCGTTGACGCGTGCGACGCGCCCGACGACCGCGGTCGCCGGCTGGTCAGCCGGAGCGGTGAGGGTCATTTTCGTCTCTTTCCTGATGGTCTATTTGCTCGAGAGGGCGTCGGCGCCGCCGACGATCTCGGCGATCTGCTGCGTGATCTCCGCCTGGCGCGCGTTGTTGCGCAGACGGGTGTAGTCGGTGATGAGCTTGTCGGCGTTGTCGCTGGCCGACTTCATCGCCTTCTGCGTCGCGGCCTGCTTGGCAGCAGACGACTGCAGGAGAGCGTTGAAGACGCGGCTCTGGATGTACACCGGCAGGATCGCATCGAGAACGGTCTCGGCATCCGGCTCGAACTCGTACAGCGGGTAAACGGTGTTACCTGCCTCCGACTCATCGGCTTCCGTGATCTCCAGCGGGAGCAGACGCACGGACTCGGGCGACTGCGTCATCATGCTGACGAAACGGTTGTACACGAGGTGGATCTCGTCGACGCCGCCGTCCTGTCCCCCGCGGGAGAAGGAATCGAGCAGGGTCGCGGAGATCTCCTCAGCGGTGTGGAACGACGGGGTGTCCGTGTCGCCGGTCCACTCCGCAGCGGCAGCGAGGCGTCGGAACTGGAAGTATCCGACGGCCTTGCGACCGATGAGGTAGAAGACCGGCTCCTTGCCCTGCTCGCGCAGGAGCTCCGCCACCTCGAGACCCTCACGGAGGATCTGCGAGTTGAAGGCTCCGGCGAGACCGCGGTCCGAGGAGAAGATCACGACCGCGGAGCGGGTGATGTTCTCGGACTCGCGGGTCAGCGGGTGATCCACGTTCGAGTGCGTCGCGACGGCCGAAACAGCCCTCGTCACGGCTCGCGCGAAGGGTGTGGACGCTTTGACGCGTGCCATCGCCTTCTGGATGCGCGAAGCCGCGATGAGTTCCATCGCCTTCGTGATCTTCTTGGTCGTCTGAGCAGAAGAGATCTTCTGCTTGTAGACCCTGAGTTGAGCGCCCATATGTCAGTACCTCACGCGGTTACGCGCGACGACCCTTGACGATCTTCTCCTGGTTGACGTCCTCAGCCTCGGCTGCAGCGTGCTCCTCGTGGCCGGGAGCGCCGATGCCGGCGCCCTTGCCACCCTGGAACTCCAGGATGAATGCGTCCGTGTGCTTCTCGAGCTCTGCAACCGTGTCGTCGTCGAGGACGTTGGTGTCGCGCAGGGTCTCGAGAACCTGAGTGTTGCGGCGCAGGTAGTCCAGGAGTTCGCGCTCGAAACGCAGAACGTCGGAGACCTCGAGAGTGTCGAGCTTGCCCTTCGTTCCTGCCCAGATCGAGACGACCTGCTCCTCGACGGGGTACGGGGAGTACTGCGGCTGCTTGAGCAGCTCGGTCAGACGCGCACCACGGGAGAGCTGACGACGCGACGTCGCGTCGAGGTCGGATGCGAACATCGCGAAGGCCTCGAGCGAGCGGTACTGCGCGAGCTCCAGCTTCAACGTTCCCGAGACCTTCTTGATCGACTTGACCTGAGCGTCGCCACCGACTCGCGAGACCGAGATACCCACGTCGACCGCCGGACGCTGGTTGGCGTTGAAGAGGTCGGACTGCAGGAAGATCTGGCCGTCGGTGATCGAGATCACGTTGGTCGGGATGTACGCCGAGACGTCGTTCGCCTTGGTCTCGATGATCGGGAGACCCGTCATGGAACCGGCGCCGAGCTCGTCGGACAGCTTCGCGCAACGCTCGAGCAGACGCGAGTGCAGGTAGAAGACGTCACCCGGGTATGCCTCGCGGCCCGGCGGACGACGAAGGAGCAGGGACACGGCACGGTAGGCCTCGGCCTGCTTCGACAGGTCGTCGAAGATGATGAGGACGTGCTTGCCGCCGTACATCCAGTGCTGACCGATGGCGGAACCGGTGTACGGCGCCAGGTACTTGAAGCCGGCGGGGTCGGATGCCGGAGCTGCCACGATCGTGGTGTACTCCAGAGCACCGGCCTCTTCGAGCGCACCCTTCACCGAAGCGATGGTGGAGCCCTTCTGACCGATGGCGACGTAGATGCAGCGGACCTGCTTGTTGACGTCGCCCGACTCCCAGTTGGCCTTCTGGTTGATGATCGTGTCGATCGCGATGGCGGTCTTACCCGTCTGGCGGTCACCGATGATCAGCTGACGCTGACCACGGCCGACCGGGATCATCGCGTCGATGGCCTTGATGCCGGTCTGCATCGGCTCGTGCACCGACTTACGCTGCATGACGCCGGGCGCCTGCAGCTCGAGAGCGCGGACGCTCTCGGTGGCGATCGAGCCGAGGCCGTCGATCGGGTTGCCGAGCGGGTCGACCACGCGGCCGAGGTAGCCATCGCCGACGGGGACCGAGAGGACCTCGCCGGTGCGGGTGACTTCCTGACCTGCCTGGACACCGGTGAACTCGCCGAGGACGACGACACCGATCTCGTGCTCGTTCAGGCTCTGCGCGAGGCCCTTGGTGCCGTCGGCGAAAATCACGAGCTCGTTGGCCATGACGCCCGGCAGTCCCTCGACGTGCGCGATTCCGTCCGCGGCGTCGATGACGGTGCCGACCTCGGTCGCCCCGGCCCCGGAGGGCTCGTATGCTGCGGCGAAGTCCTTCAGCGCGTCACGGATGACGTCGGGGCTGATCGATAGTTCTGCCATTGTCTTCCCTTTGTATCTGGGTGCGCGGTTCCCCGCGCGAAGTCGTGTTAGCCCGCGAGCTTCTGGCGAAGATCTGCGAGTCGTGCGGAGATGCTGCCGTCGATGACGTCATCGGCGATCTGCACGCGCAGACCTCCGACGACGGCAGGGTCGATGACGACGTTGAGGGATACCTGACCGGCGTAGCGACGCGAAAGCGAGTCGCTGAGACGGGCGCGCTGTGCGTCGGTGAGCGGGGCCGCGGTGTGCACCGTGGCGACCACACGACCACGCTGGCTCGAGACGATGCTCATCGCTCGGTTCAGCAGTCGCCGTACGCGGCGCTCACGCGGCTGACGCACGAGCGACGTGATGATCAGCGTCGACGAAGCGCTCGTGGAGCCTTCGGCCAGGAGGCGCTCGACGAGAGCACCCTTGGCGTCTTCTCCCCCGAGGCTGCTGCCCAGGGCGAGCTCGAGCTCGGGGTTGGCCGCGATCACGCGGGAGAAGCTGAACAGCTCTCCCTCGATGTCCGTGCCGGGTTCCGCGATCGCGGCGGCGCGGATCGCGAGTTCCTCGATACCGTCCACCATCTCGCCGGCATTCGACCAGTGCTCCGCCACAGCGGTCTTCAGAACGCTGAGAGCGTCTGCAGAGAACCCACCGAAAACCGCGGCGACGACGGACTGTCGCGCCTCGGCGGGAGCGGCAGCATCAGCAAGCGCGCCGCTCAGCTGGGACGACTCGCTCACGGCACGCGCGGCAGCGAGAAGCTCCCGTGCGGTGTCGAGGGAGACGTCCTTCGCTGCGGCAAGCGTCTTGATGGATGCCGCGAGTGCCTGAGTGGTCGCGCTGCCCATTACTGAGCCGCCTTCTCGGATGCCTCGAGGTCGGCGAGGAAGCGGTCGACGACAGCCGTCGCACGTGCGTCGTCGGAGAGCGTCTCGCCGACCACGCCGCCGGCGAGGTCGATGGCGAGCGTTCCGACCTCGCTGCGCAGCGAGACGAGAGCGGTCTGCCGCTCAGCCTCGATCTGCGTGTGCGCGGTGGCGGTGATGCGTGCGGCCTCGGTGGACGCGGCATCCTTCGCCTCGGCGACGATCTTCTTGCCGTCCTCGCGGGCGGCCTCGCGGATCTCTCCGGCCTCGGTACGCGCCTCAGCGAGCTGACGCGTGTACTCCTCGAGTGCCGCCTCCGCCTGCTTCTGCGCCTCGTCGGCCTTGGCGATGTTGCCCTCGATGGCGGCGGACCGCTCGTCGAGCATCTTCGTGAGCCGAGGAAGGGCGACCTTCCAGACCACGATGAGGATGACGATGAACCAGAGGCCCGACCAGATGATGTCGTACCACGCAGGGATGAGGGGGTTGTTCGGCTCACCCTCTGCTGCGAGGTTCGTGACAAGAGCGTTCAGCATCCTGTCTCCTTCAGAAGTCGGTGAGGATTACGGGAAGGGGATGAATGCGACGGCGATGCCGACGAACGCAAGCGCCTCGGTGAAGGCGATACCGATCCACATGAGGACCTGGAGACGACCGGCCAGCTCGGGCTGACGGGCGACGCCCTCGATGGTCTTGCCGACGACGATGCCGACGCCGATGGCCGGGCCGATGGCTGCGAGGCCGTAGCCGACAGCTCCGAGGTGACCGTTGATTTCAGCGAGAACCGTAGTAGCGTCCACGGGGTTTTCCTTTCGTTGGGTGGGAAGGCTGATGCCTGCCCGCTCAGTGCTCTTCTGCGACCGCGAGCTGGATGTAGACCGCGGTGAGGACGGTGAAGACGTATGCCTGGAGGACGGCGACCAGGATCTCGAAGAGAGTGAAGGCGCCGCCGAAGGCGAGGGTTCCGACACCGAGCGCGGCCCAGCCGCCGCCTGCGGTGAAGAAGAAGAACTGGGTCGCGGAGAACGCGAGGACCAGGATCATGTGCCCCACGACGAGGTTCATGAGAAGACGAAGCGTCAGCGTGACCGGACGCAGGATGAATGTCGAGATGAGCTCGATGATCGCGACGATCGGCATCGCGGCGACCGGCACGCCCTGCGGGAACAGAGAGTTCTTGAAGAACTTGAGGCCGTGGCGCTTGATGCCCGCGTAGATGAAGGTCACGTAACTGACCACGGCGAGCGTCAGCGGCACCGCGACGATCGCCGTTCCCGGCATGTTCAGGAACGGGATGATGCCCGTGATGTTCATGAACAGCACCATGAAGAAGATGGTGGTGAGGATCGGCAGGAAGCGATCGCCGTCCTTGCGCCCGAGCATGTCGTGGGCGACGTTGGTGCGGACGAAGCCGAGCCCCATCTCCACCAGGCTCTGGAAGCGTCCGGGGACGACCTTCATGCGGCGGGTGCCGAGCCAGAGGATGAGAACCACGGCGATCACCGCGAGCAACTGGACCAGGTGGATCCGGTTGACGGGGATCGGGCCTACGTGGAAGAGGATCTCCGGGAAGAAATCGTCGATCGAAGGGCCGTGGAACTCGCCGTCGGAGGCAAGTCGAGGGGTCAGGGTCGCAGCAAGATTAAACAGCGCGGGCTCCAGCTTCGGGGCACCGGTCTAAACCGGGGCGACGATGGTCGGTGTGCTACACAGCGCAAGCGCTCGCGGGCGAGCGGCGGGCACGTTTCAACAGTATCAGAATCTGAGGGTCACCTAAGACCGCGGGCCGCCGTCGACGGGACCTTCATCGATGTGATTCGCGTTGCCGGGTGCGCGGTCCTCTGGCACCTCGGTCGGCAGCGTGGTGTCGCTCACATTCGGCAGTCGCATGCGGGTGAGCACGATCACATCGATCGCGAGCGACATGAGCACGCCGGCCACGATCGAGAGGAAGAACACCATCGGCTCCAGCCAGGGCTGGCCGGCGAGCAGGATCATCGCGACGACGAACAGTCCGAGCTTGAGGAGCCAGCCGCCCAGGACGATGGCGAAGAACAGCTGCACGTAGATCGGGTCGCCGTACCAGCGGTTGGCGATGAGGATGCTGATGCCGGTGATCGCCAGGAACACGGCGGCCAGCAGCACTCCCAGCAGCCCGCTGATGAGGCCCTCTCCCCCGGCGACGGCGTAGCCGACACCGCCGGCGACGATCGCGAGTGCCGCGGTGGCGACCGCCGACCAGATGAGGGTGCGACGCAGGATCGGCGTGCTGGAAACGGGGCTCGGGCTCATCAGGACTCCACGGGTGTCGGGTCGGTGTCGGCGGCCGCTGCGCTCTTCCTGCGGCGGGTGGGGCTCAGGGTGACGACGAGGCAGGCGGCGATGCCCACCACGCCGAAGCCGACGCCGGGAAGGTACTGGCCGGGCCAGTCCTCCCGTGCACCGACGTACATCAGCAGGACGGCGAGCGAGATGACGGCGGTCCACGCGTAGAAGATGAGGACCGCGTCGCGGTCGCGGTGGCCGAGGTCCAGCATCCGGTGATGGAGGTGCTTGCGATCGGGTGAGAACGGAGATCGGCCGGCGCTCATGCGCCGGAGCACGGCCAGACCGAAATCGAGCAGCGGCAGCAGCACGACCAGCAGCGGCAGGAGGATCGGGAGGAACGCACCGATCAGCTGCGAGCGGCCGAGGCGCTCGGGGTCCAGAGCCGACGGATCCATCTGGCCGGTGATGGAGATCGCCGACGTCGCCATCAGCAGGCCGATCACCAGAGCACCCGAGTCGCCCATGAACAGCTTCGCCGGACTCCAGTTCAGCGGTAGGAAACCGAGACAGGCGCCGATCAGGACCGCGGCGAGGAAAGTGGAGAGGTTGAAGTAGCTCGAGGCTCCGGAGTCACGCGTGAAGATGTAGGAGTACGCGAAGAACACGCCGTTCGAGATGAGACACACCCCGGCGACCAGTCCGTCGAGTCCGTCGATGAAGTTCACCGCGTTCATCACGATGACGATCGCGAACATGGTGATCGTGATGCTCAGCCAGCTGGATACCACGATGAGGTCGCCGAACGGCAACGACAGGATCTGCAGTCCGCCGCCCACGGTGATGAGTCCGGCGGCAAGGAACTGCGCGCCGAGCTTGATCATCCAGTCGATGTCCCAGAGGTCGTCGACCACGCCGATGATCGCGATCAGGAGCGAGGCGCCCAGGATCGACCACATCGTCTGCGGAGGGATCCAGATGCTCTGGAAGAACGGATTGATCGCCGAGAACCCGAAGGCGGCGGCGATGCCGAGGAAGATCGCCACACCGCCGAGGCGAGGGGTCGGCGTCGTGTGCACGTCTCGCTCGCGGATGCCGGGGTACAGCTTGAACCGGAGGCTGAGTCGCCAGACCGCCCAGGTCAGCGCGAAAGTGATCGCTGCCGTGAGGATGACCGTGGCGAGATACTGCTTCACGAATCCGCGTCCTGCGGCTCCTCCGCATGCACATGCTCCGCGTCCTGCGGCTCCTCGGCTTCGAGCAGATCGCCGAGCACCTCCTGCAGCTGTTCGCGCGTCACCGCACCGTCTCGGAGGATGCGAACAGTGCCGGGTTCGGCGTCCGCACCGCGGCGGACCAGAGACGTGGCGTCGACGATGGTGGAGGCGATGCCGTCCTTGCTCAGACCGTCGGCGAGGTACACGGCGACGCTGTCACCCAGCATCTGCTCCGCGTCCGATGCCGAGATCGCGGCGGGCTGGCCGGTGAGATTGGCGCTGGACACGGCGAGCGGTCCGGTCTCGGCCAGCAGCTCCAGTGCCACACGCCCCTCCGGCATCCGCACCGCGACGGTCCCGAGCGTCTCGCCGAGGTCCCACACCAGAGAGGGCTGGGCGGGGAGCACGATCGTGAGACCGCCGGGCCAGAAAGCCTCGATGAGACGTTCGACCGGTTCCGGGACGGACTCGGCCAGGGCGGCGAGCGTCTCCTTCGTACCGATCAGAACGGGCGGCGGCTGATCGCGGCCGCGCCCCTTCGCATCGAGCAGCCGCTGGACGGCGGCGGGAGAGAACGCGTCGGCAGCGACGCCGTACACGGTGTCTGTGGGCATGACGATGAGTTCGCCACGGCCGATCGCCTGGCGCGCATGGCGCATGCCGGCGAGCAGCTGCGAGTCATCGCGGCAGTCGAAGATGGTTGACATGACGGTTCGATTCTATGCGGCGCGGGGGCGGCAGATGCTCAGAGGGTGCTGATCAGGGCCTGAGGGCTGTGGTGGTGCGGTCCCGCAGGGTGAGGTCACGATGCGTCGCCGGTGCGCGCCAGCCGTCCGCGGCGAGGATGTCCCTGATCGATTCCCCCTGCAGCTCGCCGTGCTCGATGACGAGAAGACCACCGGGGTGCAGGAGCGCGAGCGCCCGAGAACTGAGCACTCGCACGATGTCGAGACCGTCCTCGCCCCCGTACAGCGCCATCGCGGGGTCGAAGAGTCGCACCTCAGGATCGCGCGGAATCGCGGCATCCGGCACATAGGGCGGGTTCGAGATGACGACCGATGCTGTGCCGTCGAGCTCGGGGAACGCCTCTCCCAGATCGGACAGCACGAGCGTCAGGTTGTCGACGCCGGCGACGTTCCGACTCGCCCACGCGTGCGCATCCTCGGACAGCTCGGCGGCGAAGACGCGGGCGTGCGGCACCTCCGTCGCCATCGCGAGGGCGATCGCTCCGCTGCCGGTGCCGAGGTCCACGCCGATCGGCTCGGGCTCGGCGGAGTTCAGCAGCGCGTCGATCGCGTACTGCACCACCGTCTCGGTTTCCGGCCGCGGCACGAACACCCCGGGCCCGACCGCCAGCTCGAGGTGACGGAAAGGAGCGGTCCCGGTGATGTGCTGCAGCGGCTCGCGCGCAGCACGGCGCGTCACCAGAGCATCCAGCGCACCCGCTGCCTCGTCGTCGACGTCGTCGCCGCGGATGATCGCGGCCTGCACTTCGCCGCGTCGCCGACCGAGGACGTGGCCCGCGAGCAGCTCCGCGTCGACCAGAGGATCAGGCACGCCGACGTCGGCCAGGCGCTGAGCGGCGGCGCGCACGAGGGCCGCGAGAGAGGTGTCGGACATGGGTTCCAGCGTAGAGCGCGCTGGGCCGTCACAATGCCCCCGCCCATAGGGCCCTCCCCTAGGCTGGACCGGCAGCGAACCCCGCACAGGAAGGCTCCTCATGCCCGGCATCCACTCCGACATCACGACCGCTTTCGGCAACACGCCGCTCGTGCGTCTGAACCGCGTGACCGAGGGCCTCGGGGCCACCGTGCTCGCCAAGCTCGAGTACTACAACCCGGCATCGAGCGTGAAGGACCGCATCGGCATCGCCATGATCAACGCGGCAGAGGCATCGGGCGAGCTGAAGCCCGGTGGCACGATCGTGGAGTCGACGAGCGGCAACACCGGCATCGCCCTCGCGATGGTCGGCGCCGCCCGCGGTTACCGGGTCATCTTGACGATGCCCGCCTCCATGTCGAAGGAGCGCCGCGTGCTGCTCAAGGCATTCGGTGCGGAGATCGTGCTCACCGATCCCACCAAGGGTATGAGCGGTGCCATCGAGGAGACCAAGCGCATCGTCTCGGAGACGCCCGGCGCGATCTGGATCCGCCAGTTCGAGAACGCGGCCAACCCCCAGATCCACCGCGAGACCACGGCGCAGGAGATCCTCCGCGACACCGATGGCGCGGTCGACATCTTCATCGCCGGGGTCGGCACCGGCGGCACGGTGACCGGGACCGGACAGGCGCTCAAGGCGGCGAAGCCCGGCGTCCAGGTCATCGCCGTCGAACCCAAGGACTCCCCCGTGCTCAGCGAGGGCCACCCCGGTCCGCACAAGATCCAGGGAATCGGGCCGAACTTCGTCCCCGACGTGCTCGACCGGGATGTGCTCGACGAGATCATGACCGCGGAGTTCGACGAGTCGCTGCGGGTCGCCCGCGAGCTCGCCGCCAAGGAGGGGCTGCTCGTCGGCATGTCTTCCGGCGCGGCCGTCGCTGCGGCGCTGAAGGTCGCCGCGCGCCCTGAGAACGACGGTAAGACGATCGTCGTCGTGATCCCGGACACCGGTGAGCGCTACCTCTCCACCGCCCTGTTCGAGGATCTGCGCGAAGACTGAGACGTCGATGGGCATGATCGGACGAATGCGCGAAGACGTCGCGGCGGCTCGTCTTCGTGACCCCGCCGCACGCAGCGCCGTCGAGGTCGCGCTGCTGTACCCGGGGCTCCACGCCATCTGGGCGCACCGCGTCTCGCACGCGCTCTGGCGACGTCGACTGCGGTTGCTCGCGCGCGCGGGCTCACAGCTGTCGCGCTGGCTGACCGGGATCGAGATCCATCCCGGCGCACACATCGGTCGTCGGTTCTTCATCGATCACGGTATGGGTGTCGTGATCGGCGAGACCAGCGTGATCGGCGACGACGTGATGCTCTACCACGGCGTGACTCTCGGCGGACGGACGCGCACCTCCGGCAAACGCCACCCCACCCTCGGCGACGGAGTGGCCGTCGGTGCCGGTGCGAAGGTCCTCGGCCCCATCACCATCGGCCCCGGTTCGGTCATCGGCGCGAACGCTGTGGTCACCCGTGACGCTCCGGCGGATAGCATCCTCGTCGGGGTTCCGGCGAAGCCGCGCCAGCGTCACACCGGTGAAGACACCCGAGCGCTGCTCGCCGCGCCGGATTACGCGATCTGAGCGACGCCGACCCGAAACGGCCTAACGGCGCTTGGTCTTGACGGCCTCCACCTTCTTGCGAAGGAAGATGAGAGGAAGCAGGACGCTGCCGAGCGCGGTGATGAGCCACACGATGACCGAGCCGAGAAGCCAGCCGGTGAGATCAGTGATGCGCAGTCCGCCGATGGGCAGCAGCACCACGATGATGAGGGAGATCAGCGTCGAGAAGATGCCGATGCCGCCCATGAGCACGGGGGCGTAGCGCGTGGCCATCTTGCCCACCCACGGCGCGAGGACGCTCTGCAGGATCGCGAAGATCAGGATGCAGATGACGAAGCCCCACCACTTGTCCCACTCGATCTGGAACCCGTCGAGGGCGAGGTCGGCGGCGATCAGGCCGAGACCGGCCGACACGACGTACATGAGGCCGCGGAACAGAAGTGTGATCACGGCCCGAGCATAGCGCTCGCGCGGCTTGTCAGGAGTCGGACCCGACCGCGGCGAGCCGTGCTTCCTCGTCGGTCGTGATCGCGCTCTCGATCAGCGGATCGAGTGCTCCGTCCATGACCTGATCGAGGTTGTACGCCTTGAAGCCGGTGCGGTGATCAGCGATCCGGTTCTCGGGGAAGTTGTAGGTGCGGATGCGCTCCGAACGGTCCATGCCTCGGATCTGCGATCGGCGGGCATCGGATGCCGCGGCGTCGAGCTCCTCCTGCTGACGCGCGAGCAGCCGGGCGCGCAGCACACGCATGCCCGCCTCACGGTTCTGCAGCTGGGACTTCTCGTTCTGCATCGACACGACGATGCCGGTCGGCACGTGAGTGATGCGCACGGCGGAATCGGTCGTGTTCACCGACTGCCCACCCGGACCGGATGAGCGGAACACATCGATCTTGAGGTCGTTCTGGTCGATGTGAATCTCTTCGGGCTCGTCGACCTCGGGGAACACGAGCACCCCGGTGGTCGACGTGTGGATGCGCCCCTGGGACTCCGTCGCCGGCACCCGCTGCACGCGGTGCACGCCGCCCTCGTACTTGAGGTGGGCCCACACGCCCTGCGCGGGGTCGGACGAGGATCCCTTGATGGCGACCTGGACGTCCTTGTACCCGCCGAGGTCGGACTCGTTCCGCTCGAGCAGCTCGGTCTTCCAGCCCTTGGACGCCGCGTACTGGATGTACATGCGCAGCAGGTCGGCGGCGAACAGCGCGGATTCCGCACCGCCCTCCCCCGCCTTGATCTCCATGATCACGTCACGGGCATCGTCCGGGTCGCGCGGGATCAGCAGACGCCGCAGCCGTTCCTGCGCGGACTGCAGCTCTTCTTCCATCGCCGGGATCTCGGCCGCGATCGACTCGTCCTCCCGCGCGAACTCGCGCGCGGTCTCCAGATCATCGGTCGCGGCGATCCACGCTTCATACGCGGCGACGATGCGAGACAGCTCGGCGTAGCGACGGTTCACGCGCTTGGCGCGGGCAGCGTCGGCGTGCACCGCCGGGTCGGAGAGTTCCTCCTGCACCCGGCGATGCTCGTCGATCAGAGTCTGGACGGACTCGAACACGGCTCAGCCGCTCAGCGGATGTTGTTGTCGTGCCCGTGAGCGCCCGAGGGAAGCGTCGGGATCGACTTCTGCATCTGCACGAGGAACTCGACGTTCGAGTTCGTCTCCTTGAGCTTGCCGAGGACGACCTCGAGAGCCTGCTGCTGGTCGAGGCCGGCGAGGGCACGACGCAGCTTCCACGTGATCTTGACCTCGTCGGCCGAGAGCAGCATCTCTTCGCGACGGGTGCTCGACGCGTTCACGTCGACCGCCGGGAAGATGCGCTTGTCGGCGAGGGCGCGGGAGAGACGCAGTTCGCTGTTGCCGGTGCCCTTGAACTCCTCGAAGATGACCTCGTCCATCTTGGAGCCGGTCTCGACCAGCGCCGTGGCGAGGATCGTGAGGGATCCGCCGTTCTCGATGTTGCGCGCCGCGCCGAAGAACCGCTTGGGCGGGTACAGCGCCGACGCGTCGACGCCACCGGAGAGCACGCGGCCCGATGCCGGAGCAGCCAGGTTGTACGCACGGCCGAGGCGGGTGATCGAGTCGAGCAGCACGACGACGTCGCGTCCGAGCTCGACCAGGCGCTTCGCACGCTCGATGGCGAGCTCGGCGACCGTGGTGTGGTCTTCGGCCGGACGATCGAACGTCGAGGCGATGACCTCGCCCTTGACCGAGCGCTCCATGTCGGTGACCTCTTCGGGGCGCTCGTCGACGAGCACGACCATGAGGTGGACCTCGGGGTTGTTCTGCGCGATCGCGTTCGCGATCTGCTGCAGGACGATCGTCTTGCCGGCCTTGGGCGGCGCGACGATGAGACCGCGCTGGCCCTTGCCGACCGGGGCGACCAGGTCGATGATGCGCTGGGTCAGCTTCTCGGGGGCCGTCTCCATGCGCAGACGCTCCTGCGGGTACAGCGGGGTGAGCTTGCCGAACTCCACACGCGTGGCCGCGTCGTCGACCGACAGACCGTTGATCGAGTCGACCTTGACCAGCGCGTTGTACTTCTGGCGCCCCTGCTGCTCGCCCTCGCGGGGCTGCTTGATCGAGCCGACGACGGCGTCGCCCTTGCGGAGGTTGTACTTCTTCACCTGGCCGAGCGAGACGTACACGTCGCTGGGGCCGGCGAGGTAGCCGGTGGTGCGCACGAAGGCGTAGTTGTCGAGCACGTCGAGGATGCCGGCGATCGGGATCAGGACATCGTCCTCGCCGATCTCGGTGTCGAACTCATCGGTCGGGACACCGCTGCGGCGCTTGTTGCGCTGACGGTTGCGGTTGTTGCCGCCGGCCTGGTCGTCATCGGCCGCGGGCTGTGCCTGCTGCTCCTGCGCGGCACCGTTCTGGCCACGTCCACGGTTGCGGCTGCGGCTGCGGTTGCGACCGCGGCCACCCTGCTCCTCGCCACCGTCAGAGTCGTCGTCGCCGTTGTTGCTGTTCTGCGCGTCGTTGTGCTGCGCGTCGTTCTTCTGCGCATCGTTCTTCTGCGCGTTGTTGTTGTTCTGCGCGTTGTTGTTCTGAGCGTTGCGGCCCCGTGCGTTGCCGCTCTGGGCGGGCTCGCCGGCGGCGTCAGACGAGGCATCCGCAGCAGGCGCTGCATCCGTGGCCTCGGCCTCGGGGGCTGCCGTCTTCTGGGCGCCACGTCGTCCGCGGCCGGTCGACTTGGGTGCCGACTCCGCCGCAGCTTCTGCCGGAGCGGCATCCGCGGCCGGTGTCTCTGCCGGAGCGGCTTCTGCTGCCGGGGCCTCGGCGTCGGCCTTCTTGGCACGGCTGCGACGCGGTGCCTTCGCCTTCGGCGCGGCCTCGGTGGTCTCGGCCGACGCCTCGGCGGGCGCGGCTTCGGTCTTAGACGCGGTCTCGGTCTTCGACGCGGGCTTCTCGGCCTTCGCTGCTTCGGCCTTCTCGGCCTTCGCGGCCGCGGTGGCGGTGCTGGCGCGACGCGGTGCACGCTTGCGCGCCGGTGCGGCCTCGGTTGCGGGTGCTTCGGACACCGAAGCGGACTGGTCGTTCTGGGTCTCGGAGAGGTTCTCCACGAGTACTCCCTTATATGTCATGGGGAATGAGCGTTGAACGCACACAACGGGTGCTGCGCGCGATCGCACGGGCTGACGCTCGGCGCCAGCCAGCCTCGGCACTTGTGCCACAGGGATTTGCGTGCGGGTCTTGCAAGAGTTGCAATGGGGCCAGATTCACGTAGTTACGTGGAGCCCTCCGCTCGAGTCCCCACTGTACCACCACGCACGTCGACTGCGAGCAGGAGCGCCTCCCACGGGGTGTCGGTGACTCGATCGGCCAGTTCCACCGCGTCTTGACGGCTGCCCGGCCCGTCGGCCAGCACGAGCACACTGGGGCCGGCGCCGGAGACGACGGCCGCGAAGCCCGCCTTGCGCAGCGCCTGCACGAGCCGCTGCGTCTCGGGCATCGCCTCGGCGCGGTAGTCCTGGTGAAGCCGGTCGGCGGTCGCGTCGAGGAGCAGCTCCGGGCTCTGCATCAGGGCCGCGATCAGCAGCGCCGAGCGGGAGACATTGAACACCGCGTCCGCCGTGGACACCTGCGGAGGCTGCAGCGAACGCGCCTGCGAGGTCGACATCGTGTACGCGGGGACGAGCACGAGGGGCGAAACGCCGCGGTGCACGAGCAGCTTCTTGTGCTGCGGCCCGCGCTCCCCCACCCACGCGATCGTCAGCCCGCCGAACAGTGCCGGGGCCACGTTGTCGGGATGACCTTCGAGCTCGGTGGCGAGACGGAGCAGGTCGGCATCGTCGATCTCGACGTCGCCGTCGAGCAGTCCCTTCGCCGCGAGCACTCCGGCAGCGACAGCGGCACCCGAGGAGCCGAGTCCGCGACCGTGCGGCACGCCGTTCTCAGCGATGATGCGCAGGCCGGGGACCAGACGCCCCGCATCCGCGAACACGTACGCGATCGTGCGGACGATGAGGTTCGACTCGTCGCGCGGGATCTCGGCGGCACCGGAACCGGTCACCTCGATCTCGAGTTCACCAGCCGGCAGTGCCGTGACCTGCAGGGTGTCGTAGATGCTGAGCGCCAGGCCGAGCGTGTCGAATCCCGGGCCGAGGTTCGCGCTCGTGGCCGGCACCCGCACCTCGACGGTGCGGCCTTCGACCGGGCTGCCCTCGACGGGGGCGAGGGCTGACGCCATCGTCACTCGCCTTCCACCCGGAGCACCGAGACGACTCGGGCGACGACCGCACTGTCGGCGAGAGCGTCGACCGTGGCGCTGAGCGCCTGCTCCGTCGCGCGGTGCGTGCCGATGATCAGTCGTGCGGTCGGCTCGTCCTCGCCCTCGACGGTCTGCACGACCGTCGCGACGGAGACTCCGCCATCGCTGAGGATTCCGGCGACCGTGGCGAGCACGCCCGGCGCATCCGCGACCTCGAGGGTGATCTGGTAGCGGGTGGTGACGTGTCCGATCGGGACGACCGGGAGGTTGGCCCTGGTCGACTCGCCGACTCCGACGCCCCCGGCGATGTGACGGCGGGCTGCGGAGACGACGTCGCCCAGCACGGCGGAGGCGGTCTGGACGCCACCCGCACCCGCGCCGTAGAACATCAGGGAGCCGGCGGCCTCGGCCTCGACGAAGACCGCGTTGTTGGCTCCGTGCACGGAGGCGAGGGGGTGCGAGTTGGGCACCAGCGCCGGGTACACGCGCACCGAGATCGATTCGGCGCCGTTGGCCTCGATGCGCTCGCACACCGCGAGCAGCTTGATGACGAACCCCGCAGCACGGGCCTCCTCGATCATCGACGGGGTGATCGAGATGATGCCCTCGCGGTAGACGGCTTCGAGCGGCACGGCGGTGTGGAACGCGAGGCTCGCGAGGATCGCGGCCTTCTGCGCGGCGTCGTAGCCCTCCACGTCGGCGGTCGGGTCGGCCTCGGCGTAGCCCAGGCGCTGGGCGTCGGCGAGCACGTCGGCGAAGTCGGCGCCCTCGGAGTCCATCCGGTCCAGGATGTAGTTCGTGGTGCCGTTCACGATGCCCATGATGCGCACCACCCGGTCGCCGGCGAGCGAGTCGCGCAGCGGACGGATGATGGGGATCGCGCCGGCGGCTGCGGCCTCGTAGTAGACGGACGCGCCCACGCGGTCGGCGGCCTCGAACAGCTCGGGGCCGTGCGTGGCGAGGAGGGCCTTGTTGGCCGTGACGACGTCGGCGCCGGAGCCGATCGCCTGCAGGATGCTTGTGCGGGCCGGCTCGATGCCGCCGATGAGCTCGATCACGATGTCGGCGCCCAGGATCAGCGTCTCGGCGTCGGTGGTGAAGAGCTCCTTGGGCAGGTCGACGTCACGCGGCGCATCGACGTCGCGCACGGCGATGCCGGCGAGCTCGAGTTCGGCACCGGCACGGTCGGCCAGCTCGTCGCCGTGGCGCAGCAGGAGCGCCGCGACCTGCGAGCCGACCGCTCCGGCACCCAGCAGTGCCACACGAAGTCGTCGGTATTCAGTCATGGTTGCTCCTTCGGAGGTGGGTCATTGGTCTCCCTCGGGGGCTTTCGCCCCGTCGATGCCCGCGTCACGGGCCAGCACGTCGTCGACGGTCTCGCCTCGGACGATGACCGTCGAGTGTCCGTCGCGCACGGCGATCACCGGCGGACGCGGTACATGGTTGTAGTTGCTCGCGAGCGGCACGCAGTACGCACCGGTGGTCGGCACGGCGAGCAGGTCGCCCGGCACCAGATCCTCCGGCAGGTACTCGTGGTCGACCACGATGTCGCCGGATTCGCAGTGCTTGCCGACGACCCGGCTGAGGCGAGGCTCACCGGATCCCGCGCGCGAGGCGAGGCGCGCCGAGTACTGGGCGCCGTACAGCGCAGGACGCGCGTTGTCGCTCATGCCGCCGTCGACGCTCACGTACCGGCGCACGGCACCCGTCGCGACGGTCACGTCCTTGGTCGTGCCGACTTCGTAGAGCGTGACGCCCGCGGTGCCGACGATGGCACGGCCCGGCTCGAACGACAGGGCGGGAACGGGGATGCCGCGTGCGGCGCAGCCCTCCGCGACCGAGGTGACGATCGCATCCGCGAGCTCTTCGATCGGGGTCGGGTCGTCGACGCGCGTGTAGGCGATACCGAAGCCGCCGCCGAGGTTGAGCTGCGGGACCGGACCGCCGTCGAGCAGCGTGGCGTGCAGATCGAGCACGCGGGATGCGGACTCGCGGAAGCCGGCGACGCCGAAGATCTGCGAACCGATGTGGCAGTGCAGCCCGGCGAACACCAGACCCGGGATCTCGCGGATGCGGGCGACCGCCGTCTCGGCCTCCGGGAGCGGGAAGCCGAACTTCTGGTCCTCGTGGGCCGTGGCGAGGAAGTCGTGGGTCTCGGCGTGCACGCCGCTGATGACACGGACCAGCACCCGCTGGGTCGCGCCGGTGCGGGCGATGATCGCCGCGAGCCGTTCGATCTCGATGGCGCTGTCGACGATGATCGTCCCGACGCCGACCTCGACGGCACGCTCGACCTCGGAGACGGACTTGTTGTTGCCGTGGAACCCGAGCGATGCGGGTGCGACGCCGGCGGCGAGGGCCACAGCCAGCTCTCCCCCGGTGCAGACGTCGACGCGCAGGCCTTCGTCGACCACCCAGCGCGCGACCGTCGTGCAGAGGAACGCCTTACCCGCGTAGTACACCTGGGCCGTGGTGGCGTGCTCCGCGGCGGCACGGTCGAAGGCCAGCCGGAACCGCCGCGCACGACCGCGCACCTCAGCTTCGTCGAGCACGAGCAGCGGCGTGCCATAGGTGCGGGCGAGGGCGGTGGCGCTGACACCGGCGATGTCGAGTACCCCATCGGCATCGCGCACTGCGGATGCCGGCCAGACGCCGTCGGCGAGGTCGTTCGCGTCATCGGGCACGGCGAGCCATTCCGGAGCGAGCGAATCGGCAGAGAGAAGCACTGATCACCAATCGTGGGAAGGATCTCGGGCAGGTCGCGCACATCGAGGTTGACCCGATTCTAGGGCACCGGTCGCGTCTCCCTGGTCATGGTGACGCGCCGCGTCAAGCCCCTGCGGCAGCCCGTCTCCGCCTCCTAGGGTGGGGGCGTGGCGAACACTGAAACGACGAAAGACTCCTCCGCGCGTCCTGGTCTGATCCCCCGCATCACCGGACCGGTCATCGCGTGGGCTCTCGCGCGCCGGCCGGTGCGCGCGGCGCTGTTGTACACAGAGCGCCGCGGGCCGATGCTCGCCGACAGCGTCACCTACCGTGCGTTGTTCAGCGTGTTCGCGGGGGTGCTGCTGGGCTTCTCGATCGCGGCTCTGTGGCTCGCCGGGAACCCGGTGGCATGGCAGGCGATCATCGACGCCGTACAGTCGGCCGTGCCCGGGCTCATCGGTGAGGACGGTGTGATCAAGACGAAGGACCTCCAGGCTCCGGCGTCCCTGTCGCTCGCCGGGATCATCTCGCTGATCGCTCTCGTCGGCGCGGCCCTCGGTGCCATCGGGTCGCTCCGCACGGCCGTGCGGGTTCTCGCGGGCACGCTGCAGGATGACATCCTCTGGATCTGGGTGATCCTCCGCAACCTCGCGCTGGCGATCGGCATCGGCCTGGCCTTCGTCCTCTCGGCGGCCGTCACCTTCGCCGGACAGTTGGGGGTCTCCTGGATCGCAGACCTGCTCGGGTTGCCGGCCGATGCGCCGGTCGTGGCCTGGACCGTGCGCCTGCTCTCCCTCGTCGTCGTCTTCGCTCTCGACACGGCGATCATCATCGGCGTGTTCCTCCTCCTCTCCGGGGTACGACCGTCAAGGCGGTCACTTTGGTCGGGAGCACTGCTCGGCGCCGTGGGCCTGCTGGTCCTGCAGGAGCTGTCCGGATTGTTCGTGGGAGGAGCGACGAGCAACCCCCTTCTCGCCTCTTTCGCCTCGCTGCTCGCGCTGCTGATCTGGTTGAACTTCTCGGCGCAGGTGATGCTGTTCGCGTGCGCGTACATCGTGACCGCCGAGGAGGAGAAGGCCGACCGCGTGCACGCCCGCTTCGCGGCGACGACCTTCGTCCAGCGGCGTCTGCAGCGCGCCGAGGTCGACGTCCAGGTCGCCACCGCGGAGCTGCGTGCCGCGCAGGAGGCCGCGTCCGCCGAGAAGTCCGCCTAGCCGTATCGACCCTCGTTGTGACCAGAGGAGCTAATCTGGTCACAACGAGAGGACGCCATGGACGCCCGCCGCACGATCATCGATCTTCCGCACGCCACCGTCTCCGCCCTGGAGTGGCGACCGACCGCCGAGACCGGGCTTCCCGTCCTGCTCCTGCACGGCGGCGGAGCCGACAGCGCCGAGCTCTCGTGGGGCGAGGTCGGACCGGCCCTCGCACAGGCAGGACACCGCGTCGTCGCGCCGGACCTTCCCGGCTTCGGACACAGCCCCCGGACCGCATGGCCACTCACTCAGGAGCTTCTCGTCCGACACGTCGGCGAGCTCGTCGACGCTCTCGACCTCACCGACTACGCGATCGCCGGGCTCTCCCTCGGCGGGGGGATGACGGTCGGACACCTGCTCGATCAGCCCGGCCGCGCTCGAACCGCCGTACTGCTGGGCTGCTACGGCTTGATGCCCCGCCTCGCCGACGGCTTCCGCGGACGGGTCACCCATCTGACATCGTTTCTCCTGCTGCGCTCCGGGCTACTGGCCGCGATGACCCGCTCCTACGCACGGAACCGCTCCGCACTGGAGCGCGGGTTGCGTGATCTCGTACGCAACCCGGAGGCGCGCACGCCTGAGCTCGTCGATGCGGTCCTCGCCGAAGCCGCCGGGGGATCGAGCCTGGAGACGTTCGGACAGTGGCAGCGCGATCAGGTGCTGTGGAATCGCCTGCGGACGGTCTACACCGATCAGCTTGCGGGCATCCGCACACCCACGCTGCTGGTGCACGGCGATCGTGACACCGGAGTTCCCCTCGCTCGCATCGAGACGGCGGCAGCACTGTTGCCGTCCGGCTCGCTCCGACCCATCCCCGGCGCCGGCCACTGGGTGCAGCGCGACCGACCCGACCTCGTCATCCCGGCGATGCTCGAGCAGCTGAGGAGGGATGATGCCTCGACCACGCGTTCCTGAGCGACGCGAGCGCATCCTCGATGCGGCCCGAGCACTCGTGCTCGCGCACGGGTTCGACGCGATGAGCGTCGCCACGATCGCCGAGCGCGCCGGCATCGCCAAGGGTGCCGTGTACCTGGAGTTCGCCGGCAAGCGTGACATCCTCGACGCCCTGCTGCTGCAGGGCAACATGCGCATGGCCGCCCGGGTCCGCGGCGAGCTGGGTGACCATCCTCGTCTCAGCGACGCCTGTCGGGCGACGGCTCGGGCGCTGCTCGACGACCCGCTGATGACCGCTGCGTTCCTCGACGATCGGGGCATCCTCGGCTCCCACGTGATGGAAGAGACCGATGGTCGCTACCGCGAGCGTCATCGGCGGGTCGTGGACTGGTTCCGCGAGCTGCAGGAGCGCGGCCTGATCGTCGCAGATGTCGATCCGCGCACACTCGCTCTGGCGCTGTCGAGCACGACGATCGGACTCCTGTCGGCGGCACGGCTGCTCGGCCCGCTCGACCCCGCACTGCTGGAGGGAACGATCGACACCATCGGGCGGATGGCCGCGACCTTCGAGACGGAGCGATGATGCACCTGGACACCTTCGGGTCCACCACCGAGCCGCCATTGCTGCTCCTGCATGGCGGGGGCGTCGCCGGATGGATGTGGGAGCCGATGCGCGCCCACCTGCCCCCTCACGCGAGGGTGCTGGTGCCGGACCTTCCGGGTCATGGCCGCAGTGCATCGGAGAACTACACCTCCCACCGCGCGACCGTCGACCTGCTCGCGCGCATTCTCGAGGACGAGGGCCGCCCGGCCACGGTCGTCGGCTTCTCGCTCGGGGCGCAGCTCTCCGTGCTGCTCGCGGCTCTGCGACCCGACCTCGTCGAACAAGCCGTCGTCATCAGCGCACAGGCCGTGCCTCTGCGCATGGTCGGACCGACACTGGCGCTCCTCGGCGCGACCGCCGGGCTCGCGAAGAACGAGAGCCTCGCGCGCCTGCAGGCCCGGGAGCTCTTCGTACCGGAGTCGCACATGGCCGACTACCTGCAGACGTCGTCGTCACTTTCCCGGGAGACGCTGCTCACCTCGGTCGAGGAGAACCTGCGATTCGTGCCGCCCGCCGGGTGGTCGACATTCCCCGGGTCCGCACTGATCCTGGTCGGAGCCGCAGAGAAGAAGCTCATGAGGCGCTCGGCCGTGGCGCTGCACGCCACACTCCCCCACAGCACGCTCGAGGTCGTCGACGGTTGCGGACACGGTATCCCGCTGCAGCGACCCGAATGGCTCGCGCAGCGCATCGAGGGGGCCCGCGGCGGATGACAGTGCTGCGCGAGCGGTTCAGCTCGGGCAGACGCCCTTCTCCTGGAGCGACTCGTCGGTGACGATCGCGCCGTTCACGTCGATGTCGATCACGGCCGCACCGTCGACGATCTCCAGTCCGGTGAGGGTGAGCCCGGCCGGCAACTGATCGGCGATGCACACCCGCTGCGGTTGCGTCAGGCTCTCGCCGAGCGAGCCCAGCGTGGATCCGACCTGGTCGAGGTCGATGTCGAGTCCGCCGATGCTCGCCGCGACCGGCGTGAGCTCCAGGTCGCCCTCCACCGCGCCGGGCGTGAGCGTCAGCGAGAGCGGCACGGACGCCCCGAACACGGTGAAGGATCCGCTCACCGTCGCGTTCGGCGCGGCGAACTCGACCGTCTCGACGGGCAGCTCGGCGCCGGCGAGCAGGGAGGTGAACTCCGCCTGATCGATGCGGATCGTTCCGGCGGCTCCGCCGAGGTCGCCGCCGCGCAGCGGAACTCCGGTCGCGGTGACGTCGGCCGCGCCCGTGATGCCCTCCAGCGTCACCGAGTCCGTCGACAGGTGCAGGGTGTCGAGGGAGCCGCCAATCAGCTGCGGGAGCAGCAGGCCCTGCGTCTCCACGTCGAGCTGCTGGTCGGCGGGGAGATCCAGCTGCTCGATGACGATCGACCGCACGATCCCCGGGAGCACCGCGCGGGCGATGAACTCGGCGGCGACCACGAGCAGTGCCAGCACGACCACCACGATGAGCAGCACCCACGGCCAGCGGCGGCGGGTGCGCGGCGCAGCATCGGCAGGCTGATCGGCGACGTTCCCCGGGATCACGAGCGTCGGATGATCGGCCGAGGCGTCCGGATACGGCAGGGTGTGGTTGTCGTCGCTCATGCCTGCCATCCTGCCGTACCCGACCGGAGCGACGCGCGCATCACATGCGCTCGGGGGCGCTCACTCCGAGGAGATCGAGACCGTTGCGGAACACCTGGCCGGCGGCGTCGTTCAGCCACAGACGCGTGCGGTGCACAGTCTCGATCGGGTCGTCCCCCTGCGGGATCACACGGCAGTTGTCGTACCACCGGTGGTAGAGCCCGGCGAGCTCCTCGAGGTAGCGGGCGACACGGTGCGGTTCGCGGACCTCGGCGGCGAAAGCGACGATGCGCGGGAACTCCTGCAGTGCGCCCAGCAGAGCGGCCTCGGATTCGTGCGTGAGCGTCTCGGGGGCGAACTCCGAGCGATCGACACCCGAGTCGGCGGCGTTCCGTGCGACGTTGTGCGTGCGGGCGTGGGCGTACTGCACGTAGAAGACCGGGTTGTCGTTCGTGCGCTTCTGCAGCAGCTCGGGGTCGAGGTCGAGCGGCGAGTCCGCGGGCGACCGCTCCAGCGAGTACCGCAGCGCATCGGTGCCCAGCCAGTCGAGCAGGTCGTCCATCTCGATGATGTTGCCGGCGCGCTTGCTGAGGCGGGCGCCGTTGATCGAGACCATCTGCCCGATCAGCACCTGGACGTTCTTCTCCGGGTCTTCACCCGCTGCTCCCGCGACCGCCTTCAGACGGTGCACGTAGCCGTGGTGGTCGGCGCCGAGGACGTAGATCTTGTTCTGGAACCCGCGGTCACCCTTGTTCAGGTAGTACGCGGCGTCGGCGGCGAAGTAGGTGTACTCGCCGTTCGAGCGACGGATCACGCGGTCCTTGTCGTCGCCGAAGTCGGTCGTGCGCACCCACACGGCGCCATCCTCATCGAAGACGTGCCCCTGCTGGCGCAGACGGTCGACGGCCTGGTCGATCAGGCTCGTGCCGGACGCATCCTTGGCGTGCAGGGTGCGCTCGGAGAACCAGACGTCGAACGGCACGTTGAACCGATCGAGCGAACTCTTGATCTCGGCGAGCTGGAACTCGTAGGCGAGCTCGAGCGCGACGGACGACTGCTCGCTCTCGGGAAGCTGCAGCAGGTCGGGACGCGACTCGAGCACCCGGCCGGCGAGCGTCGCGATGTACGCACCGGGGTAGCCGCCCTCGGGAGTCGGCTCGCCCTTGGCAGCCGCGAGGATGGAGACGGCGAAGCGGTCCATCTGCGCGCCGGCGTCGTTGATGTAGTACTCGCGCACCGCATGCGCGCCGCTCGCCAACAGCAGACGCACGATCGAGTCGCCGAGCGCCGCCCAGCGGGTGTGCGCGATGTGGAGAGGACCGGTCGGGTTCGCGGAGACGAACTCGACGTTCACGCTGACTCCCTCCTGCGACGCATTCGTGCCGTAGGCGGTGCCGGCGTCGACGATGACCTTCGCCAGTGCGCCCGCGGCGGCGGCATCGAGACGGATGTTGATGAACCCCGGACCGGCGACCTCGGTGCTCGCGATGCCGTCGACAGCGGCGAGACCGTCGGCGATCTGCTGCGCGAGTTCGCGCGGGTTCGTGCCGAACGGCTTCGCGAGCCGCATGGCGATGTTCGATGCCCAGTCGCCGTGGTCACGGTTGCGCGGGCGCTCCAGCACGATGTCGGCTGCGGAGACTCCGAGCGGCTCGCCGGGACGTCGTTCCTCGGCGATCGGAGCGAGGACGGCGAGGACAGCGGCGGCGAGGGTTTCGGGGTTCATAGCCCCCTCAGTTTACGGGTCGGGGACAGGCCGTCCGACGGCGCGGGGCGCGCGGAATTCGCAATCGGCGCGCAGTGATCTACTCTCAACCCATGAAGGCCCCCGCCACCCGTCGTCGACTGCGCACCGCAGGGGTCGCCATCGCACTCCTCCTCGCCGTCGCGGCAGGCGTCCTCGGCATGTGGCGGCCGTGGACATCGCCGCCCTCCGCCGCCCCCATCGGCGCCCCGGTCGCGGCCGCCGGCGCGGCCTCCGAAGCCATCGCGCCGGCTCCCCTCACACTGCCGGACCACCCGACCGTGCTGGTGTTCGGAGACAGCTGGACCTACGGCTCGGCGGCGACCGTCCCGACGCTCGGCTACGCGTACCTCCTGGCCGATCTGATCGACGGCGAGACGATCGTGAACGGTGTCCGCGGCAGCGGTTATCTGAAGCCCGGCCTCGACGGCCCGACCTTCGGCGAGCGCATCGCGGCACTCGACCCCTCGCTCGCGCCCGACCTCGTGATCATCCAGGGCTCGATCAACGACCGGGCGCAGGGCGTCGAGGGCTACCGCGAGGCCGTGACCTCCGCGTGGGACGCCCTGGCCGCCACATATCCGGATGCGGTCATCGTCGTGCTGGGCCCGGCACCGCACGAGCTGCCGGTCGGGGCTGCGACCGCGCGCATCGACACAGATCTCGGCGAGCTCGCCGGAGCCCGCGGCTGGTGGTACATCTCCCCCATCGCCCGGAGCTGGATCACCGAGCAGAACTATCTCGACGTGATCGACGTCGAGGTCGGACGCAAGCATCCCTCCACCGACGGGCACCGGTATCTGGCCGAGAAACTCGCCGCAGCGCTCGAAGAGCTGCGCGCCGCGCCGGTCACCGAAGCCGGTGGGTCGGAGACGACCCCCGACGAGTGATATTGTCGATCGGTACGCCTCCGTAGCTCAGTGGATAGAGCGCCGGTTTCCGGTACCGTAGGTCGCAGGTTCGACTCCTGTCGGGGGCACACACACCAACTGCACAACGACGAAACCCCGCCTGATCCAGGCGGGGTTTCGTCGTTGCGGGCGTGGCGGCGCCGAGCGGACGAGTCGACGCCGGACGCACTCGCTTCAGGCGGTTCAGCCGGAGGGATTCTCCAGCGGGAAACCGTTCTCGTCGGTCGTGTCCGTCCCCGCCCCGGTGAGGGGCTTCTCCCCCACGACAGCCACATCGTCGTCCGGTCCACCGCCGTCGGTGATCGTTCCCGTCGGCTCGCTGTCTTGAACGACGTGCGTCACGCCGTGCACCTGGGCGAGGGCGTCCGCCTCCTCTATCGCCTCGTCGCGGCTGCTGTAGCTGCGCGAGAGATCAGGCGCACCTTCGACCTCGTTCACCCATTGGCCGTTCTTCGCTCTCGTGACGACTCGCTTCACGCCGTCAGAAACGCCTTCCGGTGTCGATTCCATCTCTCTCCTCCTCCTTCATCACGTCACCCGCATCGTCACATCAGGGATGAGTCGTACCCGTCGGGCTGCTCCGGCTCCTCGCCCGGCTCGAACGCCGGTCCGGCTTTCGGTGTCAGTGCGTGCGCACGCGCGAGGAGTCGTCTCGCTGCGCCTTCGTCGTCATCGATCTCCGGTGCGAGGCCCGCGTCGACCACGGCGATGGGAAGCATCGTTCCGAGCGCCAGGCGGACATTCGAGCGCTCACCACCCGAGCCGACGACGGGGATCTCGACGACGTCGTTACGTCGCTCCTCCGTCAATGCCAGCCAGTACTGCACCACCGCATCGGCCGTCGCGTCGCCGGTCAGATAGCTTCCGACCTGGGTGATGAGCGTCTTCATGGTCACTCCCTGGACTCGTCCGGCTGCTTCGCCGCCGGGTCCGTGGCGGCGCTTTCACACTAGGTCGAGCCATTCCCACACGTGACCCCCTTGCGAATTCGGCCTCGCGATGATTCAGTACGGGTCCTCGACCGACGGTGACCCGGCTGGAGGTACACATCGCGGCCCTACGGTCGACGGCATCGCCCCCACCGGGTGACCGATGACTGCGCGATGACACCGCGGGTGCGACCCTGGAGGCGATGGCCGCCCACTCATCGAGACGCGAGGACCCGACATGACCGATCACAGTTCTCTCCCCTCCTGGCGCGACACCACGACGCGCAGAGCCATCGAGGCCTTCGTCGCCTCTGTCACGGAGGGCCCGGATGCGGTGCCTGTCGAGGAGCGCATCGCCGTGTTCGACAACGACGGCACGCTGTGGTCCGAGAAGCCGATGCCCACGCAACTGCACTACGTGGTCGAGCAATGGCGCTCGGCCGCGGAACGCTCGCCGGAACTCGCGGAGCGACAACCGTACCTCGCCGCGGTGAGCGGCGACTTCGGCTGGCTGAGCACGGCTATCGACAAGCACTACAGCGGGGACGACTCCGACCTGAAGACCATCATCCAGGCGCTCGTCGGGCTCACCGACGGGATGAGTGTGGAGGACTACGCGCTCTCCGTCGGGGAGTTCTATCGGACGGCGCAGCATCCGGCCCTGAAGCGGCCGTACGCCGACGCCGTGTACCAGCCGATGGTCGAGCTGCTCCGGTACCTGGAGGGGCACGGCTTCACCTGCTACATCGTGTCGGGCGGCGAGCGCGACTTCATGCGCCCCATGACGCAGGCCAACTACGGCATCCCGCCGGAGCGCGTCGTGGGCTCGGCATTCGGTCTCACCTGGGACGACGCCGACGCGACCGTGAAGTACTCGTCATCCCTCGCATTCTTCGACGACGGGCCCGAGAAGCCGGTGCGTATCTGGAGCCGCATCGGTCGGCGACCGTTGTTCGCCGGGGGCAACTCGAACGGCGACACGGCCATGCTCGACTTCGCCCGCAAGGGCCCGCGCCCCGGCTTCGCGATCCTGGTCCACCACGACGACCCCGACCGCGGCGACGCGCCCTACGACGCGGGTGCGGAGAAGGCGCTCGCGGCAGCCGATGACAGTGGGTACACCGTCGTGAGCGTCAGAGACGATTGGGCGACCGTATTCCCCCAGGCCGCCTCAGAAGTCGACGGCGCCTGAACCGCAACGGAGGATGCCCGGAGAGCACGTCTCTCCGGGCATCCTCCGTGTGGCTACTCACGAAGCGGCGGTGACCACCGGAGATTCCGGGTCTGCGGTCTCGATCCCCACGCCATCCGTCTCGGGCGTCCCCGGCTCTTCCGGAGGAGCCGCCACCGCGGTCGGACGCCGCAGCAGCTCGATCAGGATCATGAACACGATCAGCCCGATCGTCACGCCGATCACGCTCCCGAATGAGACGGGTCGTGTCACGATCAGGATGAGCAGTGCGAGGGCCATCCCGACGATGACGATCGGGCCGTGGAACCTCTCGACCGCGAGCCCGAATCGTCCGGTCGAGAACCCGCGTCGCTCCCAGGTTCCGCGTACCGCGGAGAAGCCGGAGTCGAGGATGCCGCGCGCGGCCCTGGCGCTGCGGCTCGAACCGGCGAGCCAGGCCCACACCGCGATGAGCACGCCGACCATCGCCAGTGCCACGATCGTCGAGCTCAGCAGCGAGGTCACCTCGTCGAACAGGGCCTGAGCGGCGGCCGACGTCATGATCGACGGGCTCACGGCCCCGATGAAGAACGTCCGTCCGATCCCCATGCCTGCGGAGAGCAGCAGGAAGGCGACCGCGAACGCGGCACTGGTCCAGAAGAGCGCACGCGAACGGTTGCGGGCGATCAGGATGCCGGCGACCACGAGTCCGAGTACGACCCAGGGCAGCCAGAACCCCGCGGCGACGGCGATCTGGTAGATGGTCCGGACGAGCACCAGAGCATCCGCCTGGGCGATCGGGATCGATCGGTCGATCTCCGGGATCAGATCGGCGAAGCCGACACCACGCTCCGTCAGCACGGACTTGACCCGCTCGACGACGAGCCCGAGGTCGATCGACAGCACCCCGTCGTCCGCGAGCTGCAGAGCGGTATCCGGGCTGTTCTGCATGATCGCCACCGCACGCTCATGCGTGAAACGCAGCGACTGCGCCCAGATGTCGGCGAACTGATCCGAGGCGACGACGTCGTGGATCACCCCGTCGACGAGCGATGTCAGTCCGCTCGCCGCCGGTGCCTCCAGGAGGGTCAGCGCCGATGCCGCACGCGGAGGGAGATCGAGCTCGCGTAGTCCATCGAACACCTCGCCGACCACGGCGGTGAGGTCGACCTGCTCCTGGATCGCGGCGCTGGCCTGAGCGGCGATGAAGTCCTGCACGTCGGGATCCTCGGCCAGGGGCGCGAAGGTCGCGACGAATCGATCGGCGTCCACGAGCTGCAGGCGTGCCCACGTGCCCATCGCCGCGATCGGTGCCAGCAGCACCGCCACGGCGAGCACGATTCCGGCGACGATGCTCCGGCCGACGGGTCGGCGACGAGGCTTCTCGCGCGTCTCGATCTTGAGCGTCTGGTTCTCCTGCTCGAGGAGCAGCACCCGCGCTCGCAGATCATCCAGTTCGCTCATTCGCTCTCCTCCTCTATGCGTCGCATCACACGCGTCCGTCCCCGCCGATCGCTCCCCTCAGCTCAGGAGCTTCTGCTTCGCCGCAGCGAACTCCGTCTCGGACAGCACACCTGCGTCTTTCAGCGACGCCAGCTGCTGCAGCTTCGCGATCAGATCGTCTGTTCCGCCCGTCGCACCCGCCGGGGCCGGTGGGGCCGCGTACTGAGAGGCCGCATTCTGCGCCGCGGCGTCGACCTGCGCCTGCTGCTGCGCGGCCTCATACTGCTGCTGCTCGTACTGCCCCTGCGCACGCTCCTGCTGATGCCGGGACATCGCACCACCGACAGCCGACGCCGTTCCCGCGACCACCGCCGTCCTGGCGGCCAGTCCGATCAGTCCCGGGCGACCGAATCTTCTCAAGGGCATGTCATTCACCTTCCTGATCGAGGATGTCCATCATGGCGTTCACGACGGGGGCGGGCACACGCTCGCTGCGGAGCACCTGACCACCGGAGGCGGCGAGGTTCTGCGCGAGAGTGCGGGCGAAGGCGAGCTCCAGGACGACGACGGCAGCGGACTGACCGGGGGCGAGGGCACCCGCCAGAGCCTCCACGTCTTCTTCGCCGGCGAGCCCAGCGGCGAGCGGCTCGAAGTCATCGAGCCCGAGTGAGCCGCCGTCCGAGTCGAGTTCGACGATCTCGACCTCCCCGGCGGCCGACTTCGACAACAGAACGAAGTCGAGCAGGCGCACGACCCCACTGTCGATGAGGTCGGTCAGCGCGCGGAACGTCGACGGGTCTGGACGCTCGCCCTCGAACCCGACGAGGTAGAACTCGGCGGGGCCGAATCGGAAGTCATTCATGGATTGTCCTTTCTCACGGTGGCGACGTACCGGGACTCTGCCGCCATGTTCGCACCGTCGCGCTCGAGGTCATGGCCGCGCTCACCCCTATCGGATGAGAACTTCGCCGTCCGGCGGCTCGGTCTGGCGATTCTGGCGCGGGATCCACACCTGGCGGATGACGATGAGGATCGAGGCCGTCAGAGGGATCGCGACGAGCGCTCCGAGCAGCCCCAGCAGGGTGGCCCCGATCATCGCGCCGATGATCACCAGCACACCGGGAACGGCCGCCGCCTTCCCCATGATGCGCGGGGTCACGACGTAGGCCTCCACCTGGATGTACACGAGGTAGGCGATCACGAAGACCAGGGCCGCCGTCGGGCTGACGAACAGCGTGGCGATGCCGCCGATGACAAGGAACACCAACGAGCCGATCATCGGCACCAGCGTCACGAAGAAGGCGACGATCGCCATCACCGCGGGTATCGACGAGCCGACCACGAGCTGGATCACGAAGACGACGCCCGCGTTGATCGCAGACAGTGTGACGCCGCCGGCGACCACTCCCCCGACGGACTGCGTGATCTCATCGAGGACCCCGGCGAATCGGGCCCGCCGATACAACGGCAGGAGGTTCGCGAGCGCCCCTTTGATGCTCTGCAGGGAGGAGACGAAGTACAGCGTGAGGACGGTGACCATCACGAAGCTCGAGACGGCCCCGATGACGCCGAATCCTGCTTTCAGCACCCCTCCGGAGATCGCGAGGAAGGAGGAGAACGTCGTGAGTGAGCGGATACTGTCGGCGATGACCGCCGACAGGTCGACTCCGAGGTCGGCCTCCAACGCCCGATACCACTCGCTCTGCTGCATCGCGGCGATCGTCTCCGGTGCGGCCCCGATCGCCACGGCGATCTGGCGGATGGTCGCCGGCACGAGAACCAGGAGGATCACCGCGACGATCCCCAGAAAAATGATCGCGACGATCGTCACGCCCGCCGCTCTGCTCATCCCCCGACGCTCGAGGGCGCGTACGGCCGGATCGAGTCCGAGTGCCAGGAACATGCCGAGGAAGATCGAGATCAGCACCGTCGAGATGCCGGCGATCGTGGCGGCGAGGGCGATCGCGAAGAGGACGCCGATGGCGATGGAGAAACCGGAGAGCAGCGGCTTCGCCGGCAGCACGAGCTGAATCCTGGAGCGTCGCCGCCCCCCGCCGTCTTCTGCGTCGTGCTCCTGCCGGTTCGCTTCCACGAGGGGCACGCTACGCGGGGAGGCCGACGGAAGCCCCGCCCCCTTCACCCGTTCGTGATGACCGTCGCGGCGCCGATCGACACGGGGTCGCCCGCTAGGGGTGAGCGGCTTTCCCACGCCGATGGTCGCACTGTCACGATCACCGTACGCAGTAACTCAACGAAAGGGGTCCGAAGTGTCCATTTGGGAAAGCTTCTGGGACATCATCTGGTGGTTCTTCTGGGTCTTCGTGTTCATCTCCTACCTGATGGTGCTCTTCAACATCGTGGCCGACCTGTTCCGCGATCACGCTCTCAACGGGTGGTGGAAGGCCGTGTGGATCATCTTCCTCATCTTCGTCCCCTTCCTCACGGCGTTGGTCTACCTGATCGCACGCGGCAAGGGAATGGGCGAACGCAGCGTCTCGTCGTACCGGGAGCAGCAGCACGCTGCCGACTCCTACATCCGCAGCGTCGCCGGATCCAGTCCCAGCGATGAGATCGACAAGGCGTCGAAGCTCCTTGCCGCGGGGACCATCACTCCCGACGAGTTCGCCGCCATCAAGACGCGCGCACTGAGCTGACATCGTGGCTGAGGTGGTCGACATGACTCTGGAGGCGCTCGGCGACGTCGAATTCGTCGTCGTGCGCCTGGAGGACGACCGCCTCAGCCCCGATATCCTCGAGGCCCTGCTCCGGCAGGTCGAGAGCGGCGCCATCCGCCTCTTGGACTTCCTTCTCATCCGGCGGCTCGATGTGGAGGACTGGCGCCTCATCGAGATCGACGCCGATGAGTTCACCCTCGCCGGTCTCGGGCTGGACACCCCGGGCCTCGTCTGCGAAGAGGACGCCCGTCACTTCGCTTCGGGTCTTCCGATCGGGTCGCTCGCGGCGCTCATCCTCGTCGAGCCGACGTGGAGCGAGCGATTCTCCCGCGATGTCGACCGACGAGGTGATCGCATCCTCGCAACCCAGCCGATCCCTGCGGCGATCGCGAACACCGTCCTCGCATCGGCGCTGCGCCAAGACTGACGCCACTCGCACCGAGACCGCGTCGAGCGAGCGACCGCCCTCCGCGGGTCAGACCGTCGTCCGCACAGCCTCTCGACGAGAGGAGACACCGAGCTTGCGGTAGATGGCGCGCTGGTGGGTCTTCACCGTGTTGATCGACACGGCCAGCTCCCCTGCGATCTCGTGCAGTGTGCGTGCCGTCTGCAATTGCTGGAACACATCGCGCTCTCGCTCCGAGAGCGTCTCCACCAGCGAGCCGGCGGCGTCGTTGGCGAGGCACCGGCCGATGAAGTCCTCGAACTGCGTACCGAAGTGCACGTGCTCGCCCAGCAGCTTGCGCACCGCCGCCTCGCGAGGCCCGAACGGCAGCCGGATGTTCTCGCCGGACGCGACCGCGACGGCCGCTTCGCACAGCTCGTGAGCCTCGTCGTGGTGCCCGGCATGGCGACGCAGGACCGCGGCGGTGATCAGCGTCGCGGACTTCACATACGACACCTCGCCGAAAGCCCGCAGTGATCTCAGCATCTCCAGTGCCGCCGGGTAGTCGCCGGCGCGGCGCAGCAGCCCGGCGAGCGCGACGTTCACGACGGGCAGATCAGGGCAGTGGATGTACTTCCTGGCGATCCGCATCGCCCGATCATGCCGACCGACCGCCTCTTCCAGCAGGGCGACGGACGACTCGCGGAACGCCGGCCACGAGACGCCGTGGACGACCTCGAGCGGGATCTCCTGAACGCCGATCGCCGCACGACGGCATGCCGGGACATCACCGGTCTCGGCCGCGGTGTACGCGATCATCATCCGCGCCACGCCCGTGAAGGAGCGGTCGGAGCTTCCGTTGGAGATCACCGCCCCGAACGCCCGGGTCGCCTCGTCGAACTCGCCCGACCAGTACGCGACGTACCCGGCGGCGGCCGCGGCGCTTCCTCCGGCATAGGTGCTCCAGGGAAGGCTCACATCCTCCTCGTCCTGTGCTGCCGCAAGCGATGCGCGCGCGTCGATGAAGCGTCCGGCCCAGGTCTGCCCGAATGCCAGGTGCCCGAGCGACCGTTTCGCGAGTTCGCGGTCATCGGAGCTCTGTGCCTCCCTGGCGGCGGCCGAGAAGTACTCGAGCGGGATCATCGGATTGCCGCGGTGCCGGATCTCGGTCCAGCCGAGGAGGTAGTTGAGGGCCGCGCGATCTCCGAGCTCGGTAGAATCCGCGTCGAGCAGCATCCGGCGCACCTTCGCACTCGCCTCGGCGACCTCGTCGCGCTCGTCGGCGATGAACAGACGGGCGATCTGCAGTACGGCGGGCTCGGTCCCGTTCCCTGTCCGCCCGATCGTCGCCTCTGCTCGCCGGAAGAGCTCGCGCGCGACGCGGTGGTCGCCGAGCACATCGCTCGCACAGGCACGGACGAGGAGCACCTGAGCATCGTCGGGTGTGCGTCGCAGCATCTCGGTCGCGGTGCGCTCGACCTCTGCTGCGCGGGCGCCGACCACGAGCCCGAGCCAGCGGTGCAGCAGGGTCTTCCTCGCGGTATCCGAATCCCCCGCGCGGAGGGAGTGCGCGATCGAGGCGGTGGGATCCGTCGCCTCGAGCGCGATAGCGGCACGACGGTGGCAGGCCGCAGCTCGGGCGGTGTCGAGCGCGACGATGTCGGCACACTGCTTGGCGAACGAGGCGTGCCATCGGTAGACGACGCCGTGCGGACCCTCGAACCGATCGAGGAACAGACCGAGCCGCACGCAGGTCTCCAGCAGCTCCGCGGCATCCTGACGAGCGGTCACGGCGGCAGCGAGTTCCGGAGTCAGCTCGCCGCAGACGCTGCCGTCGAGCACGAAGTCGGCGATGTCGGGGGGCAGCGCTGCCAGCACATGCTCGCGCACGTAAGTCCCGAGGAAGCTCGACGCGCTCTGCGCGCGGGAGTCCGGCCGCGCTCCGCCGATCATCAGGAGCCGGACGGCGATCGGCCATCCCCGAGACTCTGCGAAGATCGTGTCGGCGGCGAGCCCGCTCGCTCCCGCCTTGTGGAGGAGCGCCACCTCCGGGGCGGTGAAGCTGAGGGTCTCCGCTCCGACGAACGAATCGGGATGCGTGATCCGATGCCGGGAGAGGGTGACCTCGAGCAGCGTCGTGCCGACCAGCACCACCCTCAGATTCTCCGGCGCCTGCTCGGCGAGCATCCCGAGGAGCCCGCTGCGCCAGCACTCCCCTGCGCGGTGCGCGTCGTCGACGATCAGGTGCACGGGGGCGTCGAGAGCGTCGAGGGCGCCGCAGATCTCCTGGTAGGCGTGCTCGGGGTCATCCAGATCGCGCGCGAGTGCGAGGGGACGCCCCGCACGTTCGGCACCGGCGAGCAGCGCATGCACGACGCCCTGCGTCAGACGCGAAGGGTCGGAGTCGAAGGAGCTGAGGCCGAGCCAGGCGACCTGCTCGAGCCCCGATGCCCAGTCGGAAACCGCGGTCGTCTTGCCGAAACCGCTCGGCGCACTGATGACCGTCAGTGGGTCGATCGCCACTGCATCGGCGATCGCGGTGCTCACCCGTTCACGGCGGATGGCACCCGGTTGGGGCCCCGGTGGGCGGAAGCGCACTGTGGGTCCCGGCGTCGTCGATCGTACGGGGGGCGACATGGCACCAAAGCTAGTGGCGTCGACGACCCGCTCTCAAGGGCATCCTCCGGGTGATCTTTCAGTCCTCCCCACCCTTCCTCGCATCACGCTTGAGCGCATCGGCGGTGCGAATGAACAGGATGATCCAGGTGAACACCACGGTTCCCGCCACCAGTTCGACCGCCGTCAGGGTGTAATAGCCGACGGCGAAGAACACCGAGAGCAGCAGGATAAGCAGCGTGAAGACGTATCCGACGAGCAGGAATGTACGAGAGACGCCGGGCACCCACCGGCGGACGGCGATGATGAGCACCGCGTAAGCCACCACCATTCCGGAAGCCACACCGGTGTGCAGGGCGAAGTGCTCGTCGACGGGGAACACCCCCACGAGACCGAGGAAGATACCGACGATCACGAGGCACGTGCGCACCGAGGCCGCTCCGCGGGGGTGGGTCGTCGGGATTCCCTTCGTCGCGTAACGGGCGAGGGTCGTCACGAGGATCCCCGCGACGATCAGGGTCAGGTTGAAAGCACGGGCGGAGAGGTCGTCGGTCATGCCGAGGGCGCTCAGATTCTCCTTCCACCACTGCGGGTCGCTCGCCGTGAGCATGCTCGCCAGCACCCCGAGCACGAGGAACACGGCGAGCACGGTCGCCAGCAGCTGCAGGTCGAGGTGCGTGGCGGAGTAGTAGGTCACGTACGCGGTCAGGGCCGCTGCGGCACCGGCCAACATGAGCACGGGCACCGGGTACACGACGGCCCCGATGAGGCCCGCCTCGACGATCGTGGCTGCCAGGGTCCACCCGAGCAGGGCGATGATGGCGTGGGCGAAGGCGAAGGCGGCGATGTCGACGATGTCGAGCACGCCGAGCCGTTTCCGATGGGCGGGATCGGCCGCGATCACGCGTCCCAGGACGAAGACGACGATCGCCGTCACCGCCGACATCAGCGCCGCGAACTGTCCGAGCGAGTCGGGACCCGCGATGGGCGCGGCGTGCAGCCGGAAGACGGGCAGTGCGACGAGCGCTGCGAGGATGAACGAGAAGATCGAGATCTGAAGCCCGATGGCCTCGCGAGCACGCTCGCGTGTGGCCCCGCGCGAGCGGGCCTCCGTGAGGAGGTCCTGTCCTGATGGCGTCGACGACATGCGCTCAGTCTCCTTCTCCGCTGAACCACCGGCGAGAGCGGCTCATCCCTTCGGGGCGATGCGGCTCCGCGAAGCGTGCTTCGATGGACTCCCCGAGCGGGCCGTCCTGCCCTGCGGCGCGCGTGACGCGCGATGCTCACCCGCTGAGGATGAGTGTCGTGGGCACCGAGGAGTAGCGTCGCGCATGCTTGTCGGATGAGGTCGAGGAGCCGGGGGCAGACGTCGAGCGGACGGCGATCGTGACGCTGGGCGATCTGTTCCCGGAGGGCCTGTCGGGGTGGCAGATCGTGCTCGCGCTGCTGTCGGTACTCATCGGCTGGCTGCTGTCGCGGCTCGCTCGCAAGGGCGTGCTGAAGTTGGCGGCGCGGACCCCGGGGATCTCCGACTCCGTGTCGCAGCTGGCCGCGCGCTTCACGCAGTACGGGCTGCTCCTGGTCGGGATCGGAGTCGGGCTGGCGTTCCTCGGGGCGAACGTGCAGCCGCTGCTCGCGATGACGGTGATCGCCGGGATCGTCCTGGTGCTGGTGCTTCGCGGTGTCGCGGACAACTTCGCTGCCGGTGTCCTGATCCAGTCCCGCCAGTCGGTAAAGATCGGCGAGGAGATCGGCATCGACGGCCCCGACGGGGTGATCCGAGGCACCGTGCAGGAGCTCAACGGTCGCTCGGTCATCCTCACGACGGTCGACGGCCGCACGGTGCACGTGCCGAACGCCGCGCTGCTCACCGGGGTCCTGGTGAACGACTCGCGTCACGGCGCGCGCCGGAGCGACGTCGACATCCGCATCGCGCGATCGGCTGGGCTCGACCTGGACGAGGTGATCACGACCATCACGGGTGCGGCGAGCGGTGTCGACGGCGTGCACGCACGAGAGCATCCGAACGTGCGCATCGCCGCGATCTCACCCACTCGCTGGACGCTCACCCTCCAGATCTGGCACCACCCGCTGCACGGCAGCGCGGTGGTCTCCGACACCGTTCGCGGAGTCGCCGAGGCGATCGAGGCGGTCGGGTTGCAGGCCGTAGTCACTCCGCAGCAGGGTGTGCCGCCCCTCGTGCCGCCGGAGCCGTTCTGAGCGCCCGGGCCGCCGGGTCGCCGCCCGCGAGGCGACCGGGCGCCGATCCGACCGGGGGCTACGCTGGCCGCGTGATGACCTCGCCTGCGCCCGAGCGCGCCACCGACCGCTCGCTCTCCCCCAGCCTGCGCGTGCTTCTTCTGCTTGCAGCGAGCGTGGTGACGCTGGCCGGTGTTTATCTCGCACGCGATCTGTTCGGACCGATCGCCCTCGCCATCGTGATCGTGGTCATCTGCGAGCCGCTCCGCCGCCCGCTCGATCGGCACGGTTGGCCGCAGTGGGCGAGCACGACCGCGGTGATCGTCGTCGCGTATCTGATACTGCTGGCGATGGGCGCGCTGCTCTGGCTCGCCGGAACGCAGTTCGCCCGGCTCATCGCAGACCTGGTGTCGCAGGGCGGTCTGGAGAACACCGCCGCCGAGTTGGTGGGATGGCTGAAGACGCTCGGCTTGGATGAGGAGGCCTCGGACGCCGCGGCCTCGATCCTCGATCCGGAGACGCTGCTCGGCGTTGCGCGCAGCATCGGAGGCACCGTCCTCAGCGTCGCGACGGCCCTGTTCTTCGTCTGCGCCTACATCATCTTCATGGCGATCGATGCGGCACGCTACGGTCGTGCACCGGCTCTGTTCGGCGCGACCAAGGGCGCCGTGCTCGCGCGGATCTCGCATCTCAACTCCGGCGTCCGGCGCTATTACATCGTCAATGCCACGTTCGGCGCGATCGTCGCGGTCATCGACGGCCTGGCTCTGTGGTGGATGGGCATCCCGGCTCCGATGGTCTGGGCGATCCTCGCTTTCGTCACGAACTTCATCCCGAACGTCGGCTTCGTCGTCGGGCTCGTCCCCCCGGCGATCCTCGCCTTCGTGGTCGGCGGCTGGCCGCTTCTGCTCGGCGTCATCGTGGTATACAGCGTCGTCAACGTGGTGCTCCAGGTGCTCGTGCAGCCGAAGTTCGTCAGCGACGCCGTCGACCTCAGCCTCACGCTGAGTTTCTTCTCGGTCATCTTCTGGACGTTCATCATCGGGCCGCTCGGCGCGATCCTCTCCATCCCCCTCACGCTGCTCGCACGCGCTCTCGTCTTCGAGGGAGACCCCGAGGCGACGTGGGTGCGCTGGCTTTCGGGAGACCGCACAGCCGTACCTCCGGAACCTGAGCCCGAGCAGCTTCCCGTCGTGCGCACACGACGCCGGCGACGTGGGGGCCGCCGTGCCTGACAGGAGGGCAGCCGTGATCGCCGTAAATCACCCGGAGGAGGTTGCGCCCGAGACGTGGGCGCAGCGACCCACGCGGTGGGATCGTGAACGCGAACGCGCTCGTTCGGGGCGCTCCCGAAGGGAGACGATGTGCAACGTCCGCTCGCGGGTCTGACCAGGCGCAACTTCGTCACGGAGCTGACCGCCGGCGTCACGCTGCTCGCCATCGCCATCCCCCTGAACATCGGATATGCGCAGATCGCAGGACTCCCGCCGACTGCGGGACTCTATGCCCTGATCGTGCCGACGATCGTGTACGCCCTCGTCGTCTCCTCCCGGCAGCTGGTCGCCTCCCCCGACGCGGCGGCCGCCGCGCTGGTCGCCTCCTCGATCGGTGGACTCGCCGCTGCGGGTAGCGCCGACTACGCGACGCTCGCCCTCGCGCAGGCGATCATCTGCGGCGGCATGTTCGTGCTCCTCGCCGTGTTCAAGCTCGGATTCCTGGCGAACTTCCTGTCGAAGCCGATCCTGGTCGGATTCGTCGGCGGCCTCGCGCTGGACATCATGGTCAGCCAGGTCGCCAAGATGCTCGGCGTCAAGATCGACTCCGGCAAGGAGTTCACGGGCAAGGTCGCCGACCTCATCGGAGGCTTCACGACCCTCAACGGCTGGGCCGTCTTGATCTCGGTCTGCTCGGTGGCTGTCCTGCTGCTCGGGCGCAGGTACCTGCACGCCGTCCCCTGGGCGCTGATCGTCCTCGTGGCGACGACGCTCGTGGTCGTCCTCACGGGTCTCGATCAACGCGGTGTCGACGTGCTCGGCGAGGTGCCCGCAGGCCCGCCCGTGCTCACCTGGCCGATGATCGACTGGTCGCTCTGGCTCGCGCTCGTGCCGTCCGCGATCGCGCTGACGCTGGTCACCACCGCGGAAGGACTCCTCGTCTCTCGCTCGTACTCCGAGAAGCACGGCTACCCGTTCCATGCCAACCGGGACCTGTTCGCGTTCGGCATCGCCAACGTCGCCGCGGGGGCTCAGGGCAGCTTCGCCGTCGGATCATCGACCTCACGCACGGCGGCCATGGACCAGGCCGGATCACGGACGCAGTTCCCCGCCCTGATCCTCGCCGTCGGAACGCTCCTGCTCCTCCTCTTCGGCACCGCTCTGTTGGCGGACATCCCGTCGCCCGCCATCGGCGCCATCGTCGGGGTCGCGATCATCCCACTCCTCGGGATCCGTGACTTCATCGATCTGTGGCGCAAGGACCGGTTCGAATTCCTGATCGGCGCCACGTGCTTCCTCGTCACCCTGTTCATCGGGTCCATCCCCGGCATCCTGGTCGCGTTCGTGCTCGCGCTCATCAACATCGCGCGGCGCGCCTCCAATCCGGCCATCGACGTGCTCGAATCCAGCGGCGATCCGGGCGAGTCCCTGCTCGAGGACGCCCCCGCCGGAACCGTGACCGCTCCGGGGGTGATCGTCATCCGCCTGGCCGCCCCGCTCTTCTTCGCGAACGGAGCAGTCTTCTCGAGCGCGGTGAAGGACGCCATCCGTTCGGCGGGCGACGGGGCCGTCCAGCACCTCGTCGTCGACATGGAGGCCGTGACCGATGTCGACGTCACGGGCGCCGAATCGTTCGCATCGCTCAAGGAGTGGCTCGCCGCCCGCTCGGTCTCGCTCGCGTTCAGCCGGGTCCGTCCCAATACGCTGCACCGACTCACCGGCCTCGGTCTCCTCGTGTCGGAGCAGGTCTACGCGACCAACCGTGCCGCAATCAGCGATCTCACCCGAACCACGCCGCGATCGCCGCAATCAGAGAGAGAAGGCCAGTGATGGGCACCGTCATCGGAGACATGCTTCCGCTTGCACTCGGCGTCGCGATCAGCCCGATACCGATCATTGCCGCGATACTCATGCTGCTCTCGCCGAGGGCACGTGTCACGAGCGTCGGTTTCCTCCTGGGCTGGCTCGTCGGCATCGTGGTCGCGGTCACCGTGTTCACGCTGCTGTCGTCGATCCTCCCCGAGGACGACCCCGACATCTCTCACCCGATCCGCGGTGTGGTGCAGCTCGTACTCGGCCTGCTTCTCTTCCTCCTCGCATTCGGACAATGGCGCAAGCGGCCGAAGGCCGGCGAAGAGGCCGCGCTGCCGAAGTGGATGAAGGCCATCGACACGATCACCTTCCCGGTCGCCCTGGGGCTCGGCTTCCTGCTGTCGGCGGTGAACCCGAAGAACCTGATCATGGCGGCCGGCGCCGGCACCGATATCGGCGCGGCGGCGCTTCCGGCCGGATCCGTCGTGCTCGTGATCGTCATCTACACGCTCATCGCCGCATCGACCGTCCTGGTCCCCGTGGTCGGCTATCTCTTCGCCGCCGATCGCCTCCGCGGACCGCTCGACGCCCTGCGCGGCTGGCTCGCCAAGGAGAACACCGTCATCATGGCCGTGCTGCTGCTCGTGATCGGAGTATCGATGATCGGCAAAGGCATCGGGAGCTTCTAGAACCGTCACCGCACGGGACGGGAAGACGGAAGAGAGGCACGGAGATGGGCGAACTGATCCTGGATCTCATTCCGGTCGCGCTCGGCGTCGTGCTGAGCCCGCTCGCGATCATGGCTCTCGTCGCGGTGCTGCTGTCGCAGAACGCCAGGGCCAACGGGATCGCGTATCTGCTCGGGTGGTTCCTCGGCCTCGCCGGACTCATGGCGCTCTTCCTGTGGCTGTTCCCGGTGCTCCAGGTTCATCAACGCGGCGAACCGCCCCTGTGGGTGCCGCTCGTCCGCCTTCTCGTCGGTCTCTTCCTCGTCGCCTCCGCCGTCTGGGTTTACCGGAAGGGCCGGGTGCACATCCAGCGGATGGCGGCGGCGTCGACGCCCCGCGACGTCGTGGCCGCGTCACCCCAGCTCCCCGGCTGGCTGCATTCGGTGGAGTCTTTCCGCCCCGGGCGCACGCTCCTCCTCGGCATCGGGCTCTTCGTCCTGAACCCGGTCGACGCGTCCTGCGCCATCCTCGCCGCGGTCGACATCACCCTGTCCGACGTGGATCCGGCCGCGGGACTCTGGGTCGCAGCCGCCTTCGTCGTGGTGGGCACCCTCCCGATCGCTCTTCCCGTCGTGTACGTCGTCGTGCGCGGCCGCGACGCGCAGCCGCTGCTCGACCGCGTCCGCACGTGGATCGCCGGCAACACACACGTGCTCAACGCGGCTCTGCTCCTCGTGATCGGTGCTCTCCAGCTGCAGAAGGCGCTCGCGGCGCTGATCTGAGTGACGGGGAGCGTCTCCCGACGGGTCCCTCGCTGCGAGGTGACGGGGATCACCCGGATGAGCGTCGCGTTCCACCGGTGACAACAACCATCACGCCGCAGTACTGTGCGGATACGGCATCGTTCCGACAGGCGAAGGGAACCAGCAGATGGCTCGCGACTTCCAGGGCAAGATCGAACTCGACGTGCGCGACTCCGTCGCGGATTGGGACGCCTATCGGGCGTCGACGCCACCGACAGGTGCACCGAACGTCCTGGTCGTGCTTTACGACGACACCGGCATGGCGGCGTGGTCGCCGTATGGTGGGCGGATCAACATGCCCACCATGGATCGGCTCGCGCAGAACGGCCTCACCTACTCGCAGTGGCACACGACCGCGCTCTGCTCGCCGACGCGATCGACGTTCCTGACCGGACGCAACCACCACCTCAACGGCTTCGCCACGATCTCCGAGTCGTCGACGGGTTTCCCGGGTTACAACTCCCACATCCCGGAGTCGAACGTCACCATGGCGCACGTGCTCCGCGACGCGGGGTGGTCGACTTTCTGGGTCGGCAAGAACCACAACGTGCCGATCGACGAGTGGACCGCCGGCGCCTCGAAGAAGCACTGGCCGCTGGCACAGGGCTACGACCGGTTCTACGGCTTCATTGGCGGCGAGACCAACAACTGGTATCCGTCGCTGGCCGAGGATAACCACTACATCGATCAGCCGTACCTCCCCGAGCAGGGCTACCACCTGTCGAAGGATCTGGCCGATCAGGCGCTCACGATGATCCGCGACGTCAAGCAGACCGAGCCGGACAAGCCCTGGTACCTCTGGTTCTGCCCCGGGGCCAACCACGCTCCCCATCACGCCCCGCAGGAGTACATCGACAAGTACAAGGGTCAGTTCGACGACGGCTACGAGGCCTACCGCGACTGGGTTCTCGCCAGGATGGTCGAGAAGGGCATCGTTCCGGCCGACACCGACCTGACCGCGCTGAACCCCATGGCCGACGGCACTTTCAACCCGACCGATGAGGTGCGCCCCTGGGACTCGCTGAATGCCGAGGAGAAGGCGATGTTCTCCCGGATGGCGGAGGTCTACGCGGGCTTCAGCGAGTACACGGATTCGCAGGTCGGCCGCATCGTCGACTACCTCGAAGAATCGGGTCAGCTCGACAACACGCTCATCCTGTATTGCGCCGACAACGGCGCGTCCGGCGAGGGCAGCCCGAACGGCTCGGTCAACGAGGGCAAGATCTTCGGTGGCTACCCCGACGACGAGGCGGAGAACCTTCGCCTCGTCGACAAGCTCGGCTCGCCCGACACCTACAACCACTACCCGACCGGGTGGGCCGCGGCGTTCTCCACGCCCTACAAGATGTTCAAGCGCTACACCTATCAGGGCGGCGTCTGCGATCCGCTCGTGATCCACTGGCCCGCCGGTATGAAGGCCCGCGGTGAGGTGCGCCATCAGTACCACCACTCGACGGACATCGTCCCGACGATCCTCGAGGCTTGTGGGGTGGAGTTCCCCGACGTCTACAACGGTGTCGAGCAGACGCCCCTGTCCGGCGTGTCGATGGCGTACTCGTTCGATGCCGAGCCGGAGGGTCAGACGCAGAAGCAGACGCAGTACTACGAGATGCTCGGCCAGCGCGGCATCTGGCACGAGGGCTGGAAGGCCGTCGCGGTCCACGGTCCGATGAGCGGCATCAGCAACTTCGACAAGGACGAGTGGGAGCTCTACCACACGGACGTCGACCGGGCCGAGGCGAAGAACCTCGCCGAGGAACATCCCGACAAGCTCGAAGAGCTCAAGGCGCTCTGGATGGACGAGGCGAAGACCAACAACGTGTTGCCGCTGAATGACCTGCAGATCATCGGCAACCCGAAGGACTTCGAGACGTTCATCGGGATGGAGTTCCACCAGCCGGCTCCGCCCTCGGGTCGGTTCGTCTACTACCCGAACACCAGCGAGGTCCCGGAGAGGTCTGCGGCGAACACGCACGGCGTCTCGTACAAGATCGCCGCCGAGGTCGAGTTCACGCCCGACACGGAGGGCGTCATCTTCGCGCACGGCTCCCGCTTCGGCGGGCACGCTCTCGTCGTGAAGGACGGCCAGGTGCACTACGTGTACAACTTCCTCGGTATCCCTCCGGAGGATCGGGTCTCCGCGCCCGTGCCGACGTCGGGGAAGCACATCATCGGGGTCGAATTCACGAAGGAGGGCATGGGCGAGCACCGCGAAGGCGTCGGCCCGGTGAAGCTGTACATCGATGACCAGGTCGTCGGCGAGAAGCAGATCCGCACGGTCCTCGGACACTTCTCCCTGTGCGGCGAAGGGCTCACGATCGGCCGCGACAGCGCGGACCCGGTGTCGTCGCTGTACGGCTACGGGTTCGACTTCGCCGGCGGCGAGATCACGAAGGTCGTGTTCGACATCGCCGACGACGCCTACCTCGACCTCGAGGCACATCTGGCAGCGGCCATGGCACGCGACTGACGCGGTTCCCGCCCCGACGGCGGCCGCGTGCGCTACTCGATCCCGAGGGCGTGCGCGGCCGCCGTCACGCTGTCTCGGTCCGAGACGCCGAGCTTGCGGTAGATGTTGCGCACGTGGGTCTTGACGGTGTTCGGGGAGATGAACTCCTCTTGCGCGATCTGACGCAGCGTCGCGTTGCGGCTCAGCGCCAGCAGCACGATGCGTTCTCGATGCGTGAGCTCCGCGTCCATGAGCAGTCCCGCCGTGACGAGCCGCTCCCGGACGGTGTCGGCGAAGCGTGTCCGGGTACCGGCGGTCGCGCGCGCGCCCAGTAGACGCAGCACGGCGGGATCGGCCGCGGCGATACGGCGGACGTGCTCCTCCGGCTCGGCCAGCGACAGCGCCAGGGAGAGCGAGGCCTGGGCCCGCTCGGAGTCACCGGTGTGCACGTCGATCGCGGCAGCGACCAGCCAGGCGTCCACCATCGAGGCCGGCAGCGCGCACGTCATCGAACCGTCGAGGACGGGGGCGAGCGTCTCGCGTGCGACCGCGTGCCGATGGTCGTGCAGAGCCGCGATCGCGCGGAGGACCACCAGTTCACCACTCGTGCCGAACGCGCGCTCGGTCTCGGCGATGAACTGGTCCCGCAGATTCGGCTCGCCCAGGCGGTCGAACGCGTGCACGGCGAAGGCGCCCAGCATCGCATACCAGTGCGGAGGGAGCGGCATGTCATCCCGAGGGAGGAGGGTTTCGAGGAGCGTGCCGGCCGCCTCATGCGGATCGGGGGCGGCTTCGGCGCTCAGCAGCGCCATCAGCCCTTGCAGACCTCGCGAGATCGCCGGCTCGGAGCCCGAATGGATGATCGCCTCCGCCGCGCGGAAGGTCTGCTCTGCGTCGACCGCCTGCAGACGTTCGTACGGGACCCAGTACCGCCACACCCGGGTCACCTCGTAGAAGGGATCGTCCGGCATTCCGAGTTCGCGCCATCGGGCGTCCAGTCGCGCCCCCGAGGCGAGAACGTCGCGCATCCTGCCTCGGAAGAGGGCGCTGGTGTTGAGGACGGCGGATGCCTGGAGCTCCGCCGTGATCGCGTCGACCGCTCGCGCCTGATCGGCAGCGGAGCGCGCATAGCGCTCGGCGCGGTCCAGGTGACCGACATACAACTCCCCCATCGCCGCCTGCAGGAACGCATACGTGTCGAGCTGGGTCTCTCCCGTGACGGTGTCGAACGCACGCCCGAGCCGCGCGAGGGCTTCCGTGATCCCTCCGCGGCGCACGGCCGTGTGCAGATCGAGTCCCGTCAGCCACTGACGGGTCGCCGGCGACGTGTCCTGGTCGCGTACCGTCGCGAGGACGGCTGCCGCCGCCGAGGCATCGCCGCGGGCGAGTTCCGCGGCGGCGACCAGCATCTGCACCGCGGCGTCCGACCGCAGCGGAGCGGGCATCGTCCCGATCGCCTCGATCACGGCGCAGGCGTGCCCCGTCAGGATCAGTTGCATCCCGCACCGGCGCAGAACCACGGAGATACACGCCGGATCCGAGCTCTGCGTGGCGTGTCGCAGCGCCGGAAGATGCTCCTGCTGCTCGGCGAACCATTCGGCGGTGTCCTTCTCGAGGTGGTCGATGACGGCCCGCCCCCGATCGCGCAGGCGTGCGGCGAGGAACTCCCGCAGCAGCGGGTGATAGTGGTACCAGACGGGATCGCTACCGTGCCGGCCCATCAGCACACTGAGCTGGATGAGCCTCTCCACGAGGGCCGCGGCGGGAGCACCGGGAGACAGCCGGTACGCGAGATCGAGCGAGAACGCCTCCGGGACGGACGTGACGAGGAGGAACTCGCGAAGCTCCTCATCCAGGTCGGCGAAGACTTCCTCGAGGAAGTAGTCGACCAGCGCAGGCGCATCCCCGCGGAGAGGTCTGTCGGTGATGTCGGCGTGCTGCAGCCCGGCGAGCACCATGAGGCGGAGCCCCGCGGCCCAGCCCTCGGTCCGCTGGAGAATCGTCGTGATCTCCCCCTGCGAGACCGTGATCCCGTTGACCCGGAAGAAGGAACGCACCTCGGCGGGGGTGAACGCCAGATCGGCGTTGTCGAGCTCGAGCGCGATTCCGGCGATACGACGCCGCGCCACGCGGATCAGCCGCGTGCCGCGCCCGGAGAGGACGACGTGCGCATTGCCGGGGACAGCCTGGACGAACGCCGACAGCATGTCGGCCAGTTCGGGTGTCCCGATCAGGTGGACGTCGTCGAAGACGATCACGATCCGTCGCGGCGTTGCCCGCAGAACCCGCGCGAGCGAGCGCGCCGAGTCGTCCGACGCCGCTCGCGGAACCGTGGCCAGGCTCTCGCGAAGCCTCGCATCCGCGATCCGTTCGAGCGCTGCGCGAAGGAGAGAGAGCTCACGGTCGCCGCGCTGGAAGGAGACCCACACCACCTCGGTGTCCGGTTCCGCGTCGATCATCTCCGCCCAGCGGGCGAGGAGCCTGGTCTTGCCGGCTCCGGCCGGGGCGGTGACGAGCGTCAAGGTCCAGGGCTCGTCCATTGCGGCCGTGAGCCGGTCGAGCAGTCGTGGACGCGCGACGTCATCCTCGCCCGCCTCGGGGACGAACGTCCTCGGTGCATCGTCGTCGCCGATGCTCTCCGTCATGGGACCCCCCCGGTCCATCGTTCGACGCCAGGCCAGCAGATATCCGCAGTATGACACCGCGCAGATAAGGGCTCAAGCGCTTCCGAGAGGACGAATGTCTAGACCGAGGTCGACCTCCGTCGAAGAGCGAGCAACGACAGGAGAGACGGCACGGCTGCCCCGAAGAAGAGCGCCAGCCCGACGCCGAGAAGCGTCTCCAGTGCCCGCTCGAGGAAGCGTGCTCCGGGCTGCTCCGTGGAGTTCACCAAGATGAAGGTCAGGGCGATGAACGTCGTGAAGCCCGGGGCCACATACCAGCGGCTCCCCTGGGTAGCACACAGGGCACCGACCACGACGCCGGCAACGAGGCCGATGAGGAGATCTCCCGGCGCGAGGACTGCGAAAGCGGCGGCGGCGAAAGCACCGACAAGCACCGAGATCGCCCGGCCGATGCTGCGCGATATGAGCTGCCCGCGCACGGGACGCATCACCAGCAGCACCGCCGCCGTCGCCCAGCCGACGTGCTGCAGATCGAGGAGGAAGCCCACAGCGGCGGCGATCGCAGCTGCGGCACCGAGAAGGAGCCCGTAGACCAGCATCGCCCGACCTCGCGGCACAGGGGCTGCGGGCGGCGGCGGGCCATCTCGCTCCGGCCAGAGCAGGGAGACGAGCCACGCGTACAGCGATCCCGCCACCATGCTTCCCGCGAGCCCGACGGCTGCCGATGACCAGGGGAAGCTCAGACCGATGCCGATCATCGGCAGGACGAGGATCAGCACGAGCTGCGCCAGGCGCCCATGCACCGCATTGATGCACGCGAGCACGGCCGCGCCGAAAACCGCGACGACGGCGACGGCGGGCACGGTGGCGAGCAGCGAACCCACGAGCAGCCCGATCGCACTGAGACCTCCGACGAGGAGGATGACCGCGCGACCGCGTCGCCGAGGCGGAAGCCGGAACGCCGCCGCGGGAAGAACACCGACGGCGAGAGCGAGACCGAGCGTCGGGCTGAAGGGAGTGACGACCATGGCGGGCAGGGCGAAAGCGATACCGAGACCGAACCTCGCCCACTGCCAGGTCAGGCCGGCCTGGTCATCCACCCCGACCGCCTCGCCGACGCGATCCGAATGCCTCTTCGCATGCCCGTCCCCCTTGTTCGCCGACGGCGGTCTCCCGCCATTCGCCCTCACGGCTCAGCCTAGGCACCGCTCGATCAGCCGTCAGCGTGCATCATCGACTTCACCAGGGTGAACGCCGCCTCCCGCCGCCTCTGGGCAATGGGCGGTGGCGGCCGCCTCCATCCCCTCCCGCACGGTGTCGTGCACGCGACCGGCCGCGCGCAGCGCCGTGAACCACGGAGTGCGTCCGGCGACAGCGGCGGCCGGTTCAGGGAGCGCGGCCAGGTGAAGCTCCGTGTCGCGCTGCGCGAGCTCCCGGTCGAGGTTCTCGAGCGCCTCGAGCACGGTGATGGTCATGACCTCCTGCTGCCTCATCCCGAGCACGAGAGCCGCGACCTCCTCTTCCTCGCCGTCGACGATCTCGAGAAGCCTGCGCTCGTTGACCAGCGCATTCGCGGTGTACAGCCCGCGCTCCAGGTGGATGCCGAGCACGCCGGCGATCCTTCCCACCACGCGGAGCTTCGGGACGTTCACTTCGCGCAGCACGAGGATCAGCGTCACCACGACGCCGACGGCGACGGCCGACAACAATCCCGCGGTGAGCCCGATGATCGCGACCGACAGCGCGATCCAGAAGTCGACTCGGCTGATCCGAGCCCATCGCACCAGCTCCGGGACGTTGATGAGCCCTGCAACCGCGACGAAGACCATGGCGGCCAGGGTGGCCTCGGGCATGAGACTGAGGACAGGGCCGAGGAACAGGGCGACCAGGATGGCGAGCACGACCGTGACGACCGTCGCCAGCTGGGATCGCGCCCCGGCACTCTGGTTCACCGCGCTCTGCGAGAAACCACCCGCCGCGGGCATGGTGCCGAAGAACGAGCCGACCGTGTTCGCCGCACCGGTCGCGAAGAGTTCCTGGTTGCTGTCGATCTGCGGTTCGTCCGCGGTGCGCAGGCTTCGGGCGACGGCTGCGGACTCGAGAAAGGCCATGACGGCGATCGCGAGGGCACCGGGAACGAGCGCGGTGACCTGCGCCAGGTCGGGCAATCCGGGGACGGGCAGTCCGCTCGGCACGGCGGCGATGAGACCCACTCCGAGTCGGTCGATCCCGCCGAGCCAGACCAGGAGGATGCCGCCGACCACGACGACGAGTGTCCCCGGGACCTTCGGCGCCCAGCGCTTCAGCACCACCAGCAGCACCACTGAGCCTGCCGACAGCGCGACCGTCGGCCAGTTGACGCTGCCGAACGCCTCTCCGACGGCGGCGAGCGATCGGAAGAACCCGTGCCCCGAGAAGTTGTAGGTCTCCCCCAGCAGCTTCGGCAGCTGGCCGACGGCCACCGTGGCGCCGACGCCGATCTTGAGTCCGAGCACCGTGGCGCCGCTGATGTTCTCGACGAGAGAGCCGAGTCGGCCGAGCCGGGCGAGAAGCAGTATCACCCCGACCAGCAGCGTGAGCATCATCAGGGAGCCGATCGCGTCCTCCGCACCGGCCGCCACCCCCGCGGAGACGAGCGTCGTCGCAGTCAGCGTCGCGATCGTCGACGTCGTCGAGACGCTCATCGCCCGGCTGCCTCCGAGGGCTGCATAGACCACCATCGGCACGATGCAGGTGTACAGGCCCACCTGGACGGGAAGGTTCGCGATCGTCGCGTACGCCATCGCCTGCGGGATCACCACGGCACCGGCGGAGAGTCCGGCGACCACGTCTCGGACGACCCATCTGGTCTGGTAACCCGCGAGCGTGCTGAACAGCCAGGACGGTCTGGTCACTGCATCCTCCTGCCTCCGTGTGATCGTCTGGCCGAGCGTACTGCGGCGGAGACTCGCCATGAACCGCATCTCACCCTGCCCGGGTGGCCCTCCAAGCTATCGAACCGTCCAGTTAAGTTGTGCACAATTGAATGGCGTGCAATACTCAGTGCATGGCCATGACCGATGAGATGGTGTGCTTCTCGCTGTACTCCGCATCACGCGCGACCACGCAGGCGTACCGCACACTTCTGGCGCCCTGGGGGCTCACCTACCCGCAGTACCTCGTGCTGGCTGCACTGTGGATCGAGGGCGAGCAGAGCATCGGCTCGCTGGGTGCGGTGATGCGCCTCGACTCCGGCACGCTCTCGCCCCTCGTGCGCCGCCTGGAACAGGCAGGGCTCGTCACTCGGGTCCGCGGCGCGGCGGACGAGCGGGTCGTCACGGTACAGCTCACCGCGCGCGGTCAGGCGCTTCGCTCCGAGGTCGCCCCGATCCACAGCGCGGTCGCCGAAGCCGCCGGCCTGAGCGACGACGACCGTCGCCGCGAGCTCATCAGTGAATTGCACGACATCACCGAACGGCTCCAGCGCCTCACCGCAGGTCTCGCCGAGTCCGCACCCGCGGACGACACCCTCTGAACCCCGCCACCCGAAAAGGAAATCCCATGCGCGCACTCATCCACCCGACGTTCGGCGATCCCGAGCAGGTCCTCCGGATCGAAGACCGCCCCCTGCCCGAGCCCGGCGCTGGCCAGGTTCGCCTTCGGACGCTCCTCTCCCCCATCCACAACCACGACCTGTGGACCGTCCGCGGAACGTACGGCTTCAAGCCCGACCTCCCGGCCGCGTCGGGCACCGAGGCGCTCGGCGTCGTCGATGCTCTCGGCTCGGGCGTCGAACACCTCGCCGTCGGTCAGCGCGTCGCGATGGGCGGCACGTTCGGCGCATGGTCGGAGTACTTCCTCGCGAACGCCGCCGGCCTGATCCCGGTTCCCGACGCACTCTCGGACGAGGATGCGGCGCAGCTGGTCTCGATGCCGTTCAGCACGATCACCCTGCTGCGTTTCCTCGACGTGAAGCCGGGCGAGTGGATCGTGCAGAACGCGGCGAACGGCGCGGTCGGCCGCATGCTCGCCCAGCTCGGTGCCGCACGCGGCATCAACGTCCTCGGACTCGTCCGCCGCACGGCGGGTATCGAAGAGCTCCGGACCCAGGGCATCGAGGGCGTCGTCGCCACGGATCAGGACGACTGGCGGGAGCAGGTGGCACGCATCACCGGCGGCGCACCGATCGTCGCGGGAGTCGACTCCGTCGGCGGGTCTTCGGCGGGCGACGTGCTGTCACTCCTCGCCGAGGGCGGTACCCTCGTGGCCTTCGGTGCCATGAACTCCCCCACGATGGAGATCGCCTCTTCCGACGTCATCTTCAAGCAGGCAACCGTGAAGGGCTTCTGGGGCAGCAAGGTCATGCCCAGCCTCGACCCCGCAACCCGGGGCGAACTGTTCGGCGAGCTGGTCCAGCGCGTCAGCGATGGCACCCTGACCCTTCCGGTCGCCGGCATCTTCGACGCCGCCGACATCGGCGCAGCCGTGCAGGCGAGCAACACCGCCGGACGCATCGGAAAGGTGCTGCTGCGCTTCTGATCCACGCCTCGACATCGGGGTTCCGCACGTCGGAGCCCCGGTGCAGAGTATGGGCATGGAGATCACACTCGCCAGCCCCGCGGGGCTCGTCGTCAGTCCTGCTTTCAGCCACGTCGCCGTCGTCCCACCCGGCGCGACCACGATCTACGTCGGCGGCCAGAACGGCGTCGATTCCACGGGGGCGATCGTCTCCGCCGATGCCGCCGAGCAATCGCTGCGCGCCGTCGAGAATGCCCGCATCGCGCTGGAGTCCGCCGGCGCAGGTCTCGACGACGTGATCAGCTGGACGGTCCTGATCCATCAAGACGCCGACCTCCGCGCGGCCTACGGGGCGGTCGCCTCCAGGCTCGCGCGAGAAGGCGCACCGCCTCTGGTCACGGCGGCTCTCGTCGCCGGACTCGGTGTTCCGGGTGCGCTCATCGAGGTGAGCGCGGTGGCTGCCGTCATCCGGGGCTGATCCCCCGGGCCCGGCGCCACGTCCCGGCCGCCGACTCAGGTCCTCCCTCGGACCGGCGTCCGCTCCGCCGCGTCTCCCTCGTCCGGCATCGTCATCTCCGCTCGCACGCCCAGGAGACGGACCTCCCGCTCAGAGTCGAGGGTCTCGGCGAGCGCGAGGGCGGTCGCCACGAATTCCTCCGGATCGGTCGTCGGTGCAGAGAGCTTGCGCCCGAGCGTCTTCGTCTCGAACGGCGCATACCGCACCTTGAGATGCGCGCGGACGACGGGTCTTCCTTCGGCGGCGCAGTCGTCGAAGGCCTGAACGGCGAGTTCCCGGACAGCGGTGTTGACCTGCTCGGTCGTCGTGAGGTTCTGCTGGTAGGTGGTCTCACGGCTGTGGCTGCGTGCCACCCACGGGGTGTCGTCGACGACACTCGGCCCCTGGCCCGAGCCGAGCCCGTGATACCAGACCCCCATCCGCGGACCGAACTCCGCGACGAGCGCCTGCTCGTCGGCGTCCGCGAGTTCTCGGACCGTCGTGATCCCGTGCGCGGCCAGTCGCTTCTGCACCTTGGAGCCGACGCCCCACAGGTCACGGGTGGGCTTGTCGCCCATCACCTCGAACCAGTTATCCGCCGTCAGCCGGAAGATCCCCCGCGGCTTTCCGAACTCGGTCGCGATCTTGGCACGCACCTTGTTGTCCCCGATGCCGACGGAGCAGTGCAGCTCCGTCGCGGCCAGCACGGCCGCCTGTGCAGCGGTGGCGATCCGCTCCGGGTCCTCCGTCGTCACGCCGAGGAAGCACTCATCCCATCCGATGACCTCGAGCACCACGTCGGGCAGCGACCGGAGCGCGGCCATCACCTCGCCGGAGGCGACCGCGTACGCTTCCTGGTCCACGGGCAGGAAGACGGCGTCCTTCGGAGCCTTGCGTGCCGCGATCTTGAGAGGCATCCCCGAGCCGATGCCGTAGGCGCGCGCCTCGTAGGATGCGGTCGACACGACGGCGCGCTCCGTGGGGTCACCGCGTCCGCCCACGATCACCGGGATCCCGGCGAGCTCCGGTCTGCGCAGCACCTCGACCGCGGCGATGAACTGATCCATGTCCACGTGCAGCACCCAGTCGACCATGCAACGAGTGTGGCGGCTGGAAGCGCGCGTGTCACCCCGCTCCGGGCTCCCGGTCGGTCGGCGATCAGCCGATCGCGACGCCGATCGCGGTGACGACCACGGCGAGCAGGGGAAGCGTCCCCTGCATCAGTGCGGCACGCGCCTTCGCGCGGTCCGAGAGGATGAGCACCAGGGCGGCGGCGAGCATCATCGCAGTGCCGGCGAACACCAGGGTCAGTCCGACGGTGGCCGAACCGACGATCACGAGGCCGATACCGAGCAGGGTCGTGAGTGCGAGGAAGAGGTTGTAGAAGCCCTGGTTGAAGGCCAGCTGCTTCATCGTGACGGCATCCGCCTCGCTGGCGACGCCGAAGATCTTCCTCGTCTCCGGCTCGGTCCACCGCAGCGACTCGAGCGCGAAGATGAAGACGTGGAACGCAGCGGCGGCTGCGGCGAGGACGAGACCGACGATGAGCATGTGCTGATTCTGTCAGACCAGGAAGATCGGCAGCAGCCCGGGGTTGTGCGCGTGCACGAGCACCGCGAACACCACGGCGTCGAACAGCAGGTGCACGGTGACGACGTAGGCGAGCGAATGGGTGCGCAGGAAGATGTAGCCCTGCAGGAGCGCGAACGGGATCGTCAACAACGGGCCCCACTCGCGGTATCCCAGCTCCCAGAGGAACGAGACGAACACGATCGCCTGCAGCAGGTTCGCAACCAGGTTCGGAAAGTGACGACGCAGCAGCGCGAACACCGTGCAGATGAAGAACAGCTCGTCCCAGATGCCCACAGCGCCGACGCCGACGAACAGCCGTGCGATGAGCTCGGGCGTGTCGACGACCGGCCAGTTCTGGTAGACGCCGCTGGTGATGAAGTAGAAGGGCAGGATCAGCCATCCCAGGATCAGCACCGCCACCAGCCATCCCCACTGCAGACGACCCCATCGACGGTGCGTGCGCCACGGGAAGCTGATGGCGCGGTCGCGGTAGACGAACCGGGAGATGACGTAAGGCACAGCGACCGCACCACCCAGCGCGAGCGTGAAACGCAGCATCGCGAGGTTGTCGAGTTCTGCGGCGAGCGGGATGATGCTGACGATCAGCAGACCGACGGCGATCAGGGAAAGGTCCCTGGTGAGCGAGGGCGGCCGATGCACGCCGATCACCCTCGCGGTCTCCCGCCGTGCGCCCATGCTCACGACCTGGTCCTCAGCCGGCCGCCCGCGTTCGAGCAGCCAGGCGATCACGATCCCCAGGGCGAGCAGCGCCCAGCCCAGCCACGGAATCTCCAGCACGAAGAACGCCGGGGCAGCGGCACAGACGAGTAACGCCGGCACGAAGGCGAGGCGCAGCGTCGTCTCGCGCCGCACCTCGGTCACGCGCGCGCCCTGCGCCGGTAGACCAGATCGCGGATGTCGCGCCCCTTCGCGATGCCCTTGCGCTCGAACGCGGTCATCACCCGGCCATCGAAGCGCTCAGCCCACTCCCCGTCGAACGCGCGCTCGAACAGCGGCTCGGCGTCGAGCACCTCGCGCATCTGCAGCGCGTAGTCCTCCCAGTCGGTCGCGAGACGCAGCAGGCCGCCGTCGTTCAGCGCCCTCGCCGCGGTGTCACCGAAACCCGGCCGCACCAGGCGCCGCTTGGTGTGCTTCTTCTTGTGCCACGGATCGGGGAAGAAGATCCAGACCTCGCGGGCCGCAGCCTCGGGAAGGTATGACGACAGCACCTCCGGCGCGTTCGCCTCGACGACCCGGACGTTGCGGGCGCCCTCCCTGTCCGCATCGAGCATCGTCCGCGCGAGGCCGGCGCGGAAGACTTCGACGGCGAGGAAGTCATCATCGGGGCGGGACGAGGCCGCCGCGACGATCGCGTGTCCCTGCCCGGAGCCGATCTCCACGTAGAGGTCGGCGGCACGGCCGTACTCGGTCGCGGGATCGAGGCGGGCCTCCGGGTGCACCGAGGTCCAGGCGACGTCGCGCGGGACGTCGAGCAGGTAGTGCGGGCCGAGCTCGGTGAAGGCGCGCTCCTGCGCCTCGGACATCCGGCCGCTGCGGCGTACGAACGACACCGGCTCGTCTCGGAAGGTACGGGGTTCGGGCATGATTCCAGGGTAGTCGTCGGCGCCCCGCGCTCCCTGCGTCCGCGGTGGCGGCGTTCAACCCGTCGGGGCCGTGACGAAGTCGATGAGCTCCTCCACACGGCCGAGCAGTGCGGGTTCCAGGTCCCGGTAGGTGGTCACCTTCGAGAGGATGTGCTGCCAGGCGCGAGCGATGTCGGCCTGTGTCTCATGGGGCCACCCGAAGGCCCGACAGATCCCGACCTTCCACTCGATCCCGCGCGGGATCTCCGGCCACTTCGCGATGCCGAGGGCACGCGGGGTGACGCACTGCCAGACGTCGATGAAGGGGTGCCCGACGATGCGGAGGTGTCGGCCGTGCGGGCCGCGCGCGATAGCCTGCGCGATCCTGGTCTCCTTGGAACCCGGCACGAGGTGGTCCACCAGCACGCCGTACCTGCGGGTGGCGCTGGGCGGCTCGGCGGTCAGCAGGTCGTCGAGCAGGTCGACTCCCTGCAGGAACTCGACGACCACACCCTCGACACGCAGATCGGCGCCCCAGACCTTCTCCACCAGCTCGGCATCGTGCCTGCCCTCGACGAGGATGCGGCTGGGCAGGGCGACGCGTGCGCGCTGATCCGCGACGACGAACGATCCGGATGCGGTGCGCCGCGGACCCTGGCCCTTCGCCGCCGGCACGACGAGGCGCACCGGTGCGCCGTGTATGAGGAACCCGCCGCCGAGCGGGAACAGCCGTCGACGGCCGACGCGGTCCTCCAGCTCGACGTTGCCGCCCTGCACGCGGGTGACCGCGCCGCAGAAACCGTCATCGGCGACCTCGACGACCAGATCCGCCTCCGCCGCGACCTGCGGCACCTTCTTCGCGCCGCGGTCGCGCCAGCCTGTCGCCAGCACATCCGAACCGTACATGTCGTCCATGCCTTCCAGGGTATGTGCCTCCGCTGAGGGCGAACGGCGAACCCGCCGCTGGTGCTGTCGCGTGTCGGGCTCTGTGCATAGACTCATGGCATGGGGCTCGGCTGCCGGTCGGAGGGAACACGATGACGAAACGGTGGCTCACGCTGGCCGCACTCGCGCTGGCCGCCGTGGCAGGAGCGTTCACCGCGTCCGTCGCCTCCGCCACCGATCCGCTCACCCTCGATTCCGGATACGTCACCGACCAGGCCGACGTGCTCAGCGCCGATGAAGAGGCCACGGTCGAGACCAGGCTCGAGGAGCTGACCGCCAACTCGAACGCCGACCTGTTCGTGGTGCTCGTCGACGACTTCACCAATCCGAGCGACAACGTCAAATGGGCTGACACCGTCGCCGACAGCAACAACCTCGGCAGCGAGCAGTATCTCCTCGCGATCGCGGTGGACGGCCGCAGCTACTACATCTCGGCGGCGCCCGACGGGCCGGTGAGCTTCGACCAGCTCGACGCCATCGAAGACAAGATGGTCCCGCTCGCCGCCGACGGCGACTGGGTCGGGGCGATCACTCTCGCCGCCGACGAGATCCAGGGCGACGGGGGTGCCGGAGCGCTCCGTGTCACGCTGATCGTGGTGGCCGTCATCGCCGCCGCTCTGCTCATCTGGCTCATCGTCGCGCTCGTCCGACGCGCGCGGCGCAAGGCCGAGATCCGCCGACGCGGCGCGATGCCGGAGACACCCGACCCCGCTGATCCGTTCTCCACCCTCACCGACGAGCAGGTCGAGACGCAGGCCGGGCTCGCACTCGTGCAGGCCGATGACGCCATCACCTCCAGCAAGGAGGAGCTCGGCTTCGCGGTCGCACAGTTCGGCGAGGGCGCGACCGAGGAGTTCACCCGCGTCGTCGACGCGGCGAAGGCCAAGATCGCTGAGGCCTTCGACCTCAAGCAGAAGCTCGACGACGAGATCGAGGACACGATCCACGACCGTCGGGCCTGGCACATCCGCATCATCCGGATCGCCGAAGAGATCGACGATGTGCTCGACGACAACACCGAGGCCTTCGACGCCCTTCGCAAACTCGAGCAGAATGCGCCGCAGGAACTCGAGAGGGTCCGCGGCGAACGCGCGGCACTGACCCCGATCCTCGCCGCCGCCGCACCGGCTCTGTCCGCGCTGTCGGCGACGTACGACCCGGCGGCCCTGAGCACGGTCGCCGACAACCCCGCGCAGGCACAGGAGCGCGCCGACCTGGCCGACCGCTCGATCGAGGCGGCCGCCCAGGCGATCGCGGCCGGCCGATCCGGCGAGGCCGCCTTCGCGATCCGCACCGCCGAGCAGTCGGTCGCACAGGCCGGCCAGCTCGCCCAGGCGGTCTCGACCTTGGGCGCCGAACTGGCCGCCATCGAGACACAGTCGCAAGCACTGGTCACGGAACTGCAGGCCGACCTCGCCGCGGCACAGCAGCTGCCCGACACGACCGGTGCGATCGCGGCGGCCTCCTCCGCGACCGCGCAGCAGCTCCAGCTGGCGCAGGCCGACCTCGCCAGCACGAAGCGCAATCCGCAGCGGGTGCTCGAGGCGCTCAGCGCCGCGAACGCCCAGATCGATGCGGCAATCGCCCAGGGCCGAGAAGGCGTCGAGCGCTCGCGCCGCGTGCAGCAGATGCTCGAGCAGACCCTCGCACAGGCGAATTCCGAGATCCGTGCGGCACGCGAGTTCATCGAGACCCGCCGCGGCACCGTCGGTTCGACCGCACGAACCCGACTCGCCAACGCCGAGGCCAGTCTCACCCAGGCGTTGAACCTGCGCGCCACCGACCCCGAGGCGTCTCTGGCCGAGGCCAACCGCGCACTCGCCCTCGCCGGCCAGGCCACTTCCGCCGCGCAATCCGACGTCCAGGCGTACAACCCGCCCGGGTACGACAGCGGCTGGGGCAGCCCGTTCGGCGGATCCAACTCCTCGTCCGGCGGTTCCGGAATCGGCGGGGACATCCTCGGCGGCATCATCGGCGGCCTCCTCGCCGGCGGTGGCGGCGGGTCGTCCCGTCGAAGCAGCAGCAGCGGCTGGCGCTCCTCCGGGGGCGGCGGCTTCCGCAGCTCCGGTTTCGGCGGCGGGGGATCCCGCGGCGGTGGAGGCCGCAGCGGCCGATCCGGAGGTAGACGCTTCTGATCCGCCACACAGACATTTACGCCAAGCTCTCGAAGACGCCCTCTGAAAGGAACCACGCATGACCAAGCAGTCCATCTTCGGACGTATCTCGACCCTCGTCCGCGCGAACATCAACTCCCTCCTGGACTCCGCGGAAGACCCGCAGAAGATGATCGACCAGCTCGTTCGCGACTACACGAACAGCATCGCCGACGCCGAGTCCGCGATCGCCGAGACCATCGGCAACCTGCGACTCCTCGAGCGTGACCACGAGGAAGACGTCCAGGCCGCGACCGAGTGGGGCAACAAGGCCCTCGCCGCCAGCCGCAAGGCCGACGAGATGCGCAACAGCGGCGATGCCACGGACGCCGACAAGTTCGACAACCTCGCCAAGATCGCCCTGCAGCGCCAGATCAGTGCCGAGCGCGAGGCCACCGGCGCCGAGCCTCAGATCGCCGCCCAGACCGAGATCGTCGACAAGCTCAAGAGCGGCCTCAACGGCATGAAGGACAAGCTCGTCGAGCTCAAGAACAAGCGCAGCGAGCTTCTCGCGCGCGCCAAGGTCGCGGAGGCGCAGACCAAGGTGCAGGACGCTGTCGGCTCGATCAACGTGCTCGACCCCACCAGCGAGCTGGGCCGGTTCGAAGACAAGGTCCGCCGCCAGGAGGCCATCGCTCAGGGCAAGATCGAGCTCGCGGCGTCGAGCCTCGACGCACAGTTCGAGAGCCTGGAAGACCTCGGCGAACTGACCGAGGTCGAGGCTCGTCTCGCCGAGCTCAAGGCCGGCGGCAGCGCTCCCCGTCAGGCCATCGAAGGCAACTGACACCACCAGCGGATGTCCCGGGCCCTGCGCCCGGGACATCCGCGCTCTTCTTCTCGGAGGCACCCATGGTGCGATTCCTCGTCATCCCGCAGTGGCAGGGCTCGCCCGCACCGCGCGCGATGCTCCTCGTCGACGGTGCTGCCGCCATCGCGGGAGACCTTCCCCGGGCTGCGACGACCGTGCTGGAAGTGCCGGTCGAGGCGGGGGAATCCCTCGGCACCGGGGTCCGCCGCCTGAGCGCGCTGCTGCGCACACGCGAACTCACCCACGGGCACATCGACGCGGACACTGTCGTGATCGGCGGCGACTGCAGCATCACCGTCGCCGCGATAGATGCGCTCCCGGGCGGTACCGACGATCTCGCCGTCGTGTGGTGCGACGCCCACGCCGACCTCCACACGCCCGAGACCTCTCCTTCCGGAGCCTTCTCCGGAATGGCGTTGCGCGCCCTGCTCGGCGAGGGCGAGGAGCAGCTCGTCCTCTCCCCCGCGATCCGCGCCGACCGGGTGGTCACCGTGGGCGTGCGCAATCTCGACGACGCAGAGGCCGCCCCTCTTGGGGCCCTGACGAACCTCTCCGTCGATGACCTCGAACGACCCGATGCGCTGCTCGACGCGGTCAGAGCGACCGGGGCGTCGCGAGTCTGGGTCCACATCGACGTGGATGTGCTCGACCCCTCCGACTTCGCCGGCGTCTCCTCCTCCGTGCCGTTCGGGCTCTCCCCCGCGGCTCTGAGCACCGCCATCCGCGCGCTGCGCACCGAGATCCCGCTGGCCGGCGCGACGATCGCCGGCTTCGCGCCCCGAACGCCGGCGGATGCGGTCGACGACCTCGGTGCGCTGCTCCGGTTGGTCGGAGCCGTGGCATGAGCACGGCGGCGGACTGGCGTCCTGAGGCCGAAGCCGCGCTCGCCCGGGGGCGACGCTTCGACCGCCGGATCCCCTCGTTCCTCCTGCGTTCGCCGATCAGTCGTCTCGGCTACGCCTGGGGCACGGCTGTCGGGTGGCTCTGGGGATCGCTCTGGAGCACCGGCCCCGTCGAGAGGCGGGCGGGGCTGTGGATCTTCCGGGGCATGCCCACCTGGACCTTCAACCGTGGTGGAGTATGCGTCGGCGGGTGCTTCCTCACCGGAGACGCCCGCCCGAGCGATGCCGTCCTGCGTCACGAAGCCGTGCACAAGGAGCAGTGGCTCCGCTACGGCTTCCTGATGCCGGTGCTCTATCTGTTCGCCGGCCGGGATCCGCTGCGCAACCGCTTCGAGATCGAGGCGGGACTGGAAGACGGCAACTACGTGCGCCGGTCGCGCTGACGCCGCGCTCGCGCGGTCAGCGGACGGTGGGCAGCAGGCCGAAGCGCTCGGGGGTGTGGATGAGTGCGGGCGAGACCTGCAGCGCGCTCGTCAGGTGCTCGACGATGTCGGCGGTGCCCAGGTAGCCACCGAGCAGCGTGACGCGCGTCTCGATCTCGTCGTCGCACATCATCTCGTCGGCCCACGCGCAGGTCGCGCGTGCCAGGGCCTGACCGGGTGCGCAGGCGCGGCCACTGCCGGGAGCACCGGAACGCTGCTCACGCGCGAGCCACGTGACGGTCATCCGCCCCGGAGCTTCGATCACGCCGATGTCGGCGACCGAGGGCACCTCGATGAAGATCCGGCCGGACGCGCACAGCGGCAGCGTCGTCAGGAAGACCTCGAGCTCGGTGAGGGACTGTTCGTCGGCCGTCACCAGGTGGTGCGCGCGCTGACGTGCTGCGCGGCGTGCTGCGCGCGTGCTGCGAGTCTCGAGCGAGGTGTTCATGATGCCTTCATCGTACACCAAGTGAAGGCTTGCCTAACCTTGCCTCCGCCGGGAAGAGCGCGGTCCCGTTGTGCGCTACTCGGCCGGCTCGACGAGCGCAGCGGTCAACGCGGCGAGCTCCGCCTCGGTCATCCCGTTTGCCCGCAGGTAGCCCGCGGCGGAACCCCAGCGCTCATCGACCTGCTCCAGCAGACTCCGCATCACCGAAGCAGGCGACTGCGTCGCGAGGGCCACCGCATGCACCGCTTCGGGGTGCTCGGCGCGGAGGTACGCGGCGATGCGCTGCGAGCGCTCCGCCGGCAGCTGCGACTCCGTGAGCGCGTAGTCGGCGATCACGGCCTCACGATCAGCGCCGACGGCGGACAGCGCGAGGGCCACCGTCACGCCTGTGCGGTCCTTGCCGACCGTGCAGTGCACGAGCGTGGGCGCGCCCGCGGAGATGATGCGGATCGCCTCGACCAGGCGCTCCCCACTCTCCTCCAGCAGATGCAGGTAGAGGTCGTCGAGGCTCGTGTCGGCTTCGAAGAACGACCGCACCGACCCCAGGAACAGTGGGAGGTGCGTGGTGTCCGGCCCCTCGATCTCGGTGGGCTCCGCCGCCACCTCCTCGCCGTCGCGGAGGTCGACGATGTGCTGCACCTTCGCACGGAGCACGGCGGCCCCGCTCGTCGTGGCGCCGGAGAGCTGACCCGACCGCAGCAGCACTCCCGCGCGGATGCGGCCACCGGACGCCGGGATACCGCCGACATCGCGGACGTTGGTGACGCCGTCGACGTCGAGGATCGTCATGCCTGCGCCTGCGGAGTCCGGGCGGGAACTGGATAGCGTCCGGCGATCACGACGCGGTTGAACGCGTTGATGGAGACGCATGCCCAGCTGAGCGCCGCGTACTCCTTCTCAGTGAAGACACTGCCGACCAGGTCGTACACCTCGTCGGACACGCCGTCTTCGGAGATGAAGGTGAACGCCTCAGCGAGTTCGAGGGCCGCGCGCTCGCGCTCGCTGAACACGCCACTCTCGCGCCAGGTCGGGATCTGGGTGAGCGTGTCGGTGTCGATGCCGGCGGCGACGGCGCGGTCGACGTGGATGCGGGCGCAGTATGCGCACCCGTTGAGCTGCGAGCAGTGGATCATGACGATCTCTTTGAGGCGATCGTCGATGCCGTTCGCCGCGCAGATCTGCCCGACGGTCTTCGAGAACGCATCGAGCGCCTGATACGCGGTCGGCTCGGTCTTGGACAGGTGCACTCGCGTCTCACTCATGACTCCATGATATTCGGCGACCACCCTCCCGGCCTCTGTCCACCCCGACGCAAGGAAATGCACTGTGACATGCTGATGCATTGATTGATAAACATGTTCACAATCAACTACGGGGGCATGGTTGCCAGAATGCTCCGCCATTTCTTCTGTGTCGCTGGGGTGGAGCAGAATATGCACGTGGCGATCGACATCAGCGAGTTCAGCTATCTTCCCGCACAGGCCGAAGCGCTCGGCGTTCCGCTCCCGGAAGTGGAGCGCCTCACCCTCCCCCTCGCCGACGGACGCTCCGTGAGCGCCCTACGGTTCGGCGGAGACGCGCCGCAGGTCACGCTGCTGCACGGCGCGGGCCTGAACGCGCACACGTGGGACACGACCTCGCTCGCGCTCCAGCTGCCGCTGCTCGCGATCGACCTGGCCGGCCACGGCGACTCCTCCTGGCGCGACGACGTCGACTACACCCCGCGCACCCTCGCACGCGATGTCGCCGCGGCACTCGATGCCTGGGCGACGCAGCCGCAGGTCGTCGTCGGACAGTCGCTCGGCGGACTCACCGGCGCCGCCCTCGCCGCTTCCCGACCCGATCTGGTCTCCGAGCTCGTGATCGTCGACATCACGCCAGGGATCGACGTCACCGCCGGGCCGGCCGCGCTGCGCGAGTTCTACGCCGGCCCCACGGACTTCGCCTCTCGGGACGAACTCGTCGACAAGGCGATGTCGCTCGGCTTCGGCGGCAGCCGCCCCGAGACCGAGCGCGGTGTCTTCCTCAACACCCGCGTGCGGCCCGATGGGCGGGTGGAGTGGAAGCACCACTTCGCACACCTCGCCGCACAGGCCCTCGCCGCGCACGATCCCGGTTCGCCCACCGCCCCCTCGGTCCTTCACGAGACCGGGTGGGACGACCTGTCCGGGGTCAGCGCCCCGATCACCCTGGTCCGCGCCGCCCGCGGTTTCGTCAGCGAGGCCGATGCCGAAGACCTCCAGCGTCGTGTGCCCGCCGCCCGCGTGGTGACCCTGGACGCGACGCACAACGTGCAGGAGACCGCACCTGTCGAGCTGGCCGCCCTCATCGCCACAGCATCCGCCGTTCGCGGATTGTGACGTTCCGTTCCACACCCGACCCGCACCCCGCCACGCAACTCTAGGCTCGACACAACGGCACACAGCAACTGCCGCACCGAGAGGAAACGCCCATGTTCCGACGCACCCGACGCCTCGCGCTGATCTCCGCGCTCGCGGCCACCGCCGTCATACTCAGCGCCTGCGCGGGCTCCCCCGATCCCGGGCCCTCCGCGAGCACCGGTGAGCCCGACCCCGACGCGACCCTGCACGTGGGACTGGTGCTCGAACCCACCAACCTCGACATCCGCCACACCAGCGGTGCGGCTCTCGAACAGATCCTCATCGACAACATCTACGAGGGCCTTGTCACGCGCACGCAGGACAACGAGATCGAAGGGCGACTCGCCACGGACTACGAAGTCTCCGACGACGGGCTGACCTACACCTTCACCCTCGGCGAGGGCATCCTCTTCCACGACGGCACCGCGCTCACCTCCGCCGATGTCGTCTCCTCGTACGAGACCGTGCGCACCGACGCCACCGTGCAGGGGAACGCCGACTTCGCAGCGGTCGCGTCGATCACGGCGCCGGATGCCACCACGGTGCAGATCGTGCTCACCGAGCCGAACCAGAACTTCCTGTTCGCCCTGACGGGTCCGGCGGGGCTGGTCTTCAAGACCGGTGACACCACCGACCTGAAGTCGGCCGAGAACGGCACCGGGCCGTTCACGCTGACTCGCTGGAACAAGGGCAGCACCATCACCTTCGCCCGCAACGACGACTACTGGGGCGACCCGGCCGGCGTCGCGCAGGTCGAGTTCCAGTACATCCCAGACTTCACGGCGGGCGTCAATGCCGCCCTCGCCGGCGACGTCGAGGTGCTCACCGCCGTCGATCCCAACCTCGCGCCGCAGCTCGAGGACTCCGGCGAGTTCGCCCTGACGAAGGGCCGCACCACCGACAAGGCCACGCTGGCGTTCAACAACAAGAAGGCGCCCCTCGACGACGTCCGCGTGCGCGAGGCGCTCCGCCTGGCCATCGACCACGACGCCCTCATCGAGGCGGTCGGCGCCGGTACCACGCTGTTCGGCCCGATCCCCGAACTCGACCCCGGCTACGAAGATCTGTCGGACGTGATCTCGTACGACCCGGAGAAGGCGAAGGAGCTGCTCGCCGAAGCGGGACAGGAAGACCTGGAGCTCACGCTCACGATTCCCGCGTTCTACGGGACGACGGTGCCCAAGGTGCTGATCTCCGACTTCAAGAAGGTCGGCGTCTCCCTCGAGGTCAACTCGGTCGAGTTCCCGACCTGGCTCGAAGACGTGTACACGAACAAGGACTACGACCTCAGCTTCGTGCTGCACGTCGAGCCGCGCGACTTCGGCAACTTCGCCAACCCCGACTACTACTTCGGCTACGACAACGCCGAGGTGCAGGACCTGTACTCGAAGGCACTGGCCGAGGTGGATCCCGACAAGTCCGCCGAGCTGCTCGCGCAGGCCGCGCGCATCGTGTCGGAGGACCACGCGGCGGATTGGCTGTACAACGGCGAGACCATCACGGCCGTGGCCCCGATCGTCGCCGGCTTCCCCGAGGACTCGATCAACTCCCGGATCAACCTCGCCGGCGTGACCGTCTCCGCTGAGAAGTAGCGAGCGGTCACCCGTTCGTGATCCGCTATGCGCTCGTCCGAGGAGCCCTGCTCATCGCAGGGCTCCTCGTGTCGAGCGTGCTCATCTTCCTCACTCTGCGGGTCTTCCCGGGAGACGTGGCCCAACTGATCGCCGGCACCCAGGCCTCCCCCGCCGAGGTCGACGCGCTCCGTGAATCGCTCGGCCTGAACCAGCCGCTGCTCGCGCAGTACACGGACTGGATCGGCGGCATCTTCCGGGGCGACCTCGGCACCTCGCTGCTCTCTGGCGCCTCGGTCGGCGAAGAACTGCTGCTCAAGGCCCAGGTCACCGTGCCTCTCGGCATCATGTCGCTGCTCATCGCCGTGCTCATCGCCGTGCCGTTCGGAATCTTCGCCGCCCTCCTGCGCGGCAGACGCACCGGCACCGCCCTCAGCGTCGGCGCTCAGACGCTGGCCGCCGTGCCCGTCGTCTGGGCCGGCATGATGCTCATCGTCGTCTTCTCGGTCTGGCTCGGCTGGCTGCCGCCGCAGGGATTCCCCCGCACCGGCTGGTCCACGCCCGGGCGCGCGATCGAGTCGCTGCTGCTCCCCGCGCTGACGATCGGCGTGGTCGAGGGAGCCATGCTCATGCGCTTCGTGCGCAGCGCGACCCTGCAGGCCGCGGGACAGGACTTCGTCCGCACGGCCGCGGCGAAGGGACTCACCCGCACCCGCGCGCTCATCCAGCACGGCATCCCTGCGGTGGGACTGTCGATCATCACGGTGCTCGGACTCCAGGTCGCCGGGATCATCGTCGGATCCGTCATCATCGAGCAGCTTTTCACCCTCCCCGGGATCGGACGGATGCTGGTCGCCGACGTCGGTACCCGCGACCTCATCAAGGTGCAGAGCGAGCTCCTCGTCCTCACCGGCTTCGTGCTGATCGTGGGCTTCGTCGTCGACCTCCTGCACCGTGCCATCGATCCGCGACAGCGGGAGGCCGCATGATGCCGCGCTGGCTCGGCCGACTCTGGGGTACGCCGACGGGGTGCTTCGGCATCATCGTCGTCGCCGTGATCGCTCTCACTGCGATCGTGGCGCTCTTCTGGACCCCGTTTGACCCGCAGGCGTCGGACATCGGCGATCGATGGCTGCCCCCGAGCTGGCCGCACCTGCTCGGCACCGACGACACCGGCCGCGACATCCTGAGCCTGCTGATGGCCGGCGCGCGCACGACCGTCTTCGTCAGCGTCGGCGCGGGAATCGTGGCCACGCTCGTCGGCATCGCCCTGGCCGCCCTCGGCGCCCTCACCGCTCGCTGGATGCGTGAGACCGTCGCGGTGCTCGTCGACATCCTGATCGCCTTCCCCGTGCTGCTGATCGCCATGATGATCTCGTCGGTCTGGGGCGGGTCGCTCTGGGTCGTGATCTGGTCCGTGGGGATCGGCTTCGGCGTGAACATCGCCCGCGTCACCCGACCCGAGCTGCGCCGGGTGCAGCAGAGCGACTTTGTGCTCGCCGCACGCGCCGCAGGTCTCACGCCGACGCAGAGCCTCGTGCGGCACCTGCTTCCGAACGTCGCCCCGGTCTTCATCGTGCAGCTCTCCTGGTCCATGGCCGTCGCCGTGCTCGCCGAGGCCGGCCTGTCGTACCTCGGATTCGGCGCGTCGGTGGTCGAGCCGAGCTGGGGGCTCCTGCTCGCCGATCTCCAGCGCTACATCGGCGTGCATCCGCTGTCGGTGATCTGGCCGGGGCTCGCGATCACGATCACCGTGCTCGCACTCAACCTCCTCGGCGACGGACTGCGCGAGGCGACGGACCCGACCCTGCGGCATCGCGCCGCCGAGATCCACACACCGGGAGTGGTCGCATGAGCCTGTCCGTGCAGGATCTGGTGATCGAGATCGACGGGCGCCGCGTCGTCGACGGGATCTCGTTCGAGGTACCCGACGGTGCGCGACTCGGACTGATCGGCGAGTCGGGATCGGGCAAGTCGCTCACCGCGCTCGCGGTCCTCGGGTTGCTCCCCGACGGCGCGACGGCGAGCGGCAGCATCCGCTGGAACGGCGTCGAGCTGATCGGGATGCCGGATCGGGAGCTCGCGAAGCTCCGCGGGGACGACATCGGCATCGTGTTCCAGGAGCCCCGCACGGCACTCAACCCCATCCGGACGGTGGGGCGGCAGATCGCGGAGTCGATCCGCATCCACGAGGGGCTCGGCCGCCGGGAAGCCAGAGAGCGCGCAATCGCGGAAGCGGCACGCGTACGGCTCCCCGATCCCGAGTCGATCGTGGACCGGTACCCGCACCAGCTCTCGGGCGGTCAGCGCCAGCGCGTCGCGATCGCCATGGCACTCGCCTGTCGTCCGCGGCTGCTCATCGCCGACGAGCCGACCACGGCACTCGACGTCACGATCCAGGCCGAGATCCTCTCCCTGCTGCTCGCGCTCGTCGCCGACGAGGGGATGTCGCTCGTGTTCATCACGCACGACCTCGCCGTGCTCGCGCAGGTCGCGACCGAGGGCGTGGTGCTCGAGCACGGACGCGTCGTCGAAGCGGCCCCGGTCTCGACCCTGCTGTCGACTCCTGCCTCACCGGTCACCCAGGGCCTGCTGCGCGATGCCACGGCGACTCTCTGGCGCCCGAACGGTGGTGCCGCATGAGCCTGATCGAAGCACGGGGGCTCCGCCGCGACTTCGTCGTCCCGAAGCGAACCGCATTCGAACGAACGCGCACGCAGACGGCGCTGGCGGAGACCGATCTCGATGTCGTCGAGGGGTCTTCGTTGGGGATCATCGGCGAGTCGGGGTCGGGAAAGTCCACGCTGGTCCGACTGATCCTCGGTCTCGACCGCCCCACGTCCGGGACCGTGTCGATCGACGGACGCCCCGTCGACGCCACGGCATCCGCGAAGTCGCTGCACTGGCTGCGGCGCGAGACCGGACTCGTCTTCCAGGATCCTTATGCGTCGCTCGACCCGCGCATGACGGCCGGTCAGATCGTGCGAGAGCCGCTGTGGGCCCTCGGCATCGAGGGGGACCACCGGGCGCGAGTACGCGAGGTGCTCGCCCAGGTCGGGCTCGAGCCCGAGATGGGCGACCGCTATCCGCACGAGTTCTCGGGCGGCCAGCGACAGCGGATCGCGCTCGCGCGGGCGATCGTGCATCGCCCCCGAATCCTCGTCGGCGACGAGCCGCTCTCCGCCCTCGACGTGACGGTGCGCGCACAGATCCTCGAGCTACTGATCGAGCTCCGCCGCACGACCGATCTCACGCTACTGCTGGTGTCGCACGACATCGGCGTGGTGCAGAACCTGTGCGACGCGGTCGTCGTGATGAAGGACGGCCACATCGTCGAGCGAGGTTCGACGCAGGATGTGCTGCTGCACCCCACGGAGGACTACACGAAGACGCTGCTCGCGGCGATCCCAGTGATCCCGGCCGCTCCTCCTCGCCCCTCCAGCGACTGAGCCGCCACGGATTCGTCGGGTCGTCAGCGCGAACCGAAGAGCCTTCGCCGGCGTCCGGTCGGCTTGAGCACGCGCCGCATGTAGACGGTCCCGAGATCGCGACCGAACTTGTGGCCGACCCGGCCCATGCGCCCGGCCTCGACGAACCCCAGCTTCTCGTGCAGCCGGATCGATGCCTCCGCACCGCTGTCGCTGATCACCGCGACCATCTCGCGCAGACCAATCTGCTCGCAGGCGTCGATGAGCGCCTGCAGCAGGGCCGCCCCGAGCCCCTTCCCGCCCGCGCCCGGTCCGAGGTAGATCGAATCCTCGACCGTGTACTTGTAGGCGTTCTTACCTGCCCAGGGCTGCGCGAGCGCGTATCCGATCACCACGCCGGCCGGCGAAACCGCGACGAGGAACGGCAGCTCCAGCCGCGTGAGCAGCGCGTACTTGTCGCGCCAGTACGGGATGCTGCTGCGCCGCTCGTCGAGCGTCACCGCCGAGTTGCTCACGAAATGGTTGTAGATCTCGCGGACGTGAGGCAGGTCCGCCGGACGCACCGCACGGATCGTGTACGAGAAGACCTCGGGGGCGATCTCGGGGCGGAGGTGGCGCGGGAGGACGCGGCGACGGTCCCCCGGTTCGAACTGCATGCGCTCAGCTTAGAGACGGAGTGGCTTCGCCCTCCACTCTCCAGTCGATCGCAGCGCCTAGATCAGGCGAGCGTGCTCCGCGGGCTCGCCACCCACCCGCCAGTCGATCGCGTCGGCACTCTGCTCCACGAGGAGGTCGTTCACACGGGAGAACGGGCGAGAACCGAAGAAGCCGCGGCTGGCGGACAGCGGCGACGGGTGAGCGGAGGCGATGATCGGCGTCGAACCCAGCATCGGCTGCAGGTTCGCGGCGTCCTTTCCCCACAGCACGGCGACGAGCGGCTGATCACGGGCGACCAGCGTCCGGATCGCGTGCTCGGTGACCTTCTCCCAGCCCCAGCCGCGGTGCGAGGCGGCGGCACCGGGCCGCACAGTGAGCACGCGGTTGAGCAGGAGCACACCCTGATCGCTCCACGCAGTGAGATCGCCATGGGGTGCCGGCGGGATCCCGATGTCGCTCTCCCGCTCCTTGTAGATGTTGGAGAGGCTGCGCGGCAGCGGGCGCACATCACGATCGACCGCGAAAGACAGACCGATCGGGTGGCCGGGCGTCGGATAGGGGTCCTGTCCGGTGATCAGCACCCGCACATCCGCCAACGGACGCTGGAAGGCCCGAAGGACGTTCTCCCCCGATGGAAGATACCCGTGCCCCGCCTCCTGCTCGGCGCGGAGTCGCTCGCCGAGCTCGGTGATCGTGTCCTGAACAGGAGCGAGCGCCTCCGCCCACCCCGCGTCGATCTGCCCGTCCGCGGCGAGCTCGGCGAGAGACTGCGCCATCGTCAGTCGATGGAGCGCACGCGCAGGGGCCCGCGCGCGAGCAGGTGCTGCGCCGACTGCGCGACCGGGCGCATCGTGATCAAGTCGAGGTTGACGTGTCCCGGCGACTCCAGCGCATAGGAGATCACGTCGGCGACGTCTTCGGCGAGAAGAGGCGCTTCGACCCCCGAGTAGACGGCCTCGGCGGCGACGGCGTCTCCCCCGAGGCGGTTCAGCGTGAACTCCTCGGTGTGGACCATGCCGGGCGCGACCTCGACGACGCGGATCGGCTCGCCGTTGAGCTCCTGACGCAGGACCTTCACCAGCATGCCCTCGGCGGCCTTCGCGGCGTTGTACCCGGCGCCTCCCGCATATGCCGACTGGGCGGCGGTCGAGGTCACGAAGAGCGTGTCGGCGTGACCGTCTGCCGCAGCGGCCCGACGCAGCAGCGGGAGCAGTCCGGCCACGAGGCGCTGCGACGCGAGCACGTTGGCGTCGAACATCCACTGCCAGTCCGCGACCGATGCGTCTTCGATGCGGTCGGTTCCGCGGGCGCCTCCGGCCACCTGCACGAGCGCGTGCACCGGTCCCGACGCTTCGAGCTCCGAGACCAGTGCGTCGACGGCTGCCGGGTCGGTCAGGTCGCACGCGATGGCCGAAGCCCCGGTCTCCGCGGCGAGCGCGGACAGACGATCCTCGCGTCGGGCGACACCGACGACATCCCATCCTCGTGCCCGGAGTGCGCGCACCGTCGCCGCGCCGATTCCCGAACTCGCACCTGTTACCACTGCACGTCTGTTCACCATGCCTCCACCGTACGATGTTCCGCCGGGAATGCGGAGTCCCGCACGGGGCAGTCGCGGAACCCTCAGAACAGCATCGCAGTGCGGCTGCTCACGAAGCCGTCGGTCGGGCTGCCGGTGGAGGTCACGGTGACGCTGATGCCTGAGTTGAGCGGCGTCGGCCCGAGAATGCCGAAGCTGACGTTCGTGACGCCCTGTCCGGCGAGGCTGCCGGCGTAGACGAGCGTGTACGTGACCGTGCCGTCGCCGTTCTCCGTGGCGCCACCGGCGGTCCACGTGGGGTCCGTGACAGGGAGGCCGCCGACGGTCGGGCTCGTCCCGCCCGCATTGGCGATGACGGCCGGCACGACGTCACCGACATCCGCCCGAGCGAACGTGACCGTGACTGTGCCGCTCGTGACGTCCTCCACTGGCAGCGTCGTCGCCTGGGTGTCGTCATTGCGGAGCTGGATCGACGCCCCGTAGTACTGCGTATCCACCCAGGTGCCGCCCAGCATGGACTCGATGACGAAGCGTCCGAGCGCACCGCCCGATGCGGCAGCGGCCGGGGTCGCCACGGCGACCGCGACGATCGGGAGCGACCACGCGGCACCCGTCAGGACCGTCCGTCGCCCGACCCCTGGCGTCGATCCGTCACGGGCGCTCTCGCCACCCGCCGTGTTCGGTCCCTCGTGACTGACCATCGGGACGACTCCCTCCGCGTTGCGGTGCACGTCCCCGTGCTTGTGTGAGGCACACAGTACAGAAGCCGAACGCCGATCGGAACCCGTCTCTCACCCCCTGCATCACCCGCTTGCTCACCCGGCGATGGCCCCTCTCCCGCGTGATTCCGGGCCTCCGCCGTGTTACGTCACATTTCCCGGTTGTTGTTGACACGGGCCGATGTTCCGTACTCTCGCTGCAACGGCATCCGCCATCCGACCTTCCGACCACTCCTGGGGGAAATCATGTCCGCACCCGAGTCCTGGCGCTTCGAGACCAAGCAGATCCACTCCGGCGCCGCCCCCGACCCGGTCACGAAGGCCCGCGCCACGCCGATCTACCAGACCACCTCGTACGTGTTCGACAGCGCGGACCATGCGGCCAACCTCTTCGCCCTGGCGGAGTTCGGCAACATCTACACCCGCATCCAGAACCCGACGCAGGACGTGCTCGAGCAGCGTCTCGCCGCGCTCGAAGGCGGCACCGGCGCACTCGTGCTCGCCAGCGGCCAGGCCGCGTCCACCTTCGCGATCCTCAACATCGCTCAGGCCGGCGACCACTTCGTCGCCTCGAGCTCGATCTACGGCGGCACCTACAACCTCTTCAAGTACACCCTCGCCAAGCTCGGCATCGAGGTCACCTTCGTCGAGAACCAGGATGACGCCGAGGAGTGGCGCCGCGCGGTGCGCCCGAACACGAAGCTGTTCTTCGCGGAGACCATCGGCAACCCGCAGATCAACATCCTCGACATCCGCGCCGTCGCCGACATCGCACACGAGTCCGGCGTCCCGCTGATCGTCGACAACACGATCGCCACCCCGTACCTGATCCGTCCGTTCGAGTTCGGCGCCGACATCGTCGTGCACTCGGTCACCAAGTTCCTCGGCGGACACGGCACCACCATCGGCGGCGCCATCGTCGACGGCGGAACGTTCGAGTGGTCGAAGAACGTCGACAAGTTCCCGGGCCTCACGGTTCCGGACCCCTCGTACCACGGCGCCAGCTACACCGCTGCGGTCGGCGACCCGCTCGCCTACATCATCAAGGCCCGCGTGCAGCTGCTGCGCGACCTCGGCTCGGCCATCGCGCCGCAGAGCGCGTGGAACCTCATCCAAGGTATCGAGACCCTGTCGCTGCGCATCGAGCGTCACGTGCAGAACGCGCAGGAGATCGCCGAGTGGCTCGACAGCCGTGACGACGTCGCGACCGTCAACTACTCGGGCCTTCCCTCCTCGCCGTGGTATGCCAAGGCGAACGAGTACGCTCCCAAGGGCGTCGGCGCGGTGCTGTCGTTCGAGCTCAAGGGCGGTGTCGAGGCCGGCCGCGAGTTCGTGAACAGCCTGTCGCTGTTCAGCCACCTCGCCAACATCGGCGACGTGCGCTCGCTTGTCATCCACCCCGCCTCGACCACGCACGCGCAGCTCACCCCCGAGCAGCAGCTCACCGCGGGTGTCACCCCGGGCCTCGTCCGCCTCTCCGTGGGCATCGAGAACATCGACGACCTGAAGGCCGACCTCGACCAGGCTCTCGCCGCGGCACGCGCCGTGTCAGAGGCTGCTCGCGCCTGACGTTCCACACGCACCACTACGAGGATGCCTCGGACCACGCGGTCCGGGGCATCCTCGCGTTCGCGGGTGCTGGCGCCACCCGGCCGACCCACAGGCGGCTCCGTCGAGAATGGGATCCCCGCTGTGAGGAGAGCATGATCGACGTCGAACACCGACCACCGCTCGCCCGACGCACCACGACGCGCCATGCCCGCCGTCTCGCGATCGCCGGCATCGCCGTGCTGATCCTGCTCGTGTGCGGATGGGTTCCTGGCGTGATCGGCACCGCCGTCGCCGCCGTCCTCCCCTGGCTCGGACTCGTCCTCCTCGCACTCGTCGTCACCGCGCTCTTCCTCGCGCGGCGCGTGATCGTCCTCCTCCTGGTGCCCACGCTCCTCTGGTTCCTCGCGATGGCCCCGGCGTTCCCCGGACTCCCCGGATCGGCCGGTGCAGAGAGCGAACTCACGATCGCCAGCCAGAACGTGCGCGCGCACTCCGGCAGCGCTGCCGCCTCCGCCGCAGAACTCGCGCAGAGCGAGGCGGATGTGATCGCCCTCACCGAACTCGACGGCGACAGCCTCTCCGCCGCGAGCGAGGTACTCGCCGACGCGTACCCGCACTCCTACACGGTCGGCACAGTGGCACTGTGGAGTCGATACCCGCTGGCGAGCGCCGAACCGCTCACGCTCGGGCTCAGCTGGAAGCGCGCGCTCCGCGTCGAGGTGCAGAGCCCCGCGGGACCGGTCGCCGTCTACGTGCTGCACGCCGCCTCCGTGCGCCCCGGACAGCAACAGGACCGCGACACGATGCTCAACGGCATCGCCGAGCAGGTCGCCTCCGACGCAGCCACCGCACTTGTCGTCGTCGGGGACTTCAACGCACCCTCGACGGACCCGAGCCTGGCCGCGCTGCGAGCGGAAGCCGAGTGGGCACGGCCGACCGACGGAACGCTCGGGTTCACCTGGCCCGCCGCATTCCCGCTGGTCCGGATCGACCAGGTGTTCGTCCGCGGACTCGATGTCGTCGCCTCGAGCACCCAACGCGCCGGGAACAGCGACCACCTCGCCACGATGACCCGCGTCCGCTGAGTCAACCGCCCCGTCGTCCGGGCCGTCGCACACACGGCGACACGACACCGGGTCGTAACCTGCCGCCGCCGGGTGCTCGACCAGGCGACAATGGAGGGATGGACTGGCAGACGACCTCCGAGGACACGGTGCCGTCGGCGCCCGTGACGGAGGCCGACGTGCGGCTGCTCCGTGCCCGCCCACCGGCGACGGGCGCGTGGCGCGACGGCGACCCGGTCGGCGGTAGGCGTTTCGCGGCGTTCGGTGCCTTCTCGACCGAGAGCGGCCGCGAGCTGCCGGGCATCCGCATCGCCTACGAGTCGTGGGGCGAACTGAATGCCGCTCGCGACAACGCGATCCTCGTGCTGCATGCGCTCACGGGCGACAGCCATGTGCGGGGTCCTGCAGGCTCCGGCCATCCGACCGTGGGGTGGTGGGAAGACATCACCGGCCCCGGTGCGCCGCTCGACACCGACCGCTGGTTCGTGATCGCTCCGAACATGCTGGGCGGCTGCCAGGGATCGACCGGACCGGCAAGCGTCGCCCCCGACGGCTACGAATGGGCGTCGCGCTTCCCCTACCTGACGATCCGCGACCAGGTGGCGGCGCAGGTGCGGCTCGCCGATGCGCTGGGCATCGACAGCTTTGCCGCGGTCATCGGCGGATCCATGGGCGGCATGCACGCCCTGGAGTGGGCGGTGACGCATCCCGAGCGCGTACAACGGCTGGCTGTGCTCTCCTCTCCCCCGGTGACGACGGCCGACCAGATCGCGCTGAACACCGTGCAGCTGGAGACCATCCGGATGGACCCGCGGTTCCAGGGCGGCGAGTACTACGACCTCGGAGACGGCGACGGCCCGCACCGTGGACTCGCGCTGGCACGGCGGATGGCTCTGCTGAACTACCGCAGCCCGATCGAGTTGAACCAGCGCTTCCAGCGGTCGTGGCAGTCGGATGTCTCACCTCTCGGTCACGGCGGACGCTTCGCCGTGGAGTCGTACCTCGATTTCCACGGCAACAAGTTCACCCGTCGCTTCGACGCGAACAGCTACATCACGCTCGTCGAGGCCATGAACTCGCACGATGTCGGCCGCGGGCGCGGCGGTGTCGAAGAGGCGCTGCACGCGGTCACAGCCACGACGCTCGTCCTCGGTATCGACAGCGACCGCCTGTTCCCCGTCGACGGACAGCAGCGCATCGCCCGCAGCATCCGGAACGTGATCGACGGGGAGGCCGTGGTGGTCTCCAGCGACTTCGGACACGACGGCTTCCTCATCGAGACCGAGATCGTCGGCGCGAACCTGCGGCGGCTGCTCGAGAGCTGATCCGCGTCCCTCACCCGGGGAGGAACCGCCACGGCAGCGCGCCGGCCTCGAGACGCCCCTGTTCCCACGCGAACGCCTGCGCGGCGCCCGAGCCCAGAACACGGGTCTGGAACAGCTGCACGGCACCGCCGGAAGACAGCGCGGATGCCGCGTCGGTGAACGCCGACAGCTGATGCAGCGTGATCCAGGTCGGCGGGTACAGCATCCACTCCCCGGCACCGTGCCGCGCCAGAGCCTCGGCCGGCCGGACCCAGGCGAGCTCGGCCACCTCGTCTTCGGACGGTGAAGGATCGATGGACGGCGCCGCAGCGAGGAAGAACCAGGTACGGATGCGCGTGGGCGCCTCGACCGGCGGATGCCACTGGGAGAACGCCACCAGCTCCTGGACGACGACCCCGACCTCTTCGAAGGTCTCCCGGATCGCGGCACGACGCGCGTCCTCGACGTCTTCGTCACCATCACGCCGATCGGCCGGCTCGACCTTGCCGCCGGGGAAGACCCACGCACCCGCGAAGGATCCACGATCGGGACGCCGCATCAGCAGCACTTCGAAGCCGGGGTCGGCTGCGCGCAGCAGCACGACCGTGCCGGCGACGGGCAAGGACGAATCGGGCGTGATCACCCCGTCACTCTACGATGCGATGCGTTCCCTGGCGGCGGGCCGACGCGCCTCCACGCGGTAGGACAGCAGGGCGATCAACAGGCCGGCCACGGCGAGCGCGGCACCGGTCCATGCGGGCGCCGTGAAGCCCCAGCCTGCCGCGATCACGAGCCCACCGAGGAAAGCGCCCAGGCTGTTCCCGATGTTGAGGGCGGAGTGGTTCATCGCCGCGGCGATCGACTGGTTGTCTTCGGCCACATCCATCAGACGCGTCTGGATCGTCGGGCTCAGCACCGACGACACGAACCCGACCACGAAGACCAGCAGCCCGAGCGTCACGATCCAGAAGGCCAAGACCGCGAGCAGGCCGAGGACGACGACGAGGGCCGCGAGTCCGTAGAGCAGGGTGCGGCGCAGGTCGATGTCTGCGAGGTGGCCGCCGACGAGGTTTCCCGCGGTCATGCCGAGCCCCATGAGCACCAGGACGATGGGCACCGCCCAGTCCGGCGACCCCGCGACCTCGGTCACGAGAGGCGCGATGTAGCTGTAGACGGCGAAGAAACCACCGAAACCGATCGCACCGACGCCGAGTGTGAACCACACCTGCGGGATGCGGAAGACCCGGAGTTCCTGGCGCATCGTGCGTCCGGGATCACCGGGGTGCTGCGGCACGAACACCGCGATGAAGACCGTCGCCAGCGCGAACACGATCGCGACGACGGCGAACGCCGCGCGCCATCCCCACACCTGTCCGAGGAACGTGCCGAGCGGCACGCCGACCACGTTGGCGACCGTCAGTCCCGTGAGAATGAATGCCACGCCCTTGGCACGGTTCCCCGGCCCCATGACGTCGGCCGCGACCAGGGCGCCGATGCCGAAGTACGCGCCATGCGGGAGCCCTGCCAGGAACCGGGAGGCGGCGACCAGTTCGAACGTGGGCAAGATGACTGTGAGCGCGTTGAAGACCGTCAGCGCGAGGGCCAGCACGATCATGACCCGGTGCCGCGGGAAGCGCGCGACGAAGCCGGCGATGGTCGGTGCACCGACCACGACGCCCAGCGCATACAGCGAGATCAGCCAACCGGCCTGGCTCAGCGCCTCTTCCTGGCTGGTGGCCCAGAGCGAGGGCAGCAGGTCGGCGGCGATGTTGGGCAGCAGACCCATGACCACGAACTCGGTCATGCCGATGCCGAAGCTGCCGATGGCGAGAGAGAGGAGCGCCCACTTCGCCGCACCCCTCGATTCAGTCGAGGGATTCACCGGTACAGCCTAGCGGCCGTCCGACGCCACGCCGTCCGTGCTCGTCCGCTCACGCAACATGAAGACGTCGACCTCGTCCTGCCGCTCGAGAACGAACCCGTGGCGTTCATAGAGCGCCCGGGCAGGGCTACCCTGGAGCACGTTGAGGCGATGGGTCACGTCATCGTCCAGCAGCATGGTCAGGATGCGTCCTCCGACGCCGCGCCCCTGGTGCGAAGGAGCGATGTAGAAGTGCTCCAGCCAGCGCGACCCGCCTTCGTCACGGAGCGCGACGGAGCCGATGTCCTGTCCGTCCACGACGATGACGCGGGTTTCCTCCGACGCGAACGCGTCCCGGAATCGCTGCCGCACCCGCGCATCGTCATAGCGACCGAGCCGCGTCAGATCAGACCGGAGCACGATCGCCCGCAGATCGGCGATCCACTCGGCGTCATCGTCGACAGCCGGACGTGTCCGGACCTCGGCAGGAGCGCGCCGATCAGTCATCCGACTCCTCGATCGCCGCCTCGAGGCGCTCGATCTTCGCGTCGAGCTCGCCCGAGTACCCGGGGCGGATGTCGGCCTTGAGCACGAGCGACACCCGCGAGCCGAACGGCATGACCGCCTCGGTGGCACGCTTGACGACGTCCATCACCGTGTCCCAGTCGGGACCCTCGATCTCGGTGAACATGCTCGTCGTGCGATGCGGCAGCCCCGACTCGCGCACCACGCGCACAGCCGCGGCCACCGCGTCGTGCACGGAGGCATCGGTTCGCTCGGTTCCTTCGGCGGGTGTGCCGCTCGGGGCGACGGAGAAGGCGATCAGCATGGGTTCACTCCTGGAGTTTCGGATGACGGACGGGCACGCGCAGGAGAGCGCGGATGCCGAGGACGAGCAGGACGATGAGAAGGAGGTTCCGCACGGTGAGCACCGCGACGGGAAGCGCCTCGGCGCGCAGCAGGGCGTCATAGCCGAGCGGATACACGAGACAGGTGAGCAGGCAGAGCGCGAGCACGATGACCGCGGGTGTGCGCGATCTGGCGCGATCGAGCACGATCCACAGGATCACCGGCGCGATGAGCCAGGTCTGGAATTGGGGCGAGCCGACCTTGTTGGTGACGATGAGCAGCGTCACGAGCGTGAGGGCGAGCGGAGGGAACAGCCGGGGGAAGGCGGCACCGCGCATCGCCTTCACCGCGCCGATCGCCGCGACCACCAGCACGCAGATCATCATCAGCGGGGTGAGGGCCGCGGCGACGGCATCCACTCCCGGCGCCGTCACCTGAAAGGTGAGGATCTCGAAGCTGTACTCGATGCGTGCCGCACCCGCGACAGCGAGCCAGAGGAACGGCGTCGCGGCCACCGCCTCGATCTGCAGCCCGCGCCCGGTCTGCTCGGTCAGGAACCCGAGGATCTCCGTGTCGGCGCCGAACAGCACCAGCAGCAACACGACGCCGCCCGTGACGATGATCGCGGCGAGCAGCACGCGCCACCGCGCGCGGACCGCGACGACCGCAGCCACGACGAGGGCGCCGGGCCAGATCTTGATCCAGGCGCCGGCCGTCAACAGGGCGGCGGCGATCATCGGTCGCGCGACGAGCCAGAGTCCGCCCATCACGGCGAGGGGCACGGTGATCGCGTCGATCCGGTACAGCGCGATCGGACCGAGTAGCAAGACGGCCCCACACCAGAACCAGGCAGCGACCCGCCGCGCGTGCGAGGGCGATCGCCCGATGAGTACACCGAAGGCGATCGCATCGAGGACGATGACCAGCACGGCCCAGCCGACGAGGTAGGCGCTCGAGACGCCGAGCACGGGAACTAGAGGCGCGGCGAGTCCGGCGGCGAGCAGCATGGGCACCAACGCGAGCTGGGGGTAGACCCACGTCTCGGTGATGCCGACGATCGGTCCGCCGCCGAGAGCCGCCGACGCCCACGGCTCGTACACGAGAACGACATCGCCCATGGGCTGGCTCGGATACACCCACCCGAGCAGAGCGGTGAGCAGGTGGACGAGGAGGAACGCGCCCCACAGGACGAGCACCCTCGTCGTCGAGTCGCGGCTCACCCCAGGACGTCCTGGATCGCCTGCGGCAGCGCCTCCGCCACGTCCATCGCCACGATCGGGTGCCCCGGGCCGCCGGCGAGCGTCCTGGCTGCGATCCGCGCAGCATGACCATGCAGCCAGGCCCCGGCGGCGGCGACCTCGGCGAGCGCCGCTCCGGGGTTCGCGGCCGACACCGCTCCGAGCACGCCGGCGAGCACGTCTCCGGTGCCGGCCGTCGCCAGCCACCCCGTTCCCGCTTCGACGGCGATGACGGCTCCGTCGGGGTCGGCGACCAACGTCCGCGCTCCCTTGAGCAGCACGGTGCCGCCGATCTTCGCAGCCACCTGCCGCGCCGCATCCGCCCGCTCGTCGTCTTCGTCGTCGTGGGGCTGCACGCGGAGGCGCTCCTGCAACCGGGTGAACTCCCGTGCGTGCGGGGTGACGAGGAACGGCGCCCGCGCTCCCGGCGCGAGGTCCAGGGCACCCGCATCGATGACCACGGGGACCGCACCGGCGAGGATCTCACGGAGCGCGACGCTTTCCGCGTCCGTGCGGTGCACCGGATCCGTGCCGGAGCCGATCACCCAGGCTCCGACGCGCGAACTGCCGATGTCCGCTCCTACGACGGTCTCGGGTCGCCGAGCCAGGACGGCGTCCGCCACCCGTTCCGCGCCCACGTACCGCACGAACCCCGCTCCGGACCGCCACGCCGCCTCGACTCCGAGCACCGCGGCGCCGGGGTATGCGGGAGATCCGGTACGCAGCGCCACGACCCCGCGGGCGTACTTGTCGTCCTCCGCCGTGGGCGCACGGAACAGGCGCGCCGTATCGCTGCGTGACCACTCCCGCACCTCGATCATGACTCCACGTTAGTGCGACGGCCCGAGACGCACGCCCGCGGGGGTAGCGTCGAACGGTGAGTCTTCTCTTCTCCCCACTGAGCATCCGATCCGTCACCTTCCGCAATCGCCTCTGGGTCTCGCCCATGTGCATGTACAGCGCCGTCGACGGCGTCGCTCAGGAGTGGCACCACGCCCACCTCGCCCAGTTCGCCTCGGGCGGCGCCGGGCTGATCGTCGCCGAGGCCACCTCGGTCGTCCCCGAGGGCCGGATCTCCCCTCGTGACCTCGGCCTCTGGAACGACGACCAGCGTGACGCGCTCGCGCCGATCGTCCAGGCCATCCACGACCGCGGAGCGCACGCCGGCATCCAGCTCGCGCACGCGGGTCGGAAGGCTTCGACCTGGTGGCCCTGGGCTCCTCTGCGCGGCTCCGTCCCGCAGGAGGACGGCGGCTGGACGACCACCGCGCCCTCGGCCGTGGCGTTCGACGGCGTCGAGGAACCGGTCGCCCTCGACCTGGCGGGCATCGACCGTGTGGTCGAGGCCTTCGCGTCCGCCACGCGCCGCGCACTCGACGCCGGCTTCGACGTCATCGAGATCCACGGGGCGCACGGCTACCTTCTGCACCAGTTCCTGTCGCCGCTGTCGAACCTGCGCGAGGACGAGTACGGAGGCTCGCTCGAGAATCGCGCCCGGCTGCTGCTCCGCGTGGTGGACGCCGTTCGCACCACCGCCGGCACCGAAGTGCCGCTGCTCGTACGCATCTCGGCCACCGATCACGCGGACGGTGGCTTCACCCCGGAAGAGGCGACGATCGTCGGCGCCTGGGCGGCACAGCACGGGGCCGACCTGATCGACGTCTCCAGCGGCGGGCTCGTGGCGCATCAGAGCATCGACGTATTCCCGGGATATCAGGTGCCTCTCGCCGAGACGGTGCGCCAGGGGGGCCGCATCCCGGTGTCCGCGGTCGGGCTCATCACCGCCTCGGCCCAGGCGGAGCAGGTGCTCGCCGACGGTGCGGCGGACGTGGTCTTCGCGGGTCGGGAGTGGTTGCGTGACCCGCACTTCGCCCTCCGCGCCGCCCACGAGCTCGGTGCGGAGGTCGCCTGGCCCCCGCAGTACGAACGCGCGCGCTGGCGCTGAGCGGGCGCACACGCGACGAAGGCCGCCGATCCTCCCGGGTCGGCGGCCTTCGTGCGTCAGTCCGGATCAGCGTCCGCGGAAGCGACGCGTCGCGTCCTGCACCTCGCCGACCAGCTCCTCCAGGATGTCCTCCAGGAACAGCACGGCGGTGGTGTTCCCCTGCGCGTCGCGCACCTTCGCGAGGTGGCGGCCCGCGCGGCGCATCACCGCGAGGGCATCCTCCAGATCCGTGTCCTCCTGCACCGGCACCATGTGGTGGATGCGCTTGGCAGGGACCGGCTGGATCATCTTCGTCTCGGCGTCCGGCCCTTCGGATGCACGCAGGATGTCCTTCAGGTGGACATACCCGATCGGTACGGCTTCGTCGTCGACGATCACGTAGCGGGAGAACCCGTAGCGTGAGACGGCCTTCTCGATGTCGTCCGGCGTGGTCGACTGCGGCAGGGTCACCAGATCGCCCAGAGGCACGGCGACGTCCCGTGCCTTCTTGTCTGTGAACTCGACCGCGGCGGCGACCGTTCCCGCGGTGTCCATCAGCAGGCCCTCACGTCGCGACTGGCTCACGATGGTCGCGACCTCGTCGAGCGTGAACGTGGAGGCCGCCTCGTTCTTCGGCTCCACCCGGAAGAGGCGCAGCACACCGTTGGCGGCGGCGTTGAGCACCCAGATCACCGGCATGAAGACCTTCGACACCCACACCAGCGGCGGAGCCAGGATCAGCACGGCACGATCCGGCACCGAGAACGCGAGGTTCTTCGGCACCATCTCGCCGAACACGACGTGCAGGAACGAGACGATCAGCAGCGCGATCGCGAACGAGACTGCGTCGACAGCACCGTCCGGCCAGCCGAGCGCATGCAGCGGCACGGCGAGCAGGTGGTGGATCGCGGGTTCCGAGACGTTCAGGATCAGGAGCGAGCAGATCGTGATGCCGAGCTGCGAGGTCGCGAGCATCAGAGTCGCGTGCTCCATCGCGTACAGTGCCGTCTTCGCTGCACGCGAGCCCTGGTCTGCGCGTGGCTCGATCTGCGACCGACGAGCCGAGATCACCGCGAACTCTCCACCGACGAAGAACGCGTTCGCGATCAGAAGCACGACGAGCCAGGCGAGTCCTCCCCAATCGTTCATCGGGTGGCCTCCTCTCCCCCGTCGAGCGGACTCGGAACGTAGCGGACGCGGTCGACGCGCCGGCCGTCCATGCGGACGACCTGGAGGATGCCGCTGTCGAGCGGCACCTCGTCGCCGACCGAGGGCACACGCTCGAGCACACTCATGACGTAGCCGCCGACTGTGTCGTACACGTCACCCTCCGGAACTTCGACGCCCGCGCGACGGCGCAGCTCATCGGGACGCAGCTCGCCGGGGAAGGTCACGCCCTCCCGGTTGCGGATGACTCCGGCCCTCGTGCGGTCATGCTCGTCGGCGACCTCGCCGACCAGCTCCTCGACGAGGTCTTCGAGCGTGACGAGCCCCGCCGTCCCGCCGTACTCGTCGACGACGACGGCGAGCTGGTACCCGCGAGCACGGAGCTCGGAGATCAGGGCGTCCACGTGCACGGTCTCGGGCACGCGCAGAGGCTCGGTCGCCAGGGCCCCCACGGGGACCTCGGTCCGGCGATCACGCGGCACCGAGATGGCTGCCTTGAGGTGCACGACGCCGGTGATGTCGTCGAGATCGTCGTCGTAGACCGGGAAGCGGCTGTGCCCGGTGCGCCGTGCGAGTTGGATGACGTCGTCCACCGAGTCACCGGCGGCGATCGCGTGCATGCTCGGCCGTGCGGTCATCACGTCGGCGGCGGTCAGCCGGGAGAACATCAGAGTGCGGTCGAGCAGCGTCGCGGTGTCGGCCTCGAGCAGTCCCGCACTGGCGGAGCGTCGCACGAGCGAGGAGAGCTCCTCCGCGCTGCGGGCGCCGGAGAGCTCTTCCTTCGGCTCGATCCCCATGCTCCGCAACACGCCGTTGGCACTGCCGTTGAGCACGACCACGGCCGGTTTGAAGACGGTCGTGAAGGCGACCTGGAAGGGGATGACGAGCTTCGCCGTCGCCAGCGGCAGGGCGAGCGCGAAGTTCTTCGGCACGAGTTCGCCGAGGATCATCGACAGCACGGTGGCCACGAGCATCGCCACGATCGTCGCGATGGGCGCGACCGCCGCCTCCGGGATGCTCCAGGCGACAAGCGTCGGACGCAGCAGGTTCGACAGCGCCGGCTCCATCGTGTAACCGGTGAGCAGCGTCGTCAGCGTGATTCCGAGCTGTGCTGCGGAGAGATGCGTGGACGTGTGCCGGAGGGCGCCGATCGTGAGCGAGAGCCGGGATTCACCTCTGGCCTGTCGCGCTTCGAGCTCGGCGCGGTCGAGGTTGACCAACGCGAACTCGCTGGCGACGAAGAGGCCGGTGCCGACCGTGAGAAGGAGCCCCACGCCCAACATGATGTAGTCCATCAGCGGTTCCTCTCCTGCGAGAGAGGCGGACAGTGGGGCGATGTTCTGCAACTGGGAGGGTCGTCCATTATGCGGACGATTGTACAGAAGACGACTGTGCTCGCGCTCGCGATCACCAGCTGACGGGAAGCGCCTTGCCCTCTTCGTACCCGGCTGCCGACTGGAGTCCGACCAGCGCGCGATCGTGGAACTCCGGCACGGACGAGGCGCCCGCATACGTGAACGACGAACGCACGCCCGAGGTGATCATGTCCAGCAGATCCTCCACGCCGGGCCGCAGCGGGTCGAGATAGATCTTGGACGAGGAGATGCCCTCGGCGAAGAGCTCCTTGCGAGCCCGCTCGTAGGCGTCGAGTCGGCCGAAGCGCGCCTGCACCGCTTTGGTCGACGCCATGCCCCAGGATTCCTTGAACAGGCGACCATCGCTGTCGCGCTGCAGCTCCCCCGGCGCCTCGATCGTGCCGGCGAACCACGAGCCGACCATGACGGATGCCGCGCCGGCCGCGAGCGCGAGTGCCACGTCGCGGGGGTACCGCACGCCGCCGTCTGCCCAGACATGGGCGCCGAGCTCCCTCGCTGCCTGGGCGGTCTCGAGCACGGCGGAGAACTGGGGGCGTCCGACCGCGGTCATCATTCGTGTGGTGCACATCGCCCCGGGTCCCACGCCCACCTTGAGGATCGTCGCGCCCGCGTCGACCAGATCGGCGACGCCGTCGGCGGTGACGATGTTGCCGGCGACGATGGGCAGCCCGAGGTCGAGCTCGGCGACCGCACGCAGAGCGCGCAGCATGCCCTCCTGATGGCCGTGCGCGGTGTCGACGACCAGCACGTCGACGCCTGCTCCGGCCAGCGCCTTGGCCTTCGCCGCGACGTCGCCGTTGATGCCGACGGCCGCGGCCACAGCCAGTCGTCCATCGGCATCGACAGCCGGACGGTACAGGGTGGAGCGCAGTGCACTGCGCGCACTCAGGGTGCCCACGAGATGTCCGTGGTGGACCACCGTCACCATCTCGACGTCGGCGTCCGTGATGACGTCGAAGGCGTGCCGCTCCGAACCGATGTCGTCCGCGTCGATCGACGGTGTCCCGCGGTGAACGAGATCTCCGAGCTGGGCATCCGGCAGCGCGGTGGCGAGTCTTGTGGCCGGGAGCACGCCGAGGATCCGTCCGACCTCGATCGGCGCGGCGCCCTGCGCGACCACGATCCCGTGACCGGCAGCGGCCGGGAGCAGGCGGAGCGCGTCCGCGACGGAGGCCTCGGGCGGGAGCACGATCGGGGTGTCCCAGAGGACCGGCTGGGCTTTCACGTCACGGATCGCGGAATCGAGATCCTGCAGCGGCAGATCCTGGGGAAGCACGCCGAGCGCGCCTCGGCGGGCGAGCACCGCCGCGATTCTGGGGCCGGTCACGGAGTTCATGTTCGAGGCGACGATCGGAAGAGTCGCCGGGGTGCCGTCCAGCGGTGCCAGATCGACCTGAAGACGGCTGGTGACCCCGGATCTCCGCGGCACCAGGAAGACGTCCGAGTAGGTCAGGTCGACGGTCGGCTGCGCTCCAGAGAACTCCATGTCTCCACGGTACCCAGATCGCAGCCGTGTGGGCGCGTGGCTTCCGACGATTCCCCGAGCGAAACACGTTAGGCTTGTTGGTCGAGAGTGTGCGGATCCGAACGCATCCTGCGTCGACGTCCGCACCAGAGAGCTTCAGCGATGAAAGAGGGCGATCGAGAGTGTCGAACCAGGTGACCGGCGTCAACGGCGACGGGGGGTTCGGAGCCAATTCCTGGCTCGTCGAAGAGCTCTACGAGCAGTTCAAAGTGAACCGCGACTCCGTCGACAAGGAGTGGTGGCCGATCCTCGAGAAGTACCACTCGGATACCTCCTCATCGGCACCCGCCGCTGCGGACACGTCGGCACATCCGGTGACCGCCCCGATCCCCGTGATCGGCTCGCAGCCGGTCGCCCGCACGACCGCGAAGCCCGCGGCCGCCGCGCCGATCCCGGCACAGGCACCCAAGCCCGCACCCAAGCCCGAGTCGAAGGAGGCCGTCGAGCCCGTCGAGGAGGACAAGGTCACTCCGCTGCGCGGCCTGCCGAAGACCCTCGCCGCGAACATGGACGAGTCACTGACCGTCCCGACCGCGACCAGCGTGCGCACCGTGCCCGCGAAGCTGATGATCGACAACCGCATCGTCATCAACAACCACATGGCGCGCACCCGCGGCGGCAAGATCAGCTTCACCCACCTCATCGGCTGGGCGCTCATCCGCACGCTCGACGAGTTCCGCAGCCAGAACGTGTTCTACGCCGAGATCGACGGCAAGCCCTCGGTCGTCGCCCCTGCGCACGTCAACCTCGGCATCGCGATCGACCTGCCCAAGCCCGACGGCACGCGCGCTCTCATGGTGCCCAGCATCAAGCGCGCCGACACGCTGTCGTTCACCGAGTACCTCAGCGCGTACGAAGACCTGGTCACCCGCGCCCGCGGCAACAAGCTCACCGCCGCGGACTTCCAGGGCACCACCGTGTCCCTCACCAACCCCGGCGGCATCGGCACCGTGCACTCCGTGCCGCGGCTGATGAAGGGCCAGGGCTGCATCATCGGTGCCGGAGCCCTCGAGTACCCCGCCGAGTTCCAGGGCGCGAGCGACAAGACGCTCAACGAGCTGGCGATCGGCAAGACGATCACGCTCACCAGCACCTACGACCACCGCGTCATCCAGGGTGCAGGCTCGGGCGAGTTCCTCAAGAAGGTGCATGAGCTGCTCATCGGCCAGCGCGGCTTCTACGACGACATCTTCGCGGCGCTCCGCATCCCGTACGCCCCCATCCGCTGGAACCCCGACATCGCGGTCGACCTCGCCGAGCGCGTCGACAAGCAGTCCCGTGTGCAGGAGCTCATCAACTCCTTCCGCGTGCGCGGCCACCTGATGGCCGACATCGACCCGCTCGAGTACCAGCAGCGCTCACACCCCGACCTCGAGATCGAGAGCCACGGGCTCACCTTCTGGGACCTGGACCGCGAGTTCGTCACCGGCGGGTTCGGCGGTCGGCGCATCGCCAAGCTCCGCGACATCCTCGGTGTGCTCCGCGACTCGTACTGCCGCACGCTCGGCATCGAGTACATGCACATCCAGGACCCGGAGCAGCGTCGCTGGTTCCAGGAGAAGGTCGAGGTCAAGTACCAGAAGCCCGGCCACGACGAGCAGCTGCGGGTCCTCCGCAAGCTCAACGAGGCCGAGGCGTTCGAGACCTTCCTGCAGACGAAGTTCGTCGGCCAGAAGCGCTTCTCGCTCGAGGGCGGCGAGTCGCTGATCCCGCTGCTCGACGAGATCCTCCAGGGCGCCGCGACTTCCGGACTCGAGGGCGCTGCGATCGGCATGGCCCACCGCGGCCGCCTCAACGTGCTGACGAACATCGCCGGCAAGACGTACGGCCAGGTGTTCCGGGAGTTCGAGGGCACCCAGACCCCCGGCAACCAGCGTGGCTCGGGTGACGTGAAGTACCACCTCGGCACCGAGGGCACCTTCGTCGCCGATGACAAGTCCGAGCTGCCGGTCTACCTCGCGGCGAACCCGTCGCACCTCGAGACGGTCGACGGCGTGCTGGAAGGCATCGTCCGCGCCAAGCAGGACCGCAAGCCGATCGGCACGTTCGCCTGGCTGCCGATCCTCGTCCACGGCGACGCGGCCTTCGCCGGCCAGGGCGTCGTCGTCGAGACGCTGCAGATGTCCCAGCTGCGCGGCTACCGCACCGGCGGCACGATCCACGTCGTGGTGAACAACCAGGTCGGCTTCACGACGACCCCGAACGACGGACGCACCTCGGTGTACTCCACCGACGTGGCGAAGACCATCCAGGCACCGGTGTTCCATGTGAACGGCGACGACCCCGAGGCCGTCATCCACGTCGCGCAGCTCGCGTTCGAGTACCGCGAGCGCTTCCACCGCGACGTCGTCATCGACCTCGTGTGCTACCGCCGACGCGGTCACAACGAGGGGGACGACCCCTCGATGACGCAGCCGCTGATGACCGACCTGATCCAGGCGAAGCGGTCTGTCCGCCGTCTGTACACCGAGTCGCTCGTCGGCCGTGGCGACATCACGGAGCAGGAGTACGACGAGGCCAAGGCGGACTTCCAGAACCGCCTCGAGATCGCCTTCGCCGAGACCCACGCGGCGGAGACCGGGGCGACACCGATCGCGCCGGAGCTGCCTCCGGTGGAAGACCAGGTCGGAGCGCCCGAGGTCACGGGCGTGCCGGGCGAGGTCATCCAGCTCATCGGTGACGCATTCGTGAACAAGCCCGAGGGCTTCACGGTGCACCCGAAGATCCAGCAGCTGCTGGAGAAGCGCCTCGACATGAGCCGCAACGGCGGTATCGACTGGGGCTTCGGCGAGCTTCTCGCATTCGGTTCGCTTCTGGTCGAGGGTACCCCGGTGCGTCTCGCCGGACAGGATGCCCGTCGTGGCACGTTCGTCCAGCGTCACGCCACTCTGCATGACCGTGCGAACGGCCAGGAATGGCTGCCGCTGTCGAATCTGTCCGATGCGCAGGGCCGCTTCTTCGTCTACGACTCGCTCCTCAGCGAGTACGCCGCCCTCGGGTTCGAATACGGCTACTCGGTCGAGGCTCCCGAGGCACTCGTGCTCTGGGAGGCGCAGTTCGGCGACTTCGTCAACGGCGCCCAGTCCGTCATCGACGAGTACATCTCGGCGGCCGAGCAGAAGTGGGGACAGCAGTCCAGCGTGACGCTGCTCCTCCCCCACGGCTACGAGGGCCAGGGACCTGACCACTCGTCGGCGCGCATCGAGCGCTTCCTGCAGATGTGCGCGCAGGAGAACATGATCGTCTCCCGTCCGTCGACCCCGGCGTCGTACTTCCACCTGCTGCGCCGCCAGGCCTACGCCCGTCCTCGCAAGCCGCTCATCGTCTTCACACCGAAGGCGATGCTGCGTCTGCGCGGCGCGACGAGCCCGGTCGAGGCCTTCACCCAGGGCCGGTTCGAGCCGGTGATCGACGACGACCGCGGTCTCGACCGCTCGGCCGTGAAGCGCGTCCTCGTGCACTCGGGCAAGGTGCACTGGGATCTGCGCGCCGAACTCGACAAGAACCCGAACCCCGAGGTCGCCCTCGTCCGGCTCGAGCAGCTCTACCCGACGCCGATCGACGAGCTCAAGGCCATCACCGACTCCTACCCGAACGCCGAGCTGGTGTGGGTGCAGGAGGAGCCGGAGAACCAGGGCGCGTGGCCGTTCCTCGCGCTCGCCTTCGCCGACGTCCCCGGAGACCGGTCCTTCCGACCCGTCGCCCGCACGGCATCCGCGTCGCCGGCGACGGGATCGTCCAAGGTGCATGCCGCCGAGCAGGCCGCACTGATCCGTTCGGCCGTCACACTCGGCTGATCCATCGATGAGAAAGGGCGCCCCGACCGCGGTCGGGGCGCCCTTTCTCGTTCCGGTTCAGTACCAGATGTCGAGAGACGGCACCGGGAAGGCGATCAGTGCGCGATCGAGTGCCTCGACGGCCGCCGCGTCACCCGAGATGCGACCGGCGCCGTGCAGAGATGCCGCGCGGACTCCACCGGCGTACAGCGAGGACAGCGCCGACACGTCGAGCACGATGTCGGCCGTGCTGCCCTCGGCGACCTCTACCGTCGCTTCACCGGACTCGTCGATGTGCAACCGCCAGTCGCCGTTCGTGAATCCGAGGGAGTCCTCGACGCGCAGCACCGTGTCGAGCGGAGCAGAGTAGCGTCGCGCGATCAGCGCGGCCGGGAGATCGAGGATGCGCAGCCACCCGTGGTCATGCACCTCCTGCTTCACACCGCGGGGGTCGGCGACGAGCCACAGCAGCGGATCGTCGAGGGGACGGAGGTCGGCGATGACCTCGTCGACGAGGTCGTGCTGCAGCGCGAAACGCCACAGCGCGGCGCGCGCCTCGGCGGTCTCGGCGACGAGCAGCCGCACGTCCAGACGGAACCGCAACGTGCCGTTCGCCTCACTCACGGCGTATGCCATGACCCCTCGGAGCACACCGTGCTCGTCGAGATAGCGCACGCCACGGGCGTGATCCCGATCGGCGGTCGGTGCGACGCCCGCATACCCCTCCCAGCGGCCGCGCCAGCCGGGGATCTGTCCGGCTGTCCGCCGACGCGCGCGCTCGTGGACAGCCCCGAGGTCGGCGGCGAGCGTCTCGCGGTCCACGTACTCCAGGTGCCCGGGCGGAGTCTCGCCGCCCCACCCTGCTCGTCGCGTGTCCACGGTCAGTCGCGCGACCGGGACGGCCGAGCCGAACCCGTAGCGCCCATAGATCGTCGCCTCTGTCACCGTGAGCCCGGCGACGGCGACACCGGCGGATGCTGCGGCCCGCAGCTCGCCCTCGAGGAGGGCTCTCGCGATGCCCCGGCGCCGATGGGTCGCCGCGACGGTGACGATGCTGATCGCCCACATGCCGATCTCGCCGCCTCCGGGAAGCGTGAGTGGAGTCACCCACGCGTTGGTGGTCGCGACCGGCAGCGCAGCTTCCGGTGCCGTCTTCTCGAACACGCCGATGTTGCGTCGGGCCGCGAAGGTCTTCGTGACCTGCGCGAGCATCTCGCTGCTCGGTTCGGCACCGAGGAAACCGCGGTCCACCGCACGCTGGAATGCCACGGCGCTCGCGTCATCGGTCAGATCGACGACGCGGTACTCGAGTCCGGCGGCGGCCAGTCGTTCAGTCGAGGTGGTGTCTGCGGGCACGTCCCGCGCATCCATGGAGCTCATCCATCCACACTACCGACGGGCTCGGACGCGGGGTCAGTGCTGGGCAGCCTGAGCTTCGCGCAGCCGAGCGAAAACCTGGTCGCGCAACTGCTCGGGAGCAGTCTCCTTGCAGGCACGGGCGATGACCTCGGTGAGGGTCGTGGCCACGAGCGCCTCATCACGGCAGGACGGGCAATGCTCGAGGTGCTCACGGATCTCGGTGTGCTCGGTCTTGCACACCTCGTTGCGGAGGTACTCCTCCAGATCCTGACGCGCTTTGTCGCAGCCGCAGTCGCTCATTTCTTGCTCCTCGTCTCAGCCGCCGCGATGCCCCGCTCGGCGGCGTAATCTGCCAGCAGCTCCCGCAGCATCCGCCTGCCACGATGCAGACGGCTCATCACGGTGCCGATGGGGGTCTTCATGATGTCGGCGATCTCCTGGTACGCGAAGCCCTCGACATCGGCGAGGTACACCGCGAGCCGGAAGTCCTCCGGCACGGCCTGCAGCGCATCCTTGACCACCGAGGCCGGCATCCGGTCGATGGCCTCCGCCTCGGCGGAGCGGCTGTGCGAAGCGGTCGTGGATTCCGCACCGCCCAGCTGCCAGTCCTCGAGCTCGTCGATCGTGCCCTGGAACGGCTCGCGCTGGCGCTTGCGGTAGATGTTGATGTACGTGTTCGTGAGGATGCGGTACAGCCACGCCTTGAGGTTGGTCCCCTGCGAGAACGTCGACCAGGAGCCATAGGCTTTGACGAACGTCTCCTGCACGAGGTCGGCGGCGTCAGCGGGGTTGCGCGTCATGCGCATCGCGGCGGCGTAGAGCTGATCCATGAAAGGGATCGCCTGCTCCTCGAACTCGCGTCGAGGGTCGCCGACGATGTCTGCGGTTGCGGTGTCATCCATCACCGGCCAGTCTAGGCCGCTGAGGTCGATCACCTCGCGCTCCAACGTCGCCGTCATGCTCTCTCCTTCGCTTTCAGGAGCCTGTCTTTCGCGACGAAGCTTCCTGCGTTTACTAAGGTGAGAACCGATGAGCGCCAACAGGTATTCCCCCTCCCGGGTGCAGGGCACCTATCCTGCGCCCACCACCGACGTGCCCGTGCACGCCGAGCTCACGATCCCGGGCTCGAAATCGCTGACGAATCGCGAGCTGATGATCGCCGCGATCGCCGACGGCCCCGGCCGGCTGATCGCCCCCCTGCACTCCGACGACTCCGCGCGCATGGTCGACGCCCTGCGCGCGCTCGGTGTCGGCATCGAAGAGGTGGAAGCCGGACACGAGTTCGGCCCCGACCTCGTGGTCACCCCGGCGAAGCTCAGCGGGGGCACGACGATCGACTGCGGCCAGGCGGGCACTGTGATGCGCTTCATCGCTCCGCTGGCAGGCCTCGCCCAGCACGACGTGCACCTCACTGCGCATGAGACCGCACTCCATCGCCCCATGGGTGGGCTGATCAGCGCCCTGCGGGACCTCGGAGTCGACATCGACGACGAGGGGACCTGGGCGCTCCCGTTCACCATCCGCGGTCACGGGCGCATCCGCGGCGGACGAGTCGAGATCGACGCATCGGCGTCGAGCCAGTTCGTCTCCGGCCTCCTGCTCGCCGCTCCTCGCTTCGACGTCGGACTCCATCTCGTCCACGTCGGCGAACACCTGCCGAGTCTTCCGCACATCGACATGACCATCGAGGCTCTGAGCCGCCGCGGCATCCGCATCGAGCGTCCGGCTGTCGGCGAGTGGCTCGTCGAGGCCGGTGTACCGCGCGCGAAGGAGATCGCGATCGAACCGGATCTCTCCAACGCCGCACCGTTCCTCGCGGCAGCGCTCGTGACCGGAGGTTCCGTCTCCATCACCGGGTGGCCGGCGCACTCCACGCAGCCGGGCGCGCTGCTGCCGGACATCCTGCAGGCCACGGGAGCGCACGTGGGTCGACACGGCGGAACGCTCACGGTGCGCGCTGGCTCCGGCATCCGCGGTCTCGACCTCGACCTCTCCGCGGCGAGCGAGCTGACTCCGACCCTCGTCGGGCTCGCTGCATTCGCAGAGTCCCCGACGACCATCCGTGGCATCGGCCACATCCGTCTCCATGAGACCGACCGCATCGCGGCACTCATCGGCAACCTCCGCGCACTCGGCGGGGATGCCGAGGAGCTCCCGGATGGGCTCCGCATCATCCCCCGCCCGTTGCACGGCGGCAGCTGGGCAGCGCACCACGACCACCGGATGGCCACGACCGGTGCGCTGATCGGCCTGCGTGTTCCCGGCGTCGAGATCGACGACATCGGAACCACGGCGAAGACCCTCCCGGAGTTCACGATGCTCTGGGAGCGGATGCTGCGAGGTTGATGGTGAGTTGGCTCGACGACAGCGACGACCTCGATGACGACTTCGAGGACTTCGACGAGAGCAGCATCAGGACACGCCCGAACCCCAAGGCGAACCGCCCGCGCACCAAACGCCGACCCGCGCACGACGATGCCCGGGTGGGCAGGGTTCTCGGCGTCGACCGCGGCCGGTACTCGGTGCTCCTGGGCGAGAACACCCCCGACGAGCGCATGATCACGACCACCAGGGCCCGGGAGCTTCGACGCATGCCTATCGTCACGGGTGATCAGGCCCGTGTGGTCGGAGACACCTCGGGCGACGAGGGCACCCTCGCCCGCATCGTCGGCATCGTGGAACGCACCTCGCTTCTGCGTCGCAGTGCCGATGACACCGACCAGGTCGAGCGCGTCATCGTCGCGAACGCCGATCAGATGCTCGTCGTCGTCGCCGCGGCCGACCCCGAGCCACGAGCCCGTCTCGTCGACCGATACCTCGTCGCCGCACTGGATGCGGGGATACGTCCTCTTCTGGTCGTCACGAAGACCGATATCGCCGATCCGACGGAGTTCCTCACCCACTTCGACGGTCTCGACCTGCGCGTGTTCACCAGCGCTCAGGACGAGATGCCCGTCGAGGAGATCGGCGAGGCGCTCGTGGGGCACTCCACGGTTTTCGTCGGCCACTCGGGCGTCGGCAAGTCCACCCTCGTCAACGCGCTCGTGCCCACGGCTCTGCGCGCCACCGGCCACGTGAACCAGGTCACCGGACGCGGACGTCACACCTCCTCCTCGACCGTCTCGCTGCGTTACGAGGGGGCCGGGGGCACCGGCTGGGTGATCGACACCCCCGGTGTGCGCTCCTTCGGTCTCGGCCACGTGGATCCCGCCAACATCCTGGCCGCGTTCACGGAGCTCGCCGCGATCGCCCAGGATTGTCCCCGAGGGTGCACGCATCTCGCGGACGCCCCGGACTGTGCCCTGATCGAAGCGGCGGAACGGGGTGAGCTGGGCGAGACCGGCCGCGCGCGGCTCGACTCCCTGCAGCGGCTGCTCCAGACGTTCGCCGACAAAGCGGAGCAGGCCCCCGGCCGTTAGGCTGGAGACGTGACCCAGCGCCTGGAACCCGGAACCGCAGCCCCTGACTTCTCTCTCCTCGACCAGGACGGGAAGACCGTACGTCTCGCCGATCTGCGCGGACAGAAGACGGTGCTGTACTTCTACCCCGCCGCGATGACGCCCGGCTGCACCACGGAGGCCTGCGATTTCCGCGACAGCATCTCGTCGCTCCAGGGTGCGGGCTACCGGGTCGTCGGCATCTCGCGCGATGAGCCGGCTACGCTGACGAAGTTCCGCGAACGCGATGGACTCACCTTCCCGCTGCTGAGCGACCCCGACCACGCGACCCATACCGCCTACGGCGCGTGGGGCGAGAAGATGAACTACGGCAAGCTCGTCGAGGGTGTCATCCGCTCCACGTTCGTCCTCGACGAGGACGGCACGATCACTCTCGCGCAGTACAACGTGAAGGCCACCGGTCACGTGGCGCGACTGCGCAAGCAGCTCGGCATCGACGTCTGACACCCGCCGCTGAGTTCGCTCTCAGCGGCCGCCGGAACTCACTCCGCCGGGCGCTGCTCGGCCTCGCGTCGGGCGCTCGAGATCAGCAGCACGAAGCCCACCAGGCCGGGAAGCCCGACCCCGAGGGTGAATGCCCACGACACCGGCTGCAGCGTGAGGGATGCCAGCGCGAGGGCTACCGCGAGCACCTGGAACACCACTCCCCCTGATCGCGCCCACGACTTGCCGCTTCGAACACCGATCGCGAACGCCACGAGAGCGGCGGCGCCGATGAGAGTGAGCGCGATCAGTGCCAGCGCGGTCGGCAACGACGCCGCGTCGCCGGCGCCGAGCCCGACCAGTTCGATGACCGCGAAGACGAGAAGCGCCGCGGCTTCCGCGACGAGCACCGCCGCTGCCGCGAGAGCGATTCCAGGTGCGCGCACAGCATCTCCCAAGCATCGAAAGAGGAGAAAACCCTTGATTTCGCGGTTTTCATGTAACAGAATAGAGAAAGTCATGTGCTCCCACAGCGGCGTGGGGCGAGCAATCTCGCTCGCATCACAAATCGCGGGCATTCCGTCCGCACATCACCAGGGTAGCCGAACCCGAACTGCTACCCGAATCCGAGAGGTCGCATCGCGACATCTCTTGAAATCCACACCGAGGAGCCCCCATGGACTGGCGCGATAAGGCCGCCTGCCTGACTGTCGACCCCGAGCTATTCTTCCCCGTGGGGAACACCGGCCCGGCCGTCGATCAGATCGAGAAGGCGAAGACCGTCTGCGCCACCTGCACAGTCACGGAGATCTGTCTGCAGTACGCCCTGGAGACCAGCCAGGACTCCGGCGTGTGGGGCGGTCTCTCCGAAGACGAGCGCCGCGCTCTGAAGCGTCGCGCCGCACGCGCACGCCGCGCCTCCTGAATCTGCACGAAAGCGGCCTGAGACGAGGTCTCAGGCCGCTTTCGTCTGCCCTGCGTGCGTCAGGTCAGCGGTCGAGCCAGCGCAGAGGGATGTCGATGATCACCTCTGTGCCCTCTCCATCGCTTCCGTGCCACTCGATGGTGCCGCCCAGCTCCCCCTGGATGAGGGTGCGGATGATCTGCGTGCCGAGCCCCTGACCGATCCGCCCCTCGGGGAGACCGAGGCCGGTGTCACGCACCGTGACGCGGAGATTCTCCTCGGTCCGCGCGGCATCGATGGTGACGATGCCCTCCTGACCGGCGAGGCCGTGCTCGACGGCGTTCGTGACCACCTCGGTGAGCGCGAGGGCGAGGGGCGTCGCATACTCGCTCGGGAGCACACCGAACCGCCCGGTCGACTGCGTGCGCGCGCGTGTGTTCGGCGCCGAGGCGACCTCAGCCACGAGCTTGAGCACCCGGTGGAAGACCTCGTCGAAATCGACCTTCTGCGTGAGCCCCTGAGCCAGGGTGTCGTGCACGACCGCGATCGCATCGACGCGACGCATGGCCTGCGTGAGTGCATCTCGGGCTTCATCGGAGTGGGTGCGGCGCGCCTGGATCCGCAGGAGAGACGCCACGGTCTGGAGGTTGTTCTTCACCCGGTGGTGGATCTCGCGGATCGTCGCATCCTTGGTGATGAGCTCCTGTTCCTGATGGCGCAGCTCCGACACGTCGCGGCAGAGCACGATCGCGCCGATGCGCGTTCCGTGGTCCTTCAACGGGATCGCGCGCAACGACACCGTGACGCCGCGCGCCTCGATGTCGGTCCGCCAGGGAGCACGCCCGGTCACCACCACGGGAAGTGATTCGTCGACCTGCCGCGAGGGCGGGACGAGCCGCGTAGTGACCTCGGCGAGGGACTCCCCCTCGAGCTCGTCGTCGAATCCCATGCGGTTGAAGGCGGAGAGTGCGTTCGGGCTGGCGAACGTGCTGATCCCGTCGACGTCGATCCGGATGAGTCCGTCCGACGCACGCGGTGCGCCTCGACGCGGTGAGGTCGGCGCGGCGAGGTCGGGGAAGCTGCCGTCCGCGATCATCCGGAACAGATCGTTCGCGCATTCGTCGAAAGTGATCTGCTGGCGAGAGGGGGTGCGCAGCTCGCCGAGGTTGGTGTGCCTGGTCACCACGCCGATCACGGTGGGCGGGGCATCTGCTGCGCGTCGCTCGCTCACGATCGGCACGGCGCGCACCCTGGTCGGAGTCTCCTCGAACCAGTCCGGCGACGACGAGTCCACGATCTCCGCAGACTCGAAGGCGCCCTGGACCTGCGTACGCCACTGCGGTCGTACCCGCTCTCCGACGATGTCGCGGTAGAACAGCGTCGCCGCCCCGCTCGGCCGCGCGTGAGCGACCGCGATGAAGGTACCGTCCTCCGTCTGAATCCAGATGACGATGTCCGCCGACGCGAGGTCGGCGAGGAGCTGCCCGTCACCGGCGAGTCGGTGCAGCCACTCGACATCACTGTCGGTCAGGAGACCCTGGGCATGGGCGAGATCACTGAGGGTTGACACCCCACCAGCCTACGGTCAGATCCGTCAGAGGATGGCCAAGGACGTCGCGCGCCAACGCCGATCGATGCCGTCCAGCCGGACGGCGACCGCGCGCGTGCGCCCCGGCCCCGCCACCACGACGACGGCCTCGATCACGCCGTCGGTCGGCTCGGCCACGCGCAGCGACCTGATCGCGAATGCCGGTCGCGCCGGAGCGACACCCCGCGCGCTGCGCGCTCTCGCCGAGAGATTGACTCTGGTGACCAGACTCCGATACGCATCCTCGCTGAGCCAGCGGGCGAGCTGATCGACCTCCCTGACTCCGGCGAGAGCCTCGAGGACGCCGGTGGTGAGGCTCCGCAGGAGCGGTGCGGGGTCGGGAAGCTCGCTGGTCGGCGTGGGCTGGGCGGCGAAGTACTCGTGAGGCATCATGTCGGACTCTCGGTCGGGGAGGTCTGGAAGTCCGCCAGTACAGCACCGCGTCGTCCCCCGCCGGGGGGCGCATCGAGCAACTATGTGGATAACTCGTACGTGAGATCTCCTCGTCGCCTACGCTCTGTCGGGTGCACTGGGACCGTCTGTTCGAAGACCTCGAAGGCCAGCTGGCGTCGGATTGGGAGGCGGAGCGAGCCGTGCTCGACGCCGAGTCCGAGCGACTACGCATCGCGAAGCTGGACCTGCGCGCCCGTCTCCGGACGTTGTGCAGCGCCAGCACCGACGCGACGATCGACCTCGTGAACGGACGACGGCTGCCGGTCACACTCCAGGCTCTCGGAGCAGACTGGCTCGCCGTGGTCTCACGCGATGTCGGCGGCGCCCGCCATTCGACGGGCACGGCAGCATCGGCGCTGATCCTCCCCCTGCACGCCGTCGCCGGCCTCACGACGGACCACGGCATGATCCTGGCGAGCCTCGATGACTCTGCGACGGACGTACACCCGCTTCGCGAGCGGATGACGCTCGGATTCGTGCTGCGGGATCTCGCCCGACGGCGGATACCCGTGCATATCAGCGTGCAGGTCGGCGACGACGCCCACGGCACGATCGACCGCGCCGCGGCGGATCACCTCGATCTGGCGCTGCACGATCCGGGCCAGGCGCGTCTCGCCGGCGCTGTGCACGGCTTCCGCATCATCCCGTTCGCCGCGCTCGTCGCCGTGCGTACCCCGGGAGATCAGCTGCGGTGAGCCGAGGAGGTGCCCCAGACCTCAGGAAAGCTCGCGACCTGCGACTGCCTCCACAACGCCATGCGGCGAGCGATCTCCGATTCCTCCGCCAGGTAGTCCTCGAGACTCGACTCCTCCACCCGCCAGTGCGGCGGCGAGCCGAGCTGCGCACCGCGGAGTCTTCCTTCATGGAGGAGTTCGACCACCTCGTCCACACCGATGCTCAGGAGTTCGGCCACCTGCGCGGGGGCGAGGAATCGCGACGCGGGCCGGGTCGGGGGTGCCATCCCCTTATTCTCCATGACGGGGTCGGGAGGATCGGGCGCTCTGCCGTCCTGTGGATAACCGACGGTGCACGTGCGGGATTTCTGTGACGATATCGCCATGGCTTCCCTTTCTCGCCCTCGGCGTGCGTTCTGGGGCGACACCCGATTCCTCATCGGGATCGCCCTGGTGGCGCTCTCCATCACCGCAGTGTGGCTCATCGTCACCGGATCCGACCAGGCACGGCCGGTACTCCGAGCCGACCGCACCATCGTGGAGGGTGAGAAGCTGACCTCAGACGACTTCCAGGTCATCGAGGTGGGACTGGGCCTGTCTGCCGACGACTACCTCGGCCCCGAAGACCTGAAACCCGGTCAGATCGCGGCGCGCACACTCACCAAGGGCGAGATCGTGCCGTCTGCTGCGCTGGCGGATGCCGACCACGGCCGCAGCACCACGATCGTCGTCGAGAGCAGCACCGGGATCCCCGGAGAGGTACAGGCCGGTTCGGTGGTCGACGTCTGGTTCGCCCCGCCTCTCGACGACGGTCGCACGTACGACACTCCACGAATCCTCGTCACGGACGTGGTCGTCCGCGACGTGATCGAGTCGAACGGCATGCTGGCCGACACCGCGGCGGCCCGGCTCGAACTCGTGATCGACAGAGGCGACACGGCCGACGTGCTCGCCGCGATCACCGAAGGCGCCTCCCTCTCCGTGCTGCCGGTCGGGGCCGGCTCGTGACGGCTGTCGTCGTGGCCATCCCGGAGCCGCGTGCGAGCGAACTGGCTGCGGAACTCGAACTGGAGGGAGTCACGGTCCTCGCCGTCCTGCCTCTCCCCACCGCCGAGTTCGACCTTCCTCGTGGTGCCGAGGCGATCATCGTGACGGCCGCACGTACAGTTCTCACGGCCGCGCTGGTCTCCACGTGCGATCGAGCAGGAGTCCGCATCCTCCCGCTCGGAGGAGCCGACAGCCGTCTGCTCGGACGCCTGGGCTTGTCCGCAGCCTTGCCGCCCGAGGCGGCCGGCTGGGAGGTCGCGGCGGCTTTGCGCGCCGATTCCGACCACGTGCCCGCACCCCGATCACTCCATCCGCACCGAGTCATCGCCGTGTGGGGGCCGCATGGCGCACCGGGCCGCTCCACGATCGCCATCGAGCTCGCAGTGGAACTCGCACGGTCCGGGCGCAGCACCGCCCTGGTCGACGCAGATACGGTCGCTCCGTCGCTCGCGCTGCTGCTCGGGCTCAGCGACGACGCACCGGGGATCGCTGCGGCCTGCCGTCGGGCCGAGCGCGGCGCCCTCGACGCCACGGAGCTGACCCGGCTCGCCACGATGGTGTCCTGCGGCGGCGGTGAGGCCGTCGAGGTGCTGGCGGGTATCAACCGCCCGAGCCGATGGCCGGAGCTGGGGGCAGCCCGTCTCCGAATGGCTTTGGGCGCGTGTCGTGAATGGAGGGAGGAGACGGTCGTCGACGTGGCGAGCGCCTTCGATGCAGACGACGAGGTGACGTACGACATCGCCGGGCCTCGACGCCATGCCGCGACGTCGGCGACGCTGAGCGAAGCCGACCTGATCGTCGCCGTGGCCGCAGCCGATCCGCTGGGGATCAGCCGCTTCCTCCGGGATCACGCAGAAGTGCGCCGGCTCACCGCGCCGACACCGGTGTCGGTCGTCGTCAACCAGGTCCGGCCGGGACCGCTCGGAATCGATGCCCGCGGGCAGGTGCGGCGCACCCTCGAGCGGTTCGCGGGTATCACCGACGTCACGTTCCTGCCGTTCGACCAGCGCGCCGCCGACGCGTCGTTGCTGCATGCCCGTCCGATGACGGACGTCACACCGCGCTCGACGCTCGTCGCGGGCATCCGAGGGCTCGCGGCGACGCTGTCTCCTGTCGACGCAGAGCCCGCTACTGGCGGTAGCTCGCGAGGAAGTTCCCCAGTCGCTCGACGGCTTCGCTCAATACTCGGGGCTCGGGGAGCGTGACGAGCCGGAGGTGATCCGGGGTCGCCCAGTTGAAACCGGTCCCCTGCACCAGGAGGATGTGCTCCGAGACGAGCAGGTCGTAGACCAGGCGGGCATCGTCTCTGATCTCGTGCACATTCGGGTCGAGCCGCGGGAAGGCGTACAGCGCGCCCTGTGGCTTGACACACGAGACCCCCGGGATCGACTCGAGCCCTTCCCACGCGATATCCCGCTGCTCGTGCAGGCGACCGGTCGGTGCGATCAGCGCGTCGATGGACTGCACACCCGACAGTGCGGCCTGCACCGCGTGCTGGGCGGGAACGTTCGGACACAGTCGCGTCGACGCCAGCAGCGTGATGCCCTCGATGAATCCCTTGGCGTGGCCCTGCGGCCCGGTGATGACCATCCAGCCCGAGCGGTATCCCGCGACCCGGTAGGTCTTGGACAGCCCGTTGAAGGTCAGGCACAGCAGATCGGGAGCCAGCGTCGCGGTCGGGATGTGCACGGCACCGTCGAACAGGATGCGATCGTAGATCTCGTCCGACAGCAGCAGCAGCTCATGTTCCCGAGCGATCTGCACGAGCCCCTCGAGGATCTGGCGCGAGTACACGACGCCGGTGGGGTTGTTCGGGTTGATGATCACGAGGGCCTTGGTGCGCGGCGTGATCTTCGACCGGATGTCCTCGAGGTCGGGCTGCCACTCGTCATCCTCATCGCAGAGGTAGTGGACGGGGGTGCCACCGGCGAGGCTGGTCATCGCTGTCCACAGGGGGTAGTCCGGGGCCGGGATGAGCACCTCGTCGCCCTCGTCGAGCAGCGCCTGCATCGTCATGGTGATGAGCTCGGAGACGCCGTTGCCGAGATACACGTCGTCCGGGTCGAAGCGGGGAAAACCCTCGATCTGCTCGTAGCGACTCACGACCGCGCGGCGGGCAGAGATGATGCCCTTGCTGTCGCTGTAGCCGTGCGCGGAAGGGAGCGCCGCGAGCATGTCATGCACGATCTGATGGGGAGCATCGAAGCCGAAGATCGCCGGATTCCCGGTGTTCAGCTTGAGGATCTTGTGCCCCTCGGCCTCCAGGCGCGCCGCCTCGACGAGGGCGTTTCCGCGGATCTCGTACAGGACGTTCTTGAGCTTCGACGACTGGTCGAAGTGGCGCGTTGGGGTCATCGGCCAAGCCTACAGCGACGAAAGGAGGGCCAATCCACGTGGACTGGCCCTCCTCTGCGCGGGAGTTACTTCTTCTTCTTGCCCTGGGCGCGACGCTGCTCGCGGTTGCCGGCGGCCGGAGCCTCGGCATCGGTGCGCTGCCCGAAGGCGCCTCGCGGCGCCTCTTCCGGCTCGGTCTGCGGGGCCTGCGCGCGAGCCGCCGCCTGACGGACACGATCGGTGGCCGCCTGCTGGACCTGACCGCGATCGTTGCGGACCTCGACCTCGCCCGCGTCGTTCGCCGCGGAGTACTCGAGACGCTGCTCTCCCCCGTCGGAGGCGAGTCCCTTGGCCTCGACCTCGGCCGTCTGGGAGTCTCCGGCGCGACGCACCTCGACCTCGAGGTTGTAGAGGTACCCGACGGATTCCTCCTTGATCTGCCCCATCATCGACTGGAACATCGCGTAGCCCTCGCGCTGGTATTCGATGAGCGGATCGCGCTGAGCCATCGCGCGCAGGCCGATGCCGTCCTTGAGGTAGTCCATCTCGTAGAGGTGGTCGCGCCAGCGGCGGTCGAGCACCTGGAGGACGACGCGACGCTCCAGTTCGCGCGTAGCCGCCTCGCCGAGCGCTTCCTCGCGCGTCTCGTAGGCGATCTTCGCGTCGGAGAGCAGCTCTCGGGTGAGTCCGTCGGCCGTGATACCGCCCTTGCGCCCTGCCGCCTCCGAGACGACCTCGTCGATCGTCACGCCCACGGGGTAGAGCGTCTTCAGCTCGGTCCAGAGCGCGTCGAAGTCCCAGCTCTCGTTGTGCCCCTCGCCGGTGTGATCGCGGACCACGCCACTGATGGCGTCCTCGATGAAGTGCTGGACACGGTCGGCGATGTCATCGCCCTGCAGGATGTGTCGGCGGTCGGCGTAGATGGCCTCGCGCTGACGGTTCAGGACGTCGTCGTACTTGAGGACGTTCTTACGCATCTCGGCGTTGCGCGACTCGACCTGGGACTGGGCGCTGCGGATCGCACGGGACACGAGGCCCGACTCGATCGGCACGTCGTCCGGGAAGTTCGTGCGGGCGAGAATCGCCTCGGCGGCACCCGACTGGAACAGACGCATCAGGTCGTCGGTCAGGCTCAGGTAGAAGCGGCTCTCACCGGGGTCGCCCTGACGCCCGGAACGACCACGGAGCTGGTTGTCGATGCGACGCGACTCGTGCCGCTCAGTGCCCAGCACGTAGAGTCCACCGGCCTCGATGACCTTCTCGGCCTCCTCGGCGACGATGCTCTTCATCGACTCGTAGGTCTCATCCCACGCGACCTCGTACTCCTCGGGCGTCTCGACGGGGTCGAGCCCCTTGCCCTTGAGCTCCTGGACCGCAAGGAACTCTGCGTTTCCGCCGAGCATGATGTCGGTGCCTCGTCCGGCCATGTTCGTGGCGACGGTGACGGCGCCCAGGCGTCCGGCGCGGGCGACGATCTCGGCCTCGCGTGCGTGGTTCTTCGCGTTGAGGACCTCGTGCTTGACGCCCTTCTTCGCGAGCAGGCGCGAGAGGTACTCGCTCTTCTCGACGCTCACCGTTCCGACCAGCACAGGCTGGCCGGCGGCATGACGCTCGGCGATGTCTTCCACGACCTGGGCGAACTTCGCGGTCTCGTTCTTGTAGACGAGGTCGGACTGGTCCTTGCGGACCATCGGCCGGTTCGTCGGGATGGGGATGACGCCGAGCTTGTAGGTCGACATGAACTCCGCGGCCTCGGTCTCGGCCGTACCCGTCATGCCGGCGAGCTTGTCGTAGAGACGGAAGTAGTTCTGCAGCGTCACCGTGGCGAGAGTCTGGTTCTCGGCCTTGACCGGCACGCCCTCCTTGGCCTCGATCGCCTGGTGGATGCCCTCGTTGTAGCGGCGTCCGACCAGGATGCGACCGGTGTGCTCGTCGACGATCATGACCTCGTCGTTCATCACGACGTAGTCGGTGTCCTTCTTGAACAGCGCGAGCGCCTTGATCGAGTTGTTGAGGAACGAGATGAGCGGGGTGTTGGCGGACTCGTAGAGGTTGTCGATGCCGAGATAGTCCTCGACTTTCTCGATACCGGGCTCGAGCACGCCGACGGTGCGCTTCTTCTCGTCGACCTCGTAGTCCTCGCCGACCTCGAGGGTGCGGGCGATCTTCGCGAACTCGGCGAACCAGCGGTTGGCCTCACCCGAGGACGGGCCCGAGATGATGAGCGGCGTACGGGCCTCGTCGATGAGGATCGAGTCGACCTCGTCGACGATCGCGAAGAAGTGCTCGCGCTGGACGAGGTCTTCCTTGCGCCACGCCATGTTGTCGCGCAGGTAGTCGAAGCCGAACTCGTTGTTCGTGCCGTAGGTGATGTCGGCGGCGTACTGCTCACGACGCACCGCGGGGGTCTGGCCGGAGACGATGATGCCGGTGGTCATGCCGAGGGCACGGAACACACGTCCCATCAGCTCGGCCTGGTAGCTCGCGAGGAAGTCGTTGACCGTGATGACGTGCACGCCCTTGCCGGCGATCGCGTTCAGATACGCGGGCAGGGTCGCGACGAGGGTCTTGCCCTCACCGGTCTTCATCTCGGCGATGTTGCCGAGGTGGAGGGCGGCGCCACCCATGATCTGCACGTCGTAGGCGCGCATGCCGAGCGTGCGCTTGGCTGCCTCCCGCACCGCGGCGAAGGCCTCGGGCATGAGCTGGTCGAGCGTCTCGCCGTTCTCGAAGCGCGCGCGCAGCTCGACTGTCTCGTTGCGCAGTTCGTCGTCGGTGAGCTTGGAGATGTCCTCTTCCAGCGCTCCCACTGCCTTGACGACCTGATTCAGGCGGCGGATGACCCGCCCCTCGCCAGCACGCAGCAGCTTCTCAAGAGGATTGGCCACGGATGTCATCTCCCTGTCAGTGGGTAAATCGCCGGCCGCCGGTGAACCCGACGCCAGGCATGCTTTGCCATGTTACCGGCCTGTGACCTGCACGTCGCCTGCACGAGGCTTCCGCGCGAAGATTCGAATAGTTGCCGAGTATGCATATACTCGGTATTGCATTCATCTCGACAACCAGGGAGCCCACCATGTCGGTACGTCAGAGCCTGCTCGCGATCCTCGATCAGGGCCCCTGCTACGGCTACCAGCTGCGGCACGAATTCGATCGACGCACCGGCTCCACTTGGCCGCTGAACGTCGGACAGATCTACAACACGCTCGAGCGTCTCGAGCGCGACGGACTCGTCGAGCGCGGTGACGCCGACGAGCAGGGTCATGTGTACTGGCAGATCACGGATGCCGGTTCCGCCGAGGTCGCGCAGTGGCTCTCCTCCCCGGTGGTGCGGACGCAGGCGACACGGGACGAGCTCGCGATCAAGCTCGCCGTGGCCGCGACGCTGCCCGGAGTCGACGTCGCAGCGGTCATCCAGTCGCAGCGCACGGCGTCGCTGCGACAGCTGCAGTCCCTGCAGCGGGCGAAGTACGCGGGCGGTGACGCGGACGGCCCGGAGGAGCTCTCCTGGGCGTTGGTCGTCGATTCGATGATCTTCGCCGCGGAGGCCGAGGTGCGGTGGCTCGACCACACGGAACAGCGTCTCGCGTTGCACCCGCGACAGGCGATGGCGCTCGAACTCGCGACCGAGCGCCCCAAGCGCGGGCGGCCCGCGAAAGCTGGTGCTCCCTTCGCGGATGCGGCTCCCTCACTGTGAGCGCCGAGACGGTCCTGCGCCTGGTCGGGGTGACGCAACAGTTCGGGGCCGGCGCGACGGCGGTGTCCGCGCTGTCCGGCGTGGACCTCGAGGTCCGGCGCGGTGAACTCGTCGCCGTGATGGGCGCCTCGGGCTCCGGCAAGTCGACGCTGCTGGCCATCGCCGGCGGACTCGCTCGCCCCACCACCGGGGAGGTCGTGATCGAAGACGCCTACCTCAGCGAGCAGAGCGCGGCAGAACTCGCGCGCCTGCGCCGACGCTCCCTCGGATTCGTCTTCCAGGACTTCAATCTGATCCCCACCCTCACCGCGATCGAGAACGTGACGCTCCCGCTGGAACTCGACGGCTTCCGCACCCGGGTCGCCCGCCGCGCGGGGAAGGACGCCCTGCAGTCGGTCGGCCTGGCGGACAAGCTCGACTCCTATCCCGACGATCTCTCCGGAGGTCAGCAGCAGCGCGTCGCGATCGCCCGCGCCGTGGTCGGCGGACGACGACTCATCCTCGCCGACGAGCCGACCGGCGCACTGGATTCCGTCACCGGCGAACTCGTGCTCCGGATGCTCCGGGGACGAGTGGACGCGGGCGCGGCGGGCATCCTCGTCACGCACGAAGCCCGCCATGCAGCATTCGCCGATCGGATCGTGTTCCTCAGGGACGGGAGGATCGTCGACGAGACCCGGCGCGACGACGCCGAGGTGCTGCTGAGCGGGACGGGCCGATGACCTCGACCGTCGAGCGGCCGGAGACGAGGACGTCCGACCAGCCCTCCTCGTCCGTCCGACGGCCGGGGAGGCGTGCCCGCTGGCGCGTCGCCGCCCGGCTCGCGCACCGGCAGCTGCGCCGCACCCTCCTGTCGAGCGCGCTCATCAGCGCCCTCGTCCTGCTCCCGATCGCGGCCATGACCGCCTATGCGGTCATAGGGGCGAGCATGATCGGCAGCCCACAGGAGCGCGTGACCGCGGAACTGGGACGGATGCAGGCGTGGATCTCGGTGGGTGGCCTGCCGGGAAGCGGATTCTGGCAGTCCCCCACCGACCCCACGTGGACGGGATATCCCGACAACTCCGGCAATGCCCCCGAGGGGACGCCGATCGCGGATCCGACCACTGTGCTGCCGTCCGGCACCGAGGCGATCCGCGTCGTCGAGTCCACCGTGCGAGTGCAGACTCCCGACGGCTTGACGGGGATGCCCGCGTGGGGAGGCGAAGTCTGGGATGCGCGCTTCGAGGGACGGTACGAGCTTCTCGAGGGGACGACCCCGCGGTCCGGCAGCGAGATCATGGCGACCCCGGCCGCACTCGAGCGGCTCGGGATCGCGATCGGAGACGAGGTCGTCGTCACCGACGGCGAGCGCACCTACACCGTCGTCGGGACGCTGGACTCCGCAGTTCTCTCCGATGCGACCTCCGCGCTCTTCCTGCCGGCGAGCGCTGGACTCTCCGGCGACGCCCGCTGGTATCTCCCCGACCTGTCACTCAGCTGGCCGGAGGTCGAGAAGCTGAACGGAGACGGCGTCGTCGCCTACTCGCGGTCGGTGATCCAGGAACCGCCGGTCATCTCGGACCAGACGAGGGGCGGGTGGTCCGGAGCGGACGATGGCGCCCTGTGGACGGTGCTCATCGTGCTCGTCGCCGGCGGGCTCTTCGCCGCGTACGTGGTGGTGATGCTCGCGGGTGCCGCCTTCGCGGTCGCCGCACGGCGCCAGCAGCGGTCTCTCGCCGTCGCCGCAAGCGTCGGAGCGTCGCCGTCGGACCTCCGCCGGGTCATCCTGCTCCAGGGCACGGGTCTGGGCCTCATCGCCGGCATTCTCGGGCTGGCCCTCGGCGTCGGGGCGGCCGCGGTCACGATGGCGCTCCTCGCCGACGGATCGGCCACCCAGTTCTGGGGTTTCCACGTGCCGTGGCTGATACTTGCGGGGATCCTTTTCTTCTCGGTGCTGGTCGGTACGGCATCCGCAGTGCTCCCCGCACGCACGGTCGCCCGCACCGACACCCTCAGTGCGCTGCGCGGCGCGCGTCGTCCGCAGAGGCCCCGAGCATCTCGGCCGATCTGGGGATCGATCCTGCTGATCCTCGGCGTCGCGCTCACGATCGGCAGCGCCTTCGCGATCCTCGCCATCGAGGTGACGGATCTCCCATGGGACTCGCCGCTGCGGGCGATTCCTCCGTTCGGCATCGTGATCGGGCCGATCCTCGTGCAGATCGGCATCCTGCTCTCCGGGCGCTGGCTGCTGTGGATCACCGCCAAAGCGCTCTCGCCGGTCAGCGTCGCTGCTCGCATCGCCGCCCGCGACGCCGCAGCGAACTCCTCGCGCACGGTTCCCGCTTTCGCCGCGATCGCCGCGACCGTCTTCGTCGCGGTCTTCGCCCTGAGCCAGACCTCCATGCAGAACGCGTGGACCGCGCGGGACTGGGCATATCAGGCTCCGGTCGGCACCCTTGCGATCGGCATCCAGCCGACCGGAGCCGAGTCGACCGTCGATGCCTCCGTCGCTTCCGACGCCGCCGACGCGGGAATCGCGCTCGCGGACAGCGTGGGGGCGTCCGGCACGGCCGTCATCGCCCGCCAGCCCGAGGTGTGGGGCTACGCGAACTCGCTCGACATTCCCGCGGACGAGACGCGGGTCATCGCCGTGATGCCGGAACGCCATCTCCTGGACCCCGAAAGCGAGACCTCCTTCACGGCGAACGGCCAGAACCGACCGAACCCGATCGCGGTGGTCTCGGCGGAGGAGCTCGACGGGGCCCTGGGCATCACGGTGACTGCTGCCCAGCGTGCTGCGTATCGAGACGGTGCGGCGATCGTCACCGACCCACGGTATGTCACCGACGGCACGATCGAGGTCGGCGCCTGGAGCGGCCGGGATGTCTACGAGGGGAAGGCGCCCGACAACATCTGGACCGCATGGGTAGACGCGGCACCACGCGGCGAGCCGCTCTGGGAACGGAAGGTCGACGCCATCGCGCTCGAACTCCCCCACCAGGCCATCGCGATCGCGATTGCCCCGGAGACCGCGGCGGAGTTGGACATGGCGACGACTCCCAGCCTGGTGATCGCCTCGTTCGACGCCCCCGTGCCGGTGGAGGTGCGCGACCGCGTGCAGGAACACGCCGATGCGCTGGCGACAGCCGACTGGCTCGTCTCCCCGTACTTCGAGAACGGCCCGCCCGAGGACTCCCTGTGGATCGTGCCGATCCTGAGCGCGGTGGGTGTGCTCGTCCTCTGCGCGAGCGGTGTGGCTCTGAGTCTGGCGCGGTTCGAGCGCCGCCCCGACGACGCCACGCTCTCCGCGGTCGGCGGCACGAACGGCCTCCGTCGCCGAGTCGGCCTCTGGCAGGGACTCATCATCGCCGGGTTCGGCACTCTCGCGGGAGCCGTGGCCGGTGTGCTGCCCCCGATCGGTTTCGCGATCCAGTCGCGCGGCTTCCTCCTGATTCCGGACATCCCCTGGGCAGTGCTCGCCCTGCTCGCGGTCGCGCTGCCTCTCGCGATCGCCGCGGTCAGCTGGCTCATCCCCCCGCGGCGCGCAGAACTCACTCGACGTACGGCGATCGCCTGACGTGCCCTGAGCGAACAGTGCCTGCCCGAAGCGGATGCTCAGCCACCGCCCGTACGCGAGAAACTAGGATCGATCCATGGCTGGAATATGGGGCAGACGCAAACGCGAACAGGAAGAACTCGCCGCACAGGACGCCGATCTGGCGCGCCGCGCCGAGCAGGCACTGGTCGGCGCGGACGAGCGGATCCGCACGACGTCGGATGAGCTCTCCTTCGCCGAGGCCGAACTCGGCGAATCGCTGACCGCCGACCTGCGCACGGCTCTCACCGCGGTGCGCACCCACCTGCGTGAGGCATTCCAGCTCCACCAGCTGAACCATGATGAGATCCCCGACACGCCAGAGGAGCTGCGCACACGCAACGCGCGCATCCTGCAGCTGTGCGACTGGGCTCAGGATCTTCTCGACGAGAAGACCTCCGTCCTCGCCGAATCCGTCGCCAAGGTCCGCCGCGCACCCGAGATCATCGCGCAGGTGCGGGCGGATGCGGCCGCGCTCAGCACCCGCATCCCCCAGACCAACGAGGCCGTTGCACGCCTCTCGGCGCGCTACGCGGACTCGGCCATGCACCAGATCACCGCCAGCGCCGCCGAGGCCGAGCAGCTCATCCGCTTCGCCACCCACAGCGCCGACATCTCCGAACGCCGTCGAGCTGCCAAGCAGAACGAAGAGGCGAACATCGCCCTCGAGACGGCCACGGAGGCCACCCGGCGCGCATCCGCGCTTCTCGATGCGGTCGAGGACTTCGAGATCGAGGCGCTCCGGGCGGAATCCACCCTCGCCGAGGTCGTCGCCGACTCCCGCGGTGACCTCATCGCCGCGCGCAACGCCCCCGGTGTGCCCGCCGTCGCCGAGGCCGTCGCGGCGCTCCAGGCCGCACTCTCCGCCCTCACGCCGTCCGGAAAGCCCAACGATCCGTTCGCCGAGCTCTCGCAGTTGCGCGACGCCAACTCGGCGCTCGACGAGGCCATCGCCAAGGCGCGCCACCGCGCCGAGAACCCCCTCCCGAGCATCGCGCAGGTGCAGCACGCGATCGACGACGCCGACCGTCAGCTCGGCGTCGCACGCGGCCTCATCGCGGGCCATCGCGGCTGGATCGGCGCCGACGCCCGCACGCGTCTCGCCGAGGCAGAGCGACTCCGCGTCGACGTCTCCGACCTCCTTCCTGCGGAGGACACGCGCGAGGCGGCCCTGATCCAGGCCCGTCGGGTCGCGCACCTCGCCTCCGAGGCTCTCCAGCTCGCCCAGCGCGACATCGACTCTTCGCGTCCGCGGGATCAGGATTGGGGCGGCGGCGGGGGCTGGGGCGGCGGACAGCGACGCGGCGGTGGCGGCGGCGACCTCGCATCCGGCATCCTCGGCGGACTCGTGATCGGGAGCCTCCTGGACGGCATCTTCGACTGACGACCCGCACCTGCGGCAGCGTCAGACGCCAGAACGGCCCGGTCCCTCGAGGGACCGGGCCGTTCTGCGACTCCGTCAGGAAGCGAGGGCCTCAGAGGGCGGCGCTTGCGTGCTCAATGCGATCACGCCGTAGTCCCAACCCTTGCGCCGGTAGACGACACTCGGGTGGTCGGTGCGGACATCGACGAAGAGGAAGAAGTCGTGCCCGACCAGTTCCATCCGATCGACCGCCTCTTCCACCGTCATCCACTCGGCGTCGAAACTCTTCGTGCGGATGACGACGGGCGAGTAGGACTCGTCCTCCGACTGCTGCACCGGAACACTGCCCGTCGCGACGGCGTGGAGCAGGTCCACGGATGCCGGCTGGACATCGATGCCCTCCAGCGATCCGGTGCCCTTCTCGAAGTGGGCGCCGCGCGGGTGCTGTCGGCCATCGACACGCTTCTCCTTCGCACGACGAAGCTGCTCGGACATCTTGTCGATGGCGAGATCGAGAGCCACGAACTTGTCACCGTCCGTCGCCTCCGCGCGGACGACCGGTCCCTTGCCGACCAGTGTCAGCTCGACGGTCTCGTCCGGGATGCGCCCATTGCGATACACGCGGTGGGTGACCTTGACATCCAGTCGTTGCGCCCGTGACGCAAACATCTGGACCTTGGCGATCTTCTCTTCGACAACGGTTCGGAAGCGATCGGTGATACCCACCCCGACGCCAACGATGCTTGTTTCCATTGCTGCCTCCTTGTCCCGGTCCTCCCGGCCAAGGGCGGACCGTGGTCGCCTTGTGTCACCCCACCGTAGTCCGACCGTCGACGGATGTCACGGGGTTGCGACCCTGTGTCGCCGGTGCGTTCTCGATGAGGTTCCTCAGAATCCCGACCGATGCGGCGTGGCGGCGAGCACCACCGCTGCCACGGTGCGATAGCCGGCCGCTTCGAGCGCTCTGGCCGCCTCATCGAGCGTCGCCCCTGTGGTCACGACGTCGTCGACGATCACGACCTCAGCGCCCTCTCCCCGCCCCCGCGCGCGCATCGTGCCGCGAACGTTCTCCTCACGCTCGCGCGCCCCCAAGCCGCGCTGATCGACGGCTGCGGCCACGAGCGAGAGCATCCGTTGCGGCTGGGCACGTGCGCGGCGGATCAGCAGCTCGGGCACGCGATAGCCGCGGCGGCGGAACGCTCCTCGTGCAGTGGGTACCGGCACGATCCAGGTCATCGGGGTCGCGAATGGGGAGAGCACCGTCGCGAGCGCCGCAGCCAGCGGCCGAGCGAGGTACGTCTCACCCTCGCCCTTGAGGCTGCGGATGCAGCGCGCCGCGACCCCGTCGAACTCGAGCGCGGCGTGCACCGGCAGGCCTCCCGGCGTCACCGACGATCGCGGACGCGGCGTCAGGTCGCACCGGCACCGCGGACACAGCAGTGTTCCCGGCTCGTCGCATCCTGCGCAGGTCGCCGCCAGCAGGAACGCCGCCAGCTCCGCCCCGACGCCGAGGAGGCGCGAAGATGTCTGCATCCGACGATTCTGGGGCCGCGCCCTGCACCCCGCCGACGACGAGGCCGCTACCGTCGACAACAGCGATCAATCCCCCCGGGCGTGCAGGAGGAGTCACTCCCCGACGCGCGTGGCGAGCACCGAGATGTCGGATGCGACCTCGCGCCACGCCGACCCCGCGTGTGCGAACAGCTGGCCGCCCGCACCGAGGATGCGAACACCGGCAGCGGTCCGCGCACCGGCCGCCGAGACGGCCTCGCCCGGAGCGGCCTCCGACGTGCCGGGTCCGCCCACCGTCTGGGTGATGAGCCGAGGGCTGACCGGATCCACCAGCACACCCAGCCGATCCGGCCCCAGCCACACCAGACCCGTCGCCGCCTCATCGAGCTGCACCAGCTGCTTGGCATCTCCGAGTTCCACGGGGAGCCCCGCCGAGTCGCGGATGACAGCGGCAACGACGACCCAGCGCTGCTTGCCGACGGTGAGCACCGCCGCCACGCGGCTGCCATCCCCGGCGACGCGCAGGTCCGAGACCGCCGACGCCGTCGGCCACGCATTCCCGATCTTGTGCGCGGCGATATCGCTACCCCACGCCTGCAGGGCCGCCGGGTCACCTTCGGGAACGGTCCAGGTGTACCCGTACGGGTCGAGGGACGGTTCGATCAGTCCCGGTGGCGCATCGAACTCGTTGCGGCTTCCGTCGCCGACCCGGTACACCCGCCCGTCGCCGAGCTGGACTGCCGCGATGGAGTCGTCAAGGGCCACATCGATCGACGTGATGGGCTGCGGCATCGCGGCGATCTCGGCACTGATTCCGGCGATCGGGGAGATCTCGTCCCCCACGATCCGACCGAACGCACCGTTCTGCAGCACGAGAGTGCCGATCTCCGCCGACGGCTCCACGACGTCGACGACCCCCGCGTCGACGCTGCGACCGTCGACGGTGAACTGCACGCGGGTGACGGCGACCCCCGCGGCCCGCAGAGTGGCCTGCAACTGCGTGCGCATGCGAGAGAGCGTCGTCTCGTCGAGTGCGGCCGCAGGGCGGGTGAGGGCGACGTCGGCCACCTGCCCGGTGATGAGCACGGCATCCTGGGCCAACTGCACGTCGGCGGGGAAGGCGTTCTGCACCGCGGGGTCGAGCCAATCGCTCGGAGCATCGCCGATCAGGGCCTGGGTCACGGTGGTCGCCGGACTCTGCCGCCGCGGGAACCACCGCATGTCGGGCACCAGACGCGACCAGGTGAGGTCGAAGTACTGGAGCGGATAGCCCTCGAAGACGTTCTCGAATCGAGGCTCGTCGATCACGATCCCGTCGAGGGCTTCCGTGATGCGCCATTCACCGTCCTCCATGCGCTGCAACGTGAACGGCATGGTGGAGGCACCGAGCGCTTCCGAGTAGGTGTTCGCATCGTCGACGCTGGCGACCAGATCGAGCAGGACCTGGACGTCGGCCGAGTCCGCGTTCTCGACGTCCGCCGGCGGAACGGTGGAAGTGATCGTGCGCGTGTCCGTACCGACGTCGATCGAGACCCCCGCTGCCGGCCGCCATGTGCGCTGCAGGTCGGGAGCCAGGAACTCCCGCGCCGTCGCCCAGTTGTCGGACGTCGTGATCCCCGCTTCGAGGAAACCCTCGACGATCTCCTCGGGACCGGCACCCTTGATCGGTCCGGAGGCCACGGGAAGGAAGTCGACATCCTGCGTGGACTCCCCGAGTTCGAGCCCCACCGAGACCCCGCCGCTGGTCGGAAGCCCGGCGCAGGCGGTGAGCAGCAGCGCCACGAGGGCCACCGCGCCACCGCGCAGCGTCCTCGTCCATCTCGTCCGGTTCATGACCTGTCGCTCTCGTCGAAGAGCCCAGGGGGAGGCTCGGCCAGGGAGATCGGCTGCGTCGCATCCCCGAGTTCCGCGAGGGGCTCCTGCGGCTCGATCGGGACGGGGCTCGGGCCGTCCAGCACGCCCTCGTGACGGGGGATGGTGAGGACGAAGTTCGTGCCGACGCCGAGTTCGGACCAGACGGCGAGCGTACCGCCGTGCAGCGTGGCGTCACCGAGCGCGATGGACAGCCCCAGTCCGGTCCCTCCGATCGTCCGCTGACGGGAGGGATCAGCGCGCCAGAATCGGTCGAACACCCGTTCCGCGTCGTCCGGCTCCATTCCCATCCCGAAGTCCCGCACCCCCGCCGCCACCGCATGCTGGTTGCTGTCGATCGTGATGACGACCGGGCGCCCCTCGCCGTGCTCGATGGCGTTGCCGATCAGGTTGCGCAGCACACGCCGCACGCGGCGGGGGTCCATGTCGACGGGCGAATACCCGCCGGGGGCGACCAGCCTCAGCTCCGTACCGTGCCCCTCCGCGAGCGGTCGCATCTGATCGATGATGTCCTCCGCCAGATGCGCGAGGCTCGTCGCCTCCAGTTCGAGCTGCACCGACCCCGCGTCGTACCGACTGATCTCCAGCAGGTCGGACAGCAGCGTCTCGAACCGCTGCACCTGGGTGTGCAGCAGCTCGGCGGTGCGCGCGGTGGTGGGATCGAACTCCTCGCGCTGATCGTTGAGCATGTCGGCGGCGAGCCGGATCGTGGTGAGCGGAGTGCGAAGCTCGTGCGAGACATCGGAGACGAACCGCTGCTGCACCATCGACAGCTCGCCGAGCTCCTTGATCTGCGCCTCGATGCTGTCGGCCATCGCATTGAAGGACCGACCGAGGACGGCGAGCTCGTCCTCGCCGTGCACGTCGATGCGCACCCCGAGCTCGCCCGCAGCGAGTCGTGCGCTCGTCTCGGCGGCCTGCACGATCGGGGAAGCCACCGCCCGCAACACGATCCAGGAGATCGCGGCGACGATGGCCACGAGCCCGATCCCGGCGATCCACAGTGTGCGCTGCACGAAGACGAGGGTCTGATCGGCATCGCCGAGGTCGTAGGCGAAATAGATCTCGAAGGGTCCGGCTTCGGGCACCTGCAACTGCTGCCCCACGACGATGCCGGGGACCGGGGGCCCGTCCTCCACCGGAAGCGCGACCGACTGCCATGCCTGGCGATCGTCGAGCTTGACCACACGTGCGCGCAGGTTCGGGCTCAGCAGGCTCTCGTTCAGCCCGGCCTCGAATCCGTTCAGTCGCGCGGTGTCCGCACCCGTGTCGATCTTGTAGCCCGCGAGCTGATCGGTGCTCGAGGTGCGGGCGAGCGTGTCCTGGATGCCGGCCCAGAGACTCGAGAGCGCCGCGGGATCGTCTCCCACCTCGGCCACGTCGAGGATGCGCTGGGCCTGGTCGACCGCACGACGGGCGTCTTCGAGGGCGACGGTCTTGCGCGAGATGAAGAGGTCGTTCTGGATCACGAGGGCCATCGTGACGCAGGTGATGAAGATCGCCAGCGATGTCGCGAGCAGCGTGATCGAGAGGGTGCGGAACCGCAGCGAGCGTCGCCACAGAGTGCCGAGCATCGTCGGCCAGCCTCGCCAGTCGCGCAGGACAGCGACCGTCGTGGTGGTCGCTGTCGTCGCGGCCATCGTGCTCCTAGCCGACGCTCCCGGCACGGTAGCCGACGCCACGCACCGTCATCACGATCTTCGGGTTGTCCGGGTCGAGCTCGACCTTGGCGCGGAGGCGCTGCACGTGCACGTTCACCAGACGGGTATCGGCCTTGTAGTGGTACCCCCACACCTGCTCCAGGAGCATCTCACGGGAGAACACCTGCTGCGGCTTGGAGGCGAGTGCGACCAGCAGCTGGAACTCCAGCGGCGTGAGGGCGATGGGCGCCGTGCCCCGGCGCACCTCATGGGCGTCGACGTCGACGGTGAGGTCGCCCACCCGAAGTTGCTCGCTGGTGGTCTGCGGCGTCGGACGCAGACGGGTGCGGATCCGAGCCACGAGCTCCTTCGGGTTGAAGGGCTTGACCATGTAGTCGTCGGCGCCCACCTCGAGTCCGCGGACGACATCGGCGGTGTCGCTGCGCGCCGTGAGCATGATGATGGGGACGCCGGATTCGGCGCGTATGCGGGTGCAGATCTCGATCCCGTCCATGCCGGGCAGCATGAGGTCGAGCAGCACGAGATCGGGCCGCTGCGAGCGCCACTCGTCGACGGCACGCGCACCGTCCGCGCAGAACACCGGCTCGAAACCCTCGGTGCGCAGCACGATTCCGATCATCTCGGCGAGCGCTGTGTCATCATCGACCACGAGAATGCGTGAGGTCATAACTGTTACCTTATGGCACCGAGTCCCGCCGACCCCAGGTCTGCGCACCACGTGTGCGGTGTGACACGATGGAGCCACCATGGAGGGAGTGCCTTTGAGTGGCCAGATGTGGACGCCCGCGCCGAAGAAGGGGATCATCCCCCTTCATCCGCTGACGTTCGGGATGCTGCTGGGCAGGGCCTTCGCGGCGCTGCGACACAACCCGAAGGTGCTGTTCGGCTTCGCCGTCGTGATCCAGCTCATCGCGACCGTCGTCACGGCGTCCGTGATGGGCGTCGTCCTCTTCACGACCTTCTCGCGCCTCGAGACCGTCTCCCCCTCCTCCCCCGACTTCGAGGCGGTGCTGGCCGGGACCATCGGGATCAACCTCATCGCCGGCCTCGGCGTCGGACTGGCATCGATCACCTTCACGGCCATGATGCAGGGCGTGGTCGCCGCGGAGATCGGCTACGCAGCCGTCGGCGTCAAGGCCACGCTGCGAATGCTCTGGCGCCGGATGGTGCCGGCATTCTGGCGTCTCGCCGGTTTCGCGTCGCTTTCGGTGATCGCAGTGTTCGGTGTCCTCGCGATCGTCGTGACCATCATCGCCGCGTTCGTCGCCGGTGGTGCGGGGGGAAGCGTCGAGCTCATCGGGGTCGTCGTCCTCGTCGTGGTCCTCCTCGGACTCGCTGCGATCCCGCTGTCCGTCTGGCTGACGACGAAGCTGCTGCTGGTGCCGTCGATCCTCGTCCTCGAGCGCGCGCGCTTCCGCGACGCCTTCGTGCGCTCCTGGCGACTCACCCGGGGCCGTTTCTGGGTCGCGTTCGGAGTGACCTTCCTCATCAGCGCCATCATGGGCGTCGCCGCGCAGGTGGTGAGCATTCCGGCCACGCTGCTGAGCAGCCTTCTCGGGTCGGTCATCGCGCCGACGGGCGCCGAGGATCCGAGCGCCATCGTCGGCTTTGTCCTCGCCTTCCTCGCACCCCAGATCCTGCTCCTCGTCATCCAGGCGATCACCCTCGTCGTGCAGAGCACCGGGTCGGCACTCGTCTATCTCGACTGCCGGATGCGCTACGAGGGACTCGACCAGACACTCATCGCGTATGTCGAGCACCGGGATCTCGGGAAGACCGACGATGAGCTGGGTGACCCGTTCATCGTCGACCCCACGCGAGCCGTCACCTCGGCGCCTCCGCCCCGACAGGTGCCAGATCACGTGCTGATGACACCGGGCAATGCCTACCCCCAGCCCTACCCCGGACAGCCCTACCCCGGGCAGCCGTACACGCAGCAGCCGCCGCCGTACGGGCAACAGCCGTACGCGCCGCAGCAGAACGGCGCGACGATGACAGCGCCCGCGCCGGTCGCGGATGCTCCCGCGGCGTTCCCTCCGCCGCCGCCCCCCGCGGCGAGCGCGCCCACGCCGCACCCGACGACCGCGCCCGGACCCGCTGACGGAGGCTGGGCTGCTCCCGGCAGCGACGACACGGCATGATCTCCCGGTTCGACGACCTGTTCATCCCCGACGGCGATGAGGCACGCCGCTGGGCGGAGGACGAGCTCGCCAACCCGCGGTATGCGGAGGCGAAGCCGACATGGTTCGATCTGGTCGCGCGTGACATCGGCCGTTTCCTCGCCGATCTGTTCAGCTCGGACAACGGCGCGAACATCGGCCCGTCCGCGCTCATCATCGTGACGGCCGTCATCGTGGCGGCTCTCATCGCTGCCCTGATCATCTGGGGCCGGCCCCGCAGCTCCCGCGCCGTTCGGCGTGCCCGTGCAGACCTCCTCGGCGAGTCCGATGACCGCACGGCAGCGCAGCTCCGGTCCGATTCCGAGCGCAGCGCCCGTGCGGGCGACTGGAGCACTGCGACGATCCTCCGCTACCGCGCGATCGCGCGCAGCCTGCTGGAGCGCGATCTGATCGACCCTGCTCCCGGTGCCACCGCGCAGTCGATAGCCCGCGACGCCAGCGCCGTCTTCTCGGACGAGGCCTCGGCCCTGCGTCGCGCGGCCGTGGCATTCGATGACGTGCGTTACCTCGGGCATCCGGCGACCGAGGAGAGCTATCAGGACCTCTCGGCAACCGACGAACGGCTCCGCACCCGTCGCCTCGAGGCGGTGCCCGCATGACGGCGACCGAGTTGAGCGGTGTCCCGGCGACCGCCGAGCACCGACCGCGCAGGACGAAGACCATCGTCGGCTGGCTGGTCCTCGCCGTCCTGGTCCTGATCGTCGTCTTCGTCACCATCCGCGTCAGCGCCACGGCGCCGGGGGAACACGGAGCTCTCGATCCCGAAGGGCGTGATGACTCCGGCGCCCTCGCCCTCGCGGAGATCCTGCGTGGCCAGGGGGTCGAGGTCGACATCCACCGATCGCGAGTGGAGGCACGTGCCGCCCTCGACGAGGGAACCACGCTGGTGATGGCAAACCCGTACACGCTGACCGATGGCGCCCTGGAGACCCTGATGGAACCGGCGGATCGCGTCGTCTTCCTCTCGACGAGCTCGCACCTGCTGAACGCACTGGGCATCGGCGAGAATGCCCCGGGCACACGCGCGGCCGTGGCAGCCAGGTGCGATGTCCCGGAGTTCGCCGAGGTCGGAACGATCCGGGCCGATCGACTCTTCGCTCCCGCCGCCGAGGTCGAGGGGTGCTTCGGCGATGCCGCCGGTGCCGCCGTGCTCATCGACGACCGCGGCGATGACCGCGTCGCCGTCGTCGAGGGCACCAGACTCTTCAGTAACGCGTACCTGGCGGAGAACGGCAACGCCGCCCTCGCGCTCGCACTGCTCGGGCAGACCGAGCGGGTCGTCTGGTACGTCCCGAGCTTCGGCGACTCCGACATCGAGGGCAAGTCGGTCGACACGCTGGGGAGCCTCACTCCGCCGTGGGTCACTCCGGCGATCCTGCTGCTGCTGCTCGCCGGAGTCACCGCGTCGATCTGGCGCGGTCAGCGTTTCGGCCCCCTGGTCGCCGAGACGTTGCCGGTGACGGTGCGCGCGTCCGAGACGATGCACGGTCGCGCACGTCTCACCGCCCGAGCCGCCGACGCCGCACACGCGGCCGAGGCCCTTCGCGACGGTGCGCAGCGGCGCCTCGCCCGCCGACTGGGCCTGGCCGTGCATGCCGGCGCAGACGAGGTCGCCGACGCCGCGTCCGACAGGCTCCGGATTCCTCGGGGAACCCTGCAGACACTGTTGGCGGGGCCTCTCCCCACCGACGACGCCGCTCTGGTCGACCTCGCTCGGCGTCTCGACGAGCTCGAGGCGGCCGTAGAGACCAGCACCCGCCGACCGACCATCCATCCCACAGAAGCCGAGGGAACCACGTGACCGTTGAGAACCACTCCACCGACGACGCCGCGCTTCGTCAGGCCATGCACCGGGTGCGCACCGAGGTCGACAAGGCGGTCATCGGCCAGGCCGGCACCGTCACCGGCCTCCTCGTCTCGCTGCTCGCACGCGGCCATGTGCTCCTCGAAGGAGTGCCCGGCGTCGCCAAGACTCTGGTGGTCCGGTCGTTCGCCCGCGCACTCGGGCTCGACACGAAACGCGTGCAGTTCACGCCGGACCTGATGCCGGGCGACGTCACGGGTTCCCTCGTGTACGACGCACGAACGGGCGAGTTCGACTTCCGTGCCGGCCCGGTCTTCACGAACATCCTGCTCGCAGACGAGATCAACCGGACGCCGCCGAAGACGCAGGCCGCGCTCCTCGAGGCGATGGAAGAGCGCCAGGTATCGGCCGACGGCGTCAGCCGCACGCTGCCCGATCCCTTCCTCGTCGCCGCGACGCAGAACCCGATCGAGCACGAGGGTACGTACTCGCTGCCGGAAGCACAGCTGGATCGCTTCCTGATGAAGCTGGTCGTCGGCATGCCGGAGCGCGACGCCGAGGTGTCTGTGCTCCGTCGGCATGCCGAGGGCTTCTCCCCGCGTGAGCTGACCGGCGTCGAGTCCGTCGTCTCCGCAGACGAGATCCGGGCGGCGCAGCAGGCCGCCGCCGCGGTGGACGTCACGGACGATGTGCTCGGCTACGTCGTCGATCTGGCGCGCGCGACGAGGCAGTCCCCCTCGGTCGAGCTCGGTGCCAGCCCTCGTGCGTCGACCGGCCTCCTCGCCGCGGCCAAGGCCTGGGCGTGGTTGAACGCCTCCACCGCGGTGACCCCCGATCATGTGCAGACGATGCTGGTGCCCGTATGGCGGCACCGGCTCCAGCTGCGGCCCGATGCCCAGATGGAGGGCGTCTCCGCGGACGCGGTGCTCACCTCGGTGGTGCAGCAGACCAGGGTACCGATCTAGGTGTTCATCACCGGTCGTCTCGCCGTCGCTCTCGCCGTCGGCATCGTCCCGCTGGTCCTCGCCGGGCTCGCGGGTTACCCGGCGTACGCGGTGCTGGGCGCCTGGATCGGCGTGTGCATCCTGCTGGTGGTCGTGGACGTCTCTCTCGCCGCCAGCGCCCGGTCGGTGACCGTGAGTCGCCGCGTGCCGAAGCGCGCCCGCCTCGGCGAACAGGTCCCCGTGAGCGTCGCCGTCCACAACCACGGCACCAGGGCGCTGCACGCGGTGCTCCGCGACGCGTGGCAGCCCACGGCCGGTGCTCCTGCAGAGAGACAGCAGCTGCAGGTCGCCCCGGGCGAGCGCGGTCGCGTCGCCATCCCCCTCACCCCCCGCCGACGCGGTGAGCTGGTGAGCGAGTTCGTGATGATCCGCTCGCGCGGGCCCCTCGGTCTCGCCGGTCGGCAGGCACGGCATCCGGTCCGGGGCGCGATCCGGGTGCTTCCCGCCTTCTCCTCGCGAAAGCACCTGCCGTCGCGCCTGGCACGTCTGCGCGAGCTGGACGGCAACACGAGCATCCAGGTCCGCGGCCAAGGCACTGAGTTCGACTCGTTGCGGGAGTATGTCCGCGGCGACGACGTGCGTTCGATCGACTGGCGCGCGACCGCCCGCGCCGGCACCACGATGCTGCGCACCTGGCGCCCCGAGCGCGACCGGCATGTCGTCATCATCATCGACACCGGTCGCACAGCAGCCGCACGCGTGGGCGACGGCACCCGCGTCGACGCCGCTCTCGAAGCGGCGCTGCTGCTGGCTGCGCTCGCCTCCCGCGCGGGCGACCACGTGCACCTGCTGCTGTACGACCGCGTGGTGCGTGGCCGGGTCACCGGCGTGGACGGCACGGCACTCCTGCCGGCGATGAGCGACGCCATGGCGCCCGTACACGCGCGCCTGGTGGACACGGACTGGCACGGTGCCTTCGCCGCCGTGCGCACGCTCACCACGCGGCCTTCTCTGATCGTCGTGCTGACTGCGCAGGACGCGGCAGAATCCGCTCGAGGGTTCCTCGGCGCCTTCCCGAACGCGTCACGTGCGACCACCGTGCTCGTCGGATCGGTCACCGATGACGGCATCGCTGCGCTGGCGCGCGAACGCGGTTCCCGCGAAGAGGTCTATCTCGCTGCCGCGGCGGAGCGGACGCTTCGTGACGCCGAGAACGTCGCGGATGCGATCCGCAGAGCCGGTGGCGAGGCGATCGCCGCCGACCCGGAACAGCTTCCGCCCCGCATCGCCGACCGCTACCTGGAGCTGAAGGCGGCGGGCCGGCTCTGACGACTGCTGTCCTTGACCCGTCCGCGGTCAGCCGGCGATGAGGCGCGGCGTCCCGGCTTCGTACTCGACGAGGTCGCCCGTCTCGCCCCGTCGATGCGCGCGGCCGCCGATGACGAGCATGTAGATGAGGAACACGCCCAGCGCAGCGGCGCCGATGCCGATCTTAATCGGCCACGGCAAGCCCCAGCCGGTGACGAAGCCCTCGACGAGACCGGCGAGGAAAAGAGCGAACACGAGCCCGAGAGCGACCGTCGCGAGTGAGCGCCCCTCTTCGGCCAGCGCCTCCCCACGGGTACGGTGCCCCGGAGCCACCCAGGCCCAGAACACGTGCAGACCGGCGGCCGCTGCGACGAAGATGCAGGTCATCTCGAGCATGCCGTGCGGAAGGATGTAGAGCACCATCAGGTCGGCCTTGTCGTGCGCGGCCATCACCGCGCCGGACGTTCCGAGGCCTATGGAGTTCTGCACGAGCATGTACACCGGCCAGATCCCCGTGACGCCGAAGAGCACGCACTGCATGGCGATCCAGGCATTGTTCGTCCAGACCATGCCCATGAACTCGGCAGCGGGGTTCTCGGTGTAGTAACCGGTGAAACTCTCGTCGGCGTACTGTTCGAGCAGGTCGGGCGGGCCGAGCGTCGCGATGAGGGCAGGATCGCTCGCGATCCACGCCGCTGTGCCGACCGCGACGGCGATGAAGGCGACCGCGATGATCAGCGTCGTCCACCGCAAGCGGTACAGGGCGGCCGGAAGCTGCAGTCGGAAGAACCGGGCGGTCTGGGTCAGGATGCTGTCGGATGCTCCGGTGAGGCGCAGCCGGGCGCGGACCAGGATCGTGGAGAGGTAGGCGCCCTGCGGGGAGTCGCCGACCGACGTCTTCAGCTCGGCGAGATCTGCAGAGGCCGCGCGGTATCGCACGATCAGTTCGTCCACGCCGGCACCGTCGAGCCGGGCTCGGCTGAGTTCCTCGAGCCGTTCCCATTCCGCACGGCGAGCATCGGTCAGCGCATCGGCATCCACCTGATTTACTGTACTCATGTCCGTCCCGATCGACGTCTCCGACGAGGTGCTCTCCGGCGAGGCCGTCGCGATCGACGTGCAGCCGGTCGGCTTCCTGCTCCGCGCGCTGGGTGCCGCGATCGACATGCTCCTGGGGTATGCGGTGTTCATCCTCTGGCTCTTCCTGCGCATCTGGCTGCTCGATGCCGGGGTGCTCAGCGATGCCACCGACCGCATCGCCACGGTCGCGGCGATCGTCGTGAGCTTCGTGGTGCTGCCCATCACGATGGAGGTTGCATTGAAGGGCCGCAGCCTCGGCAAGCTCGCCGTGGGAGGGCGGATCGTCCGCGTGGACGGCGGCGCAGCCGGGTTCCGGCACGCGTTCATCAGGGCGCTTCTCGGCGTCCTGGAGATCTACATGACCTTCGGCGGCATCGCGGTGCTCACGGGTGCCTTCACGGCGCGATCGCAGCGTCTGGGCGACCTGGTCGCCGGCACCTACAGCCAGCGCGTCCGCACGCCCGCACTCCCCTCGCACGTCCCGGTGCTGCCCCCTGCCCTCGACGGCTGGGCGCAGATCGCCGATGTGGCGCGCATGCCCGACCGGCTCGCGCGCCGGATCTCGCAGTTCCTCGTGAGCGCGCCGCGGATGGTCCCCGCCGCTCGAGCGCGGGTGGCGCACGACCTGCTCGCCGAGGCGACACCCTTCGTCTCGCCGATGCCGAGCGCGCCACCGGAACAGGTGCTCGTCGGCATCACGGTGCTGCGTCGGGAACGCGAGCGCCGCGCGCTGGAGAACGCCGACCGTCGAGCCGAGCGGCTCACCGGCCGGCGCGTCGGCGTCTGATCCGTCGCAGCGCGACCCTCGATCGCGGGAGCGCTCAGTAGCGGTAGTGCTCGAGCTTGTACGGTCCGTCCACCGGAACGCCGATGTAGGCGGCCTGCTCGTCGCTGAGTGTGGTGAGCTGCACTCCCAGTGCGTCGAGGTGGAGGCGTGCGACCTTCTCGTCGAGCGCCTTCGGCAGGACGTACACGCCCGTGGGGTAGGCGGCGATGTTCGTGTAGAGCTCCAGCTGGGCGAGCACCTGGTTGGTGAACGAGGCGCTCATGACGAACGACGGATGCCCCGTGGCGTTGCCGAGGTTCATCAGGCGCCCCTCGCTGAGCACGAGGACGCTGCGTCCGCTCGGCAGACGCCACTCGTGCACCTGCGGCTTGATCTCGACCTTCTCGACACCCTCGATGGCTTCGAGGCCCGCCATGTCGATCTCGTTGTCGAAGTGGCCGACGTTGGCGACGATCGCCAGGTGCTTCAGCGCCAGGAGATGCTCGGTCGTGACCACATCGCGGTTGCCGGTGCCGGTCACCACGATGTCGACCTCGCCCGCGACGTCGATCAGGCGCGCCACCTGGAACCCGTCCATCGCCGCCTGCAGCGCGCAGATCGGGTCGACCTCACTGACGATCACCCTGGCACCCTGTCCGCGCAGAGCCTCGGCTGCCCCCTTGCCCACGTCGCCGTACCCGCACACGAAGGCGACCTTGCCGCCCATGAGCACGTCGGTCGCGCGGTTCAGCCCATCCGGAAGGGAGTGACGGATGCCGTATTTGTTGTCGAACTTGCTCTTGGTCACCGAGTCGTTGACGTTGATGGCCGGGAAGAGCAACTCTCCGGATGCGGCGAGCTCATAGAGACGATGCACGCCGGTGGTGGTCTCCTCCGTCACCCCGATGAGCCCGGCCGCGAGCTTCGTCCAGCGATCGGTCGACGACGCGAGCGACCTGCGCAGCAGATCGAGGATGACCGAGTACTCGTGCGAGTCGGAGTCCGTCGGAGCGGGGACTGCACCCGTCTTCTCGAACTCGACGCCCTTGTGCACGAGCAGCGTGGCGTCACCGCCGTCGTCGAGGATGAGGTTCGGCCCCTCGAATCCCGTCGACGACCAGTCGAAGATGCGCTCGGTGCACGCCCAGTACTCCTCGAGCGTCTCCCCCTTCCAGGCGAAGACCGGCACCCCCGCCGGGGCATCGAGCGTGCCGCCCGGGCCGACCACGACGGCGGCGGCCGCTTCGTCCTGAGTGGAGAAGATGTTGCAGCTCGCCCACCGCACCTGCGCGCCGAGCGCCACGAGCGTCTCGATGAGCACCGCTGTCTGCACGGTCATGTGCAGAGAGCCGGCGATCCTGGCGCCCTTCAACGGCTGTGCCGCACCGAACTCCTCCCGGAGGGACATCAGCCCCGGCATCTCGTTCTCGGCGAGACGCAGCTGATGACGGCCTGCTTCGGCGAGGGACAGGTCGGCGATGCGGTACTCGAGCTCTGACATCCTCGTATTCTTCCACCCCAACGACGCCACCCGTCGGGTGTGTCAGAAGCGGATCGCGTCGATCACCTTCACCCGCAGCGCGACGAGGGCAGGGATGAACCCCGACACCGCGCCGACGATCACCGAGGCGACGAGTCCGATGAGTGCCGCCCGCATCGGGAACGGCGGGACGTCCTGGATGCCGTAGAACATCGACGTGACGATCCAGTCCGAACGCAGCACCGCGACGACGATCGCGATGCCGATCACACCGGCCACCGTCGTCGCGACGAGGCTTTCCAGGAAAACGGCGAAGAACACCCGCCCCGAACTGGCACCGAAGGCACGTCGGACCCCGATCTCGCGCACGCGCTGGCGCATCGCGACCAGCTGGATGTTGATCAGGCTGAGGGCGCCGAGCGCGAGGATCAGCGCGGCGATTCCGCCCGTGATCATCTCGAACGTGGCCTGCACATCCATGCTTCCCGGTTGCGCCGCCCAGTCCGTGCGGCTCACGGAGACCGTCTGCCCTTCGGGCAGCCCGGCACGCAGATCCATCGCCAGCACCGGTCCGATCTGGTCGGCCTGCTCAGTGCCCACCCAGACCTCGTACTGCGTCATCGCATCGGGCGGCAGCGCGTCGACGCGCGAGCGATACGCGTCGTAGAGCAGGTCGACCCGCAGCTCCTCGTCACCGAACCCCTGGCGCGGGACGATACCGATCACCTGATAGGTGCCCCCGGCCGGACCGTCGAACACGACGGTCGGATGCTGTGTCAGCGGCACTCGTCCCAGACGGTCCCATAGCGCCTCCGTGATGACCACCGGTGGTGCCAGGGCCTCCAGATCGGAATCGAGGAACCAGCGTCCCTCGAGAAGCTGCTCGCGGTGGATCTGGGAGTAGGCGGGATCCATGATGCGTGCGGGTACCGGGGTGACGCCCTCCGGCAGCTGCGCGTCCAGCATCACCCCCTGCGCGATGCGTGCCGTGTGGCTGAAACCGAATCGCTCCGAGACACGGCTGAAGCGGGCGTCGAAATCGTCGGCGTCCACGGGGGTGCCGTCGCCCGTGCTCGCGGCCACGACGATCGTGGCCGCACGTCCTCCCCAGCGATCGGACTGCTCCGCCTGGAACTGGCGCTGATACTCCGAGATCGCCACGACCGCCGTGAGCGCACCGACCGACACGGCGATGCCGATCAGGCTGAGCAAAACACGGAGCTTGTGGACCCGGATCTCGGCCCACGCGTCGGAGAGCGCACCGAGGAAGCCGGTCACGAGACGACCTCGGATGCGGGCGCCGCGGCCACGGGCGGCACCGATGCGGGGGCCACGGGAGGTGCCGGAGCGGACGGCACGGAAGCCGCGAGCGTCGAGGCCTCGAACGCGCGGCTGAGATCCGCGGTCTCCAGGCGCCCGGCGTCGAGGCGGTAGTGCCGGCGCGCGCGGGCCGCCACGTGGAGGTCGTGTGTGATGGTGACCAGTGCCGCGTCCGTCTCGGTGGCGACCTCGTCGAGCAGCGACATGACCGAAGCGCCGGTGTCGATGTCGAGCGCGCCGGTCGGCTCGTCCGCGAGGATCAGCACGGGTTTGCGCACCAATGCCCTGGCTATCGCGACACGCTGCTGCTCACCACCGGAGAGCTTGTCGGCGATCTGGCCGACCCTGTGCCCGAGTCCCACCCGCTCGAGCATGTCCGCGGCGATCTGCCGACGGTTCCAGAACACCTTCCCCTTCGCGTGGCCGAGGGGCATCATCACGTTGTCGAGTGCGGTGCGCCCCGGCAGCAGGTTGAACTGCTGGAAGACGAAGCCGACGTTGTCGCCGCGCAGCCGGTCCAGACGCCCTGACCGCATGCGACGAACCTCCCGTCCCTCGAACGACACCGAGCCCGAGGTCGGCGAGTCGAGCATCCCGAGGATGTTGAGCAGCGTCGACTTGCCGGAGCCGGAGCGGCCGACGATCGACACATGGTCACCGGCGCCGACCTCGAGCGTGATGCCGCGGAGGATCTCGAGCCGCGAATCGTCTGCCAGGAGGACGCTCTTGGTGACGTCCTCGAGAGCGACCAGAGTCACCAGCTCATCCCGCTGTCGCACTGCTCCACGCCCGGCGAGACCTCGTAGCAGAACTCCTCGACCGGGGCGACGAAGCCCGGCACGAACTGGCGGATGCTCTCGCCCTCCTCCAGCCCCTCGGTGACCTCGACGATCGTCCCGTCGTTCACGCCGAGCTTCACCGCGCGCTCCTCGGCTTCTGCGCCGTCGGCCGCATCGACCCACACGTTGCCGGAGCCCGCGCCGCCCTGGACTGCCGTGACCGGGATCACGAGCGCGTCCTCGACCTGACCGAGCGCCAGGTCCATGGTCGCGGGGAGCCCGGCGAACACGGTCTGGCCGGCGGGGATGGCGCAGCGCACGCTCGCCGTGCCCTCTGCCGTCACCTGCACGCGGACGCCGGTGCAGGCGAACGGCGCGGGTCCTCCGGTGATGGTGACCGTGGCCTCGCTCGGCGCGTTGACGAGGCGGTACAGCTGCACCGGGTCGACGGTCGCGAGGAGGTGGTAGCGCGCGGGGGTGAGACTGAAGATCTCGGTGCCCACCGACGTCGGCTGCCCCTTCACGAGCGCGATCTCGGACACGTCGCCGGCCTCCGACGCGAGCACATCGATGTCCTTGCGGGGATCTTCCTGGCGGATGGTGAACAGCTTCTGGCCGGCCGACACCGCGGCGCCCTCGCTCACATGGACAGCGGTGACCGTGCCGTCGATCTCGCTGCGCACCCCGAAGATCTCATCGCGCGCGACATTGCCGGTCAGGGTCAGCGCGTTCACGACGGATCCGCGCTCGACCGCCACGACCGGATCGGTGATCGCCGCTTCCGGGCTCACCATGCTCTCGGCGCGGTCGGGGAAGAAAGCGATCTTGACGAGTGCTGCGGCGCACGCGCCGATGACCACGACGAGAAGCAGGGGGAAGATCCAGCGACGCCAGACGATCACGAGTGCCTTTCCGGCAGCGCCGCCCTGGCACGCCTGGAGTCAGCGTACCCAAGAAATGATTTCCGGGTATAGCGAAGGCGACCGCGTGTCGGGGCGACCCTCAGGCTCGAAGCGCCTCGTGCCTCACGACGAGCCAGCCCGCGGGCACCGAGAGCCGATCGGCATGCGGCGAGCACAGGTCATGCGCCTGCGGGTCGTTCGCGGCGCCGAGCGGACCGAGCGCCGCCATCTTGTCCCCATAGTCGTAGGTGAGGGTGGCCACGGCTTCTCGCGCGCAGCCGACCTTCGAGCACAGTCGTCCGTCCATCTCCGCCAGCGTACGGTTCGCGGCATCCGAGCCGGGGAGGCCGCGCCGCACACGCCCGCACCGCCTAGACTTTCGACATGCCCCGTCGCCGCGCCACGCACACCTCTGCCGCACCACGGCGCGGTGCACGGCACGGCCGTCACGGGCGTCTGGGACGCAGCGAAGTCGTGCGCCCGCCTCTCGCGCCCCTCGACGGTCGTCTCGATCGTTTCGATCTGACCGTGGGCACCGCCGTCGAGTTCTTGCGCGGGACGTGGCCGGAACTGCAGGACGTCAGGTTCGAGATCGGGGCCATCCCGGCATTCGACGCGACCGATGCGGTTCCGCGCTGGCACCTCGATCGGGAGAATCGACGCATCGTGTTGTTCCGGCTGCCCATCGAGCGTCTTCTGCCCCCCGGGCACGATGATGCAGCGCACCGCAGGATGGCGATCGAGAGCGCCGTGTTCCGGGCCGCTGCGGAGTACGTCGGCCGTGAACCGTGGGATCTCGGTCACGAGCACTGAGCTCGCGGCTCCTCCATCCCCCGGAACGGATCAGGGGTAGACCGTGATCGCCTTCTCGGCACCGGCACTCGCCTGCACCGGCAGCACCGCGAGCGCGCCCGGAGCGGTGAGCGCGACCGCCGCGTGCACCGCGCCCGTCGACTGCATCCGATAGGTCGTCCCGGGCGCGACGTCGATCCCGGCCGTCTCGCCTGCCGGGATCAGGACTTCCTGGGAGGCTCCGCCGTCGAGCGGCTCGATCGTCACCGTGGTGTCCTCATCCGACGAGTTCGCCAGCTGGAGTCGGCTGGGCGGACCGGACGGCACCGCGAACACCACCTCCCCGTCGATCTCCGGCGCCGGGGTGACCCACGCGAAGTCGGCGTCACGCCCGAAGCCGTCCTGCTGTCGCAACGCGGCCACGACCGGTTCCTCCGAATCCACCTCGACGGTGTAACGGCCGGGTTCGAGACCACTGAGCGAGACCTGAGCGGGGAGATCGGGCTCGAGCGGAACCGTGAACTCGTCCGCTGCGGAACCGGTTCCTTCCGCGACGACGCGCACCTGTACGCGGGCGTCCGCGCCGGGCGAGAGCAGCCGCAGCACCGCCATCTCATCGTCGTCCCCGTCCGAGGCGAACACCTCCACGCCGGTGAGCACCAGCTTCTGCTGCGCGCCGGGCACCGCGTCCTGCAGGTCCAATCCGGCGGGATCGAGCACCTGCATGAGCGACGACTGCAGCACGGCGCGGACCGGAGCCCCGGTCGCATCGACACGGATGACGGGCGCCGCGTTGCCGGCGGCGATCGAGGTGAGCGGCAGAGCGGTCTGCGTGCGGGCGGGTACGACGACCGTGCGTGCGCTTCTGGTCTCGCCGTACACCGACAGCGTCACGGTCGAGGGGACCTCCGCAGCATTGGTCAGGGTGAGGATGTCCTCGGTGCCGGTGGCGGTGCTCCCCCCGACGAGCCAGGAGTTCAGTCGGGGGACCCCGCACGGAGCGGCCGCGTACCCGGAGAGGTCGTCCGTGGCGAGTGCGATCGATTCCGCTGCAGCGATCAACGGTGCCGAGCGCCCTTCGACCGGGCCCGTGAGCACGCGCACCTCACCCGCGTCCGGAAGATCCTGCACCGTCAGACCGGCCGAGGACGGATCACCCGACGTCCCGCCCGCGGTGAGGGTCGGCGATCCTGCCGAGCTCAGCGCCAGCGGATCCATGGCATCGCGTCCGAGCGCGCGCAGGTCGCCGTTGCAGACCAGGACACTGTCTCCAGGGAGCGGCGTGACGTCGACCTGGGCGGCATCGTGTCGGATGACCGGCCACGGTGCGTGGATCGCGGCGACGGTCCCGGCCACACAGGCGGCGATGACGGCGACTCCGGTGACGAGACGAGCGCCCGTCGCCGCGACCTTGAATGCGCGCGAACCACTCATCGGTCCCTCTCCTCCGTCGTCTCGGCTCTCTCGTCATCCTCGTCCGACTCCACGTCGGCCGATTCAGAAGGCTCGGCGACGACCGGCTCCGGCTCGGGCTCGGGCTCGGCGATCGGCATGAGCGCCTCGTCGTTCAGAGCGGCTTCGTCCTGCGGCTCCTCGATCGCTCCGACCGGCGTCTCCTCTTCGAGCGGGAACTGGTCCTCCGCGTGCCGAGGCAGGATCATCGGCTCATCCGGCGCGCGCCCGACGATACGGGATTGGGCTCGCGCCGCGCGACGCGAAGCCCGGGTCGGGATCGACAGCAGCAGTGCGACGAAGATAGCCAGCAGCTGGATCGTCAGCACGAGGCGAGCGCTCCCCTCCTGCGCGGAGCTCAAGGTCGGCGGCGCAGCGATCTCGGCTTCCAGACGCCAGAGCACTCCGCGATCGCTCTCACCCGCGTGAACCAGGCCGGCTCGCTGATCGATCGAGGCGACGGCCGCGGTGCGGAGAGCGCGGGCCCTGTCTCCGTCGCTCCCCGACAGCTCGGACAGCAGCACATAGCTGATCCCCTTCGCCGCCAGCTCACCCGGGGCATCGAAGTCGCGGGCGGAGAGGAGATCGACGGCGAGCGTCGCGATGTCGTCTCCCTGCGGCTCCACGGCGGTCGAGACCATCGTGGTCTGGGATCCGAGGGTCTCGCTCGCCCCCCAGACCACCTCGACGGCGAGTCCTCCGTCGTTCTGGGGCGTCATCACGAGCGTCGCGAGCGGACGATCCCCCGCAGCCTGAGCGGCGACGTAGGCGGGCAGAGTCGATTCTGGGCCGTTCGTGAGGACGGAGCGACCCGCGTGGAAAGCACTGAGCGCCGGTACGGCGCAGATTCCGAGCGCAACCGCTGCAGCGACGGCGGCGAGGACCCGCAGCCTCGGTAGCGTGATGGCGGTGTCGAGCGTGACGAGCGCCGCCCCCACCACCCCGACCCAGGCGAGGCTGAGCCCTGCCCCCGGCCAGATCGCCACTCCCGCGCCCTGCGCGAAACTCACAGTGATGCCCACGGCGAGGAACGCCGTCGCGAGACCGGCCAGGGCGACGACGAGCAGCGTGATGCCCGCACGCCACCGGGGCGCGACAGCAGCGCCGAGAGCGAGCAGGGCCATCGGCGCACACAGCACCGGCGCCCACGCAGCGATCGGTTCGGAGACGAACCACGACCAGCCGGCGAGATCCGTGGTGGGGAATCCGGTCGCGAGCGCCAGACGACCGGCGGCGTCGGCGGCCGCCTGCGGCCCCGCCCACACCAGGCCGGGATCGCCCAGCAGCGCCAGCGGTGTCCCGTGCGCGAGCTGCCAGAAGACGAGCGGAGCGAAGAGCGCGGCCGTCGGCACGAGCAGCCACAGCAGACGACCGGCACCACGGAACTGCGCGGTGCCGAGCACGATGCCCACGGCGACGACCCACAGCAGCGCGAGCGCCGGAGCCAGCGACGGAGCACAGGCGACCACGGCGGCGAGCAGAAGGGAGGCACTTCCGGCCGCGCCCCAGGAGCGGTGCGCCACCACCGCGGAGTGGAAGAGCCACGGCAGCAGGAGGTGCACCAGCACGGCGCTCGGACGGCCGTCGACGAGCGCTGTGAGGAAGGTGGGCGCCAGCGCCCATGCGACACCGGCGAAGATGCGCAGCCCCGACCGGTCGGTCACTCGCGTCGCTGCGAACCACCCGCCGAGCACCGCGAGCGGAAGAGCGAAGATCCACAACAGCACCATCGCGAACGACGGTCCCGCCGGCCACAGCGAGCCGAGCACGGCCACGACCGCGGCGAACGGGTCGGCGGGGCCGACGAGGCCGATCGCCGTGCCGCGCGCACCCCATGCCGCATCGCTCCAGAGCGCCGAGACGGTCTGTCGCAGCGGAAGCAGCGCGCCGCCGCCGAGCGCCGGCCACGCGAGAAGAGTCGTGAAGGAGGCGATGCTCACCACGAGTGCCGCGAGCACGGCCCACGCGCCGCCGCCGGAGAAGAAACGCAGCTCGCTGACCGCGCCGCCTTCGCTGCCGTGCCCGTCATCGAGGCGCCGTCGCAGGTCGGACGACGTCACCCGCAGCGGCGCGATGCTCGCCCAGGTGGATGAGCGGAACGAGCGGATGCGCGAGCGCGACCGCGCGATCGCCCCGACCCGCAGCATCGCGGTGAGGGCAGCTCCCCACTCGGGGAGGACCGCTTCCGGCCGCTTGCCGACGAGATGCGTGATGGAGCGCCACAGCGCGAGCGGGAGCAGGCTGAGCCAGTGCAGCGGCACCGCGCCTGCCGGAGCATAGGCGAGTCGCCGGTGCAGCTGCGCGAGCCGGGTGACGTAGGCGCGACGGGATCGGCCGGAGGGCAGCGCGGCGGGGCCGTCCGGCGCTGCGGAGACGCGCGCGCCCGGCGAGAGCACGAGCCGACCGCCACCCAAGCGTGCGCGGACGCCCAGGTCGAGTCCCTCGTCGGCGCCGGCGAGCGCCGGATCGGGCCGCAGCGCGTCACGGACCTCCCCGCGGATGAGGATGCCGCGCACGTCGGAGCCGAGCGCGTCGTCCATGCGGTCGTGCTGCCCCTGGTCGAGTTCCCCTGCCGCCAGTTCGACCGAGCGACCGAAGGTCGTCATGCTGACACCGAGTGAGACGATCTCCCGATCGTTGTCGGTCGCGACGAGCTTGGGGGCGACGATCGCAGCAGAGGGCGACCGCTCGAGCGTTCCCCGGAGCCGCTCCAGCGCCCGCGGATGCGGGGCCGTGTCCTGCGCGAGCAGCCAGATCGCTGAGCCTTCGCGCACACGGGGACGGGCGAGCTCCACCGCCTCAGCGAACGAGGTCGTCGTGCGGGCTTCGATGATCCCCTCGACGACGGCCCCGACGGTTTCGCTCTCGCGCAGGGAAGCTGCATCGCCGCACATGACGAGGGTCACGGCCTCGGCGGGCGAGGTCTGGGAGCGAATGGCTTCGAGAGTGCGGAGGAGTTGCGCGCGGGAGGAGGATCCGGGGCGCGCGACGATGATGGCGTGAACTCGGGCTGGCATGACGTCGTCAGCCTATGCGCGTCGGGACCTGCCCTGGAGCAGTGGATGCGGCGCGCCTGCGAAGCGATGCGGCCACAGTCGAGACGACCGGCTCAGCCGATCAGCTGGCGCGACGCTTGAGCTTGCGGCGCTCGCGCTCGGAGAGGCCACCCCAGATGCCGAAGCGCTCATCATTGTTGAGCGCGTACTCGAGGCATTCGCCACGCACGTCGCAGGTGGTGCAGATCCGCTTGGCGTCTCTGGTCGATCCACCCTTCTCCGGGAAGAAGGCTTCGGGATCCGTCTGCGAGCAGAGAGCGTCTGCCTGCCAGGCGAGGGCATTGTCGTCATCGGCGGCATCCGTGCGCCGCACCCCGGGAACACCGAGGTTGATCGGATCGACGAACCAGTTCTCCGGTACGTCGGAACGGTAACCCGTCATCTCGATCTCCAACCCTGTCTCCGCCCCCCGGCGGGCCGTGCGCATGACTAATTACACCCGTGTCATTCGCTCCGGTCAAGTCGCGGATGGTAAACCCTCAAGCGACTCTTGAAGGTTTTTGACGTTCTCTCGGCGTGTCGCGGCGTGGCGAGCGCGATGCGCGCTCAGAGACCGGGGCCGGCCACGAAGGCCTCACCATCGCCGGACACCGTGAGCGTGCTCTCGTCGCCGCCCGCGAAGGCCGCGCTTCCGACGGGAACCTGCACTTCCTCGCCGGACGAGGAGATGACGGTGATGTCTCCGGCGGTCGCCAGCACCATCGTCGGCCCCGAGACCTCGACCGTGACCGGCGCACCGTCCACCGTGACCCTGCTCAGCGCGAAGTCGGGGACGGGGACCGGATACGCCGTGATCGCTCGACCCTCCGCCGGCCGCAACACCGGGACCTCACCCGGCGTCGGGTCGAGGATCGCGAGCAGCTCGGGAACGTCGATGCGCTTGGGCGTCAGGCCGCCACGCAGCACGTTGTCGCTCGCCGCCATGATCTCGACACCGAGGCCCGAGAGGTAGGCATGCAGAAGGCCGGCGCGCAGGAACACGCCCTCCCCCCGTCGGAGCACGACGTGGTTCATGAGCAGAGCGACGACCACTCCGGGATCCCCCGGGTAGTTCGCCGCCACGCCCGCGATGGCGCTCAGCGTCGTGCCCCACTCCCCCGTGTCGGCGCGCTCCGCTGCCCGCACCACCGCGTCGATGATCTCGTCGACCTCGCGCTGCACGTCGCCGCCGAGCAACCAGCCGATGGCATCCCGCAGCTCATCGGCCCCGCCCCCGAGACGGGCGCGGAGCTGTGCGACGCCGTCGTTGTCCTCGAGCAGGTCCAGCAGAGCGAGAGTGTCCTCCACCGGGCGCAGGCCGCTGAGCGATTCGAAGCGCTCGCTGAGAGCGACGATGAGCTCGGGCTTGTGGTTGTCGTCGCGATAGTTGCGCTGCGGATCGTCTGCGGCGAGCCCGCTCTCCCTCGCCCAGCCCTCGCGCGCCTGCGCGATCGTCGGATGCACCTGGATCGAGAGCGGCCCGCCCGCGGCGAGCAGCTTCAGCAGGTACGGGAGCGTGCCGCCGGTGATCTGATCGAGGGTGCCGCCGCCCGCGACGTCCGCGGGGTCGCCGGGATGATCCCCGAACCACACCTCTGCCTCGGGGGTACCGGTCGGCGTGCGTCCTTCGAGTCCGGCGAGGAGGGAGTCGGACCCCCAGGCGTAGTCGCGGGGTGCGTTCGTGAGGCTCAGCAGCATGCCACCAGCGTAGAGCCGCGCTGCGGCGTTCAGGCACGCGCCGAGTGCGGCGCGGTAGCCTGAACGCGATGGCCCAGTACACCAAGCACCCGGTGACAGCCCCGCCCTCGGCGCCGGAGCGCGAGTCGACGGGGCACCTTCTGCTGCGCGGGTACGTGATCCTCGTGCTCATCGTGACCTTCGCGCACACGGCGGTGTACAACCTCATCGGCATGGAGGGCGCCGCCGTCACCCTCGTGGTCTTCACCCTCGCGACACTCGGCATCGGCATCCCGATGCTCGCCCGCAACCGCCCTCAGCCGTTCCGCTGGCGTCGCCTGCCGTGGACGGCGATGGGGTACACGACACTCGCCCTGGTCTCGGTCGCGTGGTCCCAGTGGCGAGGACCGACGCTGATCACCTGGGTGCTCCTGGCGGCCGTCACCGTGAACGGGCTGTTCATCGCCCACGTGCTCACCTGGCAGGAGATCATCCGTGCCCTGTCCTCCGCCTTCAAGTGGATCCTCGGGCTGTCGCTGGCGATCGAGCTGTGGGTCTCGCTCGTCGTGCACGGGCCGCTGCTGCCGAACTTCGCCACGGTGCCGGAGGGCGAGATCGACCCGCAGTGGTATTGGGTCAGGGACAACCTCTTCGACGGCGGACGGATCCAGGGGATCGTCGGCAACGCGAACCTGCTGGCGATCATCTCGCTGTTCGCGATCATCACCTTCGGCGTGCTGTTCGCCGCTCGCGCGCGCTGGCGGACGACGCTCGCCCTGTGGATGCTGCTCGCGGCGTACTTCCTGTTGCGCACATCGTCGGTCACCGCACTCGCGTGCGCCGCAGCCGCCGCGCTGGTCCTCCTCGTGGCGCTGCTCATGCGCCGTGCCCGCACGCCGGGCGCCCGCACGCGGATCTACGTGACGGCCATCGGCGGCACGGCGCTGGCCGCCGCCGTGGTATGGCTGCTGCGCGAGCCGCTGCTCGGTCTCGTCGGGCGCAGCTCCGACCTCACCGGCCGCTCCGACCTGATCTGGTCGAAGGTGCTCGAGCGGGTGCGAGAGCATCCGCTGTTCGGCAACGGGTTCTCCAGCCCGTGGATCCCGACGGACCCGGCCTTCGACCACTGGATCGTGGATCACGGCATCACCGTGTTCCACGCGCACAACATGTGGCTCGACGTGCTGTTCCAGCTCGGCGTGCTCGGTGTGGTCCTGATGGGAATCGCCTATCTGAGCCTGCTGTGGCGCTCCTGGTTCTTCGCGGTCGACCGGCCCCGCTGGGATCTCCACGCCCGTCGTCCCTTCTCTCCGCTGACCCTGCTTCCGAGCCTCTTCACCGTGGTCCTGCTGGTCCAGGGCTTCTCGGAGTCGACGCCGATCATGCTCTGGGGGTGGCTGCTCCTGGTGCTCCTGTCCTTCAAGCTGAAGTCGGTGCCGCTGGTGGGCGTCGGAGAACGCGACCTGGTGTTCGAACGCGGCACGCGGCAACGGCGGGTTCCGTGACACCGGTCCGGCCGTTGGTCCGCCTGCTCGGCTCCGTGGAGCTCGCGCGGGCCTTCACGCTCACGGCGCTCACCGCCATCTTCGGCTCGTATGCGATCGGACGGATGACCTCGACGGTCACGCTGTCCACCATCATCGCGGTGCTGTGCGTGCTCGGCGCCGCGATCCTCTGGGTGCGCCGCGACGAGCTCTCCCCGCTGCGTATCGCTCCCTCGTCGCTCTTCGCCTTCCTGGGCTGGGCGCTGGTGAGCATGGTCTGGACGACGGACCGCTCAGACACGTTCTTCGGGTGGATGTCGCTGTTCGGATACGCGTTCCTCGCGATCACCATCGGCCACATCCGCGACACGCTGCAGACCGTGCGCGCCATCGGCGACACTCTGCGTGTACTGCTGGCTCTCTCGCTCGGGGTGGAGATCCTCTCCGGCATCCTGCTCGACGTGCCGTTCACTTTCCTCGCGATTCAGGGCAACCTCGCCGCCGGCGGCCCGGTGCAGGGTCTGTTCGGCAGCCGCAACATGCTCGGATTCGTCGCGGTGATCGCGCTGATCACGTTCGTGATCGAGTGGCGGACGCAGTCGGTCAACGCTCCACTGGCGGTGGTGTCGGTCGGCCTGGCCGGGTCCCTGGCGTTTTTCTCGGCCTCCCCCACCGTGCTCGTGCTCGCGGTCGCGGTCGGCATCGTGACGCTCGCCCTCACGATCGTGCGGCACACGTCGCCGGCGCGGCGAAACCTCGTGCAGTGGATGCTCGGCATCCTGGTGGCGCTGGCACTCACGATCGCGTTCGCGTTGCGCCATCAGATCATCGCTCTGCTCGATGCCGGATCGGACTTCTCGATGCGCGCGTCGCTCTGGAACACGATCCTCGACTTCGTCGCACTCAAGCCGATCCAGGGCTGGGGGTGGTTCGGCGACTGGGCGCGCGGTGAGTACCCGTTCACGTACATCAACTTCCAACTCGACGACCATCACCAGAGCGCGCTGAACGCGTTCTTCGACGTGCTGCTCCAGCTCGGGGCGGCAGGACTCGTGCTCTTCCTGCTCCTCGGTGGGGTCGCACTGATCCGATCCTGGCTGGTCGCGAGCGTCCGGCGGTCCGTGGTCTACGCGTGGACGCCGATCATCCTCGTCACGCTCGCCGTCGACTCGATGTTCGAGAGCTTCACGCTGGTCGGCGCCGGGTGGTTCATGCTCGTGCTGTGCGCGCTGCGGGCTGGGCAGTCGCGCTCCTGGCGCGAGAACATCGACGCTGCGCACACGGGCGCGATCTCGACTCTGCGTTCCCTGGAATAGCCGCCGCAATCGCCTCTCTCGGTGTCAGAGAGTGGCGCGGTATCAGAGCGTGGCGCGCAGCTTCTCCGCCCAGGCGATCGCGTCGCGGACCCCGTCATCGACCGACCGCTGCGCCTGCCACTGGAGCACCGCGGCAGCGCGGTCGACGATCGCGAACGCGCCGGCCTGATCGCCGGGTCGGCGGTCGGTCTCCGCCACCGGAAGCGGCTCGCCCGTCACACGCTCGAACGCCGCGACGAGCTCGCGCACCGTCACGCCGTCTCCCGTGCCGAGGTTGATCACCTGGTAGGGGTCGTCCGGCGTGGCGACCTCATCGAACTTCTGCACGGCCGCGACATGCGCGAGAGCGAGATCCCAGACGTGGATGTAGTCGCGAAGACCGGAGCCGTCGCGCGTGTCCCAGTCCGTTCCCGTGATGGTGAAGGGCTCCCCGGCCACGCGCGCCTGCATGATCTTGCCCAATGCATGGGACGGGGTCGGGTTCTGCAGACCCGTCCGCAGCCGCGGGTCCGCACCGATCGGGTTGAAGTAGCGCAGCGCGATCGCGCGGAAGTCGCCCGCCGTCGCGGCATCCTCGAGGATCTGCTCGACCATCGCCTTCGTCCGGGCGTACGGGCTCGACGGCGCGAGCGTGCCGCCCTCGTCCACGCCGTCGCCCGTCTCACCGGCGTAGACCGATGCCGAGGAGCTGAACACGATGCGCGGGATCCCCGCGTCGCGCAGACGCCGCAGCAGCACGACAGTCTTGCCGACGTTGGCGTCGTAGTACCCGAGCGGGTCGGCGACCGACTCCGGCACCACGATGCGGGCAGCGCAGTGGATGACGGCGTCGATGTCAGGATGATCCGCGAGCAGGGCCTCCACCACCGACCCGTCGGCGATGTCGCCGACGTAGAGGTTGCGGCCTTCGCCGAAGGATCGAAGCCCCGTGGAGAGGTCGTCGAGGATGACGACCTCGATTCCGGCTTCGATGCATGCCGTCGCGACGGTTGAGCCAATGTAGCCGGCACCGCCGGTGATCAGTACCTTCATCGCGGTCAGTCTACCCAGCGCTTCCGAGGGGGCACCGGGCGACTCTCCGCAGATGCGAAGGTCATCGACGGTAGGCTACTCACTGCTCGTCGAGTCCCGCACTGTCCCCTGACAGTGGCCTGCGGCACCAACATCGGAGAACCTGCCAGTGGCCCACGTCCTTCAGAACGTCGTCTTCCCACTTGATCGCGACCCCGACCTTCTTCCGCTCTACGCCGACCCGGAGACCTGGTCCGTGATCGAGGACGAACCGGTCCGCGTCTCGAACCGCGCGCACCTCGGGAACATCCTCGGTCGGCATCGCGCGCGGATCGTTGCCGGGCGGCGCGTGTCGATGGGCACGTATTTCAACGCCTTCCCCGCGTCGTACTGGCAGCACTGGACGAGCGTCCGACAGGTGCGCCTGACCGTGCGCACGACCGGACCGGCGACGATCCTGGTGTACCGCTCCAACGGATCCGGGGTCCGCCAGCGCGTGGCCACGCGCGAGGTGACGGGCGAGGCCTCGACGTCGTTCGACCTCGAGCTCACGCAGTACAGCGACGGCGGCTGGATCTGGTTCGACATCGTCGCCGACGAGAAGCCCGCCGTGCTCGAGGGTGCGGAATGGACGACCGACCAGGAGCCGAAGCGCACCGGCAAGGCCTCGCTCGGCATCACGACCTACAACAAGCCCGATTACTGCGTCGAGACCCTGCGGGCACTCGCCGCGTCGCCGGACGCGCTGGAGTTCGTGGACCGCATCTTCCTGATCGATCAGGGGACGCAGCTCGTCGCGGATCAGGAGGGCTACGACGACGTCGCCGCGAGCCTCGGCGAGACCCTCCAGGTCATCCGTCAGGACAACCTGGGCGGATCCGGCGGGTTCGCCCGCGCGATGCACGAGACACTCCAGCGCCCGGAGAGCGACTTCGTGCAGCTTCTCGACGACGATGTGAGGCTCGAACCGGAGTCGCTGCGCCGATCCATCGTCTTCGGTCAGTACGCGACGACTCCGGTCCTGGTCGGCGGTCATATGTTCGACCTGCTCGACCGCCCGAAGCTGCACGGCTGGGCCGAGGTCGTCGACGAGCATCCGTTCATGTGGCGCAACCTGTACCAGGAGAAGATGCCGCACGACTTCGGGGTCTCGAACCTGCGACAGTCCACGCTCCTGCACATGCGCATGGACGCCGACTACAACGGCTGGTGGATGTGCCTCATCCCCCTCGACGCGATCCGCAAGGTCGGTCTTTCGCTGCCCGCATTCATCAAGTGGGATGACGCCGAGTTCTGCCTCCGCGCCGGCGAGGCCGGCTTCCCGACCGTGTCCATGCCGGGCGTAGCGCTCTGGCATGTCTCCTGGGTCAACAAGGATGACACGATCGACTGGCAGGCGTATTTCCACGCCCGGAACCGCATCGTGGCAGGGCTCCTGCACTCGAACGCGCCGAGGGGCGGTCGACTGCTCGTCCACAGCCGTCGCGTCGACCTGAAGCACCTCATGATGATGCAGTACTACCCCGTGGCGCTGCGTGCGCAGGCGCTGCGCGATGTGCTGTCCGGGCCCGAGCACATGCGTCGCAACCTGGCGACGGCCATGCCCGCCGCCCGTGCCCTCGCCGCCGACTATCCGGAGACGGTCGTGCACCGCGACCCGTCCGCCGTGCTGCATGCGCGTCGCGGCCGCCAGGTGTACAAGCAGCTCCCGAAGAACGACCTGGACAGCCCGAAGGGGATGCGGCTGCGGCTGTTCACCCTCTCCACGCTGACGTCGCACTTCCTCCACCGTCCGAACGCGGCGAACATCGCGCAGCCCGAGGTCGAGTTCGGCAAGGAGGATGCGCACTGGTGGCGTGTCCCGGCGTTCGACAGCGCACTGGTGAGTGCCGCCGACGGCTCCGGCAAGAACATCTACACGCGTGATCGCGCGAAGTACCGACGGATGCTGCGCGACACGGTGCGGCTGCATGCCGAACTCCGCCGGCGCTGGCCGGACCTGCAGAAGCAGTACCGCGAGGCGCTGCCCGATCTCGTGTCACCCCAGTCCTGGCAGCAGATCTTCGAGGAGAAGGCATGACCGCGGCGCCCGCTGCATTCGACCCCACGGCCGCGACGATCGTCATCGTCACCTTCAACCGCTCTCACCTGCTCTCGGGTCTGCTCACGAGCATCACCGCGATGGACCCCAAGCCCGGCCACGTCGTCATCATCGATAACGCCTCGGCAGACGACACCACCGACGTCGTCGAGTCGTTCCGAGAGGACATCGGCACCGAGATCGTGTACCGACGGCTCGAGAAGAACACCGGCGGCTCCGGTGGCTTCAGTGAAGGCATGCGCACCGCGTACGAGCTCGGCTCCGAGTGGATCTGGATGATGGACGACGATGTCGAGGTCCTCACCGAGGGACTCGCGAAGATGGGCGCCTGGAGCAGCAGGTTCAAGAGCATCCAGGGACGCCGCTTCGACTACGACGGCAGCGAGTTCTATTGGCAGTACCGCATCGCCGAGCGCATGGGCATCCCCATTCCGTTCGCCCCGTCCGGCTTCGACGAGACGGGCTACAAGGAGATGAACAGCGGCTGCTTCGAGGGCATGTTCATCCACCGCTCGATCGTGCAGCAGATCGGTCTGCCCGACCCGCGGTTCTTCATCTACTGGGACGACCAGATGTACGGGTGGCTCGCCTCGCGCCTGACGACCGCGGTGATCGTCGACGAGTTCGTGCTGCGGCGCACCCGTGAGATCAAGCAGTGGGACATGGGTATCCGCCACATGAACGCGTCCAGCAACGCGTACCGCTACTACATCATGCGCAACCGCGGATTCATCAAGCAGTACTACCGCGTCCACGGCGTCTACAACCCGGTGCTCTTCGGCCTCGGTACCGCGGCGACGTTCTTCAAGGAACTCATCCGGCTCGTGTTCGTCGAGCGGACCGTGCGCGGCACGAGCAACCTCTTCCGCGGCATCCGCGACGGCGGGAAGGCCGGCCGGGATCGCAGCTGGCAGCCGATGCCACCCCTGGAGGCGTGACGGTGGACGAATCGCAGCCGGAGCTGAGCTGGGCACCCCTACCCCCTCAGCCGAAGAGGACCGGACGGGTTTGGCTCATCGTCGGCCTTTCCGTTGCCGCTCTCGCGATCGTGGGCCTGCTGCTGTTCTTCCTCCTACCGCGGGGCGACTCCCCCGAGCCGTCGGAGTCCGCATCGCCGACGCCGACCGCATCCGCCACTCCCACGTCGACACCGACGCCGACACCGACGCCCACGCCGACGGCCACCGCTGCTCCCGAGCCGGAGCCGACACCGGCCCTCACTCCTCCGCCCGCGACCGATCCCACCGTCGAGGTGTTCCGCGGACAGGTGAGCGGGTGGTTGAACTCCGCGCCCCGCGGGCTCGACATCATCGCGGGTGCGAGCGGGCAGGACGCCCTTCCCGTCGTCGACACCCTGCAGCAGGACGCGCAGCGGCTGTCGGACGCGCAGGCGCCCTCGTCCATCGCCACGAAGTGGTACGACGGCGTGACGGACTACGCTCAGCGTCTCACGCAGCTCCAGGCAGCGATCACGAACGATTCCGGGGTTCCCGCGGCCGTCGACGCGGCGCGGAAGTCCGTCAACGCCTTGCGGAGCTTGGTGGGACTCTGAGCGGACCGCCGGTCAGCTCGTCGAGTTGCCGCTAGACCGCGTAGTCGGCGTTGTAGCGGTCGAGCACTTCGGCGATCGGCGCATCGAGCGCCAGCGCGCCCTTGTCGAGGTAGAGCCCGCGAGTGCAGAACCGTCGGAGGTCGCGTTCGTTGTGACTGACGAAGAACAGGGTTCGCCCCTCGGCGAGCAGTTCGTCGATGCGCTTGTAGCACTTGTCACGGAAAGCCTTGTCGCCGACGGCGAGCACCTCGTCGACCAGCAGGATCGGTTCATCGAGCTGGGACACGACGGCGAATGCCAGCCGGACCTTCATCCCGTTCGAGAGGTGCTTGTAGGGCGTGTCCTCGAACCCGGCGAGCTCGGCGAACTCGATGATGCCGTCGTAACGGCGCGAGACCTCCTCGCGTGACATCCCGTGCAGGCCCGAGGTCAAGCGCACGTTCTCCCGCACCGTGAGGTCTCCCACGAAGCCACCGGTGATCTCGATCAGGGGGGCGACGCCCCCGTTCACCGTGACCGTGCCCTCGTCGGGGAGGAGAACCTTGGCGACCAGGCGGAGAAGCGTGGACTTGCCCTGCCCGTTGCGCCCGACCACCCCGATCGACTCCCCCGGCTGCACCGAGAACGACACGTTGCGCAGCGCCCAGAACTCGCCGGGACGAGAGCGCCGCGAGGATCCAGCGAAGAGATCCTTGAAGCTCCGGCTGCCCCGCCTGTTCCGACGGAAATGAACGCCCAGATTCTGCACTTCGATCGCCGCGGACATCACAGCTCCTTCAGCACGGGGCGTTCGAGGCTCCGGAAGGTCCAGATGCCGAGCGCGAGGATCAGAAGAGTCATCAGGACGCTGATCGTCAGCGTGAACAGGTTCCACTGGTCGGGGAAGAAGGGCATCCGGTAGAGCATGAAGATGCCCGCGAGCGGGTTGAATGCGCCGAGGGTCTGGAAGATGCCGGGAAGATCGGTCACGTTGTAGATGATCGGTGTCGCGTAGAACATCGCGCGCAGGATCAGCGCGGTCGTGCGCTCAAGATCGACGAAGAGCACGCAGAGCGGCGCCACCAGGAGCCCCAGTCCGATCAGGAGGATCGTCTGCAGCAGCACTGCCACCGGCAACCAGAGGATTCCCCAGCCGATGTGCACCGTCTGATTCGGATCGAGCTCCACGACCAGGTTCACGACGATGAACAGCACGAGGACCGGCAACGAGAACAGGTACTCGATGCCCTTGCTGAGCACGATCCGATTCACCCAGATCGAACGCGGGATCGAGGTCGACCTGACGAGTCGGGCGTCCTTCTTGAAGGCTCGCGTGAAGTCCGACACCGAAGCGTTGAACCACACCCACGGAAGCAGCGCACTGATCAGGAAGATGATGTACGGCTCTTCACCGACGTCGCGCTGGAAGATCTGCGTGAAGACGAACCAGTAGATCGCACTCATCACGAGTGGATCCAGCACGGACCAGAGGTAGCCGAGGAAGCTCGTCGAGTAGCGGACCTTCAGGTCGCGGGCCGACAGCAGCCACAGCGAATGAAGATAGCGCCGGGGCGTCCCGGGCGCCCCGACAGCAGCGTGACTCACGATGTCGAGTCTAGGAGAGAGTGTTGTTCCAGAGCGACAGCGCCGAGCCGATGGCCATGTGCATGTCGAGGTACTGGTACGTGCCCAGCCGGCCGCCGAAGTGGACGTCCTTCTCCCCCTTGGCGAGTTCGCGGTAGGCCAGCAGCCCATCGCGGTCGGTCGGGGTGTTCACCGGGTAGTAGGGCTCGTCCTCGCGCTCGGCGAAACGCGAGAACTCGCGCATGATCACCGTCTTGTCCGAGTCGTACACGTCCTTGCGCTCCGGGTGGAAGTGCTTGAACTCGTGGATGCGGGTGTAGGGCACATCCATGTCCGGGTAGTTCATGACGCTCGTGCCCTGGAAGTCGCCGACGTTCAGCACTTCCTGCTCGAAGTCGAGCGTGCGCCAGCTGAGCGCGCCCTCGGTGTACTCGAAGTAGCGGTCGACAGGTCCGGTGTAGACGACCGGGAGCTGACCGACGGTCGCCTTCTTGCTGAGCGGCTGTGCATCGTCGAAGTAGTCGACGCCGAGCTTGACCTCGATGTTCGGGTGGTCCGCCATCCGCTCCAGCCACGCGGTGTACCCGTCGGTGGGAAGGCCCTCCCAGGTGTCGTTGAAGTAGCGGTTGTCGTACGTGTAGCGCACGGGAAGGCGGCTGATGATGTCGCCCGAGAGCTTCTGCGGGTCGGTCTGCCACTGCTTCGCGGTGTAGTCACGGAAGAAGGCCTCGAAGAGGGGGCGTCCGACGAGGGCGATGCCCTTCTCTTCGAAGTTCGCGGCCGTCTTGGCATCGAACTCGCCCGCCTGCTCCTTGACCAGTGCACGCGCCTGATCGGGCGTGTAGGCCGACTGGAAGAACTGGTTGATCGTGCCGAGGTTCACCGGCATGGGGAAGACCGTGCCCTTGTGCGTCGTGTAGACGCGGTGGACGTAGTTCGTGAAGCTGGTGAAGCGGTTGACGTACTCCCACACCGTCGCGTTCGAGGTGTGGAAGAGGTGCGCACCGTAGCGGTGCACCTCGATGCCGGTCTCGGGCTCCGCCTCACTGTAGGCGTTGCCGCCGATGTGCGGGCGGCGGTCGATGACGGTTACCTTGCGGCCGGCTTCGGCGGCACGCTCAGCGATGGTGAGGCCGAAGAAACCCGACCCGACGACGAGAAGATCCATGCACCAATCGTATCGGCGGCGGCTGCCCGAACCTGCGCGTGTCGTCTGAGAGACTGTAACCATGCCGAATCGAGTCGGCGGTGCCGTGCGCCGCATCTGGGGCCACAGCGCGGTTCGCTACCTCGTCATCGGCGGATTCTGCTTCCTGGTCGATGCCGGATTGCTCTGGGTCGCTCACGACCTCCTCGGTGTGCCGCTCGCCATCGCCACCCCCGTCGCCTTCCTCGCATCGTTCGCGGTCACCTACACGCTGCAGCGGGTGGTCGCGTTCGCCTCCGATTCGAAGGTCGTGCCCAGCGTCGCCCGCTACACCGCACTCGTGGTCTTCAACACGATCGCGACGACGGCGATCGTGTGGTTCGTCGACTCGCTCGGCGGCGGATGGTTCGTCGGCAAGGTGCTCGCCGTGGTCGCGACCACCGTCTGGAACTACTTCGCCTATCGTTACTGGGTGTTCACCAATCCACCGGCTCGGAGTTCGGATGTATAAGAATGCGGTCATCGCGGCCGTCGTCCCCGCGTACAAAGAAGAGAAGATGATCGCGAAGGTCATCCAGACGATGCCGGACTACGTCGATCACATCGTGATCGTCGACGACTGCAGCCCTGACGGGACCAGCGACGTCGTCCGCGGCATCGAGGATCCCCGTGTGACGCTGATCCGCCACGAGGAGAACCAGGGCGTCGGCGGCGCGATCATCACCGCGCATCGGACCGCGATGGACCTCGGCGCGGACGTCAACGTCGTGATGGCAGGCGATGCGCAGATGGACCCCGACTACCTGCCCACGCTGCTGGACAAGGTCACGGACGGGGGCTTCGGGTTCGCCAAGGCCAACCGCTTCTACTCCCCCGAATCGTTCCGTGGCATGCCGGGGTACCGAGTGTTCGGCAACGTCGTGCTCTCCTTCTTCACGAAGCTGGCGTCCGGCTACTGGAACCTCTTCGATCCGCAGAACGGATACACGGCGATCCGCACCGAGGCCCTCGCACGGGTGCCGCTCGAGCGCGTTGCGAAGCGCTACAGCTTCGAGAACGATCTGCTCATCCACCTGAACATCCTCCAGGTGCCGGCGACCGATGTGCCCATTCCCGCGGTCTACGGCGACGAGGTTTCCAGCATCCGCCTGAGCAAGGTCGTCCCCGAGCTTCTGCACCGGCTGACGGTCGGCTACTGGTCGCGGATCTGGTACCGCTACGTGCTGTGGTCCTTCTCTCCGATTGCGCTTCTGCTGTTCATGGGCCTGTTGCTGTTCATCGTGGGGCTCGGCATCGCGGTCTGGGTGATGTTCCAGATCGCGAGCTCCGTGGTGGCGACCGCCGCCACCGTCATGCTCGCGGCGCTCCCGCTCATGATCGGGACGCAGATGCTGATCAGCGCGCTGCAACTCGACATCCAGGCGACGCCCTCGACGCCGACGTACTCGCCGTTCGACGCCAGAGAATGAAAGAGCGGGCGGCCGACAGATGTCGGCCGCCCGCTCTTCCTCGCAGCGCTAGGCCGCCGTACCGACCACGATGCGGGGCGTGCCCGTCCATCGCTCGGCGTCGGTGGCGGCGCGTCCATCGACGAGCAGCTTGACTCCGGGCAGCTGGGCGGGAGCGAGCTCGCGGTAGTCGGCGTGGTCGGTCTGCAGGATCGCGAGGTCGACCTCGTCGCCGATCTCGTAGGGCTCGAAGCCGAGACCGCGCAGTTCCTCGTCAGTGTAGAGCGGATCGTGCACCCGCACCTCGGCACCACGATCGCGCAGCGCCTTCACCGTGGGGAAGACTCCCGAGAAGGCCGTCTCCTTGACGCCTCCGCGGTAGGCGGCACCCAAGACGACCGCGCGCTGCCCGGAGAGGGAGCCGAGGATGCCCTCTGCCTGCGCCACCAGACGCTCCGGCATCGACGCGTTGAGCTGGCGGGCGACCCGCACGATGTCCGCGTCGGGGTCGGTCGCCAGGTAGAGCCGCGGGTAGACGGGGATGCAGTGTCCGCCGACGGCGATGCCAGGCCGGTGGATGTGGCTGTAAGGCTGAGAGTTGCAGGCTTCGATGACCTTGTAGACGTCGATGCCGTGCGATGCCGCGAAGAGGCCGAACTGATTGGCGAGACCGATGTTCACGTCACGGTAGGTGGTCTCGGCGAGCTTCGCCATCTCGGAGGCCTCGGTGCTCCCGAGATCCCAGACACCGTTGGGGCGAGGCAGGTCGGTGCGTTCGTCGAACTGGAGGACGGCCTCGTAGAACTCGCGCGCACGGCGGTTCCCCTCGGCGGAGAGCGCGCCGATGAGCTTCGGGTACTTGCGGAGGTCTTCGAAGACGCGCCCGGTGAGCACGCGCTCCGGCGAGTAGGCGAGGAAGAAGTCCTCGCCCTCCGTGAGGCCCGATCCCTCTTCCAGCATCGGCTTCCAGCGGCTGCGCGTCGTCCCCACGGGCAGGGTGGTCTCGTAGGACACGAGGGTTCCCGGGGTGAGGTGCTCGGCGAGCGACGCGGTCGCCGCGTCCATGTACTTGAAGTCCGGTTCCCAGGTCTCGTCGTTCACGAAGACCGGGGCCACCAGCACGACGGCATCCGCACCGGGAATCGCCTCGGCGTAGTCGGTCGTCGCGCGGAGCCGCCCGGACGGGATGAGCTCGGCGAGTCGCTCCTGGAGGTGCGCTTCGCCGGGGAAGGGCTCGCGCCCGGCGTTGATGGTGTCGACAGCCTTCTGGTTGACGTCGACTCCGATGACGTCATGGCCGGATGAGGCGAACTGGACGGCGAGGGGGAGCCCGATCTTTCCGAGGGCCACGACGGCGATACGCATAGGGTCCAGTCTACGGGCCCGTGGGTGCCCCAGAGCTCCGCCGCCGCCGTGCGACCGCGGTCAGAAGATGCGCCCGATCACCGGTACGCGACGCAACGGCACGACCAGTGCGAACGACAGCACCACCACGATGAGCCAGACCAGAACGGCCGACACGACGGACGTGGTCGCCGCGTCGGCGAACCAGGGCACGGACCGCACGGCGATCAGGAGCGCGAAATGCACGAGGTAGACCCCGAAGGTCGCTTCCGACAGCGTCCGGATGACCCGCCCCGCACCGGTGCCGACGTCCCCGGAGAAGAGACTGTTGACGAAAACGAAGAGAGTGAGGGCGATCACGACCGTGACGGGGCCGAGATAGCTCTGCGGAAGCAGCGCTGCGAGCAGCGACGCGGGATCGACGGAACCCGCCTGAAGGATCGTCCACGCGATGGCCGCCGCCGCGATCGCGCCGCACGCCCACATGCGCGCACCGGTCAGTCGGAGATCACGCAACGCGTAGCCCGCGACGAAGTAGCCGACGTAGGGCAGCCACTGCGTGAGCGCGCTCAGGATGATGGGCGACGGGCTCCCCGCCCACGCCAGCAGCGCTGACGTCGAGTACGTCGCGACCGTGACCAGGATGAGGACCCCGCCGAGAACGAGCGCGCGCCGACGTCCCCCCTCTCTGAGGAACGGGGCGAGAACCGGTGCGATGGCGTAGAGACCGACGATGAGCCAGAGGAAGTAGAGGTGAGTGTACGGCTGCCCGCGCAGGACGAGCGCGAGCATCGTCGCCGCGCTCTCGTCGAGCCCGCTCATCCACTGCCGCACGACGATCAGATAGAAGACCTGCCAGAAGATGAAGGCCGGCGCGAGCCGCATCAGACGCTGACGATAGAACGCGGCGGGGCCGGCGGCATGCGGCCGCGGGTCGAGCAGGAGGGCGCCGCTGATCATGACGAAGACCGGCACGGCCCAGATGAATCCGGCGTTGAGCGCGACCGCCACCCACCAGGAGCGCGAGCCCTCCAGCTCGGGAGACGAGCGCAGAGCTCCGAAGGTGTGGATGCTGACCACGCCGATGATCGCCACGATGCGAAGGATGTCGAGTCCCCAGCGTCGGTGAGTGAGGGTACCTGGAAGCGATGTCACCCCCGTACGCTATCCCGTCCACGACCCGCGCATCGAAACCGCCGAGCCGCCACCGCGAAACCTCCGTGCTAGCGTGATATCGCCATGGCACACTCTCCCGCGCGCACCTGGTTTCTGCGCCACCGCAGCACGCTCCTCCTGTGGACGATCCTCGCATCGACGTTCCTCCTCACGTACGCCACGTATGTGAGGTGGTACCGGATGTTCTATCCGGACTCGCGCTACTACCTCGCCATGGCCTATCTCTTCCTCGGCAACGATCCCGAGACGGCCCGGCAGCTCACCGTGGACTACGCGGGCCCGCGCAACATCGACGTCCCCCCGGTGGAGGATCTCTTCGGATGGGGCCTGGTGCAGCCGCGCGTGGTCCTTCCGACACTCAGCGCCCCGTTCATCGCGCTCTTCGGTCCGGCCGGCCTCGCCGTCATCCCCCTGCTGGCGACGGCAGCGCTCATGGTCATCGCGGTGATCATGCTCCGTCGTCGCTTCGGCACGCTCGTCGCGCTCCTCATCGGCCTCCTCCTGAACACGTCGATGTTCCTCGTCTCCATCGGAACCGGGATGCTCACCGAGGGCCTCTCGGCGCTGTTCACGGCCGTCGCACTGCTGCTCGCGTGGCGTTGGCTGGAAAAGCCCCGCCCCTGGATGCTGATAGCGATCGGCGCGGTCACGGTGCTCTCGGCCTTCACGCGCCAGGCGACCCTCATCATGGCCGGCGCTTTCATCGCGGCCTGGGTCATCGGCTCACTGATCGAGCGTCGCAACAGCCGCATGATGCTCCCCGCGATCATCGTGGGCGCGGCGACGATCGGCTGCCAGGTCCTGCAATCGCTCATCTTCCCGTCGTTCTCGCAGCTGGACCAGTTCCTCATGCAGGCCGGGGCGAGTTCGCTCGGCGAAGCCCTCCTCAACGTTCCGCGCATGGCGTTCGACATCGTCAGAGCCGATGTCGTGACGATGCTGCGAGGCGACCGTTCACTGCTCGTGCTGATCTGCCTCGCGGTCGCCGGGATGATCATCTTCTGGCGGCGCGTGGAGTCGCATCTGCTGCTCGGTGCCATCGCCGCCACGGCGATCTACAACATCACGAACGGCACGCCCACGCAGTTCCGGTACGCGACTCCCGGACTGATCTTCTGGCTTCTCGCCGCCGGCATGCTCGTCAGCGCGACCGTGACCTGGGTGCAGCGGTCACGGACCAATCCGACCGGCCTTCCGGGCGCGCGCGATGACTCCGATCCCGTGGCACTCGAGTCGGAGGTGTCGGGCGAGGCGGACCACAGGTCTCAGCCGGGCGACGGGCCTCAGCCGGCGGACAACACCTCGACGACGCGCCGCGCCGCGGAGCCGTCTCCGTAGGGAGCCTCGTCTGTCGGCGACGGGGCCGGGCGTGCGACGGTCTCGGCCAGGACCGACGGATCTGAGACCAGGGCGTTCCAGCCGAGCTGCACGGTTTCGACCCACTCGGTCTCGGTGCGCACCGTCGTGCACGGCACCCGCAGCAGGAAGGCTTCCTTCTGAAGTCCGCCCGAATCGGTGACGACGTGTCCGCTGCTGAGCACCGCGGCGATGAGATCCCGGTAAGCGAGGGGTCGGTGCACGCGCAGGTTGCCCTGCTCGAGATCGATGTCGGCTTCCGCCGCCTTGGCGACCAGCCGCGGGTGGGCGAGCAGGACGGTCGGAGTGGCCAGCGCGCCCAGCGCCTCGATGATCTGCGCGAGGCGTACCGGGTCGTCGGTGTTCTCGGCGCGGTGGATGGTCGCGACCTGGAACTCGCCGGGAGTGAGCCCCAGCTCGTCGATGAGCACGGAGGGCTCGCCCGAGAGCTCGTCCCTGGTCGAGTAGAGGACGTCCGTCATCACGTCGCCGACGAGGACGGAACGGGCCTCGAGCCCCTCATCGGCGAGGTGCGCCATGGCGACCTCGGTCGGTGCGAGCAGGATGTCGGCCGCGTGATCGGTGAGCACGCGGTTGTGCTCCTCGGGCATGCGCCGGTTGAACGACCGCAGGCCGGCTTCCAGGTGCGCGACGGGAATGTGCATCTTGACGGCGCTCAAAGCGGCCGCGACCGTCGAGTTCGTGTCGCCGTAGACCAGCACCCAGTCCGGTGCGTGGGCGTCGAAGACGGCATCGAGCTGTCCCAGCATCGCGCCGGTCTGCACACCGTGACTCCCCGAGCCGACACCGAGGTGCACGTCGGGGCTCGAGATGCCGAGCTCGGAGAAGAAGATGTCCGAGAGCATCGGGTCGTAGTGCTGACCGGTGTGCACGATGACGTGTTCCACTCCGGCCTCACGCGCGGCGCGGTCGATGGGGGCGAGCTTGACGAACTGCGGGCGGGCGCCGACGACGCTGAGGATCTTCACCCTACGATCCTATGCGGCGCGCGCCGCCCGTCGTGCCCTGCGCTGTGCGAGGAGCGAGGCCGAGAGGAAGCGCAGCGGGGCGTCACGGTCGAGCGTGCGGTGCAGCGAGGGCGTGAGCATCGCGCGGGGCTGCGCATACCGTCGCCGCCGTTCGACGAGCGCGGCGACGTCTTCGACCGGGGCGTTCGCCCGGAGCCGATCGATGAGCTCGCCGTCGAGACGCGAGAGCGAGCGCAGCGCCGAGGGCGCCGACCTCAGCAGCGTCTCCAGCGCGGACGCCGCATCGCTCACGGCGGTGGCGTCCAGCTCACGTCGGCCCAGCGCCCCGAGCACGTGCACGCGGATGAGTTTGCGGGTCACAGCTGCCCTGTCCGTCTCACCGAGACCGCCCCACGTGTCCTCGGCGACGAGCAGCGGCGCGAAGGCGAGCTCGGTCGCGAGAGTTCGAGCGGATTCCGTGACACGGTCGACAGCATCGTCGCCGACGAGGTACGCGTCGCCGTCAGCCGCGGCGACCACCGTGCGCGCACCGAACCACAACCGGATGCTGGGGGCGATGTCCTCCCCCGTCTCCAGCCCCTCCACGGGGCGTGCGTGTTCACGGAGGGCGGCGGAGAAGAGTCCCATCGTGCTCGTGCGATAGCTCAGACGGTCACGCACCGGGTCCAAGACGACACGGCCGGGACGGCGCGGTGGCGTGGGGAACCCCTCCCCGACCGCGGGGATCAGCATCGCCGGCAGCACAGCGTCCGCTCCTCTTTCCTCGGCACGACGGACCCAGCCGTCCAGGGCGCCGGGACTGAGTCGATCGTCGGAGTCGATCTTCGTGAACCACGGAGCCCTCACCCGGTCGAGGGCGAAGTTCATCGGTCCGGCCGGCGACGGGATCCCGTCACGGAACCCGACGACTTCGACCCTGGCGTCCTCGGCATACGGCCCGAGCGCCGCTCGGATGCGATGCTCCTCGATGTTGTGCGCCACGACGAGAAGACGCACCGGCACGTTCGTGTGCTCGAGGACGCTCTGTGCGAGTCTGCGCACCGGCCGCGATGCGGAGTGCACCGGAACGAGCACGTCGACCTGTGCGGGCGTGGCCATCGTCATCGGCCCGCGATCGTGTCGATGGCGCTCTTCCACACCGGCATCTGCGCTTCTGCGGACAGCTCGCGTGCCGCGTCGGCCGCCGCCGCCTTGAATCGGTCGACCCCCTGCGGGGTGAGTGCATCGAGCGCACGCGCCACGGCGTCGGCGGAGAAGTCGTCGGAGACGACACCCAGTCCGTGGCGCGTCAGCGTCGCGGCCATCTCCGGCGACGGTCCGATCACGAGCCCGAGCCGGGCCTGCACGTACTCGAAGAACTTGTTCGGCATGGCATACGCGTTGTTGTAGTTGGTGGGCGCGAGGATGTGGATGCCGACGTCGTAACCGGCGAGGGTGTCGATCAGCGAGTCGAACGGTACCGGGTCATGCATCCGGACCGTCGGCACCCGTGCTGCCGCCGCCCGGAGCTCTTCCAGATACGCCGGATCGTTCGGCGGGAGATACAGGTCGAGCGTGACATCGGCGGAGGTGCGCTCCATCGCCTCGATGAGCGTGCCGAGTCCGCGATTCCGCAGCGCCGCACCGGCGTGGACGACCCGGATCGGCGACGGCGTCGGGTGAGGTTCGCGCTCCGAGTAGGCGGGCGCGTTCATCACGAGCTTCGTGTCGAAGGCGAACTCGCGTCGATAGCGGTCCGCGATCGCTCGGCCGACGGTCGTGGTGGAGGATGCCTTCGAGACGAACTTCCGCAGCTGCCAGCGCAGGAACGGGGCGACGAAGAGCCGGAAGGTCAACTTCTCCGTGTGCAACGTGGGCGCGTACTCGTGCAGATCGACGTGGAAGCCCTTGGTCGGCGCGAGGCCGGCGGCCACACCGGCGGACTCCACCTCGTTGGCGAGGATCACGTCGAATCGGTGGCCGGCGAGATGGTCACGCGCCCACGCCAGGGCACGGTTTCCCCAGTACGCGCGGCGGTACTGTCGGGCGATCATCGCCGCGCGGGGATAACGCCAGACCGCGAGCTCTTCCGGGATCTCGAAGTGCTCGACGCTTCCCTCGGGCTTGGGGCCATAGCCGCAGGTGACGATCTCCCAGTCGTCTTGGAAGAGCTCGATCTGACGCCGCACCCGAGGGTCCGACTCGATTCGGGAGAACGAGAGGACGAGCAGCTTCATCTTTGTCCCTTCCTGTCCAGCGCCGTCTCATAGACGGCATCGAAGGCGGCACGGCGCGCGTCGTCCGAGAAACGGAGCTCTGCACTGCGGCGGATCTCATCGCGGTCTCGATCCAGAACGTCTTCGACGGCGGCCGCCCAGTCCGTCGCGTCCGTCGTGCCGACGAGTGCCCCGTCCTCGGCGCGGACGAACTCGGTGTGGCCACCTTCATCGCCGACGACGACGGGGAGTCCATGACGGAGCGCTTCTGCGATCGCCACTCCGAAGGTCTCCCCTTCCGTCGGAAGGAGGAAGACGCGAGCCGAGCCGAGCAGGCCCGAGATCTCGGCGGGATCGACGTTACCCCGCAGCTCCACCCGGTCTCGAACCCCCAGTTCGGACGCACGCGCGAGCACACGATCGCGCTCGGGGCCGTCGCCTGCCCAGATGAGACGGGAGTCCCGGCCTCGTCCCACCAACGCCGCGACGGTTTCGACGGCGAGCACGGGGCGCTTGCGTCCGATGAGCCCACCGACCCCGACGATCACCAGGTCGGTGATGTCGCGTGGCGGCTCCACCGGCGCTGACACAGCGTTCGGTACGACGACCGTCGGGCCCGTGCGCGTGCGGCGGACAGCGGTGGCGAGCTGCTCGCTGACAGCGATCACCACGGCTGGATGCTGAAGCAGTCGCGCCATCCAGCCCCCGACCACGCGCACCGGGAGAGGCGCGGTACGCGGGCTGAGCAGGCCGGACCAGTGCTCCGTGTGCACCCACGGAACAGACAGCCTTCGTGGCACGGCAGGCAGCGCGGAGATCGCGTGGCTGTGCACGATGTCGACACCGGCGGCACGTTCTCGGATGGCTCGACGCGCGCGACGGATCCCCCGGAGCGACGCCGCGGCATACGGGATGCGTTCGACGGCCGCACCGTCGAGCGGTCGATCGGTCGACGTGCTCAGGTGCAGCACCGACACCTCGTGGGACCGGCGGAGAGTCTCGACGTCGCGTTGCACGAAGACGCCGGTCTGCGGGTTCTCGACGGTGGGATACCACGGGGTGACGATGAGGATCCGCATCTCAGCTTCCCTCGCGCCCGGCGATCGCATCGAGGCTGCGCCGCCAGACCTGGACCTGCTCCTGCGCGCCCAAGGCGTGGGCGCTGGCGTGCGCACGCTCCTTGTACCGGCGAACGTCTTCGACGGTCAGCGCATCGATCGTGCGAGTGAGGTCGGCGGCGTCGAAGCCGTCGGCGACCGCGCCGAAGCCGTACCGTTCCACGTACTCGCGCATCTCGGGCGATGGGCCGATCAGGACGCCGAGACGGGCCTGCACATAGTCGAAGATCTTGTTCGGCAGGGCCCACGTGTTGTTGAAGTTCGTCGGCGGAAGCAGGTGGATGCCGACGTCATAGGCGTTGATCGTGCGGATCAGGTCCGCATACGGCACGGGATCGAGGATTCTGACCCGCGTGCTCCCCTCGGTGAGAGCGCGCAGCTCCTCGAGGTAGTCCGGGTGGTTGGGGGTCAGATACAGATCCAGGGTCGCATCCGCACTGGACGCCTCGACCGCCTGGATCATCTCGTCGAGGTTGCGGTTACGCAGACACGCACCACTGTGCACCAGGCGCAACGGCCCCGCGACCGGAGTCGGAGTCAGGTCCGCGAAGGGGGCGGCATTCGTGACGAGCTCCGGACGGAAGCCGAACTCCTTCTCGTACTCACGGATCAGGCCGTTGCTCACCGTCGTCCAACTCGCGGCCTTCGACACATACGTCCGGCAGATCCACTCGTGATACGGCTTGATGCGCCGAGCCCACGCCGCATGCTCCTCGTTCAGACGCGGGGTGTACTCGTGGAGGTCGGCATGGATGCCGAGGCGCGGACGGAGCCACTGCGCGACGCCGACCGCTTCGGGTTCGTTCGCGAGGATGATGTCGTACTCACCGCGGGGAAGATGCTCGCGGGCCCACTTGACCGCCGAGATCCGCCAGTAGACGGCGCGGTAGGCGTGGAGCGTGATCAGACGCCCGTTGTAGTCCTGGTAGTCGGCAGACCGCGGCACCTCCCAGTGGGCGGTGACCCCCTCGGGTGCGGGACCGTACCCGACTGTGGTGAGCTCGAAGTCGTCGCGGAAGGCGACGACTTGCTTGAGCACACGCGCATCGGAAACGATCGGCGAGAACGAGATCAGCAGCAGACGCGGCTTAGTCATCTGTCGGGTCTTTCGTCAGACCGGCCAGCGCAGCCTGATGGGCGAACTCGGGCTCCTGCGCGATGACCTCTGCGAAGGTGCCGCGGGCGCGGACCTCTCCGTCCCGGAGGAACCACACCTGATCCGAATGCCGGATCGTCGACAGCCGGTGCGCGACCGAGATAACGGTGATCTCTGCGCCGAGCGCATCGATGGAGGCCGTCACCGCAGCCTCCGTTCGCGTGTCGAGCGCACTCGTGGCCTCGTCGAGGACGAGCACGAGCGGCTCTGCGTAGAGGGCGCGCGCGATCCCGAGACGCTGGCGCTGACCGCCGGAGAGCTGGAGCCCTCGGTCGCCCACGCGTCCGTGGATGCCGTCCGCTCTGGCTTCGACGACGTCGAGCAGCTGCGCCTTGCGCAGCGCTTCGCGCACGCGGGTCTCGTCGAAGTCATCCGTCCAGGTCAGGGCGACGTTCTGTGCGATCGTGGCGTCGAAGAGCGCCACGTCCTGTGGGACGTATCCCACGCGCCCGCGCCACGCGGCCATGACATCGGTGAGGTCCTGGTCCCCCAGCGCGATGTGTCCTGCCGTCGGGGTGAGGAGTCCGAGAAGCAGATCGACGAGTGTCGACTTCCCGGCCCCGGAGGCCCCGACGATCCCGACCCTGGTGCCGAACGGAATCGATCCGGTCACGTCGGCGAGGGCCGGCCGGGGCGCGTTGGGGAAGGTGAACCCCGCACCGTGGAAGTTCAGCTCGGTAGGAGTCCCGACGATGGGATCGTGCCCGATGTGCTCGGAATTGTCGCGGTAGCGCCGCGACGACTCGATGTCGCGCAGCACGGCCTCCACATGGGGGATGTTCGCGGTCATCATCGAGACGAGCGACTGGAATCCGGTCAGCGAGGGGACGAGACGGAACCCGGCGACGCCGAAGAGGGCGATGGCCGATACGGCGGCCTCGAATCCCGAGAAGAGCATCGCCGCACCGCCGACGAGCAGGAAGCCGCCCACGATGCCGGCGTCCAGGACGAAGCGCGGCACCGAGGAGAGGAAGTTCAGATTCGCCCGCGCCTTGGCCGACACGCTGCGATCCGCCTGGACGACGCGAGCGACCTCATCGGACTTGTTGCGCAGCGTGATCTCCTTGAGGGCGGACACCATGTCCGTCATCAGCGCGGCGACCCGGAAAGAGTAGTCGCGGTTCACCCGACCGGCCGTGACGGTGCGGCGCGAGAGCACCACGTACAGCAGCAGCGCGATGAGTCCGAGATAACAGACGGTCACGAGCGCGGTCAGCGGCTGCATGATCACGATGACCACCACCACGAGAAGCGACGTCGTGAGCAGAGCGGGCAGACTCATGAACGGCAGCAGGAAGCCCGACGTGACGTTGGCGATCCCGACGTCCGCGAGACGGACGAGATGCGTCGTGTTCCGCTGGAGCCTGTCGATCCACGGCGCGTGGATATAGCTCTGGAAGAGCTGATCGCCGATCTCGAGCTCGAAACTGGCGAGCCGTCTGGTCGCAAACCACTGCATGATCAGCGACGCCGTCGACTTCAGGATGATGAGTCCGGAGACGAACACGATGATCCAGATGTAGCCGTCGGGTCCGATGGCCCCGACCACCGGCAGCTGCACCGGAGTCCCGGCGAGCATGGACGAAAGCGAGACGGCGAGGATCATGAGCGCCGCGACATCGAGCGCGGCCAGCAGTGCGGAGAGCAGCACGAAGGTGTTGATGTAGCGACGAGCCGAGTCGGGGAGATTCGGCATGATGTCGCGATATGTAGAGAAGATCGCTTTCATAGGACTTCCTCGCTCCAGGGAGCGGTCACGCCGAGGAAACCGGCGAGAGCGAGCGCCGAGCGCCGCCCGTCATGGACTCGGCGCACGAACGCGGGACCTCGTGCGGCGAGCGTACGGAAACTCTCGGGATCCGCGCAGATCTCGCGCAGGGCGTCTTCGAGTGTGTCGGGGTTCGCGAAGACGCACGGCGGAACAGCGCCGGCCTCCTCGGCCTCACTCACCGCGAGATCGGTGAGGTAGGTCACCACGACGCGCCCGGCCGCCATGGCCTCGACGGCCGCGACGCCGTAGTTGCCCATGCGCAGGGCGTCGATGACGATGTCCGCCGAACGGTACAGATCAGGCATCTCGTCCGCCGGCACCGCGTGCGCCTCCCGGTACTCGATCAGCCCTTCGGCCTCGAGGCGGGCAGCTGCTTCGCGCACGGCCGCCGTGCCTTTGACGATTCCGCTGCTGGGCACGTGCATAACGACCGGCTTCGCGCGGGTCATCGGAGGCTCGGTGCTCGCCCAGCGGTCGGGATCCACCACGACCGGGAGCCAGCTGGCGGGCGGCAGGTGCCGCGCAAGGGTGGCCGTCGAGTAGAACGTCGGCAGGGCCAGCGAAGACGCGAGTGCGCTGCGGACCTGAGCGCTCTGCTCCAGCAGGGGCGTCTGATCCCACTCGTCGCCGTGAAAGGGAGAGTAGGGGTTGTCGGAACGGTGCACGCTCGGGACCCGCACGTCAGTGCCGTGGGCGATCAGCCCCACCTGCAGGCCGGCGTCCTTCATCGCGGCGACCTCCTGCCGGACGTCACCGTCGAAGAGTTCGCCGAAGATCGGACGGACCGCTTCCACCAGCACGTGGGAGAACCCATTCACGACGGCGTCGAACTGCGCGCGCTGCCACCGCCAGCTCTTCAGGAAAACGGCCGTGGGCAGGGCGTAGTCGGCAGGGAACCCGAAGTCGCCGGTCGGATTGCGATACTGCATGTTCACCGCGCCCACCCCGGGGAGGAGCTCGGCGGCTCGCGCCCACCGGAACGCCTGCCCCGCGAAGTTCACCGGCGCGATGTACAGCCGGACGTCACCGTCGGGGGCGACCACCGGTGCGGGAACGTCTGCGGCGTCGAACCCGTAGCGAGAACCGGCGATGCGGAGCCGGATGCCCTCCGGAAGCGCGTCGAGGACGCGACCGGCGCTCCGACGCACGAAGGAACCGCTCATCGTGTCACCGGATCGGAAGGCGTCTGGCCCTGAGCCATGGTTCGACGACTCACAGCCTCACGGAGTCGCCGTCACGTGCGGACTCGAGTGCGGCTTCGACGACCACCAGCGTGCGAAGGCCCTGCTCCATGGTGACCACGTCGGTGCGCTGGCCGAGGACGGCGTCGCGGAACGCCTCGTGCTCGACGCGCAGCGGTTCGCGCTTCGCGAAGGCGAAACGGGTGACATCGCCTTCGGAGACCCCGCGGAACGACGAGACGGACTCCCACTCCAGCGGGATCGTGCCGTTCGCGTAGAAGGTCAGGTCGCCGGTGGACGTGTCGGCGAGGAACGCACCCTTCTCCCCCGTCACGACCGTCAGCCGCTCCTTCATCGGGCTCAGCCAGTTCACGATGTTGTTGACGATGACGCCCGACGCCGTGCGTCCTGTGATGGTGATCATGTCTTCATGCTCGCGGCCGCTCTTGAACGCCGTCTGCGCGAAGATGCGCTCGTAGTCGCTCTGCACGACCCACGCCGTGAGGTCGACGTCGTGCGATGCCAGGTCCTTCGCGACCCCGACATCGGCGATGCGCGAGGGGAACGGCCCCTGCCGGCGCGTGACGACCTGGTACACGGCTCCGAGTTCGCCGGCTTCGATGCGGCGCCGGAGTTCCTGGACAGCGGGGTTGAAACGCTCTATGTGACCGACGGCCCCCACGAGACCGGCTGATGCGAAGGCGTCGACCATGCGCTGGCCGGCATCGACGCTGTGCGCGATCGGCTTCTCCACCAGGGTGTGCACACCCGCGGCGGCCAGCTTCAGGGCTGCATCCTCATGGAATCGCGTCGGGACCGCGACCACGGCGATGTCGATGCCCGTGGCGATCAGTGCTTCGATGTCGGGGAGGATCTGGAGATCTCCGGCGACGCCGTGCGGGTCGCCCCCGGGATCGGCGATCGCCACCAGTTCGACGCCATCGATCTCCCGGAGGACGCGTGCGTGGTGACGCCCCATCATCCCCACGCCGAGCAGGCCAGCGCGCAGAGTCATCACGCACCCGCCTTTGCGATCGCGTTGACGGCGGCGACGATGCGTTCGAGATCGTCCTGGGTCAGCGACGGGTGGACCGGCAGGGAGGCCACCTCGCGGGCGGCGCGTTCGGTCTCCGGCAGGTCGAGCCCCGGAGCGAAGTGCGTCAGCGAAGGCAGCCGGTGGTTCGGGATCGGGTAGTAGACCCCGGCGCCGACGTTGTATTCGTTCTTGAGCGCGGCGACGAAACCGTCGCGGTCCTCGGGAACACGGATCGTGTACTGGTGGTAGACGTGCACGGCGCCGTCCGCGACCGGAGGCACGATGACGCCCTCGAGATTGGCGTCGAGGAACGCGGCGTTGGACTGCCGGGTCTTCGTCCAGGCATCGACCTTGGTCAGCTGCACGCGTCCGATCGCGGCGTGGATGTCCGTCATGCGGGCGTTGAAGCCGATGACCTCGTTCTCGTACTGACGCTCCATGCCCTGGTTGCGCAGGAGCTTCACCTGGCGTGCGAGTTCGTCGGTCGCCGTGGTGACCATGCCCCCCTCGCCGCTGGTCATGTTCTTCGTCGGGTAGAGGCTGAACATGGCGAAGTCGCCGAACGAGCCCACCGGGCGTCCGTCGAGCGAGGCGCCGTGGGCCTGAGCCGCGTCCTCGTACAGCGCGATCCCGCGCTCGGCGGCGAGGGCCTCCAGCTCCCGCATGCGGGCCGGGTGGCCGTACAGATGCACGGGGAGGATGCCCTTGGTCTTCGGCGTGATCGCGGCCGCGACCGCCTCGGGGTCGAGCGAGAACGTGTCGGGCTCGATGTCGACGAAGACCGGCGTACCACCGGTGAGGGCGACGGAGTTCCCCGTGGCGGCGAAGGTGAACGACGGCACGATGACCTCGTCACCGGCACCGACGCCGGCCGCCAGCAGGCCGAGGTGCAGGCCCGCGGTGCCGGAGTTCACCGCGACGGAGGGGCGACCGGGCACGAAGTGCGCCGAGAACTCCTGCTCGAACGCGGCGACCTCGGGGCCCTGAGCGACCATGCCGCTGCGCAGGACTCGGTCGACGGCCTCCCGCTCTTCGTCGCCGATGATGGGCTTCGCGGGGGGAATGAACTCGCTCACACGGTCTCCTTGCTCAATGTGCCTTCTGATTCGATGTATCTGTCGCCGGTGCTCGGGCAGACCCAGATGTCTGCGTCGTCGGCGGGCTTCAGCGGGATCCCTGCTTCGCCCACCCATCCGATGCGCCGCGCCGGCACGCCGACGACGAGCGCGTACGCCGGGACATCCTTGACGACCACCGCACCGGCGGCGACCGTCGCCCAGGCACCGATCGTCACCGGAGCGACGCACGTCGCTCTGGCGCCGATGGACGCACCCGTCTCGATGGTCACGCCGACCGGCTCCCAGTCGTGTGCGCTCTTGATCGATCCGTCGGGGTTGATCGCCCGCGGGTAGGTGTCGTTGGTGAGCACCACGGCGGGTCCGATGAACACGCCGTCGCCGAGCTTCGCGGGTTCGTAGACGAGGGCGTAGTTCTGCACCTTGCAGTTGTCGCCCATCTCGACGCCGGTGCCGATGTAGGCGCCGCGTCCGACGATGCAGTTCTCCCCCATCCGCACGCCCTCGCGCACCTGCGCGAGGTGCCAGACGGCAGAGCCGTCGCCGATGACGGCGTCAGGGGACACATCTGCGGATTCGACGATCCGCACGCGAGAGGTTTCAGTCACGGGGGCTCCTAGCACGCCGCCGGGAACTGGCAGCACTGACGAGATTCTACTTGGCGCTGCGCCGCGAACCTCGACGCGCGCCGCGAACGACGTCCGCAGCCCGGGCGCCCACCGTGCGCAACGACGCGTTGTCGACGGCCCAGGCGACGCGTGCGGGCCTCGCGTGCTCGGTGGTTCCGTCCGCCCACTCGGCGAGCAGTCGCCGCATCGCAGCGGCGACATCATGGGCGTCGAAGCCGACCGCTTCGCCGAGCCCTCCCGCGCGCACGACCTCTCCGCCGGTCTCCGCGCCGGCGAACAGCACGGGCGTGCCGACCGCCGCGGCCGCATACGTCTTGGTCGGTCGCGCGAAGTCGTAGCCGATGCCGGGGACGATGCTCACGAGCGCCGCCACTGCCCCTCTGAGCCACGAGGCGGACTCCGCGGGTCCGACGAGTCCCCCGAAATGCACGCGGCCCGGTGCGATCCGCTCCGCGAGCACCTTGAGTTCCGGTTCCACCGACCCCTGCCCGAAGAACCGGATGTGGACGTCGACCTCGGAGAGCTCCGCCAGGGCACGGATGAACACCTCAGGCTGCTGCCACTCCGACATGGTTCCCGTGTAGACGAAGTACGGGACGTCTGCCGACGGGGCCGGCACGTCGGGCGAGAAGACATCGGTGTCGATCCCGTTGCCGACGCTGATCACGCGCTCGGGACGGCCGCCGATGTCTCCCAGTCGTTCGGCGACCTCCGGCGACACGGCGATGGCGGATGCGGCGCGCCGCAAGACAAAGCTCTCGACGGCGCGCATGACCGCGATCACCGGTCGAGGCGCCTCCATGGACGCGACCGCGTCGGTCCAGACATCGCCCGGGTAGTACACCAGGACGCGTCCGGTGAGCAGGGCGGCGACCGCGGCGACAAGTCCGGTCGTGGGCGGTGCCTCCGCGACGATCACGTCGGCGCGATGCCGCAGCAGACGGAAGAACAACGGGATGTCGAAGGAGAGGTACTGCACGTAACCGCGGATGGCTCCGGTCCGATCACGAAGGACCCGGGCTCGCCGAACGGTGACGCCCGGAGCATCGGTGGTCGTCATCCCGTGGGGTGGCCGAGTCGTTAGCACCACGACGTCGGAGTCGGGTGCGAGAGCCCGGACGAGTGCGTCCATCCGGAAGCTGGCGGCTGTGACTTCCGGCGTGTACAGCCGCGTCGCGACGACGACCCGTCTTCTCCTCGGCATCCTGCCCCTGTAGCTCGGTTGATGAAGGTCCGTTCGGACACCTGACACAATAGAACCATGTCCTCGAGCGTCCCCGCGCCTCCCTCCCCCGACCTCAGCGCCTGGGTCGTCATCCCCCTCTACAACGAGGCGAGCGTGATCGGCGGCGTGGTGGAGAGCCTGAAACCGTTCTTCGCGCACATCGTCTGCGTCGATGACGGCTCGCGAGACGGATCCGCGCGCGAGGCGGAGAAGGCGGGCGCCATGCTCGTGCAGCATCCCGTGAACCTGGGCCAGGGTGCGGCGCTGCAGACCGGATTCGACTTCGCGCTGGCGCACCCGGAGTGCGAGTACATCGTGACCTTCGACGCCGACGGCCAGCACCGCATCGAGGATGCCATCGGCATGCTGCAGCTCGCCCGCGACGAAGACGTCGCCATCGTCTTCGGATCCCGATTCCTCGACGACCGCACGAACCCCGGTTGGATCAAGAAGGTGATCCTCAAGACGGCCGTGTGGGTCACCAATCTCACCACGAGCCTCAAGCTCACCGACGCCCACAACGGGCTCCGCGTCATCCGACGCGACGCCGCAGCGGCGATCGATCTCCGACAGGACCGGATGGCGCATGCCACCGAGATCGTGCTGGAACTCGGCCGAACCCATCTCTCCTGGAAGGAGTATCCGGTGGAGCTCCTGTACACGGACTATTCGAAGGCGAAGGGCCAGAGCGTGCTCAACTCCGTCAACATCCTCGTCGACCTGGTGGTGAGGTAGCCCATGTGGATCCAGATCCTCCTGATCTCCGCCATCGTGGTGCTCGCGGTGTTCATGATGCGCCGGACGGGCGCAGACAGTCACCTCGCGATTCGTCGACTGCTCATGGGCCTGTTCGTGATCGCCGCAGTGCTCTCGGTGCTCTTCCCGCAATGGCTGAGCTGGCTCGCGCAGCTCGTCGGCGTCGGTCGCGGCACCGACCTCGTGCTCTACGCGCTGATCGTGATGTTCCTCGCGTTCGTGTACTCGCAATACCGCCGCAACGTCGCCCAGCAGCGGCAGCTCACCCTCCTGGCCCGCAAGATCGCCCTGCTCGAGGCCTCAGAGAACGAGAAGCACCCTACTCACAACCCGTGACCTCGTAGAGGACGGCGTCGCCGACGCGGTCCACCTCGGTGAGGATCGAGGAATCGTCGAGGCCGTGCAGGCCGTCGAAGGTCGTGTAGTGGTTCTCGAACAGCACGCGGTCGCCGAAGTCGAGGGCGTGCGTCACGCCGAGTCTGTCGATCGCGTCGCACACGGCGGGCCCGCCCTCCACCAGGTACCTGGCCAGGGTCGACGCGTCATCGCCGTAGCGCCCGGTCACGTGCGGGAAGACCACGTCGTGCCCGGTGAATGCGAACAACAGGCCGGCTCCGGTCAGCGGGTCGCCGATCACGACGGCGTCGTCGGGCAACTCGTCGTCGATCTCGTCGAACAGCGCCACCTCGTCGGGTGAGAGCCCCTGCGACGCCTCGCTGAACTGGAAGCTCACGCTGCGCATGTAGCCCACGTCGTTGCGAAGTCCCACGAGATGGGTCGCCCCTGCGACGGCGACGATCGCGACGACAGCGACCACGAGGCCCCTGCGTCCTGCGCGCCACCAGCCGCGGATCCATTCGACGACGACAGACGCGCCGAGCGCGGCGAGGGGCAGTCCCCACACCGCGATGAGCGCTCCGACGCGGGTCGTGTCGTCGTACCAGACGCCGACGAAGACACTGCGGATCGATTCGACCGGGAACCAGGTCGCCATCAGGAAGAAGAAGATGCTCACGGCGTAGGAGCCGAGGATCCACCACGTCCGGTCCTTCACCACGCGCCAGATACCGATCGCCGCCAGCGGCCCGAGCAGGAGCCCCGTCGACCTGCCGACCGGGCTGAGGAATGCGACCTCGCCGAGAGCCTGCCCCAGAGAGGAGGTGGGAAGCCACTCGTGCGTCGTCACATTGGCCACGATCCAGACCACGGCGAGTGCGACCGCCCCCAGAACCACCGAGAGTGCGACGACGACCCGTGTCGTGCTTCCGCCCGCGCGAGCTGTGCGCCACGCCAACCAGACGAGGTAGGGCACGAGCAGCACCACCGCGCCGAGAAGTGCGGAGGGATGCGCGAGGGCGACCGCACCCGCAGCCGCGAGGGCGATGAGGATGCGCAGCGTCCTCCCCGCCCACGAGAGCGCCGGCGCGAAGGCGATCAGGACGACCGCGAGGAAGATCGGGATCAGCGCGGTGCCGAGCAGGTTGGGATAGAGGACGCCCCAGTTGAGGAAGCCGAGGGGGAAGACGCTGAAGCCCAGACCCACGAGCGGCGCCCACGTGGTGGCAGCCGGGCGGGACGGGAACGCCACGGCGGTCAGGCAGGCGAGGGCGACGGGCCACACCAGCGCGATCACCGCGACGGTGGTCACGTTGGTCGCCGCGACGATGCTGCCCGCGGCCGGCACGACGAGACTGACCAGCGCGTGCCAGAGGGTGGGATAGAACGACGTCGCGGCGCCGGGCACCACCATCGTCATGTGCAGCGGGGAGGCGTCGCCGGTCTCAGCGATGAACTCGACGGCGTTCAGGTGGAACAGGCCGTCATAGAGCTGGGAGGGGTTGCCGGGAGCCCCGATGCCCAAGGCGACGATGCCGATCCAGGCGACACCGGCCGCGGCGAGCGCGATCCATGCGCCCCTCCCCGCACGGGGTGCGGTGTCGACCGCGCGCCGGTCGAAGAACCGGAGCGCCGCGGCGACGACCCAGATGACGACGGTGACCACGGCCACGGGGATCAGTCCCCAGCGCATCCCCAGCAGCGGTGCGAGGAGAGACGCGGCAGCGAGAACGCCGAGGGAGACGGCGATCGCCACACCGAGGCGCACGATTCCCTGTACGCCGCGAAGGCAGAGCCCGATGGGCAGCCCCGGGACGATCAGAAGGGCGGCCGCGACGAGCAGCGCAGGGATCTGGCCGATCCAGTCGCTCACGCGTCCACCAGAGCGATGGCGCCCTCGACCTCACCGTCGTAGATGACCTCGCCCTTGTTGATCACGATGCCGCGGGTGCACAGCTCACGGACCATCTCCATGTCATGGCTGACGACGACGAGGGTCTTGCCCGCGGCGATGAGCTCTTCGAACTTGAGTCGGCACTTCTCCCGGAACGGCGCATCGCCGACGGAGAGGATCTCGTCGACGAGGAGCACGTCGAGCTCGACGTGGATCGCGACCGAGAAGGCCAGCCGCATGAACATCCCGGAGGAGTAGTGCTTGACCTCCTGGTCGATGAACTGCTCGATCTCGCTGAACGCCACGATCTCGTCGTAGCGAGCCTCGATCTCGTGGCGCTTCATCCCGAGGATCGCCGCGTTGAGGAAGACGTTCTCGCGTCCGGAGAGTTCGGGGTGGAAGCCGGCGCCGACCTCGATGAGACCGGCGACCCGACCCCGGGTCAGCACCTGTCCGTCATCGGGCTCCATGACGCCGGAGACCAACTTGAGAAGCGTGGACTTGCCCGATCCGTTGAGCCCGAGGATGGCGACGGACTCACCCTCGCCGATGACGAGGTCCACGCCTTTCAGCGCTTCGAACTGGCTGGTGAGCTTCTGCCGCTTGATCCACGCGACGACGGTGTCCTTGAGGGAGAACGCGTGGTTGAGCGTGAACCGCTTGCGCACGTCGTCGATGATGATGCTCGGCCTGATCGCCGTCTGTTCACTCATAGGTCCTGTGCGAACTTTCCCTCGAGGCGGCGGAAGACGAACTGCCCGATCAGCAGGGTGGCGACGGCGATGAGGAACGTCCACAGCGTGTTCCAGCCCAGGTTCGGCGGCAGTTCGATCATGCCCTTACCTGCGTATCCCGCGGCCGAGATCATGCCCTCGCTCGCCGGGCGCCAGAAAGCGTAATGGAAGAGCTCCACGCCCTGGGTGATCGGATTGAGGAGGTACAGCTCCACGAGCCACGACGGCCAGTGCAGCCGGTCGACGACCGCCTGTTCGACCATGGTCCACGCGTACAGCACGGGTGACGCCCATGTCGCGAGCAACAGCATCAACTCCACGATGTTCTCCGCGTCGCGGAAGCGCACGTTGACGGCGCCGAAGAAGAGGCCGAGGCCGAGGCTGAACACCATGACGATGATCATTCCCGCGAGCACGGCGAGGATGCTCAGCACCGAGATATGCGCGATCCATCCCATCAGGAGGCAGACCACCAGCAGCAGCCCGACCTGCGGGAGGAAGTGCACGAACGCGACGATCACGGCCGAGACCGCGAACAGCTGGCGCGGAAGGAACACCTTGCGCACCAGCGGGGCGTTGCCGACGATCGACGTGGTCGCGTTCTTGAATCCCTCAGAGAACAGGTTGATCACCACGATCCCCGAGAACAGGTAGACCGCGTAGTTCGGAATCCCCTTGTCGAGATTCATGAAGATGCCGAGGACCACCCAGAACACGAGGAACTGGGCCGCGGGTCGCACGTAGGACCAGGTCCATCCGAGCACCGAGTTGCGGTACCGCGTCGTGACGCCCGTGCGGACGAGAAGGTTCAGCAGATAGCGCCACCGCACCACGTCGATGAGCCCATGGCTTTTGCCGGGGATGTCGAAGTCGGCTCGCGGGATGATGGCGTAAGGATCGGGTTTGATCGTCACAGGTGTTCCATCCGGGAAAGGAGCAGCCTTCATACTAGCCGGGGCATGCTGAGGATCTGCGCTGCCCACGCGCAGACGATCTCAGCATCGACGAAGCTGGCCGATGCCCTCCGCGGAGAGCACTCCCGTCCCGCCGACCAGGGTGACGGTCGTCGCTCCCCTGGTGCGCAGGAACTCCGCCGCCTGGGGGAACATGCAGGTGCTCTGCGAGAGCACGAGCGGGACCCCGAGCCTGCCGGCGAGAGCCGATCCGGTGAGGGCGTCCGGGAAGTCGTCACCCGTGGCGACGAGCACTCGCAGTGCCGTCGAGGGGAAGTACGCGTTGTTCACGGCGATGTTCGTCAGGTATCGATCGGTGCCGGAGAGCCGGTTCATCTTGAAGCCCTGGCCCTGCAGCTGGGCGACCACGGAATCCTTGACGACGCCGGCACCGCCCACGACCGTGATGTTCGTGGCCCCGATCTTCCGGAGCGTCGCGATCGTCGCGGCATCAGCGCTGTTGGCGAGTCCGTCCACGAGCAGCACCGGAATGCGCCCTGCACCACCGGCGGCCGCCGCGCTGAGAGCATCCGGGAAATCCGCACCGGTCGCCAGGAGAACGTTGGCGCTCGCGCCGGAGCTCTCGACGATGGCACGCGAGGTCGAGTAACGGTCTGCGCCGCTGATCCGCTCGATCTTGGCAGCCGGTACCGCGGCCTTCGTCTGCGCCGCCACGGCGTCCGAGATCACGCCCACCCCGCCGACGAGGACTACCCGGGTGGGTGCGAGCCTCTTGAGCTCCGCCGCGACGTTCGCCGGGATGGCTCCCGGGGTCGTGAGCAGGAGCGATGCCTGCGCCTTGCTCGCCGCCGCCACCGCCGAGAGGGCGTCGGGGAAGTCGAGGCTCGTCGCGAGGAAGACCGTTCTGGTCCCGGTGGGCCATGCGGCGCGGGAGGCTTCGACCGCGGTCTGCTCTCGACTGTTCCCGGAGATCCGGTCGACCTTCACCGTCGTCGCCGTGTAGGCGGCGGACTGTGCCGTCGCATCGACGTAGCCGGCACGCTTGGCCGTCAGCTTGACCTCGAGCTTCGTGCCGCTGTCCGCGACGGTCAGGTTGTACGACCGCCCGGTGGCACCGGGGATCGCTGTCCCGTTGCGGAACCACTGGTAGAGCGTCGTGGTGGCAGCGGGCGTGAAGACGCCCGTCGCCGTGAGGGTCTGACCGGGGATCACGTAGCCGTTGACGAGCGGCTTGCCCGCAGTGAAGGTCAGCGTCCGCGTCGGACCGAACCAGTCGGTGAAGTAGTTGTAGAAGTTCCGGTTGCCGTAGGCCGAGCATCCGTCACCCTCGCCGTAGCCGGCGCGTAGGGCAGCCGCGTTGGGCTGGTACGGCGTGTAGTAGTAGAGAGCCGACGTCGCCTTGTTCGCGACGTACACCGGCGCGGAGCCGCAGGATGCCTTGGGGTTGTAGAGGATGTTCCAGGTCTTGCCCGGCGCATACCACTGGAACCACTTGCCTTCCATGTAGATCTGCATCTGGCGGGCGGCGCCGTAGATCTGGTGGAAGAAGCCGATGAAGTTCGGGTCGCACGGCGCGGTGTCCGGGCATCCCTGCCCGAGAGCGATCCGATAGCGCCAGGCGCTCGGCCACGTGTGGGTGATCAGCCCCTGCTCCTTCTGGAGCATCACGATCAGCACCTGCGGGTTGATGTTGCAGGCCTGCGAGACGCGGTAAATGATGCGCGCGGCCGATTCGTTCGCGGCGCCCGTGTATCCGCTGCAGTACTGGTCTGCCGGGCGGGTGACCGTGGTCATCCGGAAGTCCTTCAGGCAGACGATCGCCTCGTTGTTCTCGTCACGGCCACCCAGGCAGCGCGCGACCTTGCCGTTGAAGAAGGTCTGGATCTGCGCCTCGGTCATCGTGCTCTTGTTCGTGAACACGGCGTCGCTGATGAGGTTTCCCGGTGTGAAACCGGTGAGGCTGCTCTTCGCGATCCCCGCATCGACGGGGGCGGCGGAGGCGTTCGCGACTGTCGCCACGGGTGAGGCGACCGTCGCCTGAGCAGCGGCGGCGGGAACGACCGTTCCGAGAACGAGGGCGGAGACAGCGAGGAAACAGGTGAGGAGTGGGGCAGTCCTCAGGGTGTTTCGCGAGCGTGGGGCACGTCGAGACATGTGACCAGTGTGACGGAAGTTGCAGGATGATGCCACTGTTGCGCCTCTTTGGCCACAGCACCCCGGCGTGTCGCACCGATGCGCAGGTGGCTCCCAGCCCTCAGAGGTCGGCGTGCAAAGCCCAGAGCCGCTCCGCCGAACTCGCCCAGGAGAAGGCCCTGGACCGATCCGCGGCCAGGACGCGCAGCCGGTCCGCCGCGGCATCCGTCGCCTCCGCCATAGCGTCCGCGATCTCGTCGGCGGCGACCAGCTTCCCCCCATCGGCGATGACATCCCGGTGCGAGCCGCTGTCGACCGCGACGACAGGGATCCCGAGGGCCATCGCCTCGACCGCGCGCCATGGCCACCCGGCAGAACTGCTCGTCGCGGCGAACACCGATGCCCCGGCCAGCACGGCCGCACGGTCCGCGGTATCCAGCGCACCTCGGATATGCGCGCGCCGCTCGGGGAGCCCCGCGGCCGAGGCGAGCTCCGCGTAACGGGGTTCCGCACCATCGGGAGCGCCCAGCACGACGGCATCGATCCCCGCTGCGACAGCGCCGCGGAAACCGTCGTGCAGATCGGCCGCCGACCCCGCCAGCACCACATAGTGTGCGGGCAACGACAACGCGGCTCGCCTTTCGGCGGCGTCGACAGGCGCCGCGAATCCACGGGGCGGAGCACCCGCCACCACGCGGACGCGATCGCCGAGACGTGCGAGTTCCGACAGCCGCTCGGCGACGGCATGCGAGGGCACGACCACGGCATCGGCATGCTTCACTGCCCGCCGGAGCATGCCGCGCTGCCAGGCGACGAGGCTCTTGGACAGCTGCTCCGGTGCGTCCCAGGCGCGCAGATCCCACAGCGTGACCGTGGTCTGGTGGTTGTCGTGCACGCGGTCATGCCGCACGAGCGGGGCCATCAGCGTCGGCGAATGGATCATTCCTCCGCCGACCCCCGGAGCGATCCCGAGCTGCCAGGAGGCGGCCAACTCGCGACGCCCGAGCCCGAGGGTCCGCACCTCGCCGACACCGGCGACCGGCACCTCCGCACCCGTAGGAACGATGGCGTCCACCGTGCACCCGGAAGGCGCCGTCGCGATCAGTCCGACCGTGAGATCGAGAGAGGCGGAAGCCTGGTCGGGGTCGACGACGTGCACGAGCTGATCCAGAACAACACGCAGCCGAGCACCCATGCGATCAGGCTATCCTCGCCGCGCAGCTCCCCCGTGGAGCGCACCGCCCGCGCCGCGACAATGTCAGCGTTCCCACAGTTTTCGCCCACCGCCGCCCCAGCGGTTCGTGCTTGAATGCTCGAGTGAGCGATGGTCGTCTTCCCGTCCGACGCCGATGGATCGGGTGGACCGTCGGCGTTCTGCTGTCGATTCTTCTCATCGCGATCGGCTGGGTGGCGATCCGCGGGATCGGCGCGGTCAACGACCTTCAGCAGGTCGCCAAGGGCGCCACGCAACTGAAGGCATCGATCGCCTCGGGCGACCTCGAAGAGGCGGAGCGGATCTCCGGGAGCATCGCGCGCAACGCGGCATCCGCCGACGACCTCACCTCGGACCCCGTCTGGCAGGCATTCGGCGTTGTGCCGTGGCTCGGACCGAACTTCCGGGCGGTGAGCGAGATCGCCGAGATCGCGAACGACGTCTCGACCGACGCGCTCACGCCGTTGCTCGATGTGGCCGGCGGACTCGATCTGGCGGGCCTGGGCGTCAAAGGCGGCACGATCGACCTCGCCCCTTTCGCCGAGATCCAGAAGCCGCTCGGGACAGCGAGCACCGCCCTCACCGCTGCGGAGCAGCAGGCCAAGCGCATCGATGCGGACGCGACCCTGCCACCCCTCGCCGACGCCGTACGTGAACTGCGATCCGCGGTGACCGGGGCAGCGACAGCGGTCGGCTCCCTGCACGGTGCCTCTGTCCTGCTCCCGACGATGCTCGGCGGCGAAGGCCCGCGCAACTATGTCCTGGCCATGCAGAACAACGCCGAGTTGCGCTCCTCCGGCGGGATCATCGGCTCGATCGCTCTGTTGCATGCGGAGAACGGCACGATCACGCTGCAGAGACAGGCGTCGACCCGGGACTTCCCGCCGCTGGACACCGCTCTGCCGCTCAGCGAGTCCACGATCGCCCTGTTCGACGACCGCCCCGGTCGCTACCTCCAGAACATCACCGCCATCCCGGACTTCGCCGAGGCGGGCGAGATCATCGCGGCCCGGTGGACGGGTCGCTTCGGCGGGACCGTCGACGGCGTCATCGCCGTGGACGCGGTCGTCGCGGAGCACCTCATGAAGGCGACCGGAGACCTCGCTTTCGGACCCTTCACGGCCACAGCGGACACCGTGACGGACATCCTGCTGTCCCAGATCTATGCTGCCGTCCCCGATCCCGCCGCACAGGACGCGATCTTCGCGCAGGCGGCGGGCGGCCTGTTCAGCGCCGCGCTGTCCGGCGGCGACCCCCGGGCTCTCATCGGGGCACTGGCCACATCGGCGGACGAGAGTCGGATCCGCATCTGGAGCGCACACCCGGAGGAGGAGGCCGTGCTCGCAGCCTCCGAACTGGGCGGCACGATCCCCACGGACAGCGACGACGCGACCTACGTGGGTGTGCTGATGAACGACACCACCGGCGGGAAGATGGACTACTACACCCGTGCATCCATCACGACGTCGGTCGGCACGTGCCAGGGCGCTCCGACCACGCAGGTGCGCGTCACGTGGACGAATACGGCCCCGGCGGACGCCGCGACCTCGCTGCCCGCCTATGTCACGGCCGACGGTTTCTACGGCGTCCCCGCCGGCACGGTGCGCACGCTGATCGCGGTGTACGGGCCGGAGGGCGCGACGCCCGCCCATGTCGACCGCGACGGCGAGGAGGAAGGCGTGCAGACGGCCATGCTCGGCGATCGTTCCGTCGTGCAGCACGAGGTCTCCCTCGCCCCCGGCGAATCGACGACCATCACGGTCGAGTTCGAGGGCACGGGCGCCGGAGAGCGATTCACGGAAGTGCGGCACACCCCGCTCATCGAGGCTCCGGAAACCGCACGGAAACCGCTGAACTGCGCAACGTGACATTCCGCGCTCGATAGGGTAGCGTTGAGCCACTGGGGAATATCTGGAGTCTGCAATCTTGCCGTGGGGGCAAGACGACTCCACGCAGTCGGATGCAGGGGTGTATCCGGATGCGATTCCGCGTGAAATTCTGGGGAGAAATCATGCTGAAAAAACTGGCTGCCATCAGCCTTACCGCTGGCGCGCTCGTATTCATGGCGCCCGCCGTCGCATCCGCTGCGCCGACGCCGGTTCCGGCCGCGTCCACCGATTCGTACACGACGCCTCCCGGCGTCGAGGTCGGCGACCCGGTCATCGACATCTGCGAAGTCTCGACCATCGTGTTCGGACCGGGATACTTCCTGCCGTCCGAGAACGTGAACGTCTCCGTCTCCGGCCTCAATGCCGGGAATGCCGCCGTCTCGGGCAACACCGCCGCGACCGACGGCAGTCTGACGCTCACGTTCCGCCCGCCTTCCGATGGTGAGGGCTCCTACGCCGTCTCCTTCGGCGGCTCGCGCTCGTACACCGCGACGATCACCGTCGCGCACGGTCACGATGCAGCTTCGACGTGCGACCACGATCCTGGGGTCGCACCGGCAGGCGCGGAGATGCCGCTCACGGGCGACGGATTCGAACTCGCCCTCACCGGCGGAAGCGTCTCGCCGTGGGTCCTCGGAGGCGGCGCCGGGGCGCTCGTCGCCGGTGGCGCCCTCGTCGCGGTCGGAGCGTCTCGCCGCAAGCGCGCCTAGGTCCGGCTGCCGCCTCGCGCGGTGGTCGACTGGACGACGGTGATCCCTCCCCCTCCGATCACCGTCGTCTGGTGCATCCGGTGGCACCCACCGGAAGCCCACGGCCCGCCCCTTCTGGGACGGGAGGGCCGTGGGCTTTGTCGCGCACTCGTGGCCGGCGGAGTGCCCGCCACCATCTCCGGTCGACGCGGGTAACGTTCGTCAGGGAGCGGGGCTCGGCGTCTGCGTCGGGGGATGCAGCGACGTCGCGATCAGGTCGTGGATGGAGCTGTAGTCCGGCTCATGTTCGTCCACGCCGAAGTCGGGCGTGAGCTCGATCGACGTGACCTGCTGCTCCTTCGCCTTGAGCATCAGGTCGAAGAACTCCGGCAGCTTGTCCGAGGGCAGATCGGTGCTGATCAGCGCCGTACCCGCCGCCGCCACCTCGTTGAACCGCGTGAGCACGGTCTGCGGTGTGAACTGGGCGAGGATCGCCTCCTGGAGCTCACGCTGACGCTTCATGCGATCCCAGTCGCTGGTCGTGTAGCGGGATCGGGCGTACCACTGAGCCGTGTCGCCGTTCATCCGCTGCGTACCCGGCTCGATCCAGCCGATGGCCCATTCGTTCACATCGGTGCCCGTCCAGCCCTCGGGCGGTCCGCCCTTCGGAAGGCGCTCGGTGACATCGATCTCCACACCGCCCAGAGCATCGACGAGCTCCGCGAAGCCGTGCATGTCCACGAACACGTAGTACGGGATCTCGATGCCGAGTACCCCCTCCGCTGCGTCCTTGGTCGCCTCGATCCCCGGGTCGGAGCCGTGGGCGACAGCGTCGGGATAGAGCCCTGCTCCCCCGTCTTCGCGGCACACCTCGGCCGCGTTGCGCACATGGTTCATCCACCCGTTCCAGCCGCACGTCGATGAGCTGTGCCCTTCGAAGCCGTTCGGATAGAGCTCCTGCATCGGGCTACCCTCGCTGAACGGGGCGTTCGGGAGTTCGCGCGGGATGCCGGTGATGGTCACAGCGCCGGTCTCGGCATTGACCGACACGACCGAGATGCTGTCGAACCGCATCGAGTCACGTCCGTCGCCGCTGTCGGCGCCGAGCAGCAGGATGTTGTAGTACCCGTCGCTCGGCTCCACGCTCGGGCCGCTCTGCCCGAAGATCGAACCGAGCGTATTGCGCACCGAGCCCACGGCGGTCGCCGCATACGCGGCTCCGCCACCGACGAGTCCCAACAGCACCAGGGCGACGACGGGGATGGCCATGCGGGACAGTCCGGGCACCTTCACGAGGCGCACGAGGCGCAGCGCGTCGAAAGTCAACACGATCCAGAGCACGACGTATCCGACGATGAGCACCTGCACGATCGTGAGGACGGCGGCCGAGAAGAACCCGCCGCCGATCGTGATCCACAGCAGGACCGGACGCGCGAACAGCGCGAGGCCGAGGGCGACGATCGCCAGGAACCAGGCGATGAGAGTCGCACCGAGGCCGAAACGACCGAGTCGGCGATTGCCGGCGAGCACCTGCGCCGAGCCCGGCAGCAGGAGATTCATCGCGACGAGCCACCAGCCGCGCTTCGCCATCGTGCCCGGATCGGAGACATCCGGGTGCCGCAGCGGCCGGGTCTCGATCAGTGGGCGCCCTGATGCGCGCGGAGGCGCAAGGGTCACAGTGACCCCTTCAGCCGTTCGTTCTTCTGCTCGACCAGGGCCTCCAGCTCGCGCGCGAAGGCCTCGACCCGGTCGGCGATGTCGGGGTCTGCCGTCCCGAGGATGCGAGCGGCCAGGAGTCCTGCGTTGCGGGCGCCGCCGATGGACACGGTGGCGACGGGGATCCCGGCAGGCATCTGCACGATCGAGAGCAGCGAGTCCATGCCGTCGAGGTAGGCGAGCGGCACCGGGACGCCCACGACGGGAAGCGGGGTCATCGAAGCGAGCATCCCCGGAAGATGCGCTGCTCCCCCGGCGCCCGCGATGATGACGCGGACACCTCGGGAGCGCGCGTCACGCGCGTATGACATGAGCTTGTCGGGGGTGCGGTGCGCCGAGACGACTTCGACCTCGTGCGGGATGCCGAACTCGGTGAGTGCCGCGGAGGCGTCGCTCATCACGCGCCAATCGGAGTCGGATCCCATGACGACGCCGACAAGAGGAACGGCGGAGGAGTGCAGTGGCTCGGTCACCAGATCAGGCTACGGTCTGCCGCTGGGAGAAACCCCGAACGCCGCGCCTGTTCGGGCGCATGTTTCGCGCCCCACGGCGCCGAGAGCGGGCTCTGTTCAGTCGAAGTGCGCGGCGGTGGCCCGCGCCACGTACACGGCATCGTCGAGGTCGTCATCGACGACGTTCACATGACCGACCTTCCGGCCGGGCCGCGGCGCCTTGCCGTACGTGTGGATCTTCGCCTGCGGGTGCTCGGCCATCGCCGCACCGAAGCGCTCTTCGAGCGTGCCCTCTTCCGGACCGCCGAGGATGTTCACCATCACGGACCAGGCGGAGCGGGGCGCGGTACTTCCCAGCGGCAGATCGGCGACCGCCCGCAGGTGCTGCTCGAACTGTCCGGTGACGGCGCCGTCCTGGCTCCAGTGCCCGCTGTTGTGCGGGCGCATGGCGAGCTCGTTGACGAGGATGCGCTCGTCGTCGGTCTCGAACAGCTCCACGGCGAGCATGCCCGTGACACCGAGCCCCTCGGCGATCGTGCGACCGATCGCTTCGGCGACCTCCACGAGGCGGTCCGCGGCGGCGGGCGCCGGGGCGATGACCTCGGCGCACACTCCGTCGCGCTGCACGGTCTCGACCACGGGGTACGCGACGATCTGCCCGCTCGGGCGGCGCGCCACCTGCTGGGCGAGTTCGCGCACGAACGGAACGAGCTCTTCGACGAGGAGTGCGTCATCTCCGGCCAGCGCATCGAGCCAGTCCTGCGCCTCGGAGGCGGCACGGACGACCCGCACGCCCTTGCCGTCGTATCCGCCGCGGGGTGTCTTGACGACTCCCGCACCGCCGTGCGCATCGAGGAAGTCCTGCAGCTCGGCCATGCTGCGCACGGGAGCCCAGTCCGGCTGCGGCACGCCGAGTTCGGCCAGACGGGCCCGCATGACGAGCTTGTCCTGCGCGAACTGCAGGGCATCGGGCCCCGGATGCACGACGACGCCATCGGCGACGAGCGCCCGCAGGACGTCCTGCGGGACATGCTCGTGGTCGAACGTCACGACGTCGACACCCGCGGCGAAAGCGCGCACCGTGTCGAGATCGCGATAGTCACCGACCGCGGTGGCCGCGAGAGCGGCGGACATCCCCTCGCCCTCGGCGAGCACTCGCAGGTCGAGACCGAGCTCCACCGCGGGTGCGATCATCATTCGGGCCAGCTGTCCTCCGCCGATCACACCAACACGCAGCGCCATGTGCCGTCTCCATTCGTCTGCACCCATTCTCGCGCACCGGGGCCGGCGGAATCGACACGCTCCGAGTCAGCGGACGAGGGCCCGCCGTGCGGCGAGCAGCGAGTTCACGACGGGTGCGGTTCGTCCCCGACGGCCTGCGCGTCGCGATGCGCCAGGATCTGGCCGACCTCGATCTGGTCGGCGAGCGTCTCGTGCACGAGGGTCACATTCGGGACGTTCGCGAGCCGGAGCGGCGCGTCGACGCCGTTCGAGAGAGTGATGTTGCCCGAGCCCCACAGTCGCTGCAGCGGACCACGGCGAACCGCGATCGTGTAGCCGCGAGCGTGCGACATCTCGCGGCGCCCACGAGCGCCGATGCCGTGGTGCGCGATGACCCGCCGGGTCGTGACCGTGGTGCTCCGCGAATACCAGATCACGAAAGGGATCACGACCGCGAGGACGACCAGGAGACCTGCTGCGGTGAGCAGCATCCAGTCCTCGAGACCAGCGGGAAGGTTGCCGTAGAAGTATGCGGTCGCACCGAAGGTCGCGATGAGCACGAGCGCCGACCAGAACAGCCGACGTGCGTGACTCCGGAAGCGCGCGATCAGCAACTCCTCCGAAGGCGTACCGGGCGGCGGCATCAGGGGCCGCCCGCCGAGCGTCACAGGCTGGGTCACACCACCATTGTGCCTGTGATCGCCGACATCGCCGTCTGGACGACGGCGTGTCAGTTTCCGGCAGGGCGGACGTGAACGACGTCGCCGGCGGAAATCGCCTGCTGCTCGCCGTCGACGGACACCAGCAGGCGCCCCTCCGGATCGAGCGCTGTGGCCACGCCCTCCAGCATCCGACCGGCCGGCAGCGACACCCGGACCGACTGTCCGATCGTCGCGCACCGGGCCGTCGCCGACGCATGCAGCCCGCTCGTGCCCGCATCGCCCGTCGAGACGAGCGCCGACAGCAGGTCATCCAGCGCGGTCAGATAGGCGGTCAGGAGCCGATCCTCGTCGACGTCGACGTCGAGGGCCGCGAACGACGTTGCGGTCGGCACCGGAAGCTGCGCGACGGTCATCGCCGTGTTCACACCGGCGCCGACGACCACGGCATCCGCCGTGGCCTCAGCGAGGATGCCGCAGATCTTGCGCCCGTCGACCAGCACGTCATTCGGCCATTTCACCTTGACGTCGTGTTCCGGCAGCTGCGCCGCAACCGCTTCGGACATCGCCACGCCCGCGGCGAGCGGAACCCAGCCCCGCGCCGCCTGGTCGAGAGGAAGGGTGCGCAGAAGAACGGAGACGGCGAGCGCCGCGCCCTCCGGGGCGACCCAGCTGCGGTCAAGACGACCCCGTCCTGCGGTCTGGTCCCGCGTCACGATGGTCGACAGATGCGGCCAGCCGACGGCGTCCTCTGCGTGCGCACGAAGGTCGGCGTTCGTCGACCCGGTTCGTGCCAGAACCTCCAGACGAGGGACGATCGTGTGCGCCAGCGGGAAGTCCATGCTCATACTTCCTCGTCGTCGACTTCCTCGTCGTCGTCGTCCTCGTCCTCGCGGATCGCCCCCACCTCGTGGGCCTGCCACCGCTCCCACTCCTGCATGAGCCGGTCGACCGCCGCGTGGAACTTCTCGGTCGCCACTCCCTGCGTCGTGTCGCCGAAGTAGTGCTGCACCCACATGCGCAGACGAGCGGTGGCAGCCTCGTCGGCACGCACCCGTTCGACCTCGGCGACGATGTCGTTCGCCGCCTCGGCTGTCAGCCATTCGCAATCAGCCAGATAGCCCTGCGTGTCGATGGAGGCACGTTCGTCGGTCGGACGCGTGATCATCAGCGGCTTCCCCGCGGCGAGACGGTCGTAGACCATCGCGGAGATGTCGACGATCGCGACGTCGGCCACCGTCAGCTGCCACCCGAGCTCCGGCGCATGGTCGTAGACGTGCTGCGCGGTCGGGTCCGCCGCATTCGCGGCGTTGATCGCCGCGATGATCCGCCGGTGGGCGGCACCGTAGGCCTCGTCCACAACCCCGCTGCGGGGATGGGGACGGTAGATCACCCGATGCGCACCGGTCGCCAGCAGTCGCGTCACGAGGGCTTCGCCATGCGTGGCGATCGAGCCGTAATGAGCGCTCGGCCGGTCGCCCTCCCAGGTGGGCGCGTAGAGCACGACGGTCCGCTCATCCGGCACGAACGGGAGCGTTCCCGAATAGTGATCCGCCTGCGGCCGGCCGATCTCGATGGTGCGGCGGTCCACGTCGTAATCCCACAGCGTTCGCGACAGCCGATCTCGCGCAGCCTGACCAGCCACGAAGGCGTAGTCGTACGCCTTGTACTGATTCGTGGTCATGTACATCTTGTCGGACTCGCCGTGGTTGATGAACACGTGCCACCGCCGGCCGTAGCGGAACATCTGGAAGTTACGGGTGTTCTGGTTCACGTACAGCACCACGCGGATGTCCTGCGTCGCGATGAACCGTTCGAGGTCGCGGACCTTCGGCACGAAAGCGACAGGAGGGGAGTCCTCCTCGAGCAGCCTCTCGGTGCCGGTCGCCTGTCGTGAGAGCACGACGACGGGCCACCGCTTCGCGAGTTCGGCGAGCGGGCGGTACCACTGACGCATCTGGTACATGTTCACCGCACCGTCGGCGAAGTACACCGCCACCTGGAAGTGGTCGGTCGGGAGCGGTTCGCGTTCGGAGAGCCGTCGACGCACGCGTTGCACGGCGGTGCGGGATGCGAGCGCCCGCGTCAGCAGTCGGTACGCCTTCTTCGCATCAGACAGTGCACCCATCCCTCCAGAATAGTTCGTCGAGGCGGCAGCGTCCGGCGCCTGGGGACGGATCCATCGCCGGAAGGGCGATAGTCCGCGTCCTGCTCAGGATCACCGGGAGCCACCGTGACATGATCGTCATGTGCCAGCCGACGAAACAGCCGCTCCCCTGCCCGGGGTGTCCTTCGTGATGCCGGTGCTCAACGAGCGCGCCTATCTCGAGCGCGCGATCGAATCCGTACTCGCTCAGGACGTCGATGTCCCCACCGAGCTCGTCCTCGCGCTCGGGCCGTCGAACGACGGCACGACCGAACTCGCTCAGCGTCTGGCGGAGAACGACGAGCGCATCCGGCTGGTCGACAACCCCGCGGCCCACATTCCCGTCGGACTCAACGCCGCGATCCGCGCGAGCCGCTATTCGACGATCGTGCGCGTCGACGCACACTCCGAGCTCTCGGCGGGCTACGCCGCCCGGGCGCTTCAGACTCTGGAACGCACCGATTCGGCCAACGTGGGCGGCGTCATGCACGCCGAGGGACGCACACCGTTCCAGAAGGCCGTCGCCCGCCTGTACAACTCCCCCGTCGGACTCGGCGGAGGCGCGTATCACGGCAGCTCCCAGGAGGGCGAGGCCGAGTCCGCCTATCTCGGCGTCATGCGGCGCGAGGTGCTGGACGAGGTCGGCCTGTTCGACGAGTCGATCCGGCGGGGCGAGGACTGGGAGCTCAACCTTCGCATCCGTCAGGCGGGCCACCGCGTCTGGTTCGACCCCGAGCTGTCCGTCACCTACTGGCCCCGCGAGAGCTGGATACGTCTGGCACGTCAGTTCCGCGCGACCGGTGCTTGGCGCGGCGAGCTCGTGCGTCGCTTCGGTCGCCGCAACGGCATCCGCTACTTCGCTCCGCCCGCGCTCGTGCTGCTGGCCGTGCTCGCCCTCGTGACGGGGCTTCTTCAGCTCACCGGAGTGCTCAGTGGCGCGGTCTCGCTGATCGTCTCCCTCATCGTTTACGTACCGCTCGCGCTCTACCTGCTCCTGGTGCTGAGCGTCGCTCTCACGCCCGGCGGCGGCGGCGTACGCCAGCGGCTGTGGACAATGCTCGTGCTGCCGACCATGCATGTCTCCTGGGGCATCGGCTTCATCGGGGGCGTGCTCCGCGGAGCACGCGACACCGTCGATGCCTCACGCCTCGGCACTCGCAACACACCGCTTCCCTGACCCGATCCGGCGGCGAGGACGGCGACGTCAGAGCGTGACGAAGCCGAGATCGAGGATGCGGTCGACGACACGCTGAGCAGCGTGGCCGTCGTCACGGGGGTTGAACTGTCGGCGCCACGCCGCATACCGCTCGGCGAATGCGGCTTCGTGACCCGCGTCATCGAGGGCAGCGGTGAGCTCTTGTTGCGTGCGCACCAGGGGCCCGGGTGCACGTTCGGCGAGGTCGAAGTAGAAGCCGCGCAGCTGTCCGCGGTAGTGATCGAGGTCGGGCACCAGGAAGTACATCGGCTTGCCCGTGACGCTGAAATCGAACATCACCGAGGAGTAGTCGGTGATCAGCGCGTCGGCGGCGAGAAGCAGCCGTGCGGTCTCCGGATACCCCGTCACGTCGATGACACGCGCGCCGTCACGGTCGCGGCCCTGCTCCAGGGTGCGGGAATGACCGCGCACGAGCACCACGGCGTTGGCCTGGCGAGCCAGGAGTTCGGGGTCGACGAAGTCGACCATCTCGGTGCGGTCGTCTCGCCAGGTCGGGGCATACAGGAGCACCCGCTCCTCGGCGCCGATGCCCAGAGAGCGGCGGATCGCTGCGGCGTCTCCGGAGATCAGCGTGTCGTTCCGGGGATAACCGTCCACCCAGATCGGTCGCCCGAAGAATGCGTATGCCTTCCGCAGAATGCGCTCCGAATAGGTGTTCTGCGCCAGGAGGACGTCCCAGCGGCGGGATTCCTTGACCACGGCCGCCATGCGTCGCGGATCGAAGCCCGGCCGGTGCAGCGCGAGCCGCTTCAGCGGGGTGCCATGCCAGGTCTGCAGAACCTTCTGCCCCGGTTTGCGGGCGAAGCGACGCCGCAACCAGTCGTTCACGACGAGCAGACGGGCCGCTCCCCGCGCATGCCACCACTGGGGGCTCCCCTCGACGACGGCGATCGCACCCTCCGGAACCTCGACCGAGAGGTCGACGACGCTCCAGTAGCGCCGCACGTGCGGAGCACGAACCGCGAGCTCGCGGTCGATCGCGCGAGGATTGCAGCCGACGCTGCGGCCGTAGAAGCTCTCGAAGAAGACCGCGTTCTCGGTGCCGCCGCTCTGAGCGACGTAGCGCTCCTCGAGCGTCGACCTGCCCTCCGCCGTCTCATACACGGGCTCGATCGGCGCGGCGATGCGCACGGTGCCGCCGTCGACGGCGATGCGTACGCCGGTCAGGACGACCGGATCGATCCTCAACTCCTGCAGGTCGGCACCCGAGATCCGCAGTTCGTACGTTCCGGTCGGCAGCGGGAGCGACGGTCCTCCCCAGCGCGAGGCCTCGAGCGGGAACGTGGCCTTCCACGTCTTGCCACCGCCACTGATGCGGGCCTCGACCCGAGCGCGCGGTCCGACCAGCGCCGCATCCGCCGGTCGCTCCCCGGTCCCTGCGACGACCAGCGCCTGTGCCGCGTCGTCGATGCGGGCCGTTGTCATACTGCTCCCTTCGGCGCGGGAATCCCCCGTGCGCGGATCACGTCGTAGACGCGCTCGGTGTTGCATCCGTCTCGATACGCGTGCATCCCCGCGCTGAGCGTAGCGGACCACTCGGACGCCGCGTCGTACACGCGACCGTCGGCGAGCAGATGCTCGAGTTGCACGAGCAGCCCGGGCCAGTCCGCGGCCGCATCGTTGCCCGCGACCTCTTCATACCGGCCGTAGAAGCCGCGTGTCCGCGCGTACTGCTGCGCATCGGGCGCCAGGAACAGCACCGGCACCGGCAACAGCCCGACGTCGTACGCGAGGGAGGAGTAGTCGGTGACGAGCACGTCCACTGCTGCCAGCACCGGGGTCACATCGGCGATCACGGACGACCCCAGAGCGCGGACCCGCCTGCTCGGCAGCGGAGGCACGTAGCCGCCGGCGCCCAACGGGTGCGAGCGCACGAGGAGAACCGCGTCCTGTGCTTCGAGGAGGCGGATGATCTGGACCCACTCCGCGGCGGACGGCACGGCTGGGTCGGGAGCGCCGTCCCGCCACGTGGGGGCGTACAGGACCGTGCGTGCCGACCCGGGGATGTCGCCGACCGCCCGATGGAGAAGTTCGGATGCGGCGCTGCGTCGCTCCTCTCGCGAATTCGCGGAGAGGACGTCGACGCGAGGCTCACCGGTCACGACGACCCGGTGATCGCCGAGACCGAATGCGGACTCCAGCCTGCCCCTCGCGCGATGGGACGCGGCGGGCAGCACGCGGATCCGCTGCGCGGCGGCGCGGTAGAGCACCGCGATCGCGCGACGCAGCAACGGTGCACCGGGAACGTTCGGCACCTCGGTCGTCGCCGGCGAGTCCAGCCCGATCCGCTTGAGCGGGATGCCGTGCCAGAGCTGGACGACGAACGCGCCGCCGTTCGCATAGCGGTTGACATCTCCCAGACCGTGAGTGACCACCAGCACGCCGGCTCTGGCGGTCGCCCACCAGCCGCGCAGACCGCTCTTGCGGACGAACCGGATGCCGTGGGCGGCCGCCTCGCGGTCTTCACGATCGGAGGAAGTGAGCCAGAGCGTGTCATGGCCGGCCGCTGCGGCGTGCTGCTGCAACGCGAGCGCACCGTCACCGATCCCGGCGCCGCAGCCGAACACCCACCGCCGACCTCGCGGGAGGAGGAGCGTACCGATGCGTCCGACGGCATACAGCGGGATCCGGAGCAGTTTGGCCGCGTTGCCGGTGCCGAAAGAGAAGGACGCCACCCCGCGAGCCTATCGCGCGGGGTGGCGTCCTTCGCTGTGAGGCGCCGGGTCAGCCGGCCAGTTCGCCGAGGGTGACCTCGACGTCGTAGTCCTTGCCGTCACGGACATATGTGACCTTGGCGTCGCTGCCGGCCGCCGCCGCGCGCACCTGCGCGGTGAGGTCGGTGGCGCTGGTGATCGGCACGCCATTGAACGACGTGACGATGTCGCCCTTCTCGATGCCCGCTGCGGCAGCAGCGCCACCCTCATTGGCCTTGGCGATGTAGGCACCGGCGACGGTCGCGCCCTCGATGCTCGAGGCATCCTGGACGGATGCGTTCAGCAGACCGTGGGTCGCGACGCCGTCGGCGATGATCTCCTCGGACACTCGCTTGGCGATGTTCGAAGGGATCGCGAAGCCGATGCCGATCGAGCCGGACTCCTCGGAGCTGCCCGAACTCGCGATCGCCACGTTGATGCCGATCAGCTCGCCCTTGCTGTTCACGAGCGCTCCACCGGAGTTTCCGTGGTTGATCGCGGCATCCGTCTGGATGACGGCGATCGAGATCGACTCCGAGGTCTGCTGCTGCTCGCCGCTGCCGGGGATGTCGAACTGGAACGGCCCCTGACCCTGGCCCTCGGGAGACTGCTCCTGCGGCGCGTCTTCGGTGGACGAGTCCGGCAGAGCGGAGGACGCGATCTGGATGCTCCGGTTGAGCGCGCTCACGATACCGGTCGTCACCGAGTTCGCCAGGCCCAACGGGGCGCCGAGCGCGACGGTCGTGTCGCCGACGTTGAGCTTCGACGAGTCGGCGAAGTCGATGGGCGTGAGCCCTTCTGCGCCCTTCAGCTTGATCACGGCGAGATCGTAGATCGGGTCGGTGCCGACGACGGTGGCCTCGTAGATCTTCCCGTCGGATGCGGTCACACGGATGGTGGGATCTGCCGCTGCACCGCCGAGGGTCACGACGTGCGTGTTCGTGAGCACGTAGCCGTCGTCGCTGATGATCACGCCGGAGCCGCTGCCGGCCTCCTGCGAGCCGGCGACCTCGATGGTGACCACGGACGGCAGAGCAGCGGTCGCGACCGCGGTGGTCTCGTTGACCGAGCCGGGGTTGTTGACCGTCACGGTCTGCGGTCCGGTCGCCGTGCCCGATGACGGGGTGTTCTGGAGCCCGTTCAGCAGAGCACCACCGCCGAAGCCGGCGACACCGCCGACGAGTGCGGCCGCGACGATCAGCGCCGCGAACTTCGTGCCCCCTCGCGGCTTCTGCTCCTTGGTCTTGGTGCCATCGCCGACGAGCGGCTCCGCGCCGTACGGCTGCGTGGGCTGCGTGTGCGACGCCGTCGGGATACCGAAGGCCGCGCCCGAAGCGGTGCCCGTCGCCGGCGCAGATGGCGCGCTGAATGCGTGTGGCACCGGCGCGACCTGCGGCGCGGGCGCCACGTGCGACGTGAACATCGACGGCACCTCGTGCCCCTGCACCGGTGCACCGGGCGTCGGCGCGGCGGGGGTGGGCGCGGCGGATGCCGACCCGGTCGTGTCAGCGGCGGCAGCCGTCGCCGGCTGAGCGGCGACCTCTGCAGCCTCGGTGGACGGCACGGCGTCGTTCGACGCGGGTGCCGAGTGGTCCTGGGGTTCGTTCTCGTTCATGGTGTGCTCCTTCAACGACCACTTCAGAATGACGCCTGTGTCTGTGTGTTCCTTATGTCGAGGATGAGTTTCAGCTATGGCCTTAGCCTGTTCTTCATGAGTGTCATTCCCGGCGCATGGCGGCGCACGGCGGCCGGTGCAGGTCTGCTCGCCGCAGACGGAACCGTCGCGCCCACCATCTTCGCAGAGATGTCCGCAGCAGCAGCCCGTACCGGGGCGATCAATCTCGGACAGGGCTTCCCCGACGAGGACGGGCCGGCGGAGGTGCTCGAAGCCGCCCGGAGCGCGATCGCGCACGGCGCCAATCAGTATCCGCCGGGGCGCGGCATCCCCGACCTGCTCGCCGCCATCAGCGAGCATCAGCGGCGCTTCTACGGTCTCGATGTGGACCCGGCCGGCGAAGTGATCGTGACGGCCGGAGCGACCGAGGCACTGACGGCGACGCTGCTCGCGCTAATCGACGGCCCCGACGACGAAGTGGTCGTCTTCGAGCCGTACTACGACTCGTACGCGGCGGCGGTGGCGCTGGCGGGCGCGCGACTACGCACTGTTCCCCTCCGCGCTCCCGACTTCCAGCCCGACCTCGATCAGCTCGCCGCCAGCGTGACCGATCGCACCCGGATCATCCTCGTCAACGATCCGCACAATCCGACGGGTGCGGTCTTCGGACGCGACGTTCTCGAGGAGATCGTCCGGCTCGCCACGCGGCACGATGCCGTCATCGTCACCGACGAGGTCTACGAGCACCTCGCGTTCCACGCGCCGCACACGCCGATCGCCACGCTCCCCGGAGCGGCCGAGCGCACCCTCACGATCTCCTCGGCAGGCAAGACCTTCTCCGCGACGGGATGGAAGATCGGCTGGGTCCACGGGCCCGCCGACCTCATCACCGCCGTCCTCACCGTGAAGCAGTACCTCACGTATGTGAACGGCTCGGCCTTCCAGCCTGCTGTCGCCGTCGGGCTCCGGCTGCCCGATTCGTACTTCACGGATGCTGCGGCGACGCTCGCCCGCAAGCACGAGATCCTCGGCGATGGGCTGCGCACTGCCGGGTTCACCGTGTACGCCCCGCAGGGCGGCTACTTCACGGTGGCGGATGCGACGGCGCTCGGAGGCACGGATGCCGCAGCATTCTGCCGTACCCTGCCGGAGCGCGCTGGAGTCGTGGCGATCCCTCTGACGGCGTTCGTCTCCGAGCCCCGCCGGCATGAGTACGCGGGTCTGGTGCGCTTCGCCGCCTGCAAGCGCGTCGATGTGCTCGAGGAGGCGGCTTCGCGTCTGGCGCGGTTCTCCGCCTGACCGGCTCTCCCCCGCAGCGGAACCCGCCCTCAGCGCGGTACGACCGCGTACCTCCGCACACGCAGCGAGGGATTGCTCCGTCGCACCCGCTCGATCGCCGCGGCCTCCACGACCGCGACCGCGATGCCGGGGGCTGTCCCGACCCCCGCCAGAACCACGCCCTGCGGGTCGATGATCTGCGAGTGGCCGACGCCGATCGGCGTCGGGTGATCGGCCGCGACCACGTAGACGGTGTTCTCGATCGCCCGTGCGGCGAGCAGCGTCGTCCAGTGGTGCTCCTTGAGCGGTCCTCTGACCCACTCGGCGGGGACGACCAGGACGTCGGCCTGCGCATCTACGAGCGACCGGGCGACTTCAGGGAACCTCAGGTCGTAGCAGGTCATGAGTCCGAACCGGAGACCGCCGAGCTCGAACGTCGCGGCCTCCCCCACGTCTCCGGCCTCGATCCAGTCGGACTCGGTCTGCCCGAAGGCGTCGTAGAGATGCTGTTTGCGATAGACGGCGAGGATGCCGTCGCCGCGGACCGCCACGACCGTGTTCCGCACTCGATGTCCATCGGAGGCACGCTCGACGAGGCCGGCGACGATCACCACCGCGCGGTCGGCGGCCAGCGCGGTCAGCGTCTCGACGAACTCGCCGTCGAGATCTTCCGCATTCGCGGCGAGGGTGTCGTCCATCGGGTCGACGAAGTAGCTCGAGTACTCGGGGAAGACGATCAGCTTCGCGCCCCGGGCGGCAGCGTCGGCGGTCAGCTCCGCGATCTGCGCGAGGTTGTCGGCTCGGGAAGCTGTCGGCGCGAACTGACACACGGCGACGGCGACGGCAGGGGTCTCAGGCATATCCCCATCCTCTCGCATCGACACGCCCGGGGCGTCGCGCAGGGCGGCCCCGATTGGCCGGGCCCCGGGATCCGTGATAAGTTACTTCTTGTGCCGCGGGGTGGAGCAGTTCGGTAGCTCGCCGGGCTCATAACCCGGAGGTCGCAGGTTCAAATCCTGTCCCCGCAACAAATGAAAGGCCCTCTGACTCGGAGAAATCCAGGTCAGAGGGCCTTTCGATTTTCCCGGACGAGGTCGACTTCCCCGATGAATTCGTCGATCCACGTCGGCCGGAGACGAGAATGGGCGCCCTCGAGGGGGCGCCCATTCTCTTTCACCGTGAAGAGGGAGTGATCACTCCCCCGCCGCGGACTCCAACTGCAGGAGCTTCTCGACCGCTGCGGTGAGGCGCTCGTCCGCCTCGGCGAACTTGGCGAGGTCGCCGGCCTTCAGTGCCGCCTCGCGATCAATCAGGGCCTCCTGTGCAGAGGCCAGGGCGTCCGCCTCGGCATTCGTCGGCTGCGTGGGCTCTGTCGGCGTCTCTCCGGTCTCCGGGTCCTCGGTGCCTGGTCCGGTGGGTTCGACCTCGTCATCGCCACCGGTCGCACCGGAGTCACCGCCGAAGAGGGTGTCGAGCGCCTCGGTGAGGGTGTTCTCGAACGCGACCCGGTCACCGAAGGCGACGAGCACCTTCTGGAGTCGTGGCAGCTGCGTCCCCTCGGACGACTGCACGTAGACGGGCTGCACGTACAGCAGACCGCCACCGACGGGCAGCGTCAGCAGGTTGCCGTAGATCACCTCGGACTCACCCTGCTGGAGCAGGTTGAGCTGCGGGACCACCGACGTATCGGAGTTGTACGTGTTCTGCACCTGACCGGGGCCAGGAACTGTCGTGTCGGTGTCGATCTCGAGCATGCGCAGCTGGCCGTAGCCCTCTGCCTTCTTGCCCTTCTCGGAACCGGCATCCGAGTCCACCGCGAGGTAGCCCATCAGTACATCACGGCTACCACCCGCGCCCTGCGAGTTCGGGATGAACGTCGAGAACATCGAGAACCGCGGCGAATCCTGGCCGGGCATCTGCATCGTCAGGTAGTACGGCGGCTGCAGCATCGCCTCGCTGCGCGGGTCGTTCGGCGTCTGCCACCGGTTGTCCTGCTGGGCGAACGAGCCGGCCTTGTCGACGTGGTAGACGCCGAGGACGTCGCGCTGCACCTTGAACAGGTCGGTCGGGTAGCGCACGTGACTCATGAGCTCGCCCGACATGTCGCTGATCGGCTTCAGGGTCGACGGGTAGATCTTCTGCCAGGTCTTGAGCACCGGGTCTTCGTCATCCCACGCGTAGAGCGTGACGGAGCCGTCGTAGGCGTCGACCGTGGCCTTCACCGAGTTGCGGATGTAGTTGATGTCGTCGATGGCGAGCGTCGGCGACGGGACGTTGGAGTCCGCGATCGCGTCGGACAGGCTGACGCTCGTCGAGTACGGGTAGGTCGAGCTGGTCGTATAACCGTCGACGATCCACACGATCCGGCCGTCCACCACGCTCGGGTACGGGTCGCTGTCGAGCTCGAGGTACGGAGCGACCTTCTGCACGCGCGTCTTCGGGTCGCGGTCGTACAGGATCTGCGACTCCTCGTTCACCAGGTTGGAGAACAGGATCTGCTCCGACTGGAACTTGAGCGCGTAGAGCAGCTTCGTGAACGTGTCACCGATCTGCGGACCACCGCTCCCCTCGAACGTGGTCTTCGTCTCGCTCGAGCCGTCCTTGCCGCGCGGGTAGTCGATCTCTGCGGGCTCGGATCCGTCGGGAGCCCCGACGATCGAGTACTCGGGCGAGTTCTCGCCGAAGTAGACACGCGGCTCGAAGTTCTCACGGTCCGACAGGAAGCCGGACGTGGGGATGCCGCGCTCGAGGAACACGGGCTCGCCGTCGGTGGTGCGCTGGTTGCCCGCAGCCGCGACGAGGCCGTAGCCGTGGGTGTAGACCGCGACCCGGTTGTTCCAGTTGTCTCCGTCGCCGAGCCCGGACATGTCGAGGTCGCGCACCGACACCACGGTGTCCTGCATCTTGCCGTCGATCTCGTACCGGTCGACGTCCATCGTCTTCTGGAACTGGTAGTACCCGCGGTACTGCTCGAGCTGGCGGACCGTCGGCGGGATGACCTTCGGGTCCATGATGCGCGTGGACGCCGTGGTCTCCGCGTCGGCGCGCAGCTGGCCGGCCTCGGCGTCGGTCTTGGCGGCGAAAGGCGTCGTCTCGAGGTTCGCGACCCCGTACGCCTCCTTCGTGCCGTCGATGTTCCGCTGGTAGTACTCGGCCTGGTAGGCGTTCTGGTTCGGCTTCACCTGGAAGGTGGTGACCACCCAGGGGTAGCCGACTCCGACGACCAGGGCGGCCACGATCAGCAGTGCCGTGGCCGCGAGCGGGAAGCGCCAGCGGCCGATGACGGCCGTGACGAAGAAGAGGATCGCGACGACACCGGCGATGATGGCGAGGATCGCGAGGCCGGGGATGGTCGCGTTGACTCCCGTGTACGCGGCACCGGTGATGCGGTCGTCGGGCTGCACCAGCGTCTTGTACTGGTCGAGCCAGAGGCTCGCCGCCTGCACAAGCAGGTAGAGCCCCGCGATGACGGCGAGCTGGATGCGAGCGGGCTTGGAGATGCGCAGCTCACCCTGGCCGATGCGCACCGAGCCGTAGAGGTACGACACGAGAGCGGTGACGAGCAGCGAGAGCAGCAGAACGGCCGACACGAAGGCGAGCAGGATCGAGTAGAACGGCATCGCGAACATGTAGAAGCCGGTGTCGATGCCGAACTGCGGGTCGACACTCGACGTGGCGACACCGTTGGCCCAGAGCCACACGGTCTTCCACTGCCCCGCGGCGGCGAAGCCGGCGAACAGTCCGAAGAAGATCGGCATGCCCCACATCGCCAGACGGCGCAGGGGTTCGATGACCTCCTGGTACCGGTCCAGTTGCGAGCTGAGTCGCACATAGACCGGGCGCAGCCGGTAGGCGAGCTGGATGGCGACGAACAGCGGCACGGCCATCCCGAGGAAGCCGACGACGAACATCACCGCCGTGGCGATCCACTGTGTGGTGAGCACCCCCGTGAAGCCCACCTGATCGAACCACAGGAACTCGGTGTACAGGGAGGCGAACACGAAGAACACCGCGATCAAGGCGGCGATGATCACCAGGGAGATGCCGAGAATACGTCGGGACGTTCGAGGCGTGGCCGGATTCGATGCTGAGGGTGAGGTCACCCTTCCATCCTAGGCATCGCTCACTGTGCGCGGGCTGTCATCCCGATCACGGCGAGGTCACGGCCGCTCCCGCGGATCAGCCGGCGACGCGTTCGCAGGTGGGCAGCGAAGCGACGTCGCCGTCGTCCGCGATGACCTCGAGCGCCGCGAGCGACTCGTCGAGCGTGGCCGTGCGGATCACCTGCAGCCCGTCGGGAACGTGCCCGACGACCTCGTCGCAGTTGGCCTCCGGGGCGAGGAAGTACTCCGCTCCGGCGTCACGCGCACCGTACAGCTTCTGTCGGATCCCGCCGATCGGCCCGACTGTGCCGGCGGCGTCGATCGTGCCGGTGCCGGCCACGTTCTCCCCGCCGTTGAGCTCGCCCTCGGTGAGGGTGTCGATGATCCCGAGCGCGAACATCATCCCGGCGCTCGGTCCGCCGACGTTGTCGAGCTGGATCGTGACGTCGATCTCGAAGTCGTAGTCGGTGCGGAGTGTGACGCCGATGAGCCAGGTCGTCACTCCCCCCTCGGTGTGTTCCTCCGGCGTCACCTCGACGCTCTGCTCCTTGCCGTCTCGCAGCACCGTGAGCGTCACCGGGTCTCCCCCGGCCTTCTGGATCGCGGTCCGCAGCTCCGTCGCCGACTCGACGGCCGTGCCGTCGATCGCGGTGATCACGTCGTCGGCCTCGAGCGTGCCGTCGGCTGGAGTGTCGGCGACCGCCTCCACGACGACGACCTCTGCGCCCGTGTCGTAGCCGAGCTCGTTGAGTGCGGCCGCCGTCGCCTCGTGCTGTGAGTCGACCATCAGCGTGGCGTTGCGCTCGTCGCGCTGCTCCGTCGTGACCCCCTCGGGGAAGACCGAATCCAGCGGCACGACAGCGCGCGACGAGTCCATCCAGGCCAGCGCCAGCTCGAACCAGCTCGGGGTGCGCTCGCGATTGCCGACGACCTGCACGGTGGTGAGGTCGAGGGTGCCCGCCGTCTCGAACGTCTCGGCGCCTTCGACCTTGATCAGGGGAACCTCGTCGCCCTCCTTGTCCGTCGCGGTGCCGAGGGTGTCGTAGACCGGACCCGGCCGCTGGATCACGTACGGCGACGGCAGGAACGTCAGCACGACCAGGGCGACGAGTGCGACGATCAGCGCCCAGACTCCGAGTCCGAGCTTTCCAGACCGCGTTCGATCCACTGCATTCCTCCGTCGTTCGCGGGCGGCGTACACCGATCTGCCCGCATCGGGTTCGCGCGCAGAAACCTGTGACTAGCGTAGAGGCCACGGCTTCAGACCTGCTGAGAGGCGAGCGACATGGCAGACAACGACCCCACCCCCGAGGACTTCCAGGAGTTCCTGCGAAGGATGCTCGCGAATCAGGGCGGTGGCGACATCGACCCCGAGGCGCTTCGGGGCGCCTTCGAAGGCATGGACGGCTTCACCCTCGACCCCGCGATGATGCAGACGATCATGTCGCAGCTCCAGGGCGCGTTCGGTGGCGACCCGTGGGAGAACGCGCTGCGGCAGGCCCTGTTCATCGCCAACCGCGATGGCCAGGGCGTCACCGACGGCGCCCGCACGTCGCTCGCGGATTCCTTCTCCCTCGCGAACCTGTGGCTCGGCGAAGCCACCACGATCTCCGAGCTCTCCGAGGCGCCCACCGCGATGACCCGCGGGGAATGGGTCGAGAAGACGCTGCCGGTGTGGAAGGAGATCGCCGACCCGGTGTCGACCAGCATCGCCGACGCGCTCACCTCCGCGCTCGACATGCAGGTCCCCGAGGAGATGCGCAGCGTCGTCCAGGGCGCGGGCAAGCTCATGCGCGGGCTCGGCGGCTCGGTGTTCGCCGCCCAGTTCGGCCAGGTGCTCGGCAACCTGTCGCTCGAGGTCGTCTCCGGAGGCGACGTCGGGATCCCCGTGCTCCCCGCCGGCACGGCCGCCGTCATCCCCCAGAACCTCACGGCATTCGGTGATGGCCTCGAGATCCCGGAAGACCAGATCGCGCTCTATCTCGCCACCCGGGAGCTCGCCTACGCCCGGCTCTACCGGCACGCGAAGTGGCTGCACCTGCACGTGATGGCCCAGATCACGGACTTCGCTCGGGGGGTGACCGTCGACGTGGACGCTCTCGAAGATGTCGCGAGCCGATTGGACCCCTCCGATCCTGAGGAGCTGCGCGCGGCCATCGAGGGTGGCGCGCTCCTGCCCGTGCAGAGCGAAGCGCAGCGCGAGGCCCTGACCCGGCTCGAGAACCTCATCGCGACGATCGACGGCTGGGTCGACGTGGTGACCGCACAGGCCACGTCCCGCCTGCCGGACGGCGCACGGATCGCCGAGGCCGCCCGTCGCCGCCGCGCAGTGGGCGGACCCGCCGAGGACGCGCTCGGTGCGCTGGTCGGACTGAAGCTGCGACCACGGCGCATGCGCGAAGCGTCCGCGATGTGGCAGGCGGTGACGGATGCCGTCGGCATCAGCGCCCGCGACTCCCTCTGGGACTACCCCGACCTGATGCCGACGGCCGAGGACATCGACGATCCGAGCGCCCTCGTCGCCCGGTTGCAGGCGGTCGAACGCGGCGAACAGCCCGTCGCGGACGAGTTCGACGAGGCGCTCGCCCGCCTGCTCGACGGCGACGACTTCTCGGAAGAGGCACCGGCCGACGGCGCGGACGACGATGCCGGGGACGATGGCGACGCCGCCCCGGAGGGGGACCGCCCGGTCTGAGGACCAGACCTCGACGTGGGCGAAGGGTGTCAGCACCTCTCCTCCCCCGTCGGGGACACGCGCGGCAGTTGTCCACGGATGCCTCGACAGCACCCTGCGGCCTCCGGTGTCCCTCCAGAATCGGAGAGATGCCTCTCACACCGCCGATCCTCACGCGCCTCGACCCCAGCGCACCGCTGCTGTGGCGGGACGAGCACACACTGCAGCTCGGCGACGGCGACGGACTGCGCATCGAGGCGGACGCCGCCTGGGTGGAGCTCCTCCTCAGCCGCCTGCGCACGAGTTTCCGCCGCGGGTCGTTCGACGTGATCGCGCACGCTGCCGGCGCACCGCGCGAAGCAGCCAGGGCTCTGCTCGCGCGCCTGGAGCCGGTTCTCCTCGATGAGCCCACCACGCTCCGCCCGGCCTGGGTCGAGAGCATCGGCATCGACGACGGGCGCAGCGAATACCGCATTCGGGAGGCGCTCACCGATGAGGGAGTCTCCCTCGTCGACCACGGTCACCGACCGGGAGTGGGCGTCGTGCTCGTGCAAGGCGCCGCTGCAGCTCTGCAGTTCGCGCGCCACCTGCGCGAAGACACCCCGCATCTGCCCGTCTCCTTCGAACCGGGCAGGGTGACCATCGGGCCGCTGGTGGTCCCCGGTGAATCCGCCTGCCTCGCCTGCCGCGATGCGCACGCCACCGAGCTCGACCCGGCCTGGCCGCTGCTGCACACCCAGATGATCGACCGTGACCCCGGCCCGATCCGCGCCGCGCAGGCCGCCGAGGCCGGACGCCTCGCAGCCCTGCTCCTCGCAGGCGACCGACGCGCTGACGGGCGCGTGGTGCGCGTCAGCGCGGACGGTTCCCGCGTGTGGCGTTCGGTGACATTTCACGAAGAATGCCGGTGCCGCGGGCTGTGGTCCCCATCTCAGCGAGGAACCTCGACGGAGCACGTTCCCCCCGTCCTGCCGATCTCGACCAGGACAACGAGAGCGTTCGCGCGGCCCGCGTGACGCCCACGTAGGCCAGACGACGCTCTTCGTCGACCGACTCGAAAGTCGTCGCGTAGGAGATCGGGAGTGAGCCCTCGGCCCAGCCGGCGAGATGCACATGAGGCCATTCCAGGCCCTTCGCTGCGTGCAGGGTCGAGAGGGTCACCGTCCGCATCGTGGGTTCGTGCTGGTCTTTCGCCCGCGCCATCAGCGCGTCGCTGAAGCTGCGCAGGGTCGCGTCCGGCCCCGCCTCCTCGGCGAGCCGCAGGATGGCGCGTCGCGCCTCCCAGCCGCCGCGCTGGGCCCCGCCGGCCGCCGGCGGCTCTTCGGTCAATCCGAGCTCGCGCAGCACCCGCTGCACCCCGGGCAGGAACCCCTGCTCGGTGGGCGCCACCGCCGCGGCACGCAGCGCCAGGATCGCCTGGCGCACCTCGGGCATCGAGAAGAAGCGGGTCCCGCCCAGCACCGTGGTTGCGATGCCCTCCGCGGCGAGGGCCTGTTGCAGCATCGCGGACTGCGCATGCGCTCGATACAGCACGGCGATCTCCGAAGGGGATGCTCCCGCCGCGATCTGCGCGGAGATGGCTGCGGCGATGCCCGCGGCCTCTTCGCCCTCGGTGTCGTACGCGGTGACGGTGGGGGCGTCGGCGGTGAACTGCTCTCGCGCCGGCATGAGTTCCAGCGCGCCGGGACGACCCTGCATCAGCGCATTCGCGACGGTGAGGATGGGGGGCTGGGAGCGGTAGTTCGTCTCGAGCCGCACGACCGTGGCGTCGGGATGACGACGCTCGAACTCGAGCAGGAACCGCTGCTCCGCCCCGGCGAAGGAGTAGATGGTCTGGCTGGCGTCGCCGACGACGCAGATGTCGTGCCGGTCCCCGAGCCACAGCTCCAGCAGCCTGTTCTGCAGCGGCGAGACGTCTTGGAACTCGTCGACCGTGAAGTGACGGTACTGCTCGTGGACGGATGCAGCGACCCGCGGCTCCGCCTCCAACATGCCGGCGCACGCGAGCAGCACATCCTCGAAGTCGAGTTGACGGCGATCGTCCTTCAGCGCTTCGTAGCCGCGCATGAGCTCGACCAGTTGACCGGCGTCGACGCCGCTGATCGGACGCCCGAGCGCGGCGTACTGCTCGATCGAGAGCATCGAGACCTTGCGCCATTCGATCTCGGAGGCGATGTCCCGAAGGGTGGCCGTGCTCGGGCGGAGCCGGATCGCATCCGCGGCCTGCCCCAGCAACCGCACCTTGTTGTCGATGATCGACGGCGCAGGCGAGCCGGCGAGCGTCGGCCAGAAGAAGTTGAGTTGCGCGAGAGCTGTCGCGTGGAAGGTCCGAGCGGCGACGCCCTCGACGCCGAGCGCCCGCAGCCGCCCCCGCAGTTCGCCGGCCGCCTTGGCAGTGAAGGTGACGGCCATGACGCGCGACGGCGAGTACGCCCCGGTGTCGACACCGTGCGCGATGCGATGCGTGATGACACGCGTCTTGCCGGTGCCGGCTCCGGCAAGCACCACGACGGGCCCGCGAAGGACGGATGCTGCAGCCCGCTGCCGCTCATCGAGGGCATCGAGTGCACTCACGCGTGATCCTCGTACCAGTCGACGATCAGTGCGCGGGCGATCGACGCGTGACCCGGAAGCCCGACCGGACCGTCTCCGGCGAGGGCAGAACCGATCTCGGCGCGCGTGAACCACCGCACATCGATGATCTCCTCGCCGTCTGCGAGCGCCGCGGACTCGTCGTCGACGACGGCGCGGAACCCCACCATGAGCGAACGTGGGAACGGCCACGCCTGCGATGAGATGTAGCGCAGCGACGACAGGCGCACGCCGGACTCCTCCTCGATCTCGCGGTGGACGGTCGATTCCAGCGACTCCCCCGCCTCGGTGAAGCCGGCGAAGCACGAGTACATGCGGCCTCCCCAGTTCGCATTGGCGCCGAGCAGCAGGCGTTCCCCGTCACGGCTCTCGACGGCGACGATCACGGCCGGATCCGTGCGCGGGAAGTGCTCCCGCCCGCAGACCAGGCAGCGTCGCGACCATCCGCCGTTGCGCAGTTCGGTGCCGCCCCCGCAGGTGGGGCAGAACGGTGCATCGCGGAGCCACCCGGCGAGCGCGATGGCACCGGTGAGCAACTCCGTCTCCTGCCCGTCGATGCGACCGCCGAGATCACGCAGTCCGAGCCAGACCTCATCGGGTGCGGTGTCGAGCGCATCGGTCTCGGGCGGGGCAGCGGCGAGGAGCAGAACGGTGCCGTCGGCGTCGCGGCCGAGGAGAGCCCAGGTCGCCTCGACCACGGTGTCGGCGGGGACCCGCAGGAGTGTCGAATCGACGACTCGGACACGCCCCTCGCGGACGACCACCACCCGGGTGGCCGGGTCGTCACGGAGGCGGTCTACGACGTCCGGCTCGTCGCGGAGTTCGGCTGCACGGTCGAGGGACGGGCGCTGAATGGTCATCGACTCCCTCTTTCACGGGCGTGGCGGAGGCGGGACCGCCCCTGAGCCCACCTACCCTGGGGGCATGGGACGCTCTCCATTCACTCTAGCCGCGGCAGTGACCGCCGCACTGCCCGGGGCGGAGGTCACCGGCGCCCGGAGCTTGAGCGCGGACGGCGACGCGCGGTTCGACTCGGCGGTGGCCTCGCTCGCCGACGGCCGTGAGCTCGCGATCCGTGTCGCAGACGATGACGACACCGCGCGTGAGCTCGCTGCCGAGGCACTCGCGTTGCGCGCACTGACCGACGGCGCACGGGCGATGCTCCCCTTCCGCGCTCCCGCCTACATCGGCGAGACCCGACTCGGCGACGCACGCGCCCTCGTGACCGAACTCCTCCCCGGGTTCCAGATCGAAGCCGCGCTGGTGCCGGCCGGGCGTGGCGCCGCCGAATCCATGGGCTCGTCGATCGCCGCCGTGCACGGCCTGCCGACATCGGTCGTCCGGGGTGCAGGGCTCGCCACTCGCAGCGCCGAGGAGAGCCGCGCGGAACTGGATCGCCTGATCGACACGGCCGCTGCCACCGGCCGCGTTCCCGCCCGACTCACGGTGCGCTGGCGCGATGCCGTCGCCGACGACGAGCTGTGGCGTTTCGAGTCCACCGTCATCCTGGGCGGCGTCCAGGCGACCTCGTTCCTGTTCGAAGACGACCCCGAGCGCGGCCCCGAAGTGGTCGGACTGCTCGGATGGCATGGACTCTCCGTCGGCGATCCGGCCCTCGATCTCTCCTGGCTCTCGGCGGCCCCGGACGCCGCCGCCGACGTGCACGCGTCATACGCCCGTGCTGTCGACCGCGCACCCGACAGCGGCCTCGAGGTGCGGGCGCGCCTGCTCGCCGAGCTGGAATTCGCCCGGTGGCTGGTGCACGGCGATTCGATGCGCCGCCCGGACATCGTCGACGATGCCGCCGCCCTGCTGGAGGCACTCGCCGAAGGTATCCGCGACGACGACCTCAACCTCATCGACTCTCGCGGCGTCGGCGTCGACTCCGCCCTCGACGCCCTCGACCGTGTTCCCCAAGACGCCGCCGCGGAGATCGACACGTCGATGCACACCGATGCGTACAACCCGGAGGAGCTGTGGGCGAACACCCCCGACGAGTCGGACCCGGCGCAGACCGAGACCGCATCGCACGACCGGCTCCCGAGCACCAGAACCGAAACCGGCCGTCGCCCCGACGAGAGCGCGCACCGGGCGGAGATGCTGAACATCGAGACCGAAGACCTCTCGGGCGTCGCGAGCCTGTTCGCCGGCACCAGCGGCGCCGCCGGAGCACGCGAGGACTCGCACCCCCTCGCCCCGCGCGAGGACACCGACGACGACGGGGAAGACTCCGATGAGGCTCAGCGCGCCGCGCGAGCGGCACTCCAGCGCTGGAAGAGCTCTTCCTCCGAATAGACGCGGTCGCCGCGGATGATCAGATCGTCCGCCACGTAGTACAACGCCACGTCGATGTCGTCGAGCGGCACCTCGAATCGCCGATGATAGGCCAGGCGGTAGAGCGCGAGCTGCAGCATCCGCTCGTCGCGCTCCTGTGGTGTGCGCGGCGCCCGACCGGTCTTCCAGTCGACGATCTCGATTCGGTCGCCGCGGTCGGCGCGCCGGTACACCGCGTCGAGCTTGCAGATCACGATGTGGGCCCCACCCCGGTGTTCCGCCTCAGGCAGTCCGGACCCGAGGGCGAAATCGATCTCGATTTCCACGGCGATCGGCTTCAGCGCGCCCCATTCGCTGCGCTCGAAGGTCTCCTGCAGGGCAGCGAGGTCGGCCGCGTCGGCTGACGCGCCCGAGCCTTCTCGGACGGGATCCGGCCCGGTCTCGTCCTCGTCGATCTCCCAGAGCGCCTCGTCGACGCGACTGCCGACTCCGACGAGCTCGGACCGCTGCTCGACCCAGGCGTGGAACAGGGTGCCGAGGCGCGTCTGCCGATAGGGGCGTTCCGGCATGGGGCGCACGATCGACGACAGCGTTCCCGAGAAATCGGTCACGTAGTCCTTGAATCGTGAGGCGGGCACACGCGTCGGGGCCTCGGCATCGGTCCCGCGCTGGCGGGCCGCGCGCTCGGCCAGCAGACGCTCGAGCTCGATCGTCGGCTCGGCCGTCCCGGCCCGCATCGCCTCCTCGACAGACGTGGCGGCTGCGGAGACGACCGCCCTCCGCGCTCCCAGCGGATCGAGCGGCCAGCGAAGCGTGGACCCGGGACCGTCGTACGGATTGTCGTCCGGGTCCACCGTCTCGATCGGCTCGAGGCCACGCACCTCGATCGCCTCGATGAGGAAGGGACTCGGCGTGCGCGGGGCCTTCTGACCGGCCCAGTGCGCACCGCTGAGAAGCAGATCCGTCCGCGCACGGGTGACCGCGACGTAGGCGAGGCGCCGCTCTTCCTGCTGCTGGTACGCACGGTAGGCGTCCTTGAACCGCTTGAGCGCGCCCCCGTGCGGGTTCGCTTTCGTCGCACCGCCCGAGAGCGAGGCCTGCGCGAGCTTCTGCCTCTTCGCGGGATCGGCCTCGCCGCCCATGGCCTCGACGGGGTCCCACTCGAACCGCGGCAACGCGTCCCGGTCACCCCGCAGGGCGAACGGCACGACGCCGAACCCGAACCAGCCAGAGGTGTCGGAGACCCTGCTCGGAAGCTCGTCGGCCACCAGCCGGACCACGGCGACTGCATCCCACTCGAGTCCCTTGGACCCGTGGATGGTGAGCAGCTGCACGACACCCGCCTCCGGCGGCTCGGGCCGCGGCATCAGCTCATCCGTGCTCTCGGCCTTGTCGAGCCAGGCGAGCAGGCTGCCGATGCTCCCCCGCTCGTCGGCCGCGAGGAACGCCCGCACCTCGTCGGCGAAGGCACGCAGCTGCGTGGCCGCGATACGTGCGGGGCCCCTCGTCTCGTTGGCCGCGAGCTCGATGTCCAGGCGGAGTTCGAGCTCGATGAGTCGGATCAGCTCCGGGATCGGCTGCGACGAGGCGCGTCGGAGCCGTTCCAGCATCTCCCCCGCTGCTCTGACCCGCGCCCGCCCGTCGGGGGTGATCGATTCGAGCAACCGGTAGTCGTCGCGCACCGCGCGCACCACGTCGACCGCGTCGATGATCGACACCGCCTCGTCCGCGCCGCGGGAAGATCGCAGCCGTGCCCGCACTTCTTCAGGGAGGGGCGCCATCGCGGTGTCGCGCTCGGACAGAGTACGCCCCAGGTCATAGAGGGCCGCCATGTCGGCGACGCCGACGCCGAACCGGGGGCCGGTGAGCAGGCGAATCAGCGCAGACCCCGCGGTGGGGTCGTGCACGACGCGAAGGGTCGAGACGACGTCGACGACCTCCGGTGTCGCGAGGAGTCCACCGAGGCCGAGGATACGGTGCGGGACGCCGCGGCCGGCGAGCGCCGCCGCGAAGGTCTGCATGTGCCGTTTGGAGCGGAACAGGATCGCACCGGTGTGGGGAATCGTTGTGTGGCCCGCGCCGCCCGCACGCGCTTCGTGTTCCGCCCGCCGCTCGACGAACCAATCCGCGACGGCTGCGGCCTCCTCGTCGACAGTGAACGGGAATCTCACGGTGACCGTGCCTTCGCCCGCTCCGGGGCGGGGTTCGAGCGGCGGGACATCGAGCCCCGGCCGCTGCAGCGGCTCGAGCACCCGGTTCGCGATGTCGAGGATGCCCCGGTCGTTCCGCCAGCTCGTCATGAGGCTGTACGTCGTCGCTGTTCCCGTTCCCGAGAAGGTTCCCGAGAAGGCGTACAGGTTGTCGGCGCTCGCACCGCGCCAGCCGTAGATGGACTGGTGCGGGTCGCCGACCGCCATCACCGCGGAATCACGGAAGAGCTCGGCGAGGAAGCGCGTCTGGATCACCGAGGTGTCCTGGTACTCGTCGAGGAGCACGACGCGATGCTGCTCACGGAGTTCAGCGCGGACGTCGGGAGCGGACTCGACGATGTCGTAGGCGCCACTGACCTGATCGGCGAAGTCCAGCACGCCACGGCGTTGCTTCGCATCGATGTAGTCGCGCACCAGGCGTGCGATCGTCGGCAGACTGAGCAGGTTGACCGCCGCCTTCTCGACATCGGCATTGCCGCGATACGGCTCGAACGCCAGCGCCTGCTCCCCCGCGATCCGCTCGGCCAGGTCGAGGTCGACGCGATGATCGAGGGCGTCGCCCGCGAGCCGCTGCACCGCGTCGATGATCGTGGCGAGCGCGTAGTCGATGTTCTCCAGCTCGGGAAGATCGCTGCGGAGGACGACCTCGCGCGCCAGCATCCACGAGGCTGCCTGGCTGAGCATGGCGACGTCGGGATCCCGGCCGATCCGCGCCGCGTGTTCGCGGACGATGCCGTCGGCGAACGCGTTGTACGTCGAGACGCGCGGCCGGACCATGAGGTCTTCGGCCGATCGAGGCGTCGCCGGATCCCACCCGGTGCCGTGGTGCGCGGCAAGCTCATCGAGCACGTGCGCGCGCACGAGCTCGCGCTGGCGGCCCGGCACCGCCTCGTCGACACGACGCAGTGCCCCCGCGCGCACGATCTCGGGCACGTGCGGCAGAAGACCTCGGCGTCCGTACTCGTCGATGACCGCGAGCCGGTGTCCGATCCGTTCTGCGAGCTCGCCCGCCGCCTTCCTGGTGAACGTCAGACCGAGGATCTCGTCTCGCCGCACGTGTCCGTTCGCGACCAGCCACACCACGCGCCCCGACATCGTCTCGGTCTTGCCGCTGCCGGCGCCGGCGACGACGAGCGCGGGCTCGGGTGGCGCCTCGATCACGCGCTGCTGCGCAGGTGTGGGCGACGGCTGACCGAGCGCGGCGGCGATATCGGTGGCGGAGATCCCCTCGCCACCGCTCCACGCGGTCACGAGCTCACCGCCGGCACCGTGTGGATGCGACACGGATGCACGCGGCGCTGGGTGTCCGCACAGTGCGACTCCACCTGCGCGGTGAAGCTCGATGCCGACATGCCGCGCGCGGCATCCGACACCCTCCGCAAGAAGGCGGAGCGCGATTCGTCACTCAGCGTGTGCTGATGCGCGATGCGATAGTCGCTCTTGGAAAGCGTCTTCGAGACGATCACGAGCCGCGCCCCCGCCAGCGACGTCGGCGGAGCACCCTCGACGAGCCCCTCCTGGACCGCGACCTGATAGGCGGCCAGCTGCGCGTGCTCGACGACGCCGGAGTCGGATTCCGGGTCGTTCTTCCCGGTCTTCAGATCGACGACGACCACCGGGCCTTCTTGACCGCCCGACATCGGCTCCCAGCCGCGCCCGCGGGCGTGGGAATGCTCGCCGGCCGCCGGCGGATAGGCCTCGACCCGGTCGATGTACCCATGGATGGCGGCCTGATTCGCCCGGTCTTCCCCCACCGGATGCACGGTCGGCACGGCTTCGCCCTCCGCATCCGGCGCCACGTCGACGGCGAAGCGGAACTCCATCTCGCTGCCGATCACGCGGCCGCCCTCGCGCCGCACATCGCCGAGATAGGTGTGCAGGCGGTTCACGAGCACGTCGGCACGCCGCCGCTCCTTGCGGCCGATCCACTCGGTCTCGAAGTCGAGCTCGGGCCAGTGCTCCTCGACGATCGCCCGCATCCGCTCCAGGTCGCCGTCGGGAACGCGCTCCATCGCTTCGTGCACGATCGTGCCGATCCCGGCGGTCGGCGGCATCACCGTATCGCCGCCGAGCGCCGAGACGACCCAGTTGAGGCCGCACTCCTCATACGACTCCATCTTCGACGGCGAGACCCGCGCACCCGTGACCGCGAGATCTCGGAGTGGGGCGTCGCTCGACGCGGGGGTGATTCCGTACCACTCGGCCGGATCGGACCCGGGCACCCCCTCCCGGGCGAGCACGGCGAGCTGCCCGGCGGCGTCGCGTCTGAGCGACTCCGCGTGGGCGGTGGTGAGGCTGCGTCGATGCCGTGCGACCAGTCCGCGCAGGGTGAGAGGATGCTCGGCTGACGCGTGGCGTTCCGGTGGTTCCGGGGCCGGCAGGAACCCGAAGAAGGGACTCGGCGTGAGATCGTCGTCGTCGACCGCCGTGATCAGAAGGCGATCGCGCGCACGCGAGACCGCGCGGACGAACAGCCGGAGTTCGTCGTGGAGTGCCGCTCGCCGGCGATCCAGCACACCCGCGGGCTCGGTGCTGATACCGGTGCGAGCCGCGTGCATCGCATCTGCCAGCCGCCACGTCTGCAGCAGTCCGCCGCGCAAGCGCACGTTCGGCCAGATGCCGTCCTGCACCCCCGCGACGACCACCGCGTCGAACTCCGTTCCGAGCGCGGTCGCCGGGGTCAGGAGCGTGACCCTGCCCGGGCGGTCGGGAGTCGACAGCGAATCCTCGGGGACTTCGCTGTCGAGGATGTCGCGCACGAAGGTGTGCGGCTTCTCGTTGGGAGTGCGCTCGACGAACCTCTTCGCCGCATCGAAGAGCGCGACGAGGGCGTCGAGTGAGCGCGCCGTCTCGGCGCCGGTCGGCACCTGCGAGATCTCTCGCCAGGCGACCTGCAGCCGACGACCGTCCACGGCGCGGGCCTGGTCCCACACCCGCCACAGCAGATCGTGGATCGTCTCCCCCTGAGCGGCCGCTCTGGCCGTGGCCTCGATCGTCTCGGCGAAGCGCTCGGCCGTGCGCGACTCCGGCGCGTCGATGAGGGTCAGGTGCGACGGATTGGCCATGGCCTGCCGCAGCAGCTCTCGCGCGGGGGTCGCGCCGCCCTGCTCGAGCTCGACGTGTCGGAGCCGCGCGCGGAGTCGCCGCAGTCCGATCGCGTCCATCCCCCCGAACGGGGTGCGCATGGCCTCTTCGAGCGCTTCGGATGTGCGCTCCTCCGTCGGGGTCAGCGCCAGCCGGACGATGCCGACGATGTCTCGCACGATGCCCTCGCTGCCGAGCGGACGCTGCACTCCGGCGGCCCTGGTGGGTATCTCCCGGGCGGCGAGCTCGGTCTCGAGGGTCGTCACCTGTCGGGTGTCGTGGGCGATGACGGCCATCCGGTCCCAGCGGATCCCCTCGGCGAGATGCCATTCCCGCATCACACCGGCGATGCGATCGAGCTCCTCGTAGGGCGAGGGGGCGACGAAGGTCGAGACCCGGGCGTCGATCTCCTCCGCTGTCACCGGCACGGGAGCACGTCGATGCTCCACCCTGCCGGAGACACCGATCGCCTGCGTCACGGTCCGCGTGAGGGCGGTGAGCGCCGGCTGCTGGCGATGTGCACCGTCGAGCACATGCACATCTCCGAGCGCGCCCGCGAGCTGGGCGAACAGCTCAGGGCTCGCTCCGCGGAAGGAACCGGACGAGATGTCGGGGTCGCCGAACGCCAGAACGGCGATGCCGCGGCCACGCAGGCTCCGGACCATGGCGATCCCGCCGCGGGTGAGCTCCTGCGCGTCGTCGATCAGCACCACGCGCAGGGGCGCCAGAGGGCCGAGCGTCGCGGCGTCGGCCCCCTGCAGGATCGTGCTCGCCTCGCTCAGGAGATCGGCCGCGTCGCGGTGCGCAGAACGCAGCGCATCGAGCACCGTCCGATACTCGACCAGGAACTCGGCCGCCGCGGCCCACACATCGTTGCCCGACGCTCGGAGCTCGTCGGGGTGGACACCGATCTCGGTGCACTCCGCCAGGAACGCCCGAAGCTCGGAGCGGAATCCCTTCGATGCGCGAACCGAGGCGCTGAGGGCATCCGGCCAGGGGATGCGCCCGTCTTCCGTGTCACCGGCGAGGAGCTCCGCGATGATACGGTCCTGGTCTGCGCCGGTGAGCAGCGCGGGCGGTTCCGCGCCCTCTCGCACCATCGCTCCGCGGACCAGCTGGAAGGCGAAGGACCCGAGTGACCGCGCCAACGGGCCGGGGGTGGCCTGACCGATGCGCACGCCGATGCGATCTCGCAGCGCCGTCGCCGCCTGACGACTCGGGGTGAGCGCGAGGACCTCTTCGGGTCGCAGCCCCTGCGCGTCGAGCAGATGCACCACACGGTCGACGAGGGTGCGGGTCTTCCCCGTTCCCGGTGCGCCGATGATGACGCCCGATGCCGACGGCTCCGCGGCGATCACAGCTCGCTGCGCGGCATCCGATGTCATGTCCTCCACGCTATCCGGACGCGCGGACATCGGCGTGCGTCCTCGCCTGTGCGCTCAGGGCGAAACCACCGCGGTCGGCCGATCCGGCCCGAGGCGCGCGGGGTAGAGTTGGGCCAGTCCCCGAACTTCAAGGAGCACGCGTGGAAATCCGCATCGGCATCATCAACACCGGCCGTGAACTGAGCTTCGACACCGGCGCGAGCGCGGACGAGGTCCGCACCCAGGTCGCCACGGCGCTGGAGCAGAACTCGACGCACGTGAGCTTCGCCGATGTGAAGGGCAACTCGTACATCGTCCCGACCGCGAACCTCGCCTACATCGAGCTGGGCACCGAGGAATCGCGCCGCGTCGGCTTCGTCGCCTGATCCGACGATGTATATCCTCCTCGCACTCGTCGGGGCGTGCGCGCTGGGAATCGCGGTGCACTTCCTGATCGGTGACCGCGAGCTGCGCGGGGTCGTCCTCGCCCCCGCCATCGCGACGGCCGCATCGGCGATCCTCTACACGGGCCTGCAGTGGCTGGGCGTCGGCGAGGACAGCATCTGGCTGTGGCTCGCGAGCGTGCTCGGCGCCGCCGTGATCGCCGCCGTCGGGACCATGTCCATCACGGCGCTGCGCAAGCGCTCCGACTCGGCGACGAGGACCGCACTGGGCATCTGACCCGGACGCCCCTTGGTCCGCGGCGGCCTCTAGGACGCGAGGCCCATCGCATCCATGCGTCGCGCGTGCGCGCCCATCAGCTCGGTGTACACCGGCTCGATGCGGGCGTCGTCGACGTCGAGCAGCTCGGGACGCAGAGCCGAGCGGCAGACGAGGATCGTGTCTCCGACCAGTCGCCGCGCCCACATCGACAGCAGCGAACGCCACTCCTCGTCGCTCTCGATCGTCTCCTGGATGATCGCGACGATCTCGTGGCCGGCGTCGTCCTCTCGCAGGATCTGCGCGACCCGGCGGCCGGTGTCGCCGTAGCTCGAGGCGAGCGCGAGGTAGAAGTCGTCGAGCATCCCCGCGGTGATGTAGACCGCCAGCAGGGTCTCACGCGGACGCGCACCGATCGTCTTGCGTCGGAACGCGTCGAGGTGCTCGCGGAACGGCAGCATCACCTGCGTGGGATCTCCGCCGCGCTCGGCGATGACCTCGACGATGCCGCGGTGTTTCGTCAGCGCTGCTCCGGCCGCGCGCGACAGCGACTCTTTCTCGGACAGCTCCGGCGTCGCTCGGATCAGCCGGGTGAGCGTCTCGAAATACCCCAGCTGCAGATAGGCCGCCTGGCCGAGGAAACGATCCAGTTCGGGGGCGAGTTCGGCGAAGTCGATGCGCGTGGCATCGCTCTGCTCCCCTCGACTGCGCAGAGCGAGGGTACGCCGCGGCGCGTCTTCGCGCTGCCAGAACCACTTAACCACGAGGTCTTCCTCCCGAGTCCGCCACGTCGTTCACAATACCCGCGCCGCGACCTTCTCCCGGGTCCTGACGACCCCTCGGGTAGGCTGGGCGTGTCCCCGCCGTCGGAGCGGGGCCCCGCGCCTGTGGCACAAGAGACGGCGTGGCTCCGTTTACGTGGCGATCCCCCAGGCTCGCCGGACAGGCAATCTGAATAAAGTGACAACTTTCGCCGATCTCGGCATCGATCAGGACATCGTCGACGCGCTCGCCGCCAAGGGCATCGTCGACGCGTTCCCGATCCAGGAGCAGACCATCCCCCTCGGCCTTCCCGGCCAGGACATCATCGGCCAGGCGAAGACCGGAACGGGAAAGACCTTCGGGTTCGGCATCCCCGTCGTCCAGCGCCTCGGCAAGGACCCGGAGCACGGCGTCAAGGCACTCATCGTGGTGCCGACCCGCGAGCTCGCGGTGCAGGTCTACGAAGACATCGACCTGCTCACCAGCAACCGTTCCACCAGCGTCGTCGCCATCTACGGCGGCAAGGCGTACGAGGGGCAGATCGACCAGCTCAAGGCCGGCGCACAGATCGTCGTCGGCACCCCCGGTCGCCTGATCGACCTCGCGGGCCAGCGCCTGCTCGACCTCTCGAACGCGACCGAGGTCGTGCTCGACGAGGCCGACAAGATGCTCGACCTCGGCTTCCTCGCCGACATCGAGAAGATCTTCCAGAAGGTCCCGGCGGTCCGCCACACGCAGCTGTTCTCGGCGACCATGCCCGGCCCGATCGTGGCGCTCGCCCGCCGCTTCATGTCGAACCCGATCCACATCCGCGCGAACGACCCGGACGAGGGCCTCACGCAGGCGAACATCAAGCACCTCGTCTACCGCGCGCACTCGATGGACAAGGACGAGATCATCGCCCGCATCCTGCAGGCCGAGGGTCGCGGCAAGACGGTCATCTTCACGCGCACGAAGCGCGCTGCACAGCGCCTCGTCGATGAGCTCGGCGACCGCGGCTTCAACGTCGGCGGCGTGCACGGCGACATGGGCCAGGACCAGCGCGAGCGCTCGATGGCCGCGTTCAAGGCCGGCAAGCGCGACGTGCTCGTCGCCACCGACGTCGCGGCCCGCGGCATCGACGTCGACGACGTCACGCACGTGATCAATCACACCATCCCGGATGAGGACAAGACGTACCTGCACCGCGCCGGCCGTACCGGTCGCGCGGGCAAGACCGGCATCGCGGTCACGTTCGTCGACTGGGAGGACCTGCACAAGTGGGCCCTCATCAACCGCGCCCTCGAGTTCGGCCAGCCGGATCCGACCGAGACCTACTCGTCGAGCCCGCACCTGTTCGAGGACCTCGACATCCCGCAGGGCACCAAGGGCCGTCTCGTTTCGGCTCCGAAGACCGAGTCGGTCAAGACCGAGCGCACCCGCCGTCCCGAACGGGCTGCGGATGCCGCGGCCGAGGGCACCGATGAGGGTGGCACGCGCCGCCGTCGTCGTCGCCGCAACAGCACCACCCCGGTCGGTTCGACCTTCGCCGAAGGCGCTGCCGAGTCCACGTCGGACGAGGGTCAGTCCGCGCCGGCAGCCGACCGTGGCGCCGAGGGCGCCGGCACACACGACGGTGCGGGCAAGGAACACCACGACGGCAAGCCGGCCCCGGCACGTCGTCGCCGGCGTCGTCGCGGCGGTTCCGGCGCAGGAGCGGCTCCGGTCGCCGGAGCCTGACAGACCTCAGCAGCTCACGAAGGGCGCGTACTGCGGACGATCATCCGCAGTACGCGCCCTTCGTCGTGCACCCGGATCAGACCGGCGCTCGAGCGGCCTGCCCTCGTTGCAGCAACGCGGCAGGAACTTGTGGCGGATATACCCACGCGACGAGGACGACCGAGATGATCATGAGCAGGAACCACGAGGTCAGCTTGCTCGGAGACACCGGCTGCCAGCCCTCGGCCTGGTCGGGATACGCCCAGGCACCCGCCCAGGTGCCGATGTTCTCGGCGAGATAGATGAACACGGCGACACCGGCGAAGACGGCCAGGAGCGGTAGCCGGATCGTGCGACGCCACACGCGGGCGTGCATGACGGTGGGCAGCCACAGCAGCACGACGCCGATCAGCAGCACCCAACGCGCGTCCCACCACCAGTGGTGCGCGAAGAAGTTGACGTAGATCGCGACCGCGAGGATCGCCGTCATCCACCGACGCGGATACCTCTCGAAGCCCAGGTCGAAGAGGCGGTAGACGCGCACCATGTAAGACCCGACCGCGGCGTACATGAAGCCGCTGAACAGGGGCACCCCGCCGATGCGCAGGAATCCGTCCGCGGCATAGGCCCACGATCCGACATCGGTCTTGAACAGCTCCATCACGGTGCCGGTGATGTGGAACAGCACGATGACCCACAGCTCTCGACCGCTCTCCAGCCGGAAGGCGAGCATCGCCGCCTGGATGAGCACCGCGGCGATCGTCAGCGCATCGTTGCGGGCGAGCGCCGCATCGTCGGGGTACCAGATCCGCGCTGCGACGATCACGACGAGCAGTGCCGCCCCGAAGATGCACGCCCATGCCTGCTTCAGCACGAACACCGCGAACTCGATCAGGCCGGCGCGGATGCCGTTCGCCGGGGCGCCACGGAGGACGCGGTGAGCGATCGCATCGACGCGCCGCTCCAGGGAAGTCGGTCGCTGCATGCCTCGGACGGTATCGGTCGCCGTCGACAGCCCGCCGGGAGATGACCGAGAGAATGCCGAGGATCAGGGATAACGCGGGGAGATGCCGGTGCTGCGTGCTATGAGCCGCGCGACCATCTCGTCGGACGTGGTGTTCTCGCCCGGACGGTTCGGTTTGCCGCTGCCGTGATAGTCGCTGGACCCGGTGACGATGAGGTCGTGCTCGGCGGCGATCTCCCGCAGCTTCCGCTTGCCGGCCTCGGTGTTCTCGCGATGGTCGATCTCGAAGCCACCGAGGCCGGCGTCGATCAGTCGCTCGATGAACGACACCGGCATCATCCGGTCGCGTCCCGACGTCACGGGGTGCGCGATGACGGCCACTCCCCCGGCCTCCGTGATCAGCCGTACGGCGGTGAGGGGATCCGGTGCGTAGTGCGGCTCGTAGTACCCCTCGCGCGGGTGCAGGATGCCGTCGAACGCCTCGGTCCGGTCGCGGACGATGCCGCGGGCGATCAGCGCGTCGGCGATGTGGGGGCGCCCCACCGTCGCATCCAGGTTCGTCTGCGCGACGACGTCCTCCCAGTGGAGGTCGTAGTCCCGCCCGATGTTCCGAACGATGCGCTCGGCACGGCCGATCCGGTCTCCGCGGATGCGATCGGTCTCGGCGCGCAGCGCCTCGTTCTCGGGGTCGAAGAGATAGCCCAGTACGTGCACACTGCGCCATTCGTGCTTGGCTGAAAGCTCCATGCCGGGGATGAAGGTCATTCCGAGCGCGACGGCCGCATCGCCCGCCTCGGCCCACCCGGTGGAGCGGTCGTGGTCGGTGAGCGCCGCCGTGCGGATCCCGTGCGCGTGGACCTGCCGCATCACCTCGGCCGGCGACTCCGTGCCGTCGGACTGGTGGGAGTGCAGGTGCAGGTCGGCGGGACCGGCGAACCCGGCAGACGGAGTGGCCATCCTCCGAGCGTACCGAGCGTCACCCGCACCGGGCGCGGAGGCGCACGGAGGGGATGTCGGGGCAGGGACTTCACAGGCGGCGCTTCTAGGCTGGAGGGGATGTTTCGACTACTGGGGATCCTCTTCACCGTGCTGCTCGCGATCGCGACGGCGATCGTCGTGTGGCCGCAGTTCTTCCACCTCGAGCAGACCTATCCCTTCGCGCAGCTCGTCTCCGTCCGCGGCCTGGTCCTCGGCGGCTTCCTCATCATCGTGGTGCTCGCCCTCCTGCTGCTGTTCGCACGGCCGCTTCGCGGGTTCGCCGCGTCGGTGCTGATCGTCGCGCTGTTGGGAGCGAGCGCCACCGCACTGATCGGAGCCAGCAGAGGCTTCGGAGCGACCGCCCTTCCGGAGAAGACCGACAGCAGCGTTCGAGTGCTCACCTGGAACACCGCGGGCGAGGCCGTGTCGGCCGACGTGATCGCACAGCGCATCCTTGACCAGGGCGCGGACGTGGTCGCGCTGCCCGAGACCACCGAAGAGGTCGGTGAGCGAATCGCCATCATGCTGAGGGAGCAGGGGCACCCGATGTGGGTGCACCACGTGCAGTTCCGTCCCGATGTGCAGGACGGACCGCAGTCCTGGCAGACCACGGTCCTGGTCGCCCCCGACCTCGGCGAGTACTCCGTGATCGAGTCGGCGAAGGACGGCACCAGCAACACGGGTTCCGTGCCCAGCGTCGTCCTGATGCCGATCGACGGCACAGGTCCCACGATCGTCGCCGTGCACGCGGTCGCACCGCGCATGGAAGAGATGCAGCAGTGGCAGACCGATCTGCAGTGGATCGCCGACCAGTGCCCGCAGGGGGACTTCATCCTGGCGGGAGACTTCAACGCGACGATCGACCATATGGCCGGACTCGGCGTGGAGGGCGGCGACATCGGCTACTGCCGTGACGTGGCGGCGCGCACCGGCAACGGCGTCACCGGCACCTGGCCGAGCTCGCTCCCGCCGCTCGCCGGTGCGCCGATCGACCACGTGATGGCCTCGCAGAACTGGACGCCGACCGGCTCCGTCGTGCTCGACGATGCCGGCGGCAGCGACCACCGTGCGCTCGTCGTGCAGTTGGAGCCCGCCGGCTGAACTCCCGTGTACTCCCTGCAGATGACAGACTGGAGGGATGAGCACCGGAGAGCGCGACACGATCGCAGAACCCACCGTCGAAGCATCGGCCGAGAACAGCACCACGAACCGCAAGCAGCCGTTCCCCCAGGGCTTCCTCGACACCATCTCCACCGGCTGGGCCGAGCGCCCGGAGACCCTTCCGGCTCCCCGCGCACAGGCCGCCTACGCCGCCGTCCGCCGTGCCGCCGTCTCGGCCGCATTCCCCGGCAAGCGCCTGGTGATCCCCGCCGGCTCCCTCAAGCAGCGCAGCAACGACACCGACTACGTCTTCCGGGCGCACTCCGCCTTCGCGCACCTCACCGGATGGGCGTCGGACGCGGAGCCCGACTCGGTACTGGTCTTCGCGCCCACCGACTCGGGGCATGACATCACGCTCTTCTTCCGCGAGCGTGCCGACCGGACGACGACCGAGTTCTACGCCGATGCCACGGTCGGCGAGTTCTGGATCGGCCCCCGCCCGTCCCTGGCTGGCGTCGCCGCCGACCTCGACATCGCCACCGCCCACCTCGACGAGCTCGAGGCCGTGGCGGGCGAGCTCGTGCTCGAAGACGACGAGGCGCTGACCCGATTCGTCTCCGAGCTGCGCCTCATCAAGGACGAGTTCGAGATCGCCGAGATGCGCCGTGCGGTCGAGATCACGGCCGACGGGTTCGACGACATCATCCGCGAGCTTCCCGCCGCCGTCGCCCACGCCCGCGGCGAGCGCGTCGTCGAAGGAGTGTTCCACCGCCGGGCCCGCGAAGACGGCAACGGCGAGGGCTACGACACGATCGCCGCCTCGGGTCCCCACGCCTGCTACCTGCACTGGACGCGCAACGACGGCACCGTCGTCCCCGGCGACCTGATCCTGGTCGATGCCGGTGTCGAGGCCGACAGCCTGTACACGGCCGACATCACCCGCACGCTTCCCGTCTCCGGCACGTTCACCGAGGTGCAGCGCCGCGTGTACGAGACGGTGCGCGAAGCAGCGGATGCGGCCTTCGCTGCGGCGCGGATCGGTGTGCGGTTCCGCGATGTGCACGGCGCGGCCATGAAGGTCATCGCCGAGCGCACCGCCGAGTGGGGCCTGCTTCCGGTCACCGCCGAGGAGGCGCTCGATGCCGACAAGGGCGGCCAGCACCGCCGGTACATGGTGCACGGCACCTCGCACCACCTCGGCATCGATGTGCACGACTGCGCGCAGGCACGTCGGGAGATGTACTACGACGGCATCCTGGCCCCGGGCATGGTGTTCACGATCGAGCCCGGCCTGTACTTCCAGATCGACGACCTGACGGTTCCGGCCGAGCTCCGCGGGATCGGCGTGCGCATCGAAGACGACATCCTCATGACCGAAGACGGTCCGGTCAACCTGTCGGCGGACATCCCGCGCACGGCCGACGAGGTCGAGGCCTGGATCGCCCGACTGAAGGCCTGACACGGCACGTCGCCGAGTTCGCCGCTAGCGGCGTGTGAACTCGGCGACGATCGGCGCGAGAGATGCGCCGATCTCGGATGCGGGACGCTTCTGTCCCTTCACCTCGAAGGTATGGCCGCCGCCCTCGATCCAGACGACTCGGGCATCCTGACAGGACGCGACCGCTTCTTCGAACTGCGAGATCGGCTGGATGAAAGGGTCGTTCGTCCCCTCGACGAACAGCTGCGGAACCGCGATGGCCGGCAGATGCTCCACGCGCGGCTTCTCGGGCCTGCCCGGTGGGTGCAGCGGATAGCCGAGGTACGCCAGGCCGTCGACGATGAGTCCGTCCGCGACGGCCATGGACGCCATGCGTCCGCCGTAGGACTTGCCTGTCGCCCACACCGTGTTTCCCGGTTCCTGCGCGCGGGCGAACGCCACAGCGGCCTGCCACGTCGACATGGCGTGCGCCGCGGGTCCGGGCATCTTCCTGCCCTGCTCCACGTACGGGAAGTTGAAGCGCAGAGTGGAGAAACCGAGTCCGCCGAGGGCCTCCGTGAACCCTGTGAGGAACGGATGGTCCTTGCCGGTGCCGGCACCGTGCGCGACGAGCACCGTCATGCCGTTCTCGCCCGCGGACCAGTCCGCGCTCACCACGGTCGGCCCCGTCGGGAGATCGACCTGGATCGTCGTCATCAGGCGCGCGCGAAGGGGATGGCGAAGGGGACGCGCATGACGCCTCCCGACGACACCCGCACCGTGCCGATGATCACGAGCACGACGTGCAGCAGCGAGACGGCGAAGTACAACGTGATGGGGATGCCCAGAGGGAAGAACCCGGTGGACGCGGTGCCCTGCGAGGTCAGGGTGATGAGCAGCACGAAGTGCATGACGAGGAGCACCGTCGACACCATCAGGTAGGTCAGTCCCCAGTTCAACGCCGATCGCGCGTTCTCCGCAGCGGGTCCGCCGGCTCGTCGCGCCGATGCTCCGCTGACAGCCATCGCGAGGCCCGACGCGAGCCCTCCGATGAACGGGAAGGGGATGAGCACCAGGAAACCGAGCGCCCACGGGAGCAGACCGCGCGCCGGCGCGACCGCTGGGGGGAACTGCCCGGGGTAGCCGGGGGTGGGGTACGTCTGCGACGGATATCCGGGTCCTGGATACGCCGGCGGGGCATACCCGGGCGGCACCGCAGCAGCCGGTTGGCCGGGTGCCTGGTAGGTGGGCGCCGGGTACCCGGGTGCGGGGTACCCGGGTGCGGGGTATCCCGCGGGCGCCGTAGGCGCAGGGTATGCCTGAGCCGGCGGCGCCGGGGGCACAGGCGATGCCGGCGGCACGGTCGGCGCCGGGGGCACGGGTGGTGCAGACGACGCAGGGGGCGCCGGGGGCACAGGCGGCGCAGGCGGAGGCGGAGGCGGCGGAGCGAACTCCCCCGGCTGATGGGGCTCGGGAAGCGTCATCGTCGGTCACCTTCCGGCGCATCCGAGCCGGGCACGATGCCGGGTTCGGGAACGGGCAGCGGGGAGATCGGCTCGGCCTCGTCGGCCGCGGGCGCCGCAGGGGCGGCTTCGGGGGCGGGACCGCCCTCCGGCTGCTGCGGTTCCGCGACGGGATCGGCCGGACGCGGCGGGACCACGGGCTCCGCGGGCTCGGGAGTCACCGCACCGGGCGTGATCCGCTCGCCGTAGCGCGGCGGCTCGTCGAGGTTCACGGGCGGCCGCACCGGCGCCGTCTTCGTCGCGCCGAGCACCTGACGGGCCTTCGCGAGCGATGCTGCCTGCACCGTCACCTCGTAGTGGTCGGCGGCGAACTGCGTGACGCTCGCGAAGTCGCGTCGGCGACGAACGATCGCGTAGGTGACGAGGCTCAGCAGCATCCCGAGCGCGACGCCGATGAAGACGAAGCCGACGAAGAGCTGGATCGGCACCTCGGGGTTGCCGATCACGAGGATCGCCGAGAGGAACAGGCCGATCAGGACGCCGTTGACGGCGCCCGAACGCGCGGCCGCCGCATACCCCAGCTTTCCGGTGACGCGCTCGACCGTGCGCACGCTCTGCCCGACGATCGCGATGTCCCTGGCCGGCACCTCCCCCGCGATCAGCTTCGACACCGTCTTCTGCGCGCTCTCGTAGTCGCGCGTCGAAGCGACCATCTCGCCGGTCTCGGTGCCGCTCGCGGGGCGGTTCAGCATGCTCATCCGGCTATTCTTCCACGCGCACCCGTCGACGGCCCGAGGCGCGACCATCCCGCCCTCGACCGGACCCGCCGACTACTCTGGAGAAGTGAGCACACAACGGGTTTTCGCCGCGCGCCTGGCCGGGTGCGCCGTCTTCGACCCCCTCGGCGACCGGCTCGGCAAGGTCCGGGATGTCGTCGTCGTGTATCGAAGTACCGCGGCGCCCCGCGTGATCGGCCTGGTCGTCGAGATCCCGGGGCGACGTCACGTGTTCCTCTCGATCGGCCGGGTCACGTCGATCCGGTCCGGACAGGTCATCACCACCGGGCTGATCAACGTGCGACGCTTCTCTCCCCGCGCCGGCGAGGTGCGCGTGCTCGCCGAGATGCTCGGACGGCGCGTGAGCTTCGCGGACGGCAGCGGCACGGCCGTCATCGAAGACGTCGCGATCGAACCGAACCGCCTCGGCGAATGGGCGATCAGTCAGCTCTTCCTCCGCCGCCCGAAGACCAGCGCCTCGCCGTTCGCGAAGGGTCCGACCACGTTCGCCGCCTGGAGCGAGGTCGCCGAGCAGCGTGCACCGGGCGAGTCGCAGTCCGCTGAGCAGCTCGTCGCCTCGTACTCGGAGCTGCACGCCGCCGACCTCGCCAACACCCTTCTCGATCTTCCACAGCAGCGCATGATCGAGGTGGCCGAAGAGCTGTCGGACGACCGTCTCGCCGATGCCCTCGAGGAGATGCCTGAGGACGAACAGGTGCATATCCTCGACCGCCTCGGCGATGAGCGCGCAGCCGACATCCTCGACCAGATGGAACCGGACGACGCCGCCGACCTGCTCGCCCAGCTGGCCCCGGACCGACTCGAACAGCTTCTCGAGCTGATGGAGCCGGAAGAGGCCGAAGACGTCAGGATGCTGCTGCGCTACGGCCCCGACACCGCGGGTGGTCTGATGACCCCGGAGCCGATCATCCTCTCCGCAGACGCCACCGTCGCGGAGGCATTGGCCCTGATCCGCCGTCATGAGCTGCACCCCGCATTGGCCGCCGCGGTGTTCGTCACCCTGCCACCGTTCGAGACGCCGACCGGGCGCCTGCTCGGCCTCGTGCACTTCCAGCGGATGCTGCGCTACCCGCCGCACGAGCGCCTCGGAGCGATCCTCGACGACAGCCTCGAGCCCGTTCCCGTCACCGCGTCCGCCGCCGAGGTGGCGCGGTTGCTGGCGAGCTACGACCTCGTCTCGCTCCCGGTGATCGACGCGGCGCACCGGCTCGTCGGCGCGATCAGCATCGATGATGTGCTCGACTATCTGCTCCCCGATGACTGGCGATCGCACGACAGCGACACGCCGTCCCCCGCGAAGGAGGCACGCTGATGCCCCGCTCGCCGCGCCTCGATGCCCCCGGCCGCAGCACGACGAGGCCCCGCACGACCTCGCGCGACCGGTTCGGCCGGTTCACGGAGTGGGTGGCCCGCGCGATGGGCACACCGACCTTCCTGCTCATGCTCAGCTTGTTCTGCGTGGCCTGGATCGTCTGGAACACCTTGGGGCCCGACGAGCTGCGCTTCGACGACGCCGCCCTCGGCTTCACCGCCCTGACCCTCATGCTCTCTTTGCAGGCCTCTTATGCCGCGCCGCTGATCCTGCTCGCCCAGAACCGACAGGACGACCGCGACCGCGTGCAGATCGAGCAGGATCGCCAGCGCGCGGAACGCAACCTCGCTGACACCGAGTACCTCGCCCGGGAGATCGTGGCGCTGCGGATGGCGCTCGAGGAGCGCAATTCGCAGGCCGTCACGCGTGACGTTCTCCGACAGGAGCTGAAGGCTCTCCTCGCCGAGCTCGAAGACACCGGGGACAAGCCGACGGCGGGCGCCGCATCGTGACCGAGACCGACCTCGTCCGTGCCGCGGTTTCCGCGGTGACGGACCCGGAGCTGCGCCGCCCTATCGGCGAGCTCGACATGGTGCGTGAGATCGCCGTGGACGGAGACCGCGCTCGGGTCGGCATCGTCCTGACGATCGTGGGCTGCCCTGCAGCGGCGCGCATCGAGTCCGACGTGCGCGAGGCTGCGGCATCCGTCCCCGGCATCGCCTCGGTCGACGTCGAAGTGGGCGTCATGACGCCGGCGGAGCGCAAGGCGCTGACCGAGAAGCTCCGCGACGGCAGGCCGGCCCGCCAGATGCCCTTCGGGCCCGACTCGCTCACCCGCGTGATCCTCGTCTCCAGCGGCAAGGGCGGCGTGGGTAAATCGACGGTCACCGCCAATCTCGCCGTCGCACTCGCAGACCAGGGTCTGTCCGTGGGCCTCGTCGATGCCGACGTGCACGGATTCTCGATTCCCGGGCTCCTCGGCATCCCCGCCGGGACGCAGCCGACTCGTATCGACGACCTCATGCTGCCCCCGGTGGCGCACGGGGTGAAGACCATCTCGATCGGGATGTTCCTCCGCGACGGCGAGGCCGTCGTAGCGTGGCGCGGACCGATGCTGCACCGCACGGTGCAGCAGTTCCTCACCGACGTGTTCTTCGGCGACCTCGATGTGCTGCTCATCGACATGCCGCCCGGCACCGGCGACATCGCCATCTCGATCGGCCAACTCCTCCCCCACGCCGAGGTCCTTGTCGTCACGACCCCGCAGACCGCCGCCGCAGAGGTGGCCATCCGCAGTGGACTCGTCGCGCGGCAGACAGGTCAGCGGGTGATCGGCGTCATCGAGAACATGGCGGCGTACACGCTCCCCGATGGCACGGTCATCGATCTGTTCGGCTCGGGTGGAGGTGCGGCGGTCGCCGAAGCGCTCTCCGAGCCGGGCGCCACGGTCCCCCTGCTGGCCTCGATCCCGCTGAGTCCCGCGCTCCGTGAGGGGGGCGACGCCGGCCTCCCGATCGTCGCCGGCGAGACGACGGATGCCGCGGCCACGACGATCCTCGACCTCGCGCGCACGCTCGCTCGGCAGGGGCGGGGCCTCTCCGGCCGCTCGCTGCCGATGACGATCGGCTGAGTGCAGCTCCCCTACAGCTCCGGGGACTCCGTCCAGGACTCGTGCGCGCGCTCGGCATCTCGCGTGCTTCTCCGTCTGGTGACCCAACGGCGGACCAGGATGACGACGGGCAGCAACGCGGCGACGGGAAGACAGAACACCGCACCGAACGCCAGGAGCGTCCCCGTGGCGAAGTCGTTCCCCCCAGTGCGTCCGAGTCCGATGGAGCCACTCCCGAAGGCGTCCCCGGCGACGAGGAACTCGCCGTCGTAGGTGTCGAGCGAGTCGATACAGGTGACGGTATGGACGCCCTCATGAGCAGCGGTGAACTGCGTATGCTGCTCGAACCCGCGTTTCGGGGTCATCCACCAGAGCGTGTCGTCCCACGACAGCGAGGGTCCTCCGCGCTGAGGGAGAGCGGCGCCGTCCGGGCCCGACACCGAGCACTCCAACGTCCCCAGCATCGCGGAGATGCCGCTGCCCCAGATGCCGACTCGCTCGCCCGCCCGCAGCTCGACCGTCTCCCCCCGTCCCAGCGGAACCGGGTCTGCATCTCTCACGGAGGCCGCGACGGGCAACACCCAGAGCGTCCAGATCAGCACACCGATGCACGCGCACAGCGCGGAGAACCCGAATGCCACGGCATCGCGATCGGCGAGCCGCCCTCGGGTCACGTGGCTTCGGGGTCGAACGGAGGCCGGTTGCTCGCGCTGAACTCCTGCGGGAGCACACGGGGAGCGACAGGCTCCGCGATCGTCTCTCGCGCCTGCGTCGGCGTCGCGGCCGGCTGCGGCTCCTCGAACAGCGCGTCGCGGATGATGCGTCGCGGATCGTACTGACGGGGGTCGAGCTTGCGCCAGTCCACATCGTCAAGCTCCGGACCCATCTCCTCGCGCATGCGGGACTTGGTCGAGCGAAGATACTCGCCGGCCTTGCGGACCATGCGGGAGAAGCCTTCGGCAGCTCGCGGAAGACGTTCCGGGCCGATGATGAGGACCGCGATGAGGCCGATCAGCAGCAGCTTCTCGAAGGTGAGCCCGAACGTCATCTCTACAGGCTACCGTCGCGCCTGCGGTCCGCGGGTACACCGAGCGAATACTCTGGAGGGAACCACCGGGCAGGCAGGGAGAAACAGGCCATGAGCGAGCACGACGCGAACGCGCGATTCCTTCGCGAGTCCATCGTGGAACCCGACTCCATCGCACGTGCGCGCGCGCATGCGGTCGAGCTCGGCGCGATGCCGATCAGCACCGTCGTCGGTTCCCAGATCGCCGTGCTCGCCGCCGCGACCGGCGCGCGCTCGATCGTCGAGATCGGCACCGGCGCAGGAGTCTCCGGACTCTGGCTGCTGCACGGAGCGCCGCAGGCCGTGCTCACCTCGATCGACAACGAGCCCGAGCACCTCGCAGCAGCGCGACAGGCTTTCACCGACGCGAAGGTGCCGTCCACCAAGGTCCGATTCATCACCGGTCGCGCCATCGACGTGCTCCCCCGCATGAATGAGTCCTCGTACGACATCGTGCTCGTCGACGCCGACCCCGACCACATCATCGAGTACGTCGAGCACGGACTCCGCCTCGCCCGCACCGGCGGCATCGTGCTGGTGCCGCGGATTCTCGGCGGCGGCCGCGTGGCCGACCCGGTGCAGCGCGATGAGGTCACGTCGGCCTACCGCTCGCTGGTGCAGGAGACGCAGGAGTCTTCGGCCGTGTTGGCGACCGTGTCACCCGCAGGTGAAGGACTGCTCCAGCTGATCAGACTCGCCGACCGCGACTGAGAAGAGCCGCGCTCGGGTACGCCCCGGAATCGACAAAGGGCGGTGGATCCGAGGATCCACCGCCCTTTCGGTCCGCGGATGCGGACCTCAGATCGTTCAGGCCGGTGCCACGACGGCTGCAAGCACGTCGTGAAGTTCCTTGGCCTCGGCGTCGTTCACGGAGACGACCAGACGGCCGCCGCCTTCGAGCGGAACGCGCACGATGATGAGTCGTCCTTCTTTCACGGCCTCCATGGGTCCGTCTCCGGTCCTCGGCTTCATCGCTGCCATCGTGGCTCCCTTTCCTCCGGTGGTATGGAATGAGTTTATCGGGTGTCACCGGGACCTGGAGGTCACCGAGCAACAATTGGGTCGCCGGACACCGTCAGGGCACCTGCCAGAACGTGCTCCCGAGCGCATACACGTGGTAGATCCAGAGCCATTGGCCCAGGAGGCAGAGGGCCACCACACCGACGCGCCACCACCTCGATCGAGGAACCGCGACGGCGCCCCAGAGCGGGCTGAGGGGCAGCAGCAGGCGGAACGTGCTGGACTGCGGGAAGAACACCGCGAGGAGGTACAGGAGATAACTGGCGCTCCACAGACGCAGGTCACCGCCGAGGGCGCGCACCTGGGGCGAGCGCAGGAGGGCGACGGCGGCCGCCGCGACCAGGAGCACGAGCGCCACCGGCCCCCACCACTGCGGCATGCCCCAGAGCGCGAACCAGAACTGCGAGGCCTGAACCCATCCTTCGAACGGCAGGAAACCGTCGACGCCGCCGACGATCCAGTGCCGGCGCCACGCGAGTTCTGTCGCGAGATAGGCACCGGGGTCGCCCGTGACGACACCGGCGATCAACTGCCAGGCGAAGCCCGCCGCGGTTGCGAGCGCCCCGAGCGCGACGATGTGCGTGATCTCGCGCCCGGTGAGCGGTTCCTTCTTCCGGCGGAACCAGCGCACGACACCGTGCAACCCGAGGTACAGGGCGAAGGCGAGGATCCCGGGGCGCGTGAAGGCCATCACCGGGATCAGGAGGAAGAGCCGGCCGTACTCGTGTCTGATCGTCGCATCGAGCGCGAGGAACAACAGCAGCAGGAACAGAGTCTCGGCATAACCGACCTGGAACATCGCGGCGATCGGCCCGGCAGCGAAGAACACGACTGCCCAGAGCGCCGCAGAAGCGCCGATGCGGTCACGGAGCAGACGATGAAGCGCGAGGCACGCGAGATACCCCGCGGCCAGCGAGATCAGGAGAGCGCCGACTCCCCAGGACCCGAAGACGAAGCCCACCGCCTTCGCCGCATATGCGAACACGGGCATGAATGCCCAGGCGTTCTCGGCGACTTCGCCCGACTCGGTCAGGGGAAGCTCGGTCGGATAGCCGGACTCGGCGACCAGCCAGTACCACTGGGCGTCCCAGCCGAGGATGAAGTCATCGAGTCCGGCATCGGCCCCGAAGCGCGAGAACGACGTCGACAGCGACGCGGCGATGAGCAGGAAGATCGTGGTCGTTGCCCGTGCCGCGAGGTAGATGATCGCGATCCGCAGCGCGATCGGCGCCTGCGCCCAACGGCGAGCCGTGCTCAGCGCGAGGTGAGCCATGCGCGCAGGCCCCGCTCCACGGCGTCGATCTGCGCGAGCGGCACGCGCTCCTCGTCGTGGTGCGCGAGGTGCGGGTCGCCGGGACCGTAGTTCACCGCCGGAATGCCGAGCGCCGAGAAGCGGGCGACGTCGGTCCAGCCGTACTTCGGGCGCGGCTCGGCGCCCACAGCCGCCACGAACTGCTTCGCGATCTCGGCGTCGAGTCCGGGGCGCGCGCCCTCGGCGGCGTCGGTGATCTCGATCTCGAAGCCGGCGAGAACCCCGCGGAGGTGCGCTTCAGCGTCCGCGGCGGACTTGCTGGGCGCGAAGCGATAGTTGACCTCGACCTCGCACGCGTCGGGGATGACGTTGCCCGCGACGCCGCCGGCGATTCGCACGGCGCTCAGGCTCTCCCGGTACAGGAGCCCCTCGACCGGCACCTCCCTGGCGCGGTACTCGGCGAGCCGCGTCAGGATCGGCGCCGCACGGTGGATCGCGTTCTCGCCGATCCACGCTCGTGCACTGTGTGCGCGAACGCCGGTCGTGCGCACGATCGCGCGCAGCGTGCCGTTGCATCCGCCCTCGACCTCGCCGTTGGAGGGCTCGCCGAGGATCGCGAAGTCGGCCCGGAACAGGTCGGGTCGCACCGCGGCGAGCAGGCCGAGGCCGTTCTTGGACGCCTCGATCTCTTCGTTGTCGTACCACATCCAAGTGATGTCGATCGCGGGATCGGTGAGCTCCGCCGCGAGCTTGAGCTGCACGGCCGTGCCCGCCTTCATATCGACGGTTCCGCGCCCCCAGAGATAGGGCACGCCGTCGATCTCGATGTCCCTGGTCGGCAGGTTCGCATTGATCGGCACGGTGTCGATGTGACCGGCGATGGCGACGCGCTGCGCGCGCCCGAGATCGGTGCGGGCGACGATCGTGTTGCCGTGGCGGAAGACCTCGAGGTGCGTCAACGGCGTGATAGCCGCCTCGATCGCGTCGGCGAGGGTCTTCTCGTCGCCGGACACGCTCGGGATGTCGCAGATCGCACGGGTGAGGTCGACGGAGGACGCGGTCAGATCGAGCACCATGGGTCAAGCCTACTTACCCCGTCATGCGTGAAGTCCCCCGCCTCCCGGCGCGATAGCGTGGAGGGATGAGCGACGCACGCACCGTATGGGGTATCGGCCTGACCACGATCGCCGGCGATGGCACGGTTCTCGATGCGTGGTACCCGGATGTCAGCACGGGATCTGCCTCAGCAGACGATGCGGCCGTCGCCGCGCTCGAGCCCCTGGTCGGCGCCGATGAGCGACGGAACGTGACCGTCGAGATCATCCGGCTCCAGATCGACCTCGACGCAGCTCCCGCTTCCACGGCCGACGCGTACCTGCGACTGCACGCCCTCTCGCACCTCGTCGTGCGCCCCAACGAGCTGAACCTGGAGGGCATCTTCGGCCACCTGCCGAACGTCGCCTGGACGAACGCCGGCCCGGTACTCCCCGCCGACGCCGCCCGTCTGCGGCCGCACCTCCAGCGCGCCGGCATCCAGGTGCAGGGACTGGACAAGTTCCCGCGCCTGACCGACTACGTGCAGCCTGCGGGCGTCAGGATCGCCGACGCCTCGCGCGTGCGGCTCGGCGCACACCTCTCCCCCGGCACCACCGTGATGCATGAGGGCTTCGTCAACTTCAACGCCGGAACGCTCGGCTCCTCCATGGTCGAGGGACGCATCTCGCAGGGCGTCGTCGTGGGCGACGGCAGCGACATCGGCGGCGGTTCCTCGATCATGGGCACGCTCTCGGGCGGTGGCACGCACCGGGTGTCGATCGGCGCGCGCACCCTGCTCGGAGCGAACGCCGGCATCGGCATCTCCCTCGGCGACGACTGCGTCGTCGAGGCGGGCCTGTACGTGACCGCCGGGACGAAGATCGTGCTGGTCGACGGCCCGATGACGCCGGACGGCGGACGGCGGACGGTGAAGGGCGGAGAACTCTCCGGCCAGGACGGGCTGCTCTTCCGCCGGAACTCCCTCAGCGGGGCCGTCGAGGCCGTGCGCCGTGCCGGCGTGGGCGTGACGCTCAACGAGGCCCTTCACGCCTGAGAGCCCTCCCTGCGCGTGCGTCGGCCGCCCGCGACCCGCGCGTGGAGGCGGCATGCAGCCGACGGCATGCACGCACTGGTAGACTGACACCGTTGTCCGCACCGCCGGTGCTGCAACATCGTCGTCGTCATGGGGTCTCCGAGGACCGAAGCGAGCAGAACTGCTCCCACCACCAGCATGAGCTGGCATTTCGAACGGCGAACCGATGCGCAATTCCTGCGCCGTCGCCCACCTCACCCCTTATCTCGCGCCGATCACTCGTGCGCTGACGGAGTTTCTGCATGTCTACTTTCCTTGAACTCGGCGTTCCCGCCGAGCTCGCCGCCGTTCTCGCCGATTCCGGCAAGACCGAGGCCTTCGCGATCCAGCGCGACACCCTTCCCGACTCCCTCGCGGGTCGCGACCTCCTCGGCCGCGGACGCACGGGCAGCGGTAAGACCATCGCCTTCGCCCTGCCGCTCGTGGCACGCCTCGCCGCATCCGGTGGTCAGCGCCGCGCCGGCCTCCCGCGCGGACTCGTCCTCGCCCCGACCCGTGAACTCGCGACGCAGATCGCCGCAACCATCGCCCCGCTCGCCGAGGCTGCCGGCCTGCGCGTCACGACCGTCTTCGGTGGCGTCAGCCAGCGTCCGCAGGAGCAGGCGCTGCGCGGCGGCGTCGACATCGTCGTGGCCTGCCCCGGTCGACTCGAAGACCTCATGAAGCAGCAGGTCGTGCGCCTCAGCGCGATCGAGGTCACCGTGCTCGACGAGGCCGACCACATGGCCGACCTCGGCTTCCTCCCCGGCGTCACCCGCATTCTCACCGCGACGCCGGCCGGTGGCCAGCGCCTCCTGTTCAGCGCGACGCTGGACCGCGGCATCGACACCCTCGCCCGCCGCTTCCTCTCGAACGCGGTCAGCCACGAGGTCGATGAAGAGAGCGTGCCCGTGGGCGAGATGACCCACCGCGTGCTGGTCGTCGACTCCACCGACAACAAGACCGCCCTGGTGAAGGAGCTCGCCTCCGGCACCGGCCGCCGCATCCTCTTCACCCGCACCAAGCACCAGGCGAAGAAGCTCGCGAAGCAGCTCACGGCTGCCGGCATCCCGGCCGTCGACCTGCACGGAAACCTGTCGCAGAACGCTCGTGAGCGCAACCTCGGTGCCTTCTCCGCCGCACCGGAAGACGGCGGAGTGCGCGTTCTCGTCGCAACCGATGTCGCCGCCCGTGGCGTGCACGTCGACAACGTCGACCTCGTCGTCCACGTCGACCCGCCCGTCGAGCACAAGGCATACCTGCACCGTTCGGGACGTACGGCCCGTGCCGGTGCTGCCGGCACCGTCGTGACCGTCGTGCTCCCCGAGCAGCGCCGTGACGTCAAGGACCTGCTGCGCAAGGCGGCCATCTCGGCTCCGCTGGAAGATGTCACGACCGCTGCCGTCACGGCCCTGGTCCCCGAGCGCGCCCCGCACGTGCGCCCGGCTCCCGTGCAGGCTCCGCAGCAGCAGCAGCGTCAGTCGTCCAAGCAGCGTCCCGCCGGTGGCGAGAAGAGCGGTGCGGCGAACCCGCCCGCACGTCGTCGTCGTCGCCCCCGCGCCGGTGGCGCCGGTGGCCAGGGCAGCGGCTACCAGGGTGGTGGCTACTCCACGCAGAGCGGACAGTCCCGTCAGGGCGGCCGCAGCGCGCAGGGTCGCTGACCCGCGGACGCAGCTCGACAGCAAAGCGCCCCTTCCGTTTCGGCGGAAGGGGCGCTTTCTCGTTCTGTGCTCACCGCGTCGGGAACGACCGCTCGGGAGAGCCCGTGTACAGCTGCTGCGGGCGGCCGATCTTGGTCTGCGGGTCGAGCTGAAGCTCGCGCCACTGCGCCAGCCAGCCGGGCAGACGACCGATGGCGAACAGCACCGTGAACATCCGGGTCGGGAAGCCCATCGCCTTGTAGATGACGCCCGTGTAGAAGTCGACGTTCGGGTACAGGCGGCGCTCACGGAAGTAGTCGTCCGCGAGCGCGAGCTCCTCGAGCTCCTTCGCGAGGTCGAGAAGCGGATCGGTGACGCCCAGCGAGGAGAGCACCTCATCGGCGGCGTCCTTGACCAGCTTGGCGCGCGGATCGTAGTTCTTGTAGACGCGGTGCCCGAAGCCCATGAGCTTCACGCCCTCCTCCTTGTTCTTCACCCGCTCCACGAAGCGCGAGACGCTCTGGCCGGAGTCGCGGATCTGCCCCAGCATCGTCAGGACGGCCTCGTTCGCACCGCCGTGCAGCGGACCGGAGAGTGCCTGGATGCCGGCGGAGACCGAGGCGAACTGGTTCGCGCCGGTGGAGCCCACCAGGCGGACGGTCGAGGTGGAGGCGTTCTGCTCGTGGTCTTCGTGGAGGATCAGGAGAAGCTCGAGAGCCTTCGACATGACCGGGTTGACCTCGTACTCCTCGCTGTGCACGCCGAAGTTGAGCTTGAGGAAGTTGTCCACGAAGCTCAGCGAGTTGTCGGGGTACAGGAAGGCCTGGCCGACGCTCTTCTTGTGCGCATAGGCCGCGATCACGGGCAGCTTGGCGAGCATGCGCACCATGTTCAGCTCGACATGCTCGGGGTTGTGCGGGTCGGTCTGCCCCTCGTAGTACGTCGAGAGGGCGGCGACCGCCGACGAGAGCACCGACATCGGGTGCGCCGTGTGCGGCAGAGCCGAGAAGAAGCGCTTGAGGTCTTCGTGCAGCAGCGTGTGGCGACGGATCTTCTCGTCGAACTCTGCCAGCTCGGAAGCCGAGGGCAGTTCCCCGTAGATCAAGAGCCAGGCGACCTCGAGGTAGCTCGTCGATCCGGCCAGCTGCTCGATGGGATATCCGCGGTAGCGCAGGATGCCCTTGTCTCCGTCGATGAAGGTGATGTCGGACTTGGTGGACGCCGTGTTGACGAAACCGTAGTCGAGGCCGGTGTAGCCGGTCTGCCGGGTCAGCGTCGAGAAGTCGATGCTGTCGTGGCCTGCCGTACCGCGCAATACCGGGAATTCGGCGGTTGTATCGCCGATCGTCAGCTTCGCCGTCTGCTCTGCCGCTGCGCTCACGCGGTCCTCCTCCTGGCGTCCGACCCCGCTGGTCGCGGTGCATCGGACAAGATCTTGATCAAGTCGGAACTGGCGATCTCACGGCGCTGTGGCACCAGGTCGAGACACGACCGAATCGCCTTTACAGCCTAGTAGGCACACAGGCCTACTGTGACATCCGCCAAACAGATGCGATCTTCACGGAGAAAACCTACAGAGCCGAAGCGGTGAGCCGGCGCGCGGCTTCTCGCACCCGCTCGGTGGGAGCGGTCAGCGCGAGGCGCACATGCTGCGAGGAGTCCGCGCCGTAGAACGGACCGGGACCGGCGAGGATGCCGAGATCGGCGAGGCGTCCCATCGACTCCCAGGCATCGCGCCCTTCCGTCGCCCAGAGATACAGCCCGGCCTCCGAACCGTCGATGCGGAAGCCGGCGGCCTCCAGCGCGGGGCGCAGTGCTTCTCGCCTGGTGCGGTACAGCTCTTTCTGGGCGGCGACATGCTCGTCGTCACCTAGCGCGACCGCCATGGCGTGCTGCACGGGCGCGGGCGGCATGAGTCCGAGGTGCTTGCGCGCCGTGAGCAGGTCTCCGACGACGCGCGCGCAGCCGGCGACGAACGCGGCTCGATAGCCGGCGAGATTCGACTGCTTGCTCAGCGAGTACACGCTGAGCAGGTTCGCCCTGCTGCCCCCGGTCACCCGAGGATCGAGGATCGAGGGGATCGGCTCCGTCGCCCAGATTCCGTCCCAGCCCAGCTCGGCATAGCATTCGTCACTCGCGAGGACGGCTCCGAGTTCGCGCGCACGGCGCACGGCTGCAGCGAGCTCGTCGACCGTCCAGGTCCGGCCGTCGGGGTTGCCCGGAGTGTTGATCCAGATGAGCTTGGTGCCCTCCGGCCACTCGTCGGGATCGTCGGCCGGCAGAGGCGTCGCGCCGACCACGCGGGCGCCGACCTCGTACGTCGGGTATGCCACACGCGGATGCACGACGATGTCACCCTCGCCGAGCCCTAGAAGCGTGGGCAGCAGTGCGACGAGCTCCTTGGAACCGATCGTCGGCAGGACGTTGTCGACGCGGAGGTCGGACACTCCCCTGCGCCGCGCGTACCACTCCACGATGGCTTCGCGCAGCGTCGGCGTGCCGACCGTCTGCGGGTAGGCGTGCGCATCGGTGGCCTCGGCCAGCGCACGGCGGATGAGCTCGGGCGTCGGATCCACCGGCGATCCCACCGAAAGGTCCACGAGACCCTCGGGATGCTCAGCGGCGCGCGCACGGAAAGGGACGACGGCGTCCCACGGGTAGTCGGCGAGGTCGCGGACGCTCACGGAAGACGCCTACTCGCCCTGGGGCGGGAGCGCGGCGATGATCGGGTGGTCGAACGTGTAGACGCCGACCTTGGCGGCGCCTCCGGGCGAGCCGATCTCGTCGAAGAACTCGACGTTCGCCTTGTAGTAGTCCTGCCATTCGTCGGGCAGGTCGTCTTCGTAGTAGATGGCCTCGACCGGGCACACCGGTTCGCAGGCGCCGCAATCCACACACTCGTCGGGGTGGATGTACAACGACCGTTCACCCTCGTAGATGCAGTCAACGGGGCACTCGTCGATGCAGGCGCGATCCTTGACATCGACGCACGGGAGGGCGATCACATACGTCACCCCTCCAGTCTACGACTCGTGGCGCTCGGGTTCCTGCGCGGCAGGCGCGACCGTGCGGACCGGAACCCGTGAGAAGGAGGGCCAGGCGATCACGAGCAGCACGATTCCCGCGACCAGGTACGTCCAGATCTGCCCACTCAGGGAATCCGGGACGACGACGGATCCGCCGGGACCCACGCCGGAGATCAGCACCAGCATGCCGATCATCCCGAGGCCGGCTGCCACCGCCGCCCCTCTGTCGTGGGTGAGTGCTCGTACGGCGACGAGGATCGCCGCGCAGGCGATGGCGGCGACGATGAGCCCCACCGGGATCGGTCCCCACATCACACTGTGCGCGATCGTGCCGGCGATGCCGTAGACGCCGCCCACCAGGGCCGCAGCGACCCACGACAACACTCTCGACACCCAGCTCACGCGCACCCGTCGATCTTACCGGCGCCCCCTGTGACCGAGCAGTCCGTCACGAGGCGAGGCCGAAGAGCCGCAGGAGCGCGGCGACCAGTGCAGCCGCCGCCACGACGACGAGGAACGACTGTCGGAGCCACAGGAGCCCTCCCGCGACGAGCAGGGCGGGCACGCGCGCGTCCACCGTGATGGACTGGCCGTCGCCGAGGGTCTGCACCGCGACGAGCGCTGCCAGCAGCGCGACCGTCAGCAGGTCGGAGATGCGAGCAGTGCGAGGCGCTTCGAGGACCTTGGGCGGCACCAGGTATCCGGCGGCCTTGAGCGCGACGCAGATGAGCGCCGCGAGGAGGATCGCACTCCACAGGCTCATGGCGCCTCCTCCGTTCGGATGCCGGCGGGACCACCCGACGGCGTCTCGCGGCCGCCCAGCCAGTTGAACCAGCCGACGGCGATCGCCACGACGGCCGCGACGAGCACCGGGAGACCCGGCATGAGGAAGGGGGTGAACGCTGCAGCGACCACCGCGGCCGCCACACCCACCGCGATGGCCTGCCGCTGCCGGAGCCGAGGCCAGAGCAGTGCGAGGAATGCGGCCGCGGCAGCGGCGTCCAATCCCCACGTCCGCGGGTCGCCGAGCACGTCACCGACGAGCGCGCCGACGAGGGTCGTGATGTTCCAGCCGACGAAGATGCCGATGCCGGTGACCCAGAAACCCACCTGGCGCAGCCGCGGGTCGCTCTGCGAGATCGCCACGGCCGTGGACTCGTCGATCGTGAAATGCGCAGCGGCAGCCTTGCGCACCGGCCCCCCGCCCACGATCGGCGACATGCGCATCCCGTACGCGACGTTGCGCACGCCGAGGAGGGCGGCCGACGCGACCGCGGAGGGCAGAGCGGCGAGGCCTCCCGCAGTGAAGACGCCGATGAACGCGAACTGCGATCCTCCGGTGAACATCAGCAGGCTGAGGACGCACGTTTGCCAGACGTCGAGTCCGGACGCCACGGCCAGCGCGCCGAAGGAGACACCGTAGGCGCTGGTCGCGAGCACGACGCCGAGCGCCTCGCGCCAGACCTCACGCTCGGCGGTCATCGCCCGCCCCGAGGACCTCTGTTCGCTTCGCTGAACACATGACGATAATTCTGAACACTCGCGAACGGATAGTCAAGCGAACGAACGTTTGGCATGATGAACGGATGGAAGACCTCCGCACACGCATCGCCCGCACTCTGCGCCGAGAACGAGAGGCCGTCGGCCTGTCGATCTCGGAGCTCGCGCGCCGCGCCGACGTGTCCAAAGCGACCGTCTCGCAACTCGAGGCCGGAGCCGGCAATCCGAGCGTCGAGACGCTGTGGGCGCTCGGCGTCGCCCTCGGAGTGCCGTTCGCGGTGCTCGTCGACCAGCAGAGCAACGCGCCGACGCTGATCCGCGCCGATGACCTCGCCGGCGTCCCGTCGTCCGCAGCCGCGTACAGCGCCACCCTGCTGGCGGCCAGCCCTCCCGGCGCGCGACGCGACATCTACCTGATCAAGGCCGAACCGGGCGATGCCCGACGCTCTGACCCACACCACCCCGGCACCATCGAGCACGTCATCCTGATCTCCGGGCAGGCCCTCATCGGACCGGCGGATGAGCCGGTACTGCTCGAGCCCGGCGACTATCTGACGTATGCCGGCGACGCCCCGCACATCTTCGAGGCGACGACAGCGGCCACGAGCGCCGTGCTCATCTCCGAGCTCCGCTGAGCCTCATTCCCCGCCGGCGACAGGCGACGGGTTGGGATCTCACGGTCTCAGTACCAGTTCATCGCCTGCGAGTGCGACCAGGCGCTGCACGGACTTCCATAGGCCGCCGAGATGTACTCGAGGCCCCAGGCGATCTGCGTGGCGGCGCTGGACTGCCAGTCGGCTCCCGCGGATGCCATCTTGCTGCCGGGCAGAGCCTGCGGAATCCCGGTGGCCCCGCCGTCGGAGTTGTAGGCCTGGTAGTTCCAGCCCGATTCCTTGGTCCACAGCGAGTCCAGGCACGAGAACTGATCCCCGCCCCAGCCGTATCGGCTCGACATCTGCTGCTGCGCGGAGGCCTTGGCGCCCTCGACGGTGTTGGCGGAGGCGAGCGCCGCGGCGGCTGCTCGCTCGGCGGCCGCATGCTCTGCCGCAGCCTTGGCCGCCGCTGCGGCCGCTTCCTCCGCGGCGCGCTTCTCCTGCGCCGCGGTGAGCGCGGTGCGGAGATCCGCGGTGTCCGAGATGACCTTCGTCAGTTCCGACTCCACGTCGTCGGTGACGATGCCCACGAGGAGCAACGGCGTCACCTCACTGTCGGAGAGCTTGTCGATGCCGCTCTCGAGCTCGGCCGTGTCGACGGATGTCGAGACGCCCACATCGAGACCGGAAGCCGCCACGTCGGCGCTCACCGCCTCGGCCGCCGCGACGGCACTCCGGGCCTCCGCGCGCGTGGACGAAGCGTCTGCGGTGATCTTCGCCAGAGGCTCGGCACCGGACAGTGCGGGCGCGGCGACGGCGATGGCCGGGCTCATGGCGGCCGCGGCGGAGGTGGAGGCCAGACCGACGCTGAGCGTGATTCCGACCAGGGTGGCGGCGGTCACTCCGAGGATGGTCATCGGGCGGCGGGCGGTGACGGCGGCGCGGGCCGACGCCGCGTCGGAGGCGCGCCGAAGCGCACGGGTTTTCTGAAGCATTGGGTTCGACTTTCGGGTTGTCGTACGCCCTTGCAGGAGACTCATCGGGAGCTCGTCCCGGGCGCAAGCCAACGAGTCTGCACCATCAACCTGAGTGAAAACCATCCCTGACCTGGGATTTACATGAGAAGAGGGCCCCGCGCTCGCCTTTCGGCGGCACGAGGCACTCTTCTCGGAGCAGGCTCAGGCTCAGGAGCCGGCGTCCTGACGCTTCAGGCGCGCGGTGTCGCGGGCGCGCGTGTTCGCGTCGAGGTTCACCTTGCGGATGCGGACGACCTCGGGCGTGACCTCGACACATTCGTCGTCACGCGCGAACTCGAGGCTCTCCTCGAGCGTCAGCTGGCGCGGAGGCGTCATCGACTCGAAGGTGTCGGAGCTCGCCGCACGCATGTTGGTGAGCTTCTTCTCCTTCGTGATGTTCACGTCCATGTCGTCGGCGCGGGAGTTCTCGCCGATGACCATGCCCTCGTAGACCTCCTGCGTGGGCTGCACGAAGAACGACATGCGCTCCTGCAGGGCGATCATGGCGAACGGGGTGACGACGCCCGAACGGTCGGCGACGATGGAGCCGTTCTGACGCGTCGAGATCGAGCCCGCCCACGGCTCGTAGCCGTGCGAGATCGCGTTCGCGATGCCGGTGCCGCGCGTCGTGGTGAGGAACTCGCTGCGGAAGCCGATGAGGCCGCGCGACGGGACGACGAACTCCATGCGCACCCAGCCGGTGCCGTGGTTCGTCATGTTCTCCATGCGGCCCTTGCGGCCCGCAAGCAGCTGGGTGATCGCGCCGAGGTGCTCCTCCGGCGTGTCGATCGTGAGGTGCTCGAAGGGCTCGTAGGTCTTGCCGTCGATCTTCTTCGTGACCACCTGCGGCTTGCCGACGGTGAGCTCGAAGCCCTCGCGACGCATGTTCTCGACGAGGATGGCGAGGGCGAGCTCGCCGCGACCCTGCACCTCCCAGGCATCCGGACGCCCGATGTCGACGACCTTGAGCGAGACGTTGCCGATGAGCTCCTTGTCCAGACGGTCCTTGACCATGCGAGCGGTGAGCTTGTGGCCCTTGACCTTGCCCATGAGCGGGGAGGTGTTGGTGCCGATGGTCATCGAGATGGCGGGGTCGTCGACCGTGATGGCCGGCAGCGGACGCACGTCCTCGGGATCGGCGATGGTCTCGCCGATGGTGATGTTCTCGAAGCCGGCGATGGCGACGATGTCGCCGGGGCCCGCGGATTCGGCCGGGTAACGCTCGAGCGCACGGGTCTTCAGGAGCTCGGTGATGCGCGCGTTCTGGTGCGTGCCGTCGGCACGGAGCCAGGCCACGGTCTGGCCCTTCTTGAGCGTGCCGTTGAAGACGCGCAGCAGCGCGAGGCGGCCGAGGAACGGGCTGGAGTCGAGGTTCGTGACCCAGGCCTGCAGCGGGTGCTCGTCGTCGTAGGACGGCGCGGGCACGTGCTCGAGGATCGCCTCGAACAGCGGCTCGAGGTCGTCGTTGTCGGGCAGCGAGCCGTCGGCGGGACGGTTCTGCGACGCGGCGCCGGCACGACCGGAGGCGTAGACGACCGGCACGTCGAGCAGCGCGTCGACATCGAGGTCGGGCACGTCGTCGACCAGGTCGGAAGCGAGGCCCAGCAGCAGGTCGTGCGCCTCTTCCTCGACCTCGGCGATGCGGGCGTCGGGACGGTCGGTCTTGTTGACGAGCAGGATGACCGGCAGCTTCGACTCGAGCGCCTTGCGCAGGACGAAGCGGGTCTGGGGCAGCGGGCCCTCGCTGGCGTCGACGAGCAGCACGACACCGTCGACCATGGACAGGCCGCGCTCGACCTCGCCACCGAAGTCGGCGTGACCGGGGGTGTCGATCACGTTGATCGTGATCTCCTTGCCGCCGGCGTGCTTGCCCTTGTAGGTGATCGCCGTGTTCTTGGCGAGGATCGTGATGCCCTTCTCACGCTCCAGATCGTTCGAGTCCATGGCGCGCTCATCGACGTGGGCATGTTCGCCGAAGGAGCCCGTCTGACGCAGCATGGCGTCGACGAGAGTCGTCTTGCCGTGGTCGACGTGGGCGACGATTGCGACGTTGCGGAGGTCAGAGCGAAGGGCGTGCGCCATGCAGGTGTCCTAAAGAGTGTGGGATTGTGCCGGGAAGCCGACGTTCCAGGATAACGCAAGCTCAGGGCGAGTTCCTGAAAACAGGTCGTAGCATCGAGATCGTGACCCGACCGCAGGCCTCCGGAGACCTTCCCGAGCTCTCCCCCACGCCCTCTCGCGCGCGGCTGTGGTGGGAGATCTCGATCGTCCTGGCGCTCGGGCTCGGGCAGTCCGCCGTGTACGCGATCGTGCAGCTCGCCTACCGTCTCACCGACGAGATCCCGATCGCCGATCAGGTCGCGAAGCTGAATCCCTCGCGCAGCGACCGGGAGATCTTCGACCTCATCTACCAGGTACTCGCGATCGGGTTCTCGCTCGTCCCCGTGCTGCTGGTGTGCTTCCTGCTCTGGCAGTCGCGCCGACCGCACCTGGGCCGGCTGGGACTCGACGGCACTAGGACGGGGCGCGATATCGGTCGCGGCATCCTGCTGGTCCTGGCCATCGGCGTGCCCGGCATCGGCCTCTACCTCGCCGGTCGCGCACTCGGGATGACCGTGGCGATCGATCCCGCGGGCATCGACGCCTACTGGTGGACGGTGCCCGTCCTCCTTCTCGCTGCCGCACGGGCCGCACTGCAGGAGGAGTTCGTCCTGCTCGGCTATCTCTTCACGCGGCTGAAGCAGCTCGGCTGGGGACCGTGGTCGATCATCATCGGCACGTCGGTGCTGCGCGCGAGCTACCACCTCTATCAGGGCTATCCCGCGTTCTTCGGGAATCTCGCGATGGGTCTGCTGTTCGGCTGGCTGTATCAGCGCTCAGGGCGCCTGATGCCGTTCCTGGTCGCGCACTTCCTGATCGATGCGGCCGCGTTCGTCGGCTACCCGTGGGCAGCGGCGATGTGGCCCGACCTCTTCGGATTGCGGGGCTGAGCAGAGGATTTCGGGGTCAACCCGCGTTCGCCACGAGGACGGCCAGCACCGCCCAGACGACGATCACGACCAGCGCGATCGTGGCCGGACGATCCCAGCTGCGGCGGATCGGGGCATCTGCGGTGTCTGACGCGGCTTCCCAGCGCTCCTCGATCTCGGTGAGCGCACGGATGCCTGCGGGCATCTTCTCCTCGCCGTCGCCCCCGCGAGCGGGCATCCGGAACGGGCCGGCCTTGGCCGGTCCCCCGTAGCAGGCGAGATCCGTCCCGTCATCGAGCGAGAAGATCAGCTGCCACCGCAGGTCGACGGCGCGCACGCGCTGCCAGCCGAACGTGATGCGGCGGAGCAGGTTCTGCACCACCACACCGTCGTCGTCGATGCGCACGACCGAGGCGAAGGAGCTCACATACACGAGCCAGAGCACCAGCAGCACCCACGGGGCGAGCAGGAGCATCGGCCCCCACCCTGCCCGCAGAACGGCATCGCCCAACAGGAACAGGGCCAGAAGCGAGCCGATCACGAGCGCGGCGGGACCGGAGGGCGCACGAAATGTCCGTACGCCCTCCGACCTGTCGTCCGTCGTCACCGTCAGTTGCTCCCGAGGGTGATCGACGCACCGGGAATCGCTTGGAGCAGTCGCTCCGTGTACTCCTGCTGCGGGTTCGCGAAGATGTCGTCGACCGTGCCGTGCTCGACCACACGCCCCTGCTCCATCACGCAGACCCGATCCGCGATCACCCGCACGACCGCGAGGTCATGGGTGATGAACAGATACGTCAGGTCGAGCTCGGACTGGAGTTCGGCGAGCAGGTTCAGCACTTGCGCCTGCACCAGCACATCCAGCGCCGACACGGCCTCGTCGAGGACGACGATCTCCGGCTTGAGCGCGAGGGCCCTGGCGATGGCGACTCGCTGGCGCTGACCGCCCGAGAGCTCGTTCGGATACCGGTCGGCCACACTCGACGGGAGCGCGACCTGGTCGAGCACCTCGAGAACACGCTTGCGGCGCGAGGAAGTGTCGCCGACCCCGTGCACGCGCAGCGGCTCCGCCACCGTGTTTCCGATGTTGTGCAGCGGATCCAGCGAACCGTACGGGTCCTGGAACACCGGCTGCATCTCGCGACGCAGTGCCTGCAGCTCGGGCCGCGAGAGCGTGTCGGTGTCCCGACCGTTCACCAGGATCGAGCCCGACGTCTTCGTCTCCAGACGCAGCAGCATCTTGGCGGCGGTCGACTTGCCGGAACCAGATTCACCGACGATGGCCATCGTGGAACCCTTGGGCACCTGGAAGGACATCTTGTCGACGGCCGTGAAATCGGTGGAACGGAAGCCGCTCCCCCGGATCTTGTAGACCTTCGTCACATCACGGAACTCGATCACCGGCTCGGCCGGAACCGCCTCGGTGTGCGCGATCGATGCGAGATCGACCGTGCCCGTGGCCTCCGTGAGCACCTCGGCGAGAGGGTCGACGTGGCCCGTGACCGCCGTCTGGATGCGCTTCGACGCCAGGCTCGGCGCCGCGGCGACCAGCCGCTGGGTGTACGGATGCTGCGGGTTCTGCAGGATCTCGAGCGCAGGACCCGATTCCACGATGCGTCCGCGATGCATCACGACGAGGTTCTCCGCCCGCTCCGCGGCGAGGCCGAGGTCGTGGGTGATGAACAGGACCGCAGTGTTGCGCTCCTTCGTGAGGGTGTCGAGGTGATCGAGGATCCGCTTCTGCACCGTGACGTCGAGCGCGCTGGTGGGCTCGTCGGCGATGAGCAGCTTCGGATCGGACGACAGCCCGATGCCGATGAGCACCCGCTGGCGCATGCCGCCGGAGAACTCATGCGGGAACTGCCGCAGACGCCGATCGGCATCCGCGAGTCCCGCCTCCTTCAGCACCTGGATCGCCTGCTTGCGCGCGGCCTTGCGGCCGTCGGCCTGCCCGTTGGCGAGGATGGTCTCCTCCACCTGGAAACCGATGCGGTGCACGGGGTTGAGGCTGTTCATCGGGTCCTGGGGAACCAGGCCGATGAGGTTGCCGCGCACATGCTCGATCTCGGAGCGTCCGAGTTTCGTCAGGTCGCGACCCTCGAACTTGACGGCGCCACCGGTGACCTTCCCGCTGCCGGGCAGCAGGTTGATGATCGCGTGTGCGGTCGTCGACTTGCCCGAACCGGACTCGCCGACGATCGCCATGGTCTCGCCCGGGTAGATGTCGAAGCTGACACCGCGCACCGCAGGGACGAAACCGTCCTGCGTCTTGAACGCGACCTCCAGGTTCTCGATCGACAGGAGCGGGACATCGGGGTTGTATTCGGCGGTCATCGCAGTGCCCTCGCCTTCGGGTCGAGCGCGTCTCGCACCGTCTCGCCGAGCATGATGAACGACAGCACGGTGAGGGAGAGAGCGATCGACGGATAGATCAGCGGCATGGGGTCGGTGCGCAGACGCTGCTGCGCCATGGCGATGTCGTTGCCCCAGGAGATGAACTCCGGCGGCAGACCGACACCCAGGAAGGACAGCGTCGCCTCGGCCGTGATGGCCGCGGCCAGACCGACCGTGCTGAGCACGATCACCGGGGCGATCGAGTTCGGCATGACGTGCGAGAACATCGTCCGCACACGGGAGACACCGAGGGCCTCGGACGCCATCACGAAGTCGGCCGAGCGCACGCGCAGGATCTCGGCGCGCAGGATGCGCGCGACCGACGGCCATCCGAAGAAGCCGATCGCGAGGGAGACCACGAGGATGTTCCGGTCGTTGAGGAACATCGACATGATGACCACGGCGGCCAGCACGTAGGGGATCGCGAAGAACATGTCGCCGATGCGCATGAGCAGCGAATCGATCCAGCCGCCGAAGAAGCCGGCGAACGCACCGATCACGATGCCCATGGCAGCGATGATGATCGTCACCAGGATGCCGACCGACAGCGAGGTGCCTGCGCCGTGCACGACTCGGGAGTAGACGTCGCAGCCCTGGAAGGTGTATCCGAACGGATGTCCTGCAGACGGCCCGTCGTTCGAGAAATTCAGGTCGCACTGGAACGGGTCGACCGGAGCGAACAGGTCGGGGAACGACGCGATGACGACCAGCAGCACGACGAAGACGCCGGCGGTCCAGAACATCCAGCGACCACGGAGGTCACGCCAGGCATCGAGCCACAGGTTGCTCTTGCGCTCGCTGACACGGACGGCGTCGACGGCCCCGAGGCCACCCTCGTCGGCCTCGGCCACATAATGCGCCATACGGCGGGTACGAGTGTTATCGGACATAGCGGATCCTCGGGTCGAGCACACCGTAGAGCAGATCGATGAACAGGTTGACCAAGACGTAGATCACGACGAGCACGGTCACGATCGAGACGATCTCCGGACCATCGTGTTGATTGATGGCCTTGAAGAGCTCGTTTCCGATGCCGGGCACGTTGAACACGCCCTCGGTGACGGTGGCGCCGACGATCAGGATGCCGAAGTCGGCAGCGAGGTTCGTCGTCACAGGAATGAGCGAGTTGCGCAGCACATGCACCGGGATGACGCGCCGCGTGGGGAGTCCCTTGCCGAACGCCATCCGGACGAAGTCCTGCTGACGCGTCTCGATGACCGAGTTGCGCGTGAGCCGGACCACGTAGGCGAAGTTCAGTGCGGCGAGCACGATGGCCGGGAGTATCAGATCCGACCAGGGCGCCCCTCGGCCGACCGTTGGTCGGAACAGATGCAGCTCGATGGCGAGGAAGTACTGCGCGATGAAGGCCAGCACGAACACCGGGATCGAGATGAGCAGAAGGCTCACCAGCATCGAGGCGTGGTCGAACAGGCTGTTCTTGCGCAGGCCGGAGATCAGACCGACGACGACGCCGAAGACGAGTTGGATGACGATCGCCAGCAGCGCGAGGCGCAGCGTCACCGGGAACTTCGCGGCGAGGATCTCATTGACGCTCTGGCCGCGGAAGGTCGTTCCCAGGTCACCCTGGAACAGGTCGCCGAGGTAGATCAGGTAGCGCGTGAAGAACGGCTGGTCCAGGTGGTACTGCGCCTGCAAGGCGGCGTACTGCGCATCGGTCGGTGTCTTGTCACCGAACAGAGCGAGAATCGGGTCACCCGGCAGCAGGAAGACCATCGAGAAAATCAGGAAGGTCGCCCCGAGGAAGACGGGTATCGCCTGAAGAAGGCGACGAATGATGTAGGCAGTCATAGCGTGAACTCAACCGCGCCGTGCGGGGCGACGCTTGCGCATCGCCCCGCACGGCGGGTTCAGATCAGAGCGGGAGTGTTACTCGCCGGCCTTGGTGATCTCGTACACGATCGGCCAGCTGTCCCAGCCGTACTCGACGTTGTCGACGAGCGTGGAGAAACCGGCGTTGGTCGAGCGGTACCAGAGCGGCAGGACGGGAAGGTCCGTGAACAGGACCTCCTGCGCCTGCTCGAAGAGCTTGTTGCCCTCTTCGACCGAGGGCGCCGTGGAGCCCTTCGTCACGAGCTCGTCGTACTCGGGGTTCGAGTAGTCGCCGTCGTTGGAACCGGCACCCGTGATGAACAGCGCGCCCAGGATGTTGTACGCACCCGGGTAGTCGAACTGCCAGCCCGAACGCGTCGCCGCGTTCAGCGTGCGGTTCTTGATCTCCTCGCGGAGCGTCGCCAGGTCGGGGAAGGACTGACCGGCGGCGTCGATGCCCAGCGTGTTCTTGATCTGGTTCGACACCGCGTCGACCCACGCCTGGTGTCCACCGTCGGCGTTGTACGCGATGGTGAACGTGCCGCTCCACGGGGAGATGGCGTCGGCCTGAGCCCACAGGTCCTTCGCCTTGTCGGCGTCGGCGTGCGTGACCTCGGAACCGGCGATCTCGTCGTTCCAGCCCGCGATGACCGGCGAGGTGTAGTCGACGGCCGGCGTGCGGGTGCCCTCGAAGATCACGTCTGTGACCTGTTCGCGGTCGATCGCGTAGGAGATGGCCTGACGACGCAGGTTGCCCTCTTCGTCATTGCCGAAGTGGGCGAGGCGGGCCGGGATGGTCAGGCCTTCCCAGATCGCGGCCGGCTGGTCGACGGCACGGTCGCCCAGGTCGTCCTTGTACGTGGCCAGAGCCGTCGGCGGCACGCCGGGGTTGAGCACGTCGAGGTTGTCCGAGAGCAGGTCGGTGTATGCGGCCTCGGCGGTCGCGTACATGGCGAGGTCGACTCCGCCGTTCTTCGCCTTGCGCGGACCGTCGTAGCTCTCGTTCGGAAGCAGCGAGATCACGGAGTCGTGCTCCCACTTGTCGAGCACGTACGGGCCGTTGCCGACCGGAGCCTGGCCGAACGCCTCGGGGTCGTCGAAGAACGACTCGGGGAGCGGCGCGAACACCTGGTAGCCCAGAGTGGTCGGGAAGTCCGACTGCGGAGCGGCGAGCTCGACCGTGAACGTCGTGTCGTCGACGACCTCGAGAGCGAGGGAGTCTTCCTTCACGGCGTCGGCGCTGTAGCCGGAGAAGTTGGCGAACCACCACTGGTTCTCGAAGGCGGGGTCGGAGGCGGCGTACTGCCATGCCTCGACGAAGGACTCCGCGGTCACGGGGGTGTCGTCGCTGAACTTCTCACCCTCCTTGATCTTGATGGTCCAGGTCTGGTTGTCGTCCGACTCGATCGAGTCGGCGAGGTCGTTGGCGAGGGCGCCGTCGGCTTCGTAGTAGACGAGACCGGCGAAGATGTTCTGCAGAACGAGTCCGCCACCGACCTCGTTGGTCACGGCGGGGAGGAGCGGGTTCTGAGGCTCGTTGCTCTGAACCGTGACGATTCCGGTCGACGCTTCGCCGCCTTCTTCACCACTGCCGTTGTCGCCGCCGGATGCGCAGCCTGCGAGCGCGATAGCGCCGACGGCGAGCAGAGCGGTGCCCGCGAGGGCAGTCCTGTTTCTTTTCACTTTTGTCCTCCTGTGGACACGGGGATTCTGCACACTCACCATCGAGCGGGCAGGGATACCTGAGCGTAACCCGCACCTCTTCGCCCGAGACGCTCAGCTAACGAACTGTTACTGAGTGGTGACCATACGTAACAAGGCCGAAACACCGGGAAAAGAGAGACGGTGCCGCACCCCACAACAGGGGTGCAGCACCGTCTGCTCACATGAGCACGAGACTCAAGCGAAAGCCTCCACCGGAGGGCAGGCGCAGACCAGGTTGCGGTCGCCGTATGCCTGGTCGATGCGACGCACCGGCGGCCAGTACTTGCCCGCGATGAGGGCACGCACGGGGTACGCCGCCTCTTCCCGCGAGTACGCATGGTTCCACTCCCCCGCGATGAGCGAGACCGCGGTGTGCGGCGCGTGCACGAGCGGGTTGTCGTCGGCCGGCAAGCGACCGGCGGCGACCCCCTCCGCCTCGGCCTTGATCATGACCATGGCCTCGATGAAGCGCTCGATCTCGTCGAGGTCCTCCGACTCGGTCGGCTCGACCATCAGCGTGCCCGCGACCGGGAACGACATGGTCGGCGCGTGGAAGCCGTAGTCGATGAGGCGTTTGGCGACATCGTCGACCGTGATGCCGGTGGCCTCCTTGAGCGGACGCAGATCGAGGATGCACTCGTGAGCCACCCGCCCGTTCTCGCCCGTGTAGAGCACCGGGAAGTGGGAACCGAGCCGCTCCGCCATGTAGTTGGCGGAGAGCACGGCTGCCGCGGTGGCGCGACGCAGTCCGTCGGCACCCATCATCCGCACATACGCCCACGAGATCGGCAGGATCCCGGCCGAGCCGTACGGCGCTGCCGAGATGACTCCGCCGTCGAACGTATACCCGCCGAAGTGCTCCGCGCTCTGGGCGAGCGGGTGCGAGGGCAGGAACGGCGCGAGGTGGGCCTTCGCCGCCACCGGACCGATGCCGGGGCCGCCGCCGCCGTGCGGGATCGCGAACGTCTTGTGCAGGTTGAGGTGCGAGACGTCGCCACCCAGGTCGCCGAAGCGCGCGTAGCCGAGCAGAGCGTTGAGGTTCGCGCCGTCGACGTAGACCTGCCCACCGGCGTCGTGCACGGCTGCGGTGATGTCGACCACCTGCTCCTCGTACACGCCGTGTGTGGAGGGGTAGGTGATCATCAGAGCCGAAAGCTCGTCGGAGTGCAGCGCGATCTTCGCGCGCAGATCGTCGAGGTCGACGTTGCCGAGCTCGTCGGTCGCGACGACCACGACCTTCATACCGGCGAGGACGGCCGATGCGGCGTTGGTGCCATGGGCCGAAGACGGGATCAGGCAGATCGTGCGGTGCTGGTCGCCGTTGGCGTGGTGGTAGCCGCGGATCGCGAGCAGCCCCGCGAGTTCACCCTGCGAGCCCGCGTTCGGCTGCAGCGACACCGCGTCGTACCCGGTGACCTCGGCGAGCCAACCCTCGAGCTGATCGATGAGCTCGAGGTAGCCCTGCACATCGGCCGTCGGAGCGAACGGGTGGATGCCCGCGAACTCGGGCCACGTGATCGCCGCCATCTCGGTGGCCGCATTGAGCTTCATCGTGCAGGAGCCCAGCGGGATCATGCCGCGGTCGAGCGCATAGTCGCGGTCGGCGAGGCTCTTCAGATACCGCATCATGGCCGTCTCGCTGCGGTGTGCGTGGAACACCGGGTGCGTGAGGTACTCGTCCTGACGCCCCAGGTCCGACGGCAGGGAGTTGCTGCCACGCTGAAGGAAGCCGAATGCACGCTCCTGCGCGCCGCCGAAGACCATCGCCACCTGATGCAGCTCGGTCACCGTGGTGGTCTCATCGACCGAGATGCCGATCGTGTCGGCATCGGCCACGCGGAGCAGGATGCCGTATCCGTCGCGCGCCTGCGCGGCGTGCTCGGCCGCACGCCCCGGCACCCGCACCGTGACCGTGTCGAAGAACGCGTCGTGCACGACCTCGGCGCCCGCCTCGGTGAGCCAGGTCCCGAGCAGGGCCGCCTTCGTGGCTGCTTCTGAGGCGATCGCACGGAGCCCATCCGGGCCGTGATAGACCGCGTACATCGCCGCCATCACGGCCAGCAGCACCTGGGCGGTGCAGATGTTCGACGTCGCCTTCTCACGGCGGATGTGCTGCTCGCGCGTCTGCAGAGAGAGACGGTACGCGGGCTTGCCGTCGGCATCCACCGACACCCCGACGAGACGGCCCGGCAACTGACGCTCCAGGCCCGAGCGGACGGCCATGTAGCCGGCGTGCGGCCCCCCGAAGCCCATCGGCACTCCGAAGCGCTGCGTCGTGCCGACGGCCACATCCGCGCCGAGCGACCCGGGCGACGCGATCAGTGTGAGCGCGAGCAGATCCGCCGCTGCGACGGCCAGTCCACCCGCGAGGTGCGCGGCGTCGAACACGGCGGACGGATCCCAGACCCGACCCGATGCGCCCGGGTACTGGACGAAGACACCGAAGAGATCACCGGGAAGCTCCTCCCCCGCAGCGAAGTCGACGGACGCGATCTCGATCCCGAGGGCTTCCGCGCGGGTCGCGAGCATCGCCCTGGTCTGCGGCAGTGCGTCGGCGTCGACGGCGAACACGTTCGACGACGACTTCGAGGCGCGCCGCGCCAGCAGCATCCCCTCGACGACGGCCGTGGACTCGTCCAGCATCGAGGCGTTGGCCGTGGTGAGCCCCGTGAGGTCGGAGACCATGGTCTGGAAGTTGATGAGCGCCTCGAGACGACCCTGCGAGATCTCCGGCTGGTAGGGCGTGTACGCCGTGTACCAGGACGGATTCTCCAGCACGTTGCGCTGGATCACCTGCGGCGTGATGGTCCCGTAATAGCCGAGGCCGATCATCGGGCGGTTCACGGTGTTGCGGGACGCGAGGGTCCGCAACTCTGCGAGCGCCTCGGTCTCACTCGCTGCCGCGGGGATGCGAGACGGCGTTCCCCCCTCGGCTTCGGAAGACGGACCGGTGTAGATCGACGCCGGCACGGCCTGACGCATCAGCGCCTCGACCGGGCTCAGCGCGTCGTCCGCTCCGGCGGTGTCGAGACCGAGGGCGGCGAGCATCGTGCGCTGCGCAGCATCCGTGGGTCCGATGTGACGATCGGCGAAAGTGACCACTGGTGAATCAGCCCTCCGTCAGCGCGACGTAGGCGTCGCGGTCGAGCAGACCGTCGAGCGCACCGGCGGCGACGGTGACCTTGAGCAGCCAGCCGCCCTCGAACGGTGCGGAGTTGACGAGCGACGGGTCGTCGACGGCCGCGTCGTTGATCTCGACGACCGTGCCGGTGACCGGCGCGTAGAGCTCGCCGACCGACTTCGTGGATTCGATCTCTCCCACGACGGAGCCGGCGGTGACCTCGGTGCCGACGGCGGGGAGCTCGACGAACACGACGTCGCCCAGCTTCTCGGCGGCGTAGTCGGTGATGCCGATCGTCACGGTGTCGCCGTCAGCGGCGATCCACTCGTGTTCTTCGGTATAGCTGAGAGCGGCGAGGTCGGTCATTTGGTCCTCCGATAGAAAGGCAGGGCGGTCACGGTCGCGGGGATCCTGGTCCCCCGCACATCAAGGAATACTGCGGTTCCCTCCTCAGCGGAAGAAGGGTGCACGTAGGCCATCGCGATCGGATGGCCGAGAGTCGGGCTGAGGGCTCCGCTGGTGATCTCACCGAGCTTCTCCCCTTCGCCGTCGACGACGGCGTAGCCGGCGCGCCCGGCGCGCTTGCCCTCGGCGACGAGGCCGACCAGCACGGGGGCGTCGGATGCGCCGGCCTGCTCGACGGCGACGAGCGCTTCCTTGCCGACGAACTGGTCCTTGGCAGTCACGACGACGCGTCCGAGGCCGGCCTGGACGGGCAGTGTGTCGAGGCTCAGCTCGTGTCCGTACAGCGGCATGCCCGCCTCGAGGCGAAGGGTGTCGCGCGCCGCGAGACCGGCGGGCACGAGACCGTGCGGTTCGCCGGCCGAGACCAGCGCGTCCCACAGGGCGGGCGCGTCAGCCGCCGAGACGAGCAGTTCGAAGCCGTCTTCGCCCGTGTATCCCGTGCGGGCGATGAGCAGCGGCTCACCGAGGAAGCGCGCGTCGGCCCACGCGTAGTACTTCTGATCGGCCCACGGCGTGCTCAACTCGGTGAGGCCGAGGGTCGCCTCGAGGATCGCCTCCGCAGCGGGCCCCTGCACGGCGAGCAGCGCGTAAGAGTCCGACACATCTTCCACATCGACGCCGCGGTCGCCGAGGAAGCCGGCGAAGCTGCGGTCCTCCCCCGGCGTCAGCGGTGGCAGCTCGCGCTCGATGAGCGAGGGGAAGTCGCGGACGCGCTTCGCGAACGCGGAGTCGACGAAGCCGCGGTTGCCGGCGTTCGCGATCACGAGGTAGCGGTCGTCCGCCAACCGGTACGCGATGACATCGTCGACGATGCCGCCGTTCGCCGCCAGCATCAGCGAGTACTTCGCCTTGCCCACCGGCATCGCGGAGATGCGGCCGGCGAGTGCGAAATCGAGGAACTCCGCTGCCTTCTCACCGGTGACGAGGAACTCCGCCATGTGCGAGATGTCGAAGATGCCGGCGGCGTTCCGCACGGCGTGGTGCTCGGCGAGGTCGGAGGTGTAGCGCACCGGCATCTGCCAGCCGCCGAAGTCGGTGAACGACGCGCCGAGCGCCTCATGGCGTTCACGCAGCGGGGTGTAGCGGGGGTCGGACATGGAGTTCTCCCGGGCTGTGGCGGGCGGAACGGCGGCATCGCCGCTCCTCGGAACTCCCCCTCTGTCATAGGCCTGAGAGCTTCACCCGTGCACGGAGGCGGGGTTTTCACCGTCGGCGGATCCGCAGTTTCGCGGGATCGCTTTTCAGAGTGGCCGGAACCGCGCGGTACGCGTACCTGAGAGATTGGCGGGGAGGCTTGCTCCTTCGGTGCCCGGCTGCGTTCGCCGGGGCTCTCCCGCGTGGTTCATTCGGCCTGTCTTCAATTGTGGGTTCAGTCTAGCCCGTCCGATCTCTGGCGCCGGGTTCCCGGGACGCGCGTTCGAATCGCGCGAATGGTCCCACTCGGGGCTCCGAGAGGACCATTCGCGCGATTCGAAAGCGGGGTGGCAGGGCGTCAGTGCGCGATGCCGAGCTCGGCGCGCACCTCGTCGCGGAGGCGGCCGAGGTTGTCGGGCTCGGGTGCGGCGCCCAGAAGCGTCTTGGTGTATTCGTGCTGCGGGTTGAGGATGACCTCGTCCGCAGGCCCGCGTTCCACGACATCTCCCTTGTACAGCACCATGATCTCGTCCGAGAAGTGCCTCGCGGTCGCCAGGTCGTGGGTGATGTAGAGGACGCCGAGGTTCTCCTCGCGTTGCAGGTCCGCGAGCAGGTTCAGCACCCCGAGACGGATCGACACGTCCAACATCGACACCGGTTCGTCCGCGACGATGAACCGCGCTCCGGGAGCCAGTGCCCGCGCGATCGCGACGCGCTGACGCTGCCCGCCGGACAGCTCGTGCGGGCGGCGATCGGCGTAGCTGTCCCCCGGCGTGAGCCGGACGCGCTCCAGCAGCTCCACGGCCCGCTCCCGCACCTCGCCACGAGAAAGCTCCGGATGGTGCAGGCGGATCGGGCGCTCGAGGTGATGCACGATCGTGTGGAAAGGGTTGAGCGAAGCGAACGGATCCTGGAACACCATCTGCACATCGGCGCGGTAGCGTTCCAGCGCCCGGCCGCGGGTTCCGGACGGTTTCCCGTCCAACAGGATCTCCCCGCTGGTGGGGGTCTCCAGCTTCATGAGCATCCGCGCGATCGTCGACTTCCCCGACCCCGATTCGCCGACCAGCGCGACCGTCTTACCCGCCTCGATCGTGAAGGACACGTCTTTCACCGCGTGCAGGATGTTCGTCTTGAAACCGGAGCGCAGGGGGAAGTCCTTCACCAGGTTCCGCGCCTCCAACCGCGCCGGCTGCGGCGTGGTCGTGGCGGTCGTGTTCGCGCTCATCGGACGCCCTCCTGGCTGACACCGGTGCGGACGAAGTCGCCCCGTTCGCCCTTGAGCGACGGGAAGCTCGACAGCAGCCGTTTCGTGTACTCGTGCTGCGGGGTCCGGTAGATCTCCTCCGCCGTGCCCTCTTCGACGATCTGTCCCTGCAGCATGATCGCGATCCGGTCGCTGATCTCGATCAGCATGGGCAGGTCGTGGGTGATGAAGATCACCGCGAACCCGAGCTTCTCGCGCAACCGCATGATCTCGCGGATGATCCCGCGCTGCACCACCACGTCGAGCGCGGTCGTCGGCTCGTCCATGATCATCACCTGCGGATCGAGGGCGAGCGCCATCGCGATCATCATCCGCTGCCGCATGCCGCCCGAGAGCTCGTGCGGAAAGCTCGTCAGGCGGTTCGGGTCGACGCCGACCAGGGTGAGCAGTTCTTCTGCCCGCGCGGTCTTCGCCTTCTTGCCCATACCGGGGCGATGCGTGTCGAAGATGTCGAAGATCTGCGCCTTGACCGAGATCACCGGGTTGAGCGAGTTCATCGCACCCTGGAAGACCATCGAGATCTTGTCCCACCGGAACGCCCGGAGGCCCTCGCCGTCGAGGCCGACGATGTCGATGTCATGACCGTCGCGGTCATGGAAGACGATCTCCCCCGCCGTCATCAGGGCAGGCGCCTTGAGGAGGCGGTTCATCCCATAGGCCAGGGTCGTCTTGCCGCAGCCGGACTCCCCCGCGAGGCCCAGGATCTCTCCCCGGTTCAGTGTCAGGGACACGTCGCGCACAGCCTTCACCGGCGGGTCGACCTCGTACTCGATCGACACATTCCGCGCCGTCAGCACCGGCTCGCTCATGCGGTGACCCCCTTGGTCTTCGCGGCCTTGCGCACACGGCGCGCGGCATCGGGCGCGTTGCGCAGTTTCGGGTTGATGACCTCGTCGATCGCGAAGTTGATCAGCGCGAGGCCGGCGCCGAGGATGGCGATCATGATGCCCGGCGGCACGAACCACCACCACGCTCCGCGGCCGAGTGCCTGACCGGACTGGGCGTCATTGAGGATGGTTCCCCAGGTGATCGAGTCCGTCGGTCCGAGCCCCAGGTACGACAGCCCGGCCTCGCCGAGGATCGCGAAGATCAGAGCGAAGAGGAACTGCGCGGTCAGCAGCGGCAGGAGGTTCGGCATGATCTCGACGAGGATCACGCGGAGCGACCGCTCGCCGGCCACCTTCGAGGCGTAGACGTAGTCGCGTGTGCGGAGGGAACGGGTCTGGAGGCGCAGGACGTAGGCGGCGCCGGCCCAGGAGGTGATGCCGAGGAAGATCGCGACCAGCTGCCAGGTGCGCTGGGGCACGAAGGAGGCGATCACCATGACCAGCGGCAAGGCGGGGATGACGATCATCACGTTGGTGATGAGGGCGAGTCCGTCTTCGCGCCAGCCGCCCAGGTATCCGGCGAGGACACCGAAGACGAGCGACAGCACGATCGCGATCACGCTGGCGATCAACCCGACCATGAGCGATCCCTGCGCACCGATCGCGAGCTGGGCGAACATGTCGTTGCCGAGCTTCGTGGTGCCCAACCAGTGCTCGGCCGACGGCGGCTGGAGTGCAGGGTTCGCCGTGCTGCGCGGATTCTGCGTGAAGAACGGCGCGATGATCGCGAACAGCACGATCGCGAGCACGAGGAGCGAGCCGACGATGAACTTCGGCGATGTGCTCGGCAGGATGCGCCGCTTGCGGCCTCGGCTCTGCGTCGCGAGTGAGACGGTGCTGGCCGGCGCCGTCATGGGCGCGTCTTCGACGGTCAGGAGACCGGCGGTGTTCTGCGGATCAGACATTCTGGCGCGCCCTCGGGTCGATGAAGCCATAGACGAGGTCCATGAAGAAGTTGGCGGCGAGCACCGTGATGGTGATCACCAGGAACAGGCCCTGCATGAGTGCATAGTCGTTGTTCGTGACGGCCTGGAACATCAGCTTGCCGATGCCCGGATACGTGAACACCTGCTCCATGACGATGGAGCCGGAGACGACGAAGCCGAGCGTGATCGAGAATCCGGCGATCGACGGGATGGCCGCGTTCCTCGCGGCGTACGTCGTCATGATGCGGCGGTGCCGGAGGCCCTTGGCCTCGGCGGTGAGGACGTAGTCCTCGGCGAGGGTGGCGACCATCATGTTGCGCATGCCGAACAGCCAGCCGCCCACGGAACTGATCACGATCGTGATTGCTGGGAGGAGCGAATGCGCGAGCGCGTCGGTGAAGAACGCCCAGGTGGGCTCCGGCCCGTCGGGGAAGTCGAACACGTCGTAGCCCCCGAAGATCGGGAACCAGCCGAGTCCGACCGCGAACACCGACACCAGGATCAGCGCCAGCCAGAAGTACGGGATGGACTGCAGCACGGTGGTCGCCGGGATGACGTGGTCGACCCAGGTGCCCCGCTTCCATCCGGCCCAGGCACCCAGCGCGACACCGAGGACGAACGAGATGACGGTCGCGGTGCCGACCAGGACGAGTGTCCACGGCAGCGCTCCGGCGATCAGTTCGGTCACCGGTGTCGGATACTTCGTCACCGAGATCCCGAGGTCACCGCGGAACATACGCCCCCAGTACGCGAGGTACTGGTCCCAGAGCGAGGAGTCGTCGCCACCGAGCAGGAGCTTGATGTTGCGGATCGTCGTCTCCGAGATCTCGCCGCCGGCCCGCTGCATCTTGGCGATCATGATGTCGGCGGGGTTCCCCGGCATGAGACGGGGAAGCAGGAAGTTGAGAGAGATCGCGGCCCACAGCGTGAACGCGTAGAACCCGATTCTTCGTGCATAGAACTTCATGTCACTCTTTCCTGACTTCCTGCTTCCCGTCTCCTCTTGATTACTTGGCCGGCTGCAGCTGCGTCAGGACGTAGCCTGCCGCGATCGCGCCCCAGGACGGCGGGAAGGCGTAGAGGTCCTCCTCCGTCGGCCAACCCGTGAAGTCCTTCGTGTTGTAGAAGGTCTGGGTCGCGTTGATCACCAGCGGGATGTAGGGCAGGTCGCGGACGATCTCGGTCTGGATCGTGCCGTACAGCTCCTTCTTCTCGGCCTCGTCATCGGTGCTGATCGCGGCCTGCACGGCAGCGTCGACCTTCGGGTTGTTGTACCGGCTGAAGTTCCAGCGACCGGCCGGGACCTCGGTGCCGACGGGGCTCGTCGACTGCACCGCGGTGCCGCCGAACCAGTCACGGTAGATCTGGAACGGGTCTGCCACCGACGTGCCGATCATGCCGCCGACGATGAGCTGGAACTCTCCACCCTGACGGGAGTCGGAGAACTCCTGCCACTGCACGGTGGAGACGTTGATCTTGATGCCGGCTGCGGCCGCCTGCTCGGCGATCAGCTTGGCGGCATCGTTGTAGTCCGTCCAGCCGTCGACCGAGGTCAGCGTCAGCTCGAGCGGCACGCCGCCCTTCGCGTAGAAGTCGCCGTCCTTCGTGTAGCCGGCGGCCTCGAGGATCGCGTCCGCCTCTGCGACGTTCGCCTCCTGCGGGCTGACCTCGTTGGCGGGATCAGCGACCCACTTCTCGTCGCGGGGTAGCAGGGCGTATGTCGGAGAGATGTCACCGGTGAGCCCGACGAACGCCTTGTCCTTGATGGTGGCGCGGTCGATCGCTGCGTTGAGCGCCTGACGCACGGCCACGTCGGTCTGCGGTCCAGTGCAGCCGAGCTCTGCGTTCGAGCAGGTGTACAGGACGGTCGGGTCCTGAGGGGTGTTGATCCAGTCGATCTTCCCGTTGCCCGTCACATCGTCGGGGTTCGGGATGAACATGCCGGTCCAGTCGAGCTCGCCGGCGGCGAGCAGGTCCTGCGCGGTCTGGTTGTTGTCGACCGCGATGTACTGGACCTTCTTGACGCCGAGCTTGTCGGCGTCGCGGAAGTTCTCGTTCGCGACGAGGGTGTACGACTCGCTGGTCGTCTTCTCGACGACGTATGCGCCGGAGCCGACGGGCTCCTCGTTGGCGAAGTTCGCGAAGTCGGTGACGTCGGCCCAGATGTGCTCGGGGAGGATGTACGTCGAGCCGAGACGCTGGAACTCGGTCGTGTACTGCGCGGACGAGTACGTCAGCACGACGGTGGTGTCGTCGGTGGCCTCGGCGGAGACCAGGCCGTTGCCCTCGGGGTTGTTGGCCTCGTACTTGAACGAGAACGCGACGTCCTTCGCGGTGAGGGGCTCGCCGTCGCTCCACTTGAGGTCGGGCTTGATGGCGATCGTGATCACCGTGCCGTCCTCGTTGTACTCGAAGGTGTCGCCGATCAGGCCGACGGGCTCGGTGTCAGCCGTCTTGTTGTAGAAGAACAGCGGCTCATAGATGGGGCCGAGCGCACCGTGGAGCACGGTGGGCGCGAACGGGTTGTAGTTCGCGGCGATCGGCGTCTGACTGCCGGCCCAGACGCGAAGGGCGCGGTCGCTGTCGGCATTGTCGTCGCCGCTGCCGCCGGTGCCGCAGGCGGTGAGGCCCATGGCGAGGACGGATGCTCCGGCGATCGCGGTGAGCGCGATTCTGCGCTTTCCGTTTCGGATCATTTCTCTTGTTTCCTCTCGGTGCTGCACTGCAGGAGGGATCGCTCCGGATGGAGCGGGAACCCCGACTGTGGGGTTCGTGGGACCCGAGGAGTTGCCTGGTCGGCCTCTCCCGGGAGGGGGTTTGTTAGGACAGTAACCTAACAAACCCCGATGCGGGTAGACAACCCTCCCGAAGCGTGCCAGATAACGTTTCGGCCTCGACGCGAGAAAGCGTCACATGCGCACACTAAGGGTCTCGATGACACTAAGATCGAGAGCGGAGGTTAAGGTGTCAATGACTCAAAGCGGGGAGATCCGGGTCGCCGTCTCGACGGTCATCCTGACGCTGCGGCGTACCGACGACGCACGCGCCGTCCTCGCGCTGCCCCTCGTCCTGCGCACCCGCGAACCCTTCGCCGAACAGTGGGCCCTCCCCGGAGGCTGGCTCACCGCCACCGAGTCGCCCGTCGACGCCGCGGCCCGCACCCTCGCCGAGACGACCGGTCTCGCCCCCAGCTACCTGGAGCAGCTGTACGCCTTCGGTGCCGTCGACCGCTCCCCCACCCGGGTCGTCTCGATCGTGTACTGGGCACTGCTGCGACAGGATGACGTGACCGCGCAGATCTCGGCCCACCGGGCATCCGGTCATGCGCCCGAGAACGTGCGCTGGTTCGACGTCGATCAGTTGCCCCCGCTGGCCTTCGACCACACCAAGATCGTCGAATACGCCCTCTGGCGCCTACGCAACAAGGTCGGTTACAGCCGGGTCGCCCAGGGCTTCCTGCCGGCCGAGTTCACGCTGGCGGAGCTGCGCGAGGCGTATGAGTCGATCCTCGGCAAGAACCTCGATCCCGCCAACTTCCGCCGCCAGGTGGAGTCGGCGGGGAATCTGCTCCCCACCGATCGCTTCCGCACGGGAAGCCACCGTCCTGCACGTCTGTACCGCGACAACACCGATGTCGAGTTGGCCGACCGCGGCCCCCTCGGTCCCGAAGAAACGAGCACCCGATGAGCATCACCTTCGTCCCCGCTCCCACCGTCCCGCCGCTGGACGCCTCGGTGGACCACGCGATCCAGGCGATCGTCGCCGGCGCGTCCACCGACCCGACCTGCGCCACAGACCTGGCCGCCGGGCCGTGGGACTTCGATTCCCGCCCCGGATACGGGCCCGGGTCATCGATGGGAGACGTGATCCCCACAGGATCCCCTCGTCAGGGCGAGCTCCCGGTCGCGTATCGGGAGGCGTCCGAAGACGAACTCGACGCACGCATCCGCGCGGCGAAGGCCACTCTCGGCGACCGCGTCGTGATCCTCGGCCACTTCTACCAGCGGGAAGAGGTCGTGCGGCACGCGGACTACGTCGGCGACTCCTTCCAGCTCGCCACGGCGGCCAAGGGCAGAGCCGACGCCGAGGCCATCGTCTTCTGCGGAGTGCACTTCATGGCCGAGACGGCCGATCTGCTCTCGCAGCCCGAGCAGGCCGTGATCCTGCCGAACCTCGCTGCCGGATGCTCGATGGCCGACATGGCCGACATCGACCAGGTCGAGGAGTGCTGGGAGCAGCTGGCGGACGTGCTCGGCGATCTCGACACCCCCGACGCCGACGGCCGCGTGCCCGTGATCCCCGTGACCTACATGAACTCCTCGGCGGCGATCAAGGGCTTCGTCGGCCGGCACGGCGGGATCGTCTGCACCTCGTCCAATGCCCAGACCGTGCTCGAGTGGGCCTTCGAGCGCGGCCGGCGGGTGCTCTTCTTCCCCGACCAGCACCTGGGGCGCAACACCGCCAAGGCGATGGGCGTGCCGCTCGAGCAGATGCCGATGTGGAACCCGCGGCGAGCGCTCGGGGGCTCCTCGGCCGCCGAGCTCGTCGACTCCCGGGTGATCCTGTGGCACGGCTTCTGCTCCGTGCACCGCCGCTTCACCGTCGGGCAGATCGACCAGGCCCGCGCCGACCACCCCGGCGTGCGGGTGATCGTGCACCCGGAGTGCCCGATGGAGGTCGTCGACGCGGCGGACGAGGCCGGCTCGACCGAGTACATCCGCCGAGCGATCGACTCGGCGACCGAACCCACGACGTTCGCCATCGGGACCGAGATCAACCTCGTGCGCCGACTCGCGGCGCAGTATCCGCAGCACGAGATCTTCTGCCTGGATCCGGTCGTCTGCCCCTGTTCGACGATGTACCGCATCCACCCGGGCTACCTGGCCTGGGTGCTGGAGGAGCTCGTCGCCGGTCGCACGCCGAACCGGATCACGGTCACCGGCGACGTCGCCGATCCCGCCCGAGTGGCGCTGGAGCGGATGCTCGCCGCGAGGCCCCCGGTGACTGCGGGCGCCCGATGAACATCCTGGTCGTCGGTTCGGGCATCGCCGGTCTCACAGCGGCGCTCCATGCGCACGAGGCCGGACACGCGGTGACGCTCGTCACCAAGGGATCGCTCGGCGACGGGTCCACCGGCCTCGCTCAGGGCGGCGTCGCGGGCGTCTACGGGCCCGACGACTCGGCGCAACGGCACGCCGACGACACGATCGACGCCGGCGCCGGTCTCTCGGACCCCGCGGCGGTCAGCGTGCTGGTGACCGAGGGCGCCGAACGGATCGCAGAGCTGATCGCCCGCGGCGTCCGGTTCGATCGGACGGCCGAGGGGGCGCTGCAGCTCGGACGCGAGGCGGCCCACCGGCATGCGCGTATCGTGCACGCCGGCGGGGATGCCACGGGCGCAGCGATCTCCGCGGCGCTGATCGCTGCCGTGCGGCGCGCACCGATCACCGCGGTCGAGCAGGCTCTGCTCACCGAGCTCGTCGTGGCCGACGGCACCGTGCGCGGCATCCGTGTGCTGCGTGACGGGGACACCACCGAGCTCTACGCCGACGCGGTGATCCTCGCGACGGGTGGCGCGGGCCGTCTCTACGCCCACACGACCAACCCGACCGGCGCCACCGGGGATGGCATCGCCGTGGCCCTGCGCGCAGGAGCGGCCGTCTCCGACCTGGAGTTCGTGCAGTTCCACCCGACGATCCTGGCGTCGGGCCCGGCATTCCTCATCTCGGAGGCAGTGCGCGGTGAGGGTGCGACCCTGATCGACGACACCGGTCGACGCTTCACGTTCGACAGCCATCCGGACGGCGAGCTCGCGCCTCGCGATGTCGTGTCCCGGGCCATCGCGCGGCAGGCGGCCGCACAGGGGCGACCGGTGCGCCTGGACGCCACGATGCTCGGGGCCGAGACCCTGGCCACGCGCTTCCCGACCATCGATCGAGTGACGAGGGAGCGGGGATTCGACTGGTCGCGCGAGCCGATTCCGGTGACCCCGGCGGCGCACTACCTGATGGGTGGGGTCGTGACCGACCTCGACGGCCGCACGACACTCCCGGGACTCTTCGCCGTCGGCGAGGTCGCCCGCACCGGCGTGCATGGGGCGAACCGTCTGGCGTCCAACTCGCTGCTCGAGGGCGCCGTCTTCGGCGCGAGGGCCGCTGCTGCCCTCGCGATGCCCTGGCGTCGGGTGCCCGCGCCCCCTGCTGGTGTCTCGCACCCGATGGAGGACCGCGGATCCGACGCACCCCCCTTCAGCCGTGCCGCACTGCAGCAGCTGATGTGGGACGAGGTCGGGTTGCTGCGCACCCACGACGGCCTCGCACACGCGCTGGGCACCGTGCGCACGTGGGCCGCGACCCTGGCAGCACCGACCACGACCACCGAGCACGGGGATGCCAACCTTCTGCTCCTCGCTGAGGCCACTGCCGCAGCCGCTCTGGACCGCACCGTCTCGGTCGGCGCCCACCACCGAGTCGACGCCGCAGCCTCCGCCGACGCCGCGCCGACCCGCCCCCGCTCATCGATCCTGGAGACCGTCTGATGCTCACCCGCTCCACCCTGACCCGCGTCGTCGGCGCAGCCCTCGAAGAAGACGCGCCGTGGGGCGACCTCACCAGCACGACGCTGCTTCCCGCTGAGGCGACAGCCACCGCCGACCTCGTCGCGCGCGAGGCGGGGGTGTTCAGCGGCGGTGAGGTCTTCACTGCCGCGTTCGCCCTCACCGACCCCACCCTGGCCGTCGACCTCCACGTCGGCGACGGCGACGAGTTCACCGCGGGTGACGTGCTCGCCTCGGTTTCCGGCTCGGCGCGCGGCATCCTCACCGCGGAACGCGTCGCCTTGAACTTCACCCAGCGGATGAGCGGCATCGCGACTCTCACCGCGGCATACGTCGCGGCTGTCGACGGCACCCACGCGCGCATCGCCGACACGCGCAAGACGACCCCGGGCCTTCGTGCGTTCGAGCGGCACGCCGTCGAATCCGGCGGCGGCCGCAACCACCGGTATTCGCTGTCCGATGCCGTGATGGCCAAGGACAACCATCTCGCCGTGCTCACCCGTTCCGGCCTCGACCTCGCCTCGGCGCTGCGCGACGCACTGTCCCGTCTGCCGCACACCACTCACGTCGTCGTCGAGGTCGACCGTCTCGACCAGATCCCGGCCGTCCTCGATGGTGGCGCCCACACCGTGCTGCTCGACAACTTCTCGCTCGACGACCTGCGCGAAGGCGTCGCCCTGATCGGCGATCGGGCCACGGTCGAGGCATCCGGAGGCGTGAACCTCGACACCGTCGGCGACATCGCACGCACCGGCGTCGACGTGATCTCGGTGGGGGCGCTCACGCATTCCGCGCGCGCTCTCGACCTCGGCCTGGACCTGCGGATCGACTGAGCATCGTGCTCTACCTCGACCATGCCGCGACCTCTCCGGTGCGACCGGAGGTGCTGGAGGCGATGCGCCCGTACCTGACGGGCGTGTTCGGCAACCCGTCCAGCCACCACACCGCGGGAGAGGCTGCGGCGAGCGCCCTCGACGACGCCCGCGCCCGGGTCGCACGTGTCCTGGGGATGCGTGCCGGTGATGTCGTGTTCACCGCAGGCGGCACAGAGGCGAACAACCTCGCGGTCAAGGGCATCGTGCTCGCAGGCCTCGAGGCCGGGCGACGACACCTGGTGATCTCCCCCATCGAGCACGAATCGATCCTGGAGTCGGCCGAGTACCTGAAACGCTTCCACTCCGTCGACGTGACCCTGCTGCCGGTGGATGCCGGCGGACGGATCTCTGCGGATGCCGTCGCCGCGGCGATCCGCCCCGACACCGCGCTGGTCTCGGTGGGACACGCGAACAACGAGATCGGCACCGTTCAGGATGCAGCGGCGCTGTCGGCCGTCACCCGCGCCGTCCGCGTGCCCCTCCACCTCGACGCCGTGCAGTCGGCCGGATGGCTTCCCCTGCACGAGCTCGGTGCCGATGCAGTATCGATCGCCGGGCACAAGCTCGGCGCCCCCAAGGGGATCGGCGCACTCGCCGTGCGCGGACGTGTGCCCATCGAGCCGCTGCTGCACGGTGGCGGTCAGGAACGCGGGCGGCGCTCGGGCACCGAGAACGTCGCCGGGGCTGTTGCGCTCGCGACCGCGCTGGAGCTCGCGGAGCAGGAACGGGCGACCGTGACGGCGCGGGTGGGTTCGGCCACCGCGCGGTTCATCTCCCTCGTGCTGAACAGCGTTCCGGAAGCCGCGCTCACCGGCGACGCCGTGCGCCGTCTGCCCGGGACAGCGAGCTTCACGTTCCCCGGCACCAGCGGGGAGTCCGTGTTGCTGGAGCTGGAGCGTCGCGGAGTCATCTCCTCCAGTGGCTCGGCGTGCGCGGCCGGCAGCGACGAGCCTTCGCATGTGCTCCTCGCGTGCGGTGTTCCGCCCGAGGTGGCCCAGACATCCGTCCGGTTCACCTTCGGTCGGGAGGGGCTGGCCGAGGACGCACCCGAGCGGCTGTCTGCGCTCGTCGCGGAGTCCGTGCGCGCGGCGCGAGGCTGATGCACAGCCATAGACTCGGCTGGTGACCGCCGCCGCCCCGATCGTGACCGTGATCGTCCCCGGACGCGACATCGCCGCCTTCGCCCCCGCCGCACTCGACTCACTGCGCGCACAGACCGAGTCTCGATGGCGCGCGATCCTCATCGACGACGGTTCGACCGACGACACCGGTGCGATCTTCGACGCGGCGGCCGCCGCCGACGACCGGTTCACGACCATTCGCCATGCCGCATCCCGCGGCCTGGGCGCCGCGCGCAACATCGGCCTCGACCTCGTCGACACGCCTTACCTGGGGTTCCTCGACGGCGACGACGAGCTCCGTCCCCAGGCGCTCGCCCGGATGGCGGGCACACTCGAAGCGACCGGGAGCGACTTCGTGGCGGGCGCCTACGTGCGCTCACGCTCGCAGGGAGCAGCGTATGTCGCCGGGCGCGTGCAGCCCTGGGTGATGGCGGCGACCTCGCCGGAACGTCTCGGCACCACGCTCGTGGCTCACCCGCAGGCGGTGTCGAACATCGTCGCGTGGTCCAAGCTGAGCCGCACCGAGTTCTGGCACGACCTCCGCTTCCCCGAGGGGGTCGCTTACGAGGACCAGGTGGTCGCTCAGCTCATGTACACCCGGGCGCGGGCGTTCGATGTGATCCCCGACGTCGTCGTGCAGTGGCGACTCCGGGCCGACGGCACCTCGATCACGCAGGGCAAGGCACAGCTGCCCGTGCTGAGGGACTACCTCGCGGCGTTGCGTGGCGGTATCCGTGTGCTGCACGAGGCGGGTGCCCGACGCTCGGTCGTCGCCCGGCTCGACCTGATCCTCGCCATGGACATGCCGTCCCTCCTCGACATCGCGCACAGCCACCCCGACCCGGCATACGCCGCCGAGGTCGACACCTTCATCGCAGAGCTGCGGGCACTCCCCGAGTTCGCCGATGCCTCCCCCGATCCCACCATCACCGCCGCACTCGCGTGGTGACGCCGCACCACTGAACGAACGACACGGATGACCGCATGAACGATTACCTCGCCTCCCTCTTCTCGCTCGAGGGCCGCACTGCGGTCATCACCGGCGGCAGCTCCGGAATCGGCCGCGGCATCGCCACGGCACTCGCCCGGTCCGGTGCCGCGACGGTCGTGGTCGCTCGCGGCGAGGCCCGCATCGAGGAGACCGTCGAGGAACTCCGCGCGCACGGCTGCCGCGCGGCCGGAGTCGTCGGCGACCTCAGCACGCGGTCGGGCATCCATGCCGTCGCGGAGGCCGCGGCCGAGCCGTTCGGGGAGCCCGACATCCTGGTCAACTCCGCGGGCATCAACATCCGTCCGCCGTTCGGGGAGATCACCGAAGACGACTGGGACGCGACGATGACCGTCAACGCCCTCGCGCCCTTCCTGCTCGGTCAGCGCTATGCGCAGGGCATGGCGGAGCGCGGCTACGGCAGACTCATCCACATCAGCTCCCAGCAGGCGCATCGAGCCTTCGTCGGCAGTGGCGTCTACGGCGCCTCGAAGGGGGCGGTGGAGTCGCTGATGCGCTCCGAGGCCGAAGCATGGGGAGGGACCGGAGTGACCAGCAACACACTGGTACCCGGGTTCGTGCTGACACCGTTGAACGCCCGGCTGCAGCAGGACCCGGCGAAGATCGCCGAGCTGGCCGCCCGCACGATGATCGGCCGCAACGGGCTCCCGAGCGACTTCGCCGGCGCGGCCGTCTTCCTCGCCGGAGCCGGTTCGGGCTATGTCACCGGCCACTCCCTGTTCGTCGACGGCGGACTGTCCGTGCACTGACACCCGGAGCGGTTCAGGGTTCGGGCGGGTAGACCCGTTCATCGGGGCGCGGCTCGGCGAGCAGCGGCACCGCAGCGGTGATGGCCGCGACGGCATCGGCACCGGCGGAGTCCGCGGGCGCACGATCCGCACGGCGGTCGGTGAGCGCGGCCCCGACTCCCCCGGTCACGGCCTCTTCGACCGCGGCCTCGGTGTCGAGCACGCGCGACGCCGCGACCTGCTGAGCGGCGAGTTCCGCATACAACCCGCCCCGCGCGAGCAACTCGGAGTGGGTTCCCGACTCGACGATGCGCCCTGCCTCGAGCACGTGGATCACGTCGGCACCCATCACAGTGGACAGGCGGTGCGCGATGGACAGCGTCGTGCGCCCCTTCGCCGCCTCGTCCAGTGCCTCCTGCACCACGCGCTCCGACACGGTGTCGAGGGCCGACGTCGCTTCGTCGAGGAGCAGCACCGGAGGATCCTTCAGCAGCACGCGCGCGATCGCGATGCGCTGCTTCTCCCCGCCCGAGAGCCGGTACCCGCGCTCACCCACCACGGTGTCGTACCCCTGCTCGAACCCGGCGATGATGTGGTGGATGTTGGCCGCGGTGCACGCGGCGATCAGCTCCTGCTCTGTCGCATCCGGCTTGGCATAGCGGAGGTTCTCGCGGATCGTCGCGTGGAACAGGTAGGTCTCCTGCGACACGATGCCCACGTGGTCGATGATCGACTCCTGCGTGAGCGTGCGCACATCGGCGCCCGCGAAGAGCACCGAGCCGCCCTTGGCTTCGTACAGCCGCGGCGCGAGGTACAGGATCGTCGTCTTGCCCGCACCCGATGGACCGACGAACGCCACGTGCTGCCCGGGTTCGGCGACGAACGAGACGCCGTCCAGCGTCGGCCGGGCATCGGCCGAGGCGTCCGGGTAGCGGAAGAGCACATCGGCGAACTCGAGCCGCCCCTTGGGACCCGGTGCCTCGTCGACGGTGATCGCATCCGGAGCGTCCTGGATCTCGGGCACCAGGTCGAGGTACTCGAAGATGCGGGCGAACAGCGCCGAAGACGTCTGCAGATCGAGCGAGACCCGCATCAGGCCCATCAGCGGCATGAGGAGCCGCGCCTGCACCGTGGTGAACGCGACGACGGTTCCCGCCGTGATCGCCCCGGTGCCTCCGGCGATGAGGTAGCCCGAGACGAGGTAGATGACCGCAGGCACGCTGGCCATGAGCACCTGCACGACCGCGAAGAAGCCCTGACCGCTCATGGCCCTGCGCACCTGAAGAACGACCTGGTTGCGGTTCTCGGCCTGATAGCGCTCCGACTCCGTGCGCTGACGGTTGAACGACTTCGAGAGCAGCATGCCCGAGACGCTCAGCGTCTCCTGCGTGATCGAGGTCAACTCCGACAGGGACTCCTGCGTCTCCCCCGCGATCCGCGCCCGAACCTGGCCCACCTTGCGCTGGACGAAGATGAGGAACGGCATCATGATCACGGCGATGAGGGTGAGGCGCCAGTCGATCAGGATCATCGCGACGAGCGAGGCGATGACGGTCACGACGTTACCCAGGATGCTCGTGACGGTGTTGGTCAGCACTCCGGAGACGCCGCCCACGTCGTTTTGCAGTCGCGACTGGATCACCCCGGTCTTCGTCCGCGTGAAGAACCCGAGTTCCATGGCCTGGAGGTGCTCGAAGAGTTTCACCCGCAAGTCGCCGGTGACGCTGTTGCCGACAGTGGAGGTGAGCCACGTCTGCGCGACGCCGAGGACGGCGGAGAGCAGGAAGAGCACCACCATCGCGGCGACGAGCCAGGCCAGCAGCTCGAGATGCGGCCCGCCGCCGGCGACCGGGAACAGCGCGTCATCGAAGATGCGCTGCACGATCAGGGGTGGGATGACCGCGATCGCCGCGCCGACGACCACGAGCACTCCCGTGAGGAAGATGCGCGCGCGGTAGGCACGGAACAGGGAGACAACCCGTGAACCGAGGCCGCTGATCCGCGGCGCCTCGGCATTCAGCTTCCGCTGCGTATCCTCATCGACCCCGCGGAAGCTCGCTCCTCCACCTCGTCCACCGCCCATGCTCATGGCGCCAGCGTACTCAGCCCCCACGACATCGAGGCCGCCCGGATCTGCCGACAGCGGATTTCTGTGAGTTCGGAATGAAATGTCGGCGACCGCCGTTACGCTGAAGGACTCTTGCGAACTCTCGCGATATCTCCATTTCTTCTTCGCCCAGGAGGCCGCCCATGTCTGCCGTCGATACCGGCTCCATCTCGACGACCCCCGCACCGGCAGCGGGTGAGATCTCGCGCAAGGACATGCGCGTCATCTGGCTGCTGCTCGTCGCCGCGTTCGTCGCCATCCTCAACGAGACCACGATGGGGATCGCGATCCCGCATCTGAACGCCGATCTCGGCATCCCGCCCGAGCTCGGCCAGTGGCTCACCAGCGCCTTCATGCTGACGATGGCCATCGTGATCCCGACCACCGGGTTCATCCTGCAGCGGTTCACCACCCGCCAGGTCTTCATCGCCGCGATGATCGCGTTCTCGCTCGGCACGCTCGTTGCGCTGGTCGCTCCCGGCTTCTCGATCCTGCTCGTCGGGCGCGTCATCCAGGCCGCCGGTACCGGCATCATGATGCCGCTGCTGATGACGACGATCATGAACGTCGTTCCGCCGCAGTCCCGCGGCCGCATGATGGGCCGCGTCGGCCTGGTCATCTCGCTCGCCCCGGCGATCGGACCCACCGTCGCCGGCGCCGTCCTCGAGACGCTGAACTGGCGCGCGCTCTTCGCGATCATCCTTCCGATCGCGCTCATCGCGCTCTTCATGGGCGTGAAGTGGATGACGAACCTCGGGGAGACCCGCCTCGTCCCGCTCGACGTGCTCTCCATCCCGCTGGCGGCGCTCGGCTTCGGCGGGATCGTGTTCGGCCTCAGCCAGTTCGGCGGCGAAGGCGGATCGGGCGAGACCACGGGCATCATCGCCCTGGTCGTCGGCGCCGTGTCGCTGGCGCTGTTCGTGTGGCGTCAGCTCATCCTGCAGCGTGTCGACGACGCACTGCTCGACCTGCGCGTCTTCCGCTCGAGCAACTTCACGTTCTCGGTGATCATCATGACGATCCTGGCGCTGTCGATGTTCGGAACACTGACCCTGCTGCCGCAGTACCTGCAGAACGTCGCGGGTCTGAACGCGCTCGAGTCCGGCCTGATCCTGCTCCCCGGCTCGGTGCTGATGGGCCTGCTGGGTCCGATCATGGGTCGCGTGTACGACGCACGCGGCACGCGGCCGCTGCTGATCCCGGGCACGATGCTCGTGTCGGCGGCGCTGTTCTTCTACTCGACGGTCGGCGAGCACACCGTGTGGTGGGTGCTCATCATCGTGCAGGCGGCCATGTCCGTCGGGCTCGCGATGTCGTTCACGCCCCTGTTCTCCGCCTCGCTCGGTTCGCTGCAGAGGTCGTTGTACTCGCACGGTTCCGCTGTGCTGAACACGCTGCAGCAGGTCGGTGGCGCGGCCGGTGTCGCTCTGCTCACGGTCACCTACTCGGCGATCCTGCATGCGGGCGAGGGCGAAGGCCTGTCACGAGCGGCGGCCGGAGCACCGGGTGCGCGCATGGCGTTCCTGATCGCCGCGATCATCTCGCTCGCCGCGGTGGCGCTCAGCCCGTTCGTGCGCAAGCCGGCCGACGACGCCGGCGAGGGCTTCCACGGCGGTCACTGACCCCAGCGCTCGCACGCGACGGCGTCTGCTTCTTACTCGGCCTTCGGGGCGGGGAAGTGGCAGACGCCGTTGCTGCAATAGCCGGCGGCATCGCCCTCGAGCAGGTCCAGGGCTCCCGGGAGCGGCTGCAGCCCGATGGGCGCTTCCTGCTGCACGGTGTCCTCCGGCGTCTTCTTCATCCCTCGATCGTACGCCTGCTCCGAGGCGGTGGCTCCGAACCCGCGCGCGGGGTGCGGAGAGTGGCTCGACAGCCGTTCTCCCCTACGGTTGATCCATGGTCAAACGACTCCTCGCCCGCATGTTCTGGGCGTTCAGCCGATGGACGCTCACGAGCGAGGCAGCACCCACGCGCCCGACCGTGCTCGTCGGCGCCCCCCACACCAGCAACTGGGACTTCGTCCTGATGCTCGCGATCGCCTGGCGCCTCAGCATCGATGTGCACTGGCTCGGGAAGAAGAGCCTCTTCCGCGGCTGGCGAGGTCCTCTCATGCGCGGACTCGGAGGGATCCCCGTGGATCGTGCGGACCCCGCGCGCGTGGTGAACGATGTCGTCGGGCAGGTGCACGCGGGGACGGTCTTCGGCCTCGTCGTCACCCCCGACGGCACTCGTGGCGGCAACGAGTACTGGAAATCGGGCTTCTACCGCATCGCGCGGGAGACGGGGATGCCGGTCACGCTCGGCTTCGTCGATCGCACCACGATGACGACGGGTCTCGGCCCCACCATCGACCTGACCGGAGACGTGGCCGCGGACATGGATCGGATCCGCGCGTTCTACGCCGACAAGGCCGGGGCACGACCGGAGCGACGCACCGAGCCGCGGCTTCGCGAGGAGCAGCCCACTCCGGATCCCGACGCCCTGGGGTGAATCACCACGGCTGCCGCCCGCATCAGTCGGCCGACTCCTCCGCGTGTGCGCGGGCGTAGTCGAGGTCGTCATCGGTCAGGCTCTCCACCATTCCCACGACCGCTCCGGTGATGACGCGGATCTCCTCCCGAACGTCCGCGTCGAGGTGCGGAGAGTCGCCGTCGAGCACAGAGCGGCGTGCGTCCCCTGAGAGTTCGGACCACCAGTCGCTGATCGGCGGGAGCGTCATGGTGCCTTCTTTCGATCCGTCGGTGCAAGAGCCTGGACATCGTGCGAGCGTCGGCACGACACTGTGATCATGACATCGGACCCTCCGCGCGGCGAACACGAACTCGATGACCGCAGGGACGGACGTGACGAGACTGCGAACGAGCGCGCGGATCGCAACTGGGAAGAACTTCTGCAGGAACTCCGCGTGATGCAGACGGGGACCCAGATCCTCACGGGATTCCTCCTCGCCGTCGCCTTCCAGCCGAGATTCACCGAGATGGACGAATTCCAGCGCGACCTCTACGTCGTGCTCGTCGCCCTGTCCGCCATCGCGACGATCCTGGCGCTGGCTCCGGTGGGGATGCACCGTGCTCTGTTCGGCCACCGCCGTAAGCCCGAGCTCGTGCGGATCGCCTCGCGGATCGTGAGGATCGATCTGATGGTGATCGGTGCTCTGACGATCGGGGTGACGACGCTGATCGTCGATTTCACCGTGAATCGCACGGCCGGGCTTGTGGCGTTGATCTCGGCGCTCGTGCTGGTCGTCGCACTGTGGGCAGCGTTGCCGCGAATCATGCGCGGCCGACCCCGCGCCCCCGGAGCCGAGACGAACTGATCCCGGTCCGAGGGGCAGGGGCGATCTCAGCGACCGGCGGGGCTGCGGTTCTCGGCGCTGACCATCCAGGCGAACTGCTCGAGTCGTTCGATGACCGCGTGCAGGAGATCGGCCGACGTCGGGTCTTCCTCGTCGACGGCGTCGTGCACGTCGCGCATCGTCCCGACCGCCGCTTCCAGGCGCTCGGTCACCAAGTCGATGGTCTCGGTGGTCGAGACCTCCCCCGCGGGGAACGCGGGCAGAGTCGTGGTCTTGGCGATGGTCGCGCTGCGCCCGTCGGGAACGGCGTGCAGGGCGCGCATCCGCTCGGCGATCGTGTCGCTGAACGCGCGCGCATCGTCGATGATCTCGTCGAGCTGGCGGTGGGTGTCTCGGAAGTTGCGGCCCACGACGTTCCAGTGCGCCTGCTTCCCCTGAATCGCCAGTTCGAGCAGGTCGACGAGCACGAGTTGCAGGTTGCTCGCGAGCGTGGGCGAGGCGGTGAAGCCCTTCTCCGCATTCTGCTGGCGCGTGGTCTTCACGGCACCCTTCGTCGAGGTGCCGGTCTTCTTCGTCTTGCTATCAGCCATGTCTGTGACCTCCTGCCGGTGAGGATAACGGCGACCTGGGCCCGGACCCGAGGGGGTTGACACCGGAAGCGCGGAGCCCGAGTGTGGCGACCGGACCTGAATGCGCGACAGAAAGAGAACCCCGCATCGTGACAGAACAGAACGACCCGAACGACCGCGAGATCGTCATCTCCCCCCTCAGCGAAGCGGACGCCGGTGAAGTGCTCACCGTGCAGCGTGCGGCCTTCGTCTCGGAAGCCGCGATCTACGGGAGCGTGGACATGCCTCCCCTGACGCAGACCCTCACCGAGCTCGAGGCGGAGCTGCGCGCGGAGTCCGGCTTGGCGGCGCGCATCGACGGACGCCTCGTGGGCGCGATCCGCTTCGTGGAGAAGGACGGGATGCTCCTCATCGGGAGGATCGCGATCGCCCCCGACATGCAGGGCGAGGGAGTCGGGCGGACGCTGCTCGATCACGCAGAGAGCGCATCCAACGCACAGGTCGCCGAACTCTTCACCGGCAGCCTGAGCGAGGCGAACATCCGCCTCTACGAGAGGTGCGGCTACGTCGAGCACGAGCGCGTGCCGGACGGCGACGGCACGGAACAGGTGTTCCTGCGGAAGAACCTGCGAGGAGGATAAGAGCCTCCTCCGAATCGGCACAAGGGGGTTGAGGTGATCGTCCGAGTTCGGCATCGTAGCCCGGACATGTTGCGACCGTGACATGCCCCGAACGGAAGGAGAGTCTCGTGCTCACCCTCACCGACAACGCCTCCGCCATCGTGACGACGCTCGTCAGTCGCCAGACCGACGCCCCGGATGCCGGACTGCGCATCCACTCGTCCGAACCTCAGAACGCGGAGGGCGGCGCGCGTCTCGCGGTGCTCGTCGCCGCAGATCCGGAGCCCCAGGACCAGGTCGTCGAGGTCTCCGGCACCCGGCTCTTCCTCGATGAGTCCGCCGTCGCCGCACTCGACGACAAGATCCTCGATGCGGGCGTGGACGACGAGGGCTCCGTGTCGTTCGCGGTGCTCCCCCAGGTCGCCTGACCGAAGGATTCCGGATGCCGCGGCCGATTCGGTCGCGGCATCCGTCGTGTCACGGCAGCGTCGGTCCTCACGATTCCATCTCGACGACACGCCCTTGCGCGATGAGGGCGCAGGTGGGCGCTACGCTCCGAACCATGCCACGTGTTCTCGCACCTGTCCTGGTCCTCACAGCCTCTGCGCTGCTGCTCCTCGGATGCAGCTCCCCGACGGCGGCCCCGTCCGCTTCACCTGCGGCCACGCCGTCCACCTCCGCGTCTGCGGAGCCCGAGGTCGAACCCCAGCTCGTCGTCACGCTCGACGGCCTCTCCTTCACGGACGACGGAGGCACCGCGACTGCGGAGTATGCGGATTCGGATGCGCTTCTCGCCCTGCTCGAGGATGCGACGGGTGAACTGCCGGAGCCCGAACCGGTCGAGGGGATGGAGGGCTACGACGTCGAGATGCAGGCCTATGTCTGGGACGGTCTGCGGGTGCTCACCGACACCTCCGGCGCAAGCCCTGCGTCGATCGCGGTCACCGCGGCCGAGGTCGACGGGATCCCCGTGATGACGGAGGAAGGGCTCCAGGTGGGGTCGAGCAGGGCAGACCTCCTCGACGCAGGCGCCTGGGCACTGATCGATGAAGAAGACCCGGCGACCGCCACCGAACTGGGCCTGGGCCGACAGGAGGTGCCGGACACGCAATCGCTGACGCACCCCGGATCCGTCGGTATCCTCTACGTGCTCTTCCTGTTGGAGACGGACGCCGTCACACAGATCCAATCTCCCGCGAACGACTTCAGCGACATCTGACCGGCGGCTTCCACCGCGTAACCTGGAGTGGCTCGCAATCCCGTGCGAACAGTCGAAGGGCCACCGTGAAGATCTCTCTGCTCCGCCGTTTCGTCGTCCTCGCGGAAGAGCTCCACTTTCCGCGGGCGGCCGAGAAGCTCGGCATCCCACTGGCCTCGCTGTACACGTCGATCGACAAGCTCGAGGCCGAGGTCGGCCATCCGATCGTCCACCGCGAGGGGCAGACCCGGCTGACGCACGTCGGTGAGCTCTTGCTGGTCGAGGCGAAGGCGGAGGTCGCCGCGGCGCCCGCGCCGGTGAAGAACGCCCCCGCACCCGCCGGCGGCAAGGCGAAGGCCTCGAAGGGCAAGGGCCGAACCCCCGCGGTGAAGGGTCAGCCGAAGCCGTACAAGAAGCGGCAAGGCCGCTAGGGGCTCAGTCCCAGTCGAGGTACTCCTCGATGACGACCGCGGTCTCGATCGGGTGCGTCATCGGGAAGTGGTGGTCTCCCCCGTCGATGCTCTTCACGCTCGCACGCTCGGGCGCCGTCGACTGCAGCTGCTCACCGTTGGCGAACGGGGTGACGTTGTCTTTCGTCCCCTGGATGATCAGAACGGGCATCACCGGCGCGAGGGGGATGTCGAGCTCTTCGACGCCGAGCAGCGCCAGGCCGTTCACGCGGTCGGCGTGCGCGACGGCGAAAGCCCGCGCGACGGTGCCGCCGAACCCGTGTCCGCCGATCCAGGTGTCGCCGAGGCCGACGTGGTCGATCACGGCGAGCGCATCCTCGACGCGCTCGTCCAGCGAAACCTCTTCGCCCTTGACCTCGGCGCGGTGACCGATCCGCAGCACGTGGAAGCCCGCCTCTTCGGCGAGGTAGTGCGCGACGACACCGAGGATGTCGGCCGGGAGGTCGCGCTCCTGGATCAGGACGAGCTTGACGGGACCGTCGCCCTCGTCGACGAAGGGGATCGCGCGGCCGTCGGGCTCGAAGATCTGGGTGTCGGTCATCGGCGTGAATCTCCTCGTGCCGTCGGTGTCAGGAATTCAGGCGGAACCTCCACGGCGGACGCCTGCGACCGGACCGCGACCGGAGCCGCCGTCCTCCAGCGTATCCCGACCCGGCGGTCCGCGAGACGAGGATCCCGCCGGTCGACTACCAGGCCCGCCCGCGAAGATCGATCGTGGCCGCGGGCCACATGCGCGGTGTCGGACCGAGTGCGAGCGTCAGGATGGGCGGCCCCGAGGGCTGCGTGGAGGGCTGACCCGCGCGATCGATCGAGTGCTCGACCGCCGAGATGCGGCGCCATCCACACGATTCGTAGAAGGAGACGACCTCTTCGCGGCACCCGAGATAGCCGAACTCGATCCCGCCGGCATCCGTCATCGACGCGGCCGCGTGTATCAGGAGCCGAGCACCGACGCGCTGCCCGCGTGCGCGTGGGGAGATCAGCACCCCACCGACTCCCGCGATCACGAGCTCCACCGCACCGACGCCGACGGTCCGCCGCGCCCAACCGACGTGACCCACGATCTGATCGCCGAGACGGGCGATGAGGTGAACGTCGTGGGGTGCGTAGCCGTACGGCTGATCGGGATCCCACTCACCGAACTCGCCGAGATACTCGTCGTCGAAAAGTGCCTGCAGTTGCGCCATGTCGCTCGTGGTCAGGCGACCGTGCGGGACCGCGTCGATGATGATGCTCGTCATGCCTCGACGACCTGCCCGGCTTCCACCCGCCAATGCCGGTCGGTCTGCACCGTGGCGAGCATCCGCCGGTCGTGCGTGACGAGCAGCAGGGTTCCTTCGTAGGATTCGAGCGCCTGTTCGAGCTGTTCGATCGCGGGCAGGTCGAGGTGGTTGGTCGGCTCGTCGAGCACGAGCAGGTTGATGCCGCGGGCCTGCAGCAGGGCGAGCCCTGCCCGCGTGCGCTCCCCCGGCGAGAGTTCATCGACCGCGCGCGTCACGTGATCGGCCTTGAGGCCGAATTTGGCGAGGAGTGTGCGGATCTCCGCGGATGCCATCTCCGGCACGAGCTCTTCGAACGCGACCGCGAGCGGTTGCGTTCCGACGAGCTGCGCACGGGCCTGGTCGATCTCGCCGATCTGCACGCTCGCGCCGAGGCTCGCCGTTCCCTCATCGGGAAGCTGACGCCCCAGCAGCCCGCGGAGCAGCGTCGACTTTCCGGCGCCGTTGGGACCGGTGATGCCGATGCGCTCCCCCGCATTCACCTGCAGCGACACCGGTCCGAGCTGGAAGGATCCCTGCCGGAACACGGCCGAGCTCAGTGTCGAGACGACGGAGCTGGAGCGCGGGGCGGAACCGATCGTGAATTCGAGCTGCCACTCCTTGCGCGGCTCCTCGACCTCTTCGAGGCGGGCGATTCTGCTCTCCATCTGACGCACCTTCTGCGCCTGCTTCTCGCTGGACTCGGCCGACGCCTTGCGCTTGATCTTGTCGTTGTCCGGTGCTTTCTTCATCGCGTTACGCACACCCTGGCTCGACCACTCGCGCTGCGTGCGGGCGCGGGACACGAGGTCGGCCTTCTTGTCGGCGAACTCGTCGTACTTCTCGCGCTGGTGCCGACGAACAGTCGCCCGCTCCTCCAGGTACGAGTCGTACCCACCGCCGAACACCCGGTTGCTGTTCTGCGCGAGGTCGAGTTCCAAGACCCTGGTCACGCAACGGGCGAGGAACTCACGGTCGTGGCTGACCACCACGACACCGCCCCGAAGACCGCGGACGAAGGCTTCCAGCCGCTCGATGCCGTCGAGGTCGAGGTCGTTGGTCGGTTCATCCAGCAGCGCGATGTCGAAGCGAGAGAGCAGTAGCGCAGCGAGGCCGACGCGTGCCGCCTGTCCTCCCGACAGCGAGGTCATCATGGTGTCGGCAGGTTCGTCGCCCAGATCGAGTCCGAGGTCGGCGAGCACGGCGGGAACGCGTTCGTCGAGGTCCGCGGCACCGCTGGCCAGCCACCGATCCAACGCCGTGGAGTAGGTGTCGGCGGGGTCTGTGCCCGGAGCCGCGAGCGAGGGATCACCGAGAGCCGCGGCTGCGGCATCCATGTCTCTGGTCGCGGCGGCACACCCGGTACGGCGGGCGATGTAGTCGACGACGCTCTCTCCGACGACGCGCTCGTGCTCCTGCGGAAGCCAGCCGACGAACGCATCCGCCGGAGCGAGCCTGATGGTGCCGGCCTGCGGCTCGTCGACGCCGGCCAGCAGCTTCAGGAGGGTCGACTTCCCTGCTCCGTTGGCTCCGACGAGGCCGACGACGTCGCCGGCGGTGACAGTGAGGTCGAGCGAGTCGAACAGGGTGCGGTGGCCGTACCCGCCGGCCAGCCCTTGGGCCACGAGTGTTGCGGTCATCCGTCAATCCTGTCACTCGCGGGGAGGCACCCGCGCCGACCACTAGTTGCAAATCTGACTAGTCCGACGTACGCTCTAGTCATGAGTCCGGAAGAGTGGCCGAGCGAGTGGATGAGAAGCGTGCTGGGCGTGTGCGTGCTGCGGACCCTCCTCGATGGCCCGAACTACGGGTACGCGATCACCCAGAACCTGACCGCAGCCGGGCTGGGCACCGTCAAGGGCGGCACGCTCTACCCCCTCCTCGGCCGTCTGGAGGAGTCCGGGTTCGTCGAGGTCGAGTGGCGTCCGGGTGAAGGCGGCCCCGGCCGGAAGTACTTCTCCCTGACAGAACAGGGCCGCACGCATGCCCGGTCCCTGGCCGAGCTCTGGGCCGACTTCACGAAGACCACCCGCGATCTCACCGATGGAGCGCTCGAGAAGGGCCGAGAACTGAGATGACCACCGGGAACCGAAAGGCAACACCGATGAACCTGAGCGACAGGACGGGCTTCGGCTCCGTCGACACCTACACGCGACTGGCGCCGAGCGTCGACAGGGACTGGATCGAGCAGTTCGTGCTCGAACAGCGCCTCCTCGGCGTTCCGGGACCGCGGATCGGCGATTCCCTCGTGGTCGTGGAGAGCCATGTGTCCGAGTCCGGGGAGAGCGCCCTCACCGCATTCGGCGAACCCCGTGCGTACGCCGCCGAGGACGCCCCGGAGCAGCCCCGGCAGTCACCTCACCGAATCGATCCCGGATGGGGCATCGCCCTGGTTCTCGGCCTCTTCGGCATGCTGCTCACCACCTTCAGCGCGCAGGCGGCATTCGCGGGCGAGTCCGCACTTGCCGTGACCGTCGGGCACCTCGTCCTGCTCGCGATCGCCGCGGCATCGCTCGCGCTGCTCCTCTTCGCGTCGCACGTGCCCCTGCGGATGATCGCCCAGCATCCGGTACGCAGCTGGGTCGGCTGGATCGTGCTGCTCGTCGTGATGGTCGGCGCACTTCTCCTCCTGCCTCAGCAGGTCGGAGAGGTGAGCATCGGGGTCGCCTCGGCCATCGGCGTGGCCCTTCTCGCCGCCGGTTTCCTCCTGCAGCTGCGCGCCTTTCTTGGCGGTCGGGTGCAGGATGACCCGATCGTCGGCCCGGGCGAGCAGCCGGAGAGCCCTCGGGCAGGCCTGGTGACCGTGTTCGTGTTCCCGGTCGCGACCGCACTCATGATCGGCTTCTCTTGGGTGCTCCAGCAGATTCCCGGGATGTTCTGACGAGCTCCCGGCCGCACGCGAAGGGCCTCGGACTGGGTATTCTGCCCGTGCGGGACCTTTCCCCGGCTCCCACCGCAGCTTCGATCAACAGAGCGCTGGAGACGAGAATGACGGAGACGTACCCGATCCAAGCCGAGCTCGGATCGGCACTCGGCACAGAACGCGCCGATCAACTTCTGACGAAGCTCGATGACTACTCGAATCAGCCGAACGCCGTCAAGGGCGCGGCGAAGAGGCCGAGCGACCCCGAGCTCGAAGGGGCCGCGTATGCGGCGTTCGCGGCAGCAACCCCGGAGGGGGTTGACTTCGAGCTCGACTCGATCGGAATGTGGGGACTTCTGACGCTCGCTGCACGAGCCGACGTGACGATCCTCGACCGTCTTCCCGCATCGCGGGCGGATAACCCGAAGGTGGCAACGATCCGGCGTGCGGCCACGAAGTATCGGAAGGGTCTGATGGAGGCCGAGGCCCCACGGCCTGGCGCCGACTCCGCGGAATAGACAGGGTCTGAGAGGTCCCCTGACCTACGATCCCCGCTCAGTTGTTGAAGCAGAGCTCCTTGACGTCGCCGTCGCACCCTCGTCCTCGTCCTCGTCCTCGGTGAGAAACGCGGTCCCGAAGACATCACACCCCAGCTTGGAAAGGTAGCGGAGAAGGTCCGCCTCCAGCACGAATCCACCCTGCGTGCTGTCGGAGTCTCCGGACCACCAGAGCCTGGTCTCCCCGCCTTGGCGTAGCTCCATGAGTGCCTGTGCGTTCGGTTCCAGTCTCGCCACCAACGCGCGAAGTGCGGAGAAACCGGTCTGATCGTCGACACTCGGTTCATCAACATTCTCAGTGAGCGACCAAAAGGTCCGCTGATGCGTCAGATGCTCCGGCGCATAGTTCCGACCGGCCCGCCCCGCAGGTGTGAGATCGCCTTTGTCACCCCAGTGAGTAGGCTCCAGTCCGAGAATCGCGGAGATTTCGGCTACCGTCTTCGTGTCGCTGTGAATGCTGAGCGACGCCCTGTTGCCCCGGATCATGGACGAAGCCTACTTCGAACCGCCAGACATGTTTCCGATGCGGAAGTCCACCACATCGTTGTCATGCGTGGGCTGTCCCTCTCACCCTGTGGTCGCAGGCCGTATCTTTAGCTCATGGCTCCCTCGATGCGTGAGTTCCGCCCCGCCGGTCGCCGGATGCTGACGTTTGCCATGGTTGGGTTTGCGTGCGGCGCAGTTGTGGGCGTCCTGGTCGTGCTCCTTGCATGGTTCCCCGGAGCAATGGCGACGTACTCGGAGAATCCCCGCTTCGTCGATCCCCGAAGCTCTGTACTTGCGTGGTGCGCCGGATGGGCTCTTGCCTGCGGAGCGGTTGGATCGCTCATCGGACTGGGGGTCGGGGCGATCCCTATCACTCGGGACTCGGTGGATACCCATGCCCCTTCGGCGCACGCCTGACTCGACGACGGAAGCTTCGCGCCGCTTGGACGACTCGTCTCGCGGTCTTACTTCGAGCCGCCAGATGCCGCGTTTCAGTTGTTGAAGCGGAACTCCACGACGTCGCCGTCCTGCATGACGTAGTCCTTGCCCTCAAGGCGAGCCTTGCCCTTGGCCCGGGCCTCGACGACGGAGCCCGTCTCGACCAGATCCGCGAACGACACGATCTCGGCCTTGATGAAGCCCTTCTCGAAGTCGGTGTGGATGACGCCGGCCGCCTGCGGGGCCTTCGACCCCTTGGGGATCGTCCAGGCACGAGCTTCCTTCGGACCGGCCGTCAGGTAGGTCTGCAGTCCGAGGGTGTCGAAGCCGATGCGGGCGAGCTGGTCGAGCCCCGACTCGTCCTGGCCGGTCGACGCGAGCAGTTCGGCGGCATCTTCCGGGTCGAGGTCGATGAGCTCGGACTCGATCTTCGCGTCGAGGAAGATGGCCTTCGCCGGAGCAACGAGAGCGGCGAGCTCTTCCTTGCGCGCGGGGTCGGTCAGAACGCCCTCATCGACGTTGAAGACGAAGATGACAGGCTTCGCGGTCAGGAGGCCCAGCTCGCGGATCGGCGTCAGATCGATGCCAGCGACCGACAGCAGAACGCCGCGCTCCAGAGCATCCTTCGCGGCGTTCGCGGTCTCGAGCACGACGGGCTCGATCTTCTTGCCGCGGACTTCCTTCTCGTACCGGGCGATCGCCTTGTCGACCGTCTCGAGGTCGGCGAGCATGAGCTCGGCGTTGATCGTCTCCATGTCGGAGGCGGGGTTCACCGTGCCGTCGACGTGCACGACGTCGTCGTCCGAGAAGCCGCGCACGACCTGAGCGATGGCGTCGGCCTCACGGATGTTCGCGAGGAACTTGTTGCCGAGCCCCTCACCCTCACTCGCACCGCGCACGATGCCGGCGATGTCGACGAAGGACACCGCTGCGGGGAGGATCCGCTCGCTGCCGAAGATCTCCGCGAGCTTGTCGAGGCGCGGGTCGGGCAGGTTCACCACGCCGACGTTGGGCTCGATCGTCGCGAACGGATAGTTCGCCGCGAGCACGTCGTTCTTGGTGAGTGCGTTGAAGAGGGTGGACTTGCCGACGTTGGGCAGGCCGACGATGCCGATAGTGAGAGCCACGGGGCACGAGTCTACCTGGCCCCACCCCCATCGCCCTGCGGAAGGCCGCTCCTCAGTCGCGGATGGCGCGGTAGGCCCGTGTCACGTACGGAAGGTCGATGGTCGTCTCTCCGTGCAGATCGAGCTCGTCGAACAGCGCGTCGAGGTCGCCCCGGATCCGAGCCTTCTCATCGTCGGAGGCGGTGATGATGTAGCTGCGCGACGCCGCCATGCGGTGCAGCAGATCGCGCGTGATGGGGCGGACCCACTCCCAGCGCTCCTGCTCGAGCGGGCCGAACGGGGCAGCGACGACAGGATCTCCCTCGGCAAGCATGTTCTCGGCGTGGCTGCCGTGCATGATCTCGGTCAACCGGCGCACCCAGTCGACCCGATCGTCGCGGATGTTCCAGATGAGACCGAGCACTCCCCCGCGGCGCACGACCCGACCGATCTCGGCGGATCCGGCGACGGGATCGACCCAGTGCCAGGCCTGCCCCAGGACGACCGCATCGACGCTGGCATCAGGAAGGGGTAGCCGCTCTGCCGAGCCCACGAAGGTCGGCACGCCCGGGACAGCACCACGCAGCGTCGCGAGCATCTCGGAATCCGGGTCGATCGCGACGACCTCGGCATCCGGCGCTTCCGTCAGGACCCGCGTGAGCTTGCCCGTGCCGGCACCGACATCGGCGATACGGCGGGTTCCGTGCGGCATCCGCTCGAGCATCCACGCCACCGCCTCGAAGGGATACTCGGGTCTGCCGACCTCGTAATCCCCGGCCTGTGCTCCGAACGACGTCGCCATGTCCTCAGCCATGCGGCCAGCCTACGGCGAGTCTCCCGCCTGGTCGCCGACCTCGGGGTGAGAGTGGATACGTGCCACTGGACTTCACTGCGATCGACTTCGAGACCGCGAACTCCAGCCCCGCCTCCGCCTGTTCCGTCGGACTGGTCCGTGTGCGCGGCGGCGAGGTCGTCGCCACCACCGGATGGCTCATCCAGCCGCCGCCCGGTCACGACGAGTTCCAGGAGTGGAACGTGCGGATCCATGGCATCCAACCGGAGGATGTGCTGTCGGCCGCCACCTGGGTCGACCAGTTCGACAGACTCTGCGCCTTTGCCGGAGCCGACGTTCTCGTCGCCCACAACGCCGGCTTCGACCTCAACGTGCTGCGCCGCGCCTCGGAGGCGACGGGGCAGCTCTGCCCGCCGTACCGCTCGCTCTGCAGCCTGCAGGTCGCACGGAAGACGTATGTGCTCGACTCCTATCGCCTGCCCGTCGCCGCAGCCGCCGCCGGGTTCGAGGAGTTCGCGCACCACGATGCCCTCGCCGATGCTCGTGCCTGCGCGCAGATCGTGATCGATGCGGCCGCCAGGGCGGGTGCCGCCGACGTGTTCGCGCTCGCCGACGCGCTGAGCCTGCGCGTCACCGCACCCGTCGCGCCTGCTCTGGAGCGCGCCGTCGCCTGAGCCGACACACCGCCCCCGTGCGCGGCGACCTCGTAATGTCCGATGCCGGCCGCATCATGAACACATGGATGCTCTGGCTGTGGTTCTCCTCCTCGTCGCTCTCGCGGCGGGTGTCGCTGTGGGCTGGTTCCTGCACGCAGGACGTGGGGCCGCTGATCTCGCGCGCGCTCAGGCCGAGCTGGCCGCCGCGCGCGACGACCGCGACCGCCAGTACGACCTCTACCGCGATGCCGTCGAGCACTCACGGAACGAGCAGCGCGCCGAGGCGCAGCGCGTGCAGCAGCAGAACGCGGTGCTGACGGCGCTGGCTCCGGTGCGGGAGAGCCTGCAGCAGATGCAGACCAAGGTCACCGCGATCGAACGCGAGCGCCACGCCCAGTTCGGCACGCTGGAGGAGCAGCTGCGACGCGCGCAGGAATCCGACGAGGCGCTGCGGGCGACGACGGAGTCCCTCGCCGGAGCGCTGCGCTCGACAGCCACTCGCGGAGTGTGGGGCGAGACGCAGCTACGCCGCGTGGTGGAAGCGGCAGGCCTCACACGTCACATCGACTTCGATCTGCAGGCGACGATCTCCTCCGACCGGGGCCAGGGTCGGCCCGACATGGTCATCCGTCTCGCCGGTGGCAGCTCCATCGCGGTCGACGCCAAGGTGCCGCTCGACGCGTATCTCGAGGCTTCGGCGCTGTCGGCGGGCGACGCCCAGGAACCCCAGCGGCGATCCCTCATGCAGAAGCACGTCAAGGCCGTCCGCGCGCACATCGATGCCCTGGCCAAGAAGGCGTACTGGGCCGGACTCGACGCGAGTCCCGAGTTCGTGATCTGCTTCCTGCCGAGCGAGTCGCTGCTCGCGGCGGCCATCGACGAAGACCCCACCCTGCTCGACTACGCGTTCAGCCGACGCGTGGCTCTCGCGTCTCCCGTGAATCTCTGGGCTGTCCTGAAGACCGTGGCTTTCACGTGGACCCAGCAGGAGGTGTCGACCGAGGCGCGCACGCTGCTCACCCTCGGCACGCAGCTCTACGACCGGTTGGGAACTCTCGCCGGACACGCCGACGACCTGCGCCGCGCCCTGGAGCGCACGGTCGACAGCTACAACCGCTTCGCCGGCTCCCTCGAGACGCGCGTGCTCGTCACCGCGCGGCAGTTCCCCGGCGTCGACGCCGCGGCTCTCGCGTCCGTTCCGGCAGTGACGGAAAGCACAGGACGACGCTTCACCGCTCCCGAGCTGATCGCCGCAGACCGGCAAGGGGACGAACCGGTGGCTGAAACGTCAGAAGCCACGGATCACCTCGGAGCGGCATCAGTGCGCGCGGACGTGGGCGAGGTGCGGATTCGTCTCGACGAGATCTAGGGCCCGCCGACGCCGTGCACCGCCGTCACGCCTGCAGTGCGGCGGATGGCGTAGCCTGCGGACGAACTGTCGAGCAGCGCCTCAGGCGATACCGGGGACGCCGCTGAGCAGCAGGATCACGAGGCCACTGGTGGCGAGGAAAGCTCCGATCATCCACCAGGCACTGATCTCATGGCCCTCGTCGCGGCGGACGCGGAACAGCACGTCAGCGCGGCGAGCCGGATCGGCGATCGCCGCCGGCGGGGTGGTCACGGGCGGGGTGGCTGCGACGCCCGGCTCGGCGTCGGCGCTCACTCGGAGAATTCGCCCGGTGTTCGTCGTGATGATCTTCGTCGCGGCGGCCTTCGAGCCGCTCGTGTGCTGCGTTGTCATCCGTTCGCCCTCCTGTGCCTGCGGTGCCTGACGGCTCCGTCCACGGCGACAAACCCAGTGACAATTGTGACACGGCGCTTCGGAAAGCGTGGCTCACGCCACCCCGAGCCCATACCGGCTCGATAACGATGCCGTCGTCGGCGGCCGGGAGAACACGCCCTCAGAAGGGCCCGTGAATCAGAGCCACTTCGAGACGAGGTGCTCCGAGGCGATGCGGCGGAGGGTCCCGGAAGCACCGCGGAGCACGACGCTCTCCGTGTACACATAGCCCCGCTCGCGGCGGACGCCGGCAACGAGCTGGCCGTCGGTCACGCCCGTCGCGACGAAGATCGTGTTGTTGCCCTGCACCAGGTCGTCGGCCTCGTAGACCCTGTCCATGTCGAGCCCGGCGTCGATCCCGCGCTGACGCTCGTCGTCGTCACGCGGCCACAGGCGCCCCTGGATGTGTCCGCCGAGCGCCTTGATGGCGCATGCCGTGACGATGCCCTCGGGGCTGCCTCCGACGCCGACGCACATGTCGGTGCGCGCATCATGCCGGGCGGCGTTGATCCCACCCGCGACGTCACCGTCGCTCATCAGTCGGGTGCCGGCGCCCGCATCGCGGATGTCCTGGATGAGCTGCTCGTGACGCGGACGGTTCAGCACCGACACGACGATCTCGTCGACGGGCTTGTCGAGCGCGCCGGCGAGCTTGCGGATGTTCTCGCCGATGGGGAGCCGGATGTCGACGACGCCGACGCCTGCGGGTCCCGTGACGAGCTTGTCCATGTAGAAGACGGTGGATGCATCCAGCATCGTGCCCCGGTCGGACACCGCGATCACGGACAGCGCGTTCTGCCGGCCTGCTGCGGTGAGCGAGGTTCCGTCGATGGGATCGACTGCGATGTCGCACAGCGGTCCGCGCCCGGTGCCGACGACCTCGCCGTTGAACAGCATGGGTGCGTTGTCTTTCTCACCCTCGCCGATCACGACGCGGCCCTGGAAGTCGACGGTGCCCAGGAACGCGCGCATCGCGTCGACGGCCGCCCCGTCGGCGGCCTCCTTCGCGCCTCGACCGATGAAGGGGACCGCGCGGATGGCCGCAGCCTCCGTCGCTCGCACCAACTCCATCGCGAGGTTACGGTCGGGACGAAGAGGGCTCAGATCCGCAGTCAGACTCACCATGCGGTCAGCCTAGCTATCGACGCGAGCGAACAGCCCGGTTTTCGCGCTCCACGACGCGAAGGAATCGCGATTCTTAACGCCTGAGCACAAGGTGCGGCGCCGGCGGGACCCTCGCCTGCGGTACGACTCCGGTCGCCCCGATAGAGTGGCACCTGTCCCGGCTTCCCTTATCGCAGGAGTTCTCATGCCCGTCGCCACCCCGGATCAGTACGCCGAAATGCTCGACCGCGCGAAGGCCGGCGGCTTCGCGTACCCCGCATTCAACGTCTCGAGCTCGCAGACGATCAACTCCGTCCTCCAGGGGCTGACCGAGGCCGGCTCCGACGGCATCATCCAGGTCACCACGGGTGGAGCCGACTACTTCGCCGGCCACACCGTGAAGGCACGCGCCACCGGCGCACTCGCCTTCGCCCGCTTCGCCACCGAGGTCGCCAAGAACTACCCGGTCACCGTTGCGCTGCACACGGACCACTGCCCGAAGGACGCCCTCGCCGGCTTCGTCGAGCCGCTGATCGCAGCCTCCGAGGACGAGGTCAAGGCCGGTCGCAACCCGATCTTCCAGTCCCACATGTGGGACGGTTCGGCCGTTCCCCTCGCGGAGAACATCGAGATCGCGAAGGACCTGCTCCCCCGCATGAAGAACATCAACGCCATCCTCGAGGTCGAGATCGGCGTCGTCGGTGGCGAAGAGGACGGCGTGCAGCATGAGGGCTCGAACGACGCCCTCTACACGACGTTCGCCGACGTCGACCAGGCCGTGCAGGCCCTCGGTCTGGGCGAGCAGGGTCGCTACATCGCCGCCCTCACCTTCGGCAACGTGCACGGCGTGTACAAGCCGGGCGGTGTCAAGCTGCGCCCGGAACTCCTCGGCGAGATCCAGGCAGAGGTCGCGGCGAAGTACAACACGGGCGCCAAGCCGCTCGATCTGGTCTTCCACGGCGGCTCCGGCTCGACCGATGAGGAGATCGCCCTCGCGGTCGCGAACGGTGTCATCAAGATGAACATCGACACCGACACGCAGTACGCCTACACGCGTGCGATCGCCGACTACATGTTCAAGAACTACGACGGCGTGCTGAAGGTCGACGGCGAGGTCGGCAACAAGAAGCAGTACGACCCCCGCGCCTGGGGCAAGATCGCCGAGTCGGCGATGGCCGCCCGCGTGGTCGAGTCGACCCGTCAGCTCGGCTCGTACGGCCAGTCGAAGAGCTGATCCGTCACGACTTCGATGAGAGATGCCCCAGCCGGTCGGCTGGGGCATCTCTCATTTTCGGCGGCACCGCCCGAGGGCGGGGCTGTCACTCGCCGCGACTGCGGCGAATGCGGGTGACCCAGATGGCCGCGTCGACGACGGCATCCACCACGAGAAGCACTCCGAGTGTCCTGCCCGCTCCCCGCGATCGAGATGCGACCCACAGGCCCGCCCCGAGTTCCCCGACGGAGAGCAGGAGACCCGCGGCGGGGCGGCGACGGAGTGCGTCGCCGATACGTGCGAGCGGCCGCTCTCGGCGGGTGAGCGGCGTGAGTTCCCCGAGTCCGGCGATCGCCGTCTCCCGGAGCGTGGGCCACCATCCCACAGGAAGGAACCGTCGATCCGCCCCCGTGGTCGCGCTTCCGAATGCGGTGTCGATCAGGTCGGACGAGATGCCGAAGGCAGCGAGGAAGGCGCGCTGGCGATCCTCCGCGCCGACCACGCCCCCCAGGGCCTCGGGGATCAGTGCCCGGTGTGCGGCATCCACGTCGAGGTCCACGGCTGCGGCGATCTCGAGGAGCTCATCGCGGCTCCCGTCGCCCTCGGTGAGGAGCCGACGGTAGATCTCCGCCGTCTCCGGAACGCGGATGGCGTCGATGTCGAGGACCGGCCGGGTGTCGCGTTCCGCCTCGGTCCAGAACGGGATCGGGCCTCCGCTGCCCACGGCCACTTCGAACCACACGGCGGCGTCGGCGCGGTTCAGCTCGATCACGGGCAACTCGGCCTTCGAACTCACCCAGGCACCGCTCGGCTCCGAGGTCTCGAACCGCTGGAGCGACCAGTCTCCGGGCTCGCGGTGGTCGACCGCGGTCCCGTGGACGGCCGCGAGCATGCGGGCGATCGCGGGGCCGCGGTGCGAGAACGCGGAGACCTGCACCGCCGAAGCCGCGAACAGTGCGGAATCGATCGCGGCATCCTCCGAATCGTCGGCGCCCACCTCGACGGAATCGTCGATGAGCTCGTCGACCAATTCCTCCACCGAATCGAAGCCGAACGCCTCGTCCACGTCCTCGTCCAGCCAGAGCGTGAGGCCCTTCTCCTCGAAGGCTGCCTTCAGCTCGCTCGCCGACAGGGTCGACTCGATCGTGTCCTGCTCGCTGAGCGTCAGGACGTGGCCGTCGTCGGTCACCGCGATCGCGAGCACGGCCTCCTCGTGGTCGTCCCACGCGGCTGTCGCATCACGCACGCCGGCGAGCACGCGCAGTCGAGCGAGGACGTCGTGAGCCGCGTCGCGCGGGTCGGTCCCGTCACCACGATCGACCGAAGTGTAGGAGAGGTGGACGCCGAAACTGTTCTGGGGCATCCTTCGACAGTAGCCGTGCGATTCGGCGTCTACCGTCCGACGGTCGACAGATACGCCACGAACGCCGGGTCGTTCATCATCGGCACCGAGATGCAGATCGTCACGACGATCATCGTCGCCAGCGCACCCGCGATCGGCACCCACCAGCTGAGCCGGCGACGCCGCAGCCGTCGGATCGACAGCGCCGCGGTGATCGACCACCCGACGGCGAGCACGATGGCCGCGATCGTGCCCCAGATCCGCCCCTGGCCGAAGTTCGTGAACTCCCCCTCGATGCCGAGGATCTTCATCGTCTCGTTCATCACGGTCGGCAGGTCGAGGTACGACAACCCGGTGATGATGATGTTCACCAGACCGTAGGCCAACAGCGCAATGGTCACGAAGCGGTCGACCGGGTGCGGACGCGCAGCGGGGGCGGTCGCACTCGGGCTGGGCGCGGTCGGTCCCTCGGTCGGCGGCGCCGGCGGGGCGACGACGACCTCGTCGAGGGGCGGCAGCCCGGCGGCTCGCCGCTGCTCCTCCGGCGTGGCGAGTTCGCCGTACTGCGGGCGCTGATCGGTCATCCCGCCATGCTAACCGTCCCGGCTCTGGGCGGCTCACAGCGAGGGAGGGCGAAAACGATAGCGGCCCCGGAGAAGTGGGGACTTCGCGGGGCCGCGGATGTGAAGCGCTGGGGACGCTTCTCATCCAGTTTGATCACCGGCGCTGGGGACGCCTGTGGTGATCAGTAGCGCTGATGCATGCCGCTACTTCTCCGATCATAGGAAAACGCGTGCCCGAGCGCCAGGGGCCAGACTTCAGATAGTGAACTCCGCGCCGTCGGAGCCGGCGTCGAGGTTGTCGGCACCGAGTTGCAGCGAGAGCCGTCTGGCCGTTCGCTGCAGCGTCGCGACGAGCTCACGGTCCACCACCGCGCGGTCGGCCGGCAATGAGATCGCCAGCGATGCGGTGACGCCGGGCGCGACGACCGGCACGGCGACGCAGGTCGCGCCGATCACATACTCCTCATGATCCACCGCCCACCCCGGCGAATGCTCCAGTTGGGTCAGCAGTGTCGTGCGATCACTGATGGTGCGCGGCGTGAGCTCCTCCAGGCGATGCCGGGAAAGGTAGTCCAGTCGCTCATCATCGGGGAGGTCCGCCAGGATCTGCTTCCCCAGAGCGGTCGCGTGCGCGCTCGACTGCAGACCGACCCACAGCTCCACCCTCGGGTTGCGCACCGCGTCGACGATGTCGACGAGGTGCATCTCTCCATCGGCGAACCGGGAGAGGTACGCGGTCGCTCCCACATCCTCCGTCACGTCCCGAAGAGCCGCTCGGACCCGTGCGAGGAAGACCCCCCGCGAGTCGATCTGCTGCTGGAACGAGGGGAACCGGGTCCCGAGCACCAATCCGTCCGGTTCGGAATTCAGATACCCCTCATGGACGAGGGTGCGCACCAGGTTGTAGGTCGTGCCCGGCGTCAGCCCCGTGATCGCCGCCAACATCTTGGCCGGAAGCGGACGAGGTGAGTTGGCGACGATGTCGACCAGTCGCAGCGCGCGCTGCACCGACCCGATGAGGGTCGGCTCCGCTTCCGCGGCGCTCAACGCTACGCGCCTCCTCCAGTGGCACGACCGCCGAGTGCACGATCGTCACGCTGACCGGAAGCATCGTGTCGAAGCTCCTTGGGCAGGGAGAACATGAGGTCCTCCTCCGCGGTCTTGACCTCTTCGACATCGCGGTAGCCGGCATCGCCGATCGCTTCGAGCACCTCACGCACCAGCACCTCAGGTACGGAGGCGCCACTGGTCACGCCGACGGTCTCGACTCCGTCGAGCCACTCCTGCTGGATCTCTTCGGCATAGTCGACGCGGTACGCCGCCTTCGCCCCGTACTCGAGGGCGACTTCGACGAGGCGCACGCTGTTCGAGGAGTTGGATGAGCCCACGACGATCACGAGGTCGGCACCGGCCGCGACCTTCTTGATCGCGACCTGGCGGTTCTGCGTGGCGTAGCAGATGTCGTCGGACGGCGGGTTGTGCAGCTCGGGGAAGCGCGTGCGCAGCCGGTTCACCGTCTCCATCGTCTCGTCGACCGAGAGGGTGGTCTGCGAGAGCCAGACGACCTTGTTCGGGTCCTTGACGACGACCGTGTCGGCCTCTTCCGGAGAGTTCACGACCGTGACGTGCTCCGGGGCCTCGCCTGCCGTCCCCTCGACCTCTTCATGGCCCTCGTGACCGATGAGCAGGATCTCGAAGTCGTCGCGGGCGAAGCGCACGGCCTCGCGGTGCACCTTGGTGACCAGAGGGCAGGTCGCGTCGATCGCGTGCAGTCCGCGATCGGAGGCGGCGTTGACGACCGCCGGGGAGACGCCGTGCGCGCTGAAGACGACGTGCGCGCCCTCGGGGACCTCGTCGACCTCTTCGACGAAGACCGCGCCCTTCTCCTCGAGCTCGGTCACGACGTGGATGTTGTGCACGATCTGCTTGCGCACATAGACCGGGGCGCCGTAGCGTTCGAGCGCCTTCTCGACGGCGACGACGGCACGGTCGACGCCGGCGCAGTATCCACGCGGCGCGGCGAGCAGGACCCGCTTGTGTCCGGCCACCGGGTTATCCTGAAGCCGTCCGGCCGCCGCACGCACGCGTGGGAGACGGGGGATGGGGAGATGCACGGCAGTCGAAGTCACCCTTGGATTCTACCGCCGCGCGGCTGTGCGAGGCCGGAGAGCGCAAGGTCAGGAACGGGAGCGGATGACAGTCTTCGAAGCGACGACGGGCCAGGGCGAGACGCCGCCCGCCGATTCGGTCGCGCCGCGCGATTCCACAGCCGATGCCCCCACCTCGGTCACGCGGCTCAACACGACCATCCGCGACTTCATCGCCCGCTGGAACACGGTGTGGGTCGAAGGTGAGATCACGTCCTGGAACGTGCGCGCCGGCAACGTCTTCGCACGACTGAAAGACACCCGCTCCGACGCGCAGATCTCGATCCGCGTGTGGTCGAGTGTGCGCGGACGCATCCCGTCCGACATCGGCATCGGCGATCACGTCGTCGTCGCGGTGAAGGCCGACTACTTCGTGAAGGCCGGAGACTTCAGCTTCGCGGTCTCCGCGATGAAGCACGTGGGCCTGGGCGATCAGCTCGAACGTCTCGAGAAGCTCCGTGTGCAACTGCGTCAGGAGGGCCTGTTCGACCCGGCCCGCAAGAAGCGCCTGCCGTTCCTCCCGCACGTCATCGGTCTGATCACCGGCGAGCGCTCCGACGCCGAGAAAGACGTGCACCGCAACGCCGAGCTGCGCTGGCCGCAGGTGCGCTTCCGCACCGAATACGCCGCCGTGCAGGGTGATCGCTGTGTGCCCGACACCCTGGCCGCCCTGGCGAAGTTGGACGCGGACACCGAGGTCGATGTCATCATCATCGCTCGCGGCGGCGGTGACCCGCAGACGCTGCTCGGCTTCAGCGACGAGCGTCTCGTGCGGGCGGTGTCCGCGGCGACCACTCCCGTCGTCAGCGCGATCGGACATGAGAACGACCACCCCCTCCTCGACGATGTCGCCGACCTCCGCGCGTCCACTCCGACGGATGCGGCGAAGCGCGTGGTACCCGATATCGGAGAGCAGCGAGCTCTGATCGCGCAGTTGAGATCCCGCGCGACGTCGCGCCTCACCCAGCGCTTCACGCACGACATCGCACAGCTCGAGCAGCTCCGCTCCCGCCCGGTCCTCCGCTCCCCCGCGCCGATCATCGACGCGCGCGCGCAGGAGCTGTGGCTCCTGCTGTCCCGTGGCCGCGACAGCCTCACCCGGCAGCTCGACCTCGCGGGCCGTCGCACGAGCGAACTGCGCGCCTCCCTGCGCGCGCTCTCCCCCGCGGCGACCCTGGCTCGCGGCTATGCGATCGCGCACCTCGAGGGCGGCGTGATCCTTCGCGATGCGGCGGATGCGCCGGCAGGCAGCGCGCTGACGATCACGGTCGATCGTGGATCGGTGGCTGCCCGCTCGGAGGGCGAGATCCCTGAGAGCGACTGAGCCGGGCCGACGCGACGCACGACGTAGGATGGAGGAGTGAGCGCCCTGAACGACATCCCCGTGGAGACGCTGTCGTTCGAGGCAGCCCGTGACGAGCTCGTCAAGGTCGTCGCCGAGCTGGAGCAGGGCTCTCCGACGCTCGAGCACTCACTCGCGCTCTGGGAGCGCGGCGAGGCGCTGGCCGCACGCTGCGAGGAGTGGCTGCTCGGCGCGAAGCGCCGTCTGGACGCCGCCCGTGCGGCCGCATCCGACGAGGCCCCTGGCGGAGACGCATGAGCAAGCAGCCTCCGATCATCGCCGAGCTCGGACGCCCCGAGACGCCGGACGAGACCGCCGCCCGCAAGGCGGCGTCGAGCAAGGCCTATCGATCCAGCCAGACCTTCCGCAATCTCATCGCGGCACTGCTGGTCACAGTGGCCGTCGTCGCCGTCATCATCTTCGCCGTGCCCCGGGGCGAGCCTGTGGAGCGCAAGCCGCTCGACGTCGCGGCCGTGGCCGAAGGCGTGGAGTCCTCGATGGAGCGCCCCGTCCTCATCCCCGAGCTCGGTACCTTCTGGCGCGCGAACAAAGCGGAGATGCAGGGCGGCGCCACGGTCGTCTGGGAAGTGACGCTCGCCCCGAAATCCGACACCGAGCGCGGCTTCATCAAGGTCGCGCAGGCCTTCGACGCCGACGCGTCCTGGGCCCCGCAACGTCTGAGCGGCATCGCTCCCACGGACACGGTGCGCATCGGCGGACTCGACTGGGACGTCTACAAGCCCGGTAGCGCCGAGTCCAACGCGAACGTCACCTACGCCATCGGCACTCAGGCGGGCGACGACTACATCCTGCTCTACGGCGCGCGCTCCGCAGACTCCACCGCGGAGCTCGCAGAATCCCTCATCCCGCAGATCCGCGACATCTCGGAGGCCTCATGACGCACCCCCTGACCCCGGCCGCAGCCTGGCAGCAGATGCAGGATGGCAACCGCCGTTTCGTCGCGGACGAGCCGCGTCACCCGAACCAGGATGTGCTCCGCCGCAAAGACCTGGCGGCGGCGCAGCACCCCGTCGCCACGCTGTTCGGCTGCTCTGACTCCCGTCTCGCCGCTGAGATCATCTTCGACCTCGGCCTCGGTGACCTGTTCGTCGTACGCAACGCCGGCCAGGTCATCGGTGAATCGATCGTCGCGAGCCTCGAGTACGCGGTCGCGGTGCTCGAAGTGCCTCTGATCGTGGTCCTCGCCCACGACTCCTGCGGCGCGGTTCGCGCAGCGATCGACGGCACCGCGATCGACGCCGCGCCCCTGCCGCCGCACATCTGGAAGCTGATCGCCCCGATCGTTCCCGCGGCCCGGAAGGTCCTGGCAGAGAACGGCGGCGGCACCGTCGCCGACATCGACTCGGAGCTCGTCGGCATCGAGCACCTGCGCAACACCGTGCGCGATCTGCTGCAGTCGTCCGAGATCATCAGCAACGCCGTCGCCGAAGGCCGTCTCGGCATCGTCGGCGCCAACTACCGTCTGGCCGAAGGCGTGGCAGTGCCCGTCATCACGGTCGGGCTCGACACCGACGTCACCAAGGGGATCGACCCCGCAACCAAGGAGGGTTCGGAATGACCGATAACGAGTACCGCATCGAGCACGACACCATGGGTGAGGTGCGGGTGCCCGTGAATGCCCTCTACGGGGCGCAGACGCAGCGCGCCGTCGAGAACTTCCCGATCTCGGGCAAGGGTCTCGAATCCACGCAGATCGCCGCGCTCGCGCGGATCAAGAAGGCTGCGGCGCTCGCCAACAAGGAGCTCGGCACGCTCGACGGAGCCATCGCCGACGCGATCGCGCAGGCCGCCGATCAGGTGGCCTCCGGCGCGCACGACGGCGAGTTCCCGGTCGACACCTATCAGACCGGTTCCGGCACGTCGTCGAACATGAACATGAACGAGGTGCTCGCGACCCTCGCGACCGGCATCCTCGGCTCGACCGTGCACCCGAACGACCACGTGAACGCCTCGCAGTCGTCGAACGACGTGTTCCCGACGTCGGTGCACATCGCCGTGACACAGGCCCTCATCGACACCCTCATCCCTGCGCTCGACCACCTCGCGGTCGCCCTCGAGGCGAAGGCGGAGCTCTGGAAGGATGCGGTCAAGTCCGGCCGCACGCACCTCATGGATGCCACGCCCGTGACCCTCGGCCAGGAGTTCGGCGGCTACGCCCGACAGGTCCGCCTCGGCATCGAGCGCGTGCAGTCCGCTCTCCCCCGCGTCGCCGAGGTCCCCCTGGGCGGCACCGCGGTGGGCACCGGTATCAACACGCCCCTCGGCTTCCCGCAGAAGGTCATCGCGCTGCTCGCGGCCGAGACCGAGCTGCCCATCACCGAGGCCAAGGATCACTTCGAGGCGCAGGCCAACCGCGACGGCCTGGTCGAGGCATCCGGCGCTCTGCGGACGATCGCCGTCTCGCTCACCAAGATCAACAACGACCTGCGGTGGATGGGCTCCGGCCCCAACACGGGCCTCGGAGAACTGCACATCCCCGACCTCCAGCCCGGCTCCTCGATCATGCCCGGCAAGGTCAACCCGGTGGTCCCCGAAGCCGTGCTGATGGTGTGCGCGCGGGTGATCGGCAACGATGCGACGGTCGCGTGGGCCGGAGCATCCGGTTCGTTCGAGCTCAACGTCGCGATCCCGGTGATGGGCACGGCCGTGCTCGAGTCGATCCGTCTGCTGTCGAACGCTTCGCGCGTACTCGCCGACAAGACGATCGACGGCCTGCAGGCGAACGTCGAGCGGGCGGCAGCTTTCGCGGGTATGAGCCCGTCGATCGTCACTCCGCTCAACAAGCTCATCGGCTACGAAGCTGCGGCGAAGATCGCCAAGCACTCGGTCGCCAAGGGCATCACCGTGCGCGACGCCGTGATCGACCTCGGCTATGTCGAGCGCGGCGACCTCACCCTCGAGCAGCTCGACGAGAAGCTCGACCTGCTCTCGATGACCCACCCGGGCTGACCCGCACGAAACGACGGATGCCGCGAGGACTCGTTCCTCGCGGCATCCGTCGTTTCCGGTCGTCAGCTGAGCTCTCCGCCCTCCAGAAGCTCGGTGACGAGGGCGGCGATGGCCGAGCGCTCCGAGCGCGTCAGGGTGACATGTCCGAAGAGCTCATGCCCCTTCAGCGTCTCGATCACGCTGGCGATCCCGTCGTGCCGGCCGACGCGGAGGTTGTCCCGCTGACCGACGTCGTGGGTGAGGATGACCCGCGAGTTCTGTCCCATGCGGCTCAGCACCGTGAGCAGCACGTTCCGTTCCAGCGATTGCGCCTCATCGACGATCACGAAGGCGTCGTGCAGAGAGCGTCCACGGATGTGGGTGAGCGGCAGCACCTCGAGCAGTCCGCGCTCGACGACCTCTTCGATGACGTTGCCGGAGACGACCGAGCCGAGCGTGTCGAACACCGCCTGCCCCCAGGGGCCCATCTTCTCGCCCTGGTCGCCGGGCAGGTAGCCGAGCTCCTGGCCGCCGACCGCGAACAGCGGCCGGAACACGATGATCTTCTTCTGCTGCTGGCGCTCCAACACGGCCTCGAGCCCGGCGCACAGTGCGAGCGCCGACTTGCCGGTTCCCGCACGACCGCCGAGGGAGACGATGCCGACCTCCTGGTCGAGCAGCAGGTCGATCGCGATCCGCTGCTCCGCCGAACGGCCGTGCATGCCGAAGATGTCGCGGTCGCCGCGCACCAGGCGGAACTCGCCATCACCCGTGACGCGCCCGAGAGCGGAGCCGCGCTCGGAGTGGATGATCAGCCCGGTGTTCACCGGGATCCCCCGAGCCTGGTCGCTGATGCCGACTTCGCTCTCGTAGAGGTCGCTGATGTCGTCGCCGGAGAGGTCGAGCGTCGCGATGCCGGTCCATCCGGAGTCCACCGCCTGCTCGGCGAGGTACTCCTCCGCCCGGAGTCCCAGCGATGCGGCCTTCACGCGCATCGGCAGGTCCTTCGAGACGATCGTGACGTCCTGGCCGTCCTGCGCGAGGTGCATCGCGACCGAGAGGATGCGGGTGTCGTTGTCGCTGAGACGGATGCCGGCCGGGAGCACCGAGGAGTCGGTGTTGGCGAGCTCGACGCGGAGCGTGCCGCCCTCCCCGACCTCGACCGGGAAGTCCAGGCGTCCGTGTTCGATGCGCAGGTCGTCGAGGTGCCGCAGCGCCTGGCGTGCGAAGTATCCGATCTCGGGGTCGTGACGCTTGCCCTCCAGCTCCGTGATCACGACCACCGGGACGACGACCGAGTGCTCTGCGAAACGGAAGAACGCCTGCGGATCGCTCAGCAGAACGGAGGTGTCGAGCACGTAGGTGCGCAGATCCTGATCCGGATCGGCGGACGATGATGCCCGGCTTGACGTCTTACGGGTGGACTGCTGCGCGGTGCTGGTGGCCTGCTGCGCTGTACGTGTGGTCACGACCCACTCCCGACCCGGGGAATCCCGGCTATTCGAACGAGTCGACCAGGGGGTCACGAGCCGCGAACCTGAGGCCGACCCGAACGGGCGCCTTGCCCGATGCCTAGAACGTACGACCGCCCAGGGGATTAACCCGGGCTAGACACGCCAGGGATTCGTTACGCGCTGATGAACGTCTCGTTGCCGAACGCGTGCAGCGTCTCGTCGAGCAGTTCAAGGGTGGCCGCGTCTGTGCCCGCGTGCGGGGCGATGCGCACCGAGGATCCGCGCGCCGTCACCACGATTCCTGCATTCGCCAGCGCCGCCGCGAGCCGGGCGGGCTCTTCCGGCGCCAGCGCGACGATGCCGGCACGCTGCGAGCGCTCGCGCGGCGAACTCACCTCGATCCCATGGCGGTCGGCGATCTCGATGACACGGTCGACGTTGTCGGCGAGCCGCTCCTCGATGGCGGCGACTCCGGCGTCGCGCATGTCGCGCACACCGATCGCGAGTCGTCCCGCAGCGAGGGTGTCCGGCTGACTGACCGTATACGCCCTGGCGGATGCCGCCGGAGCCGGCAGCTCGTCGACGAACAGGTCGGTCGCCGTGGTCCCGGTGATCCCGGAGAGCACGGGGACGATCCGCTCCCGTGCTCGCGGCGCGAACCAGGCGAAGGCGCTGCCCCTGCCCGCACGCAGCCACTTGTAGCCGTGTCCGACCACCACGTCGGCGGCCGTGTAGTCGACGTCGATCACGCCGAACGACTGCACCGCGTCGACGATGAGCAGGCGGTCGGGACCGATCACGTCACGCAGTGCGGCGAGGTCGACACGGTACCCGGTGCGGAAGTCGACGTGACTCACCGCCAATGCGACGATCTCGTCGTCGAGAGCCTCGGCGACCGCATCCGGCGTCACGCGTCCGTCGTCGGGCGTGATCCACCGGGGCGTGACCGCGCGGTCCGATGCGGTCGCGGCCCGCTCGAGCGTCAGGCTGACGCTGGGGAACTCCGCCGTGCTCGCGATGACCGCCCCGGAGATGCCGTACAGCGCGTGCATCAGTCCCTGCGTCGACGAGGGCTGCAGGGTGACGTCGGCAGCGTCGCCGCCGAGCATCTCCGCGACGAGCTCTTGCGCCTGACCGACGCGCTCGGCGACCAGCGACAGGGAGGAGGGGCGTCCGCTTCCCAGGAGGTCGGCGTCGGCGAAGACCTCTTCGCGCACCGAGGGAGACAGCGGGCCGAAAGCCGCCCAGTTCAGGTAGCCGGACTCGTTGTCGAACGTGTCGACATAGTCCTGGAAAGTGCTCACTGCGTCATTGTGACACGGTGCCGGTCGCACCGCCTCCGGTCAGCGGCCGAACCGGCGTTCGCGATCCGTGTAGTCGCGGATCGCGCGGAGGAAGTCGACCTGTCGCAGATCCGGCCCGAGGGCCTCGACGAAATAGAACTCGCTGTGCGCGCTCTGCCAGAGCAGGAAGTCGCTGAGTCGCTGCTCACCGCTCGTGCGGATGACGAGATCGGGATCCGGTTGTCCCCCGGTGTACAGATGCTCGCCGATCATCTCCGGAGTGAGGTGGGCGGCGAGGTCCTCCAGCGTGCCGCCCGAAGCTTCGTGCTTGGTGATGATGCTGCGAACCGCGTCGACGATCTCGTTGCGACCGCCGTAGCCGACGGCGAGATTCACGTGGAGTCCGCTGTGGTCCTTGGTGCGCGCCTCGGCGTCGGCGAGCACTCTGGCGAGTTCGGGCGGAAGGATGTCGGAGCGTCCGACGTGCTTGACGCGCCAGTTGCCCTCCTGGGACAGCGCCTCTGCCAGCTCGGCGATGATCTCGATGAGGTCGGCGAGCTCCGCGGAGTCCCTCTTTCGCAGGTTGTCGCTGGAGAGCAGATACAGCGACACGACGCGCACGCCGAGTTCGTCGCACCAGCCGAGGAACTCACGCATCTTCGCAGCCCCGGCCCGGTGGCCTTCTGCCGCACTGTCGAATCCGAGCTGGCGCGCCCATCGCCTGTTGCCGTCGATCATCATCGCGACGTGATGTGGGACGGAAGCGGGATCGAGGTGGCGACGCAGCCGACTGGTGTAGAGCCGATACAGCGGCCCTCGCACCGGATTCTCGCGTGATATCACCTCCCTACGCTACCGTGCCAGGGCTTTCGCCACGGTGTGCGGATGCTGAGGATCATGTGCTCGTCGAGGTATGCGCATCGGCTTAGAGTGAGCACGTGAGCACTCCCGAACAGTCCGGTCCCGATGTCCCCGAGCTCCCGCTGCACGCCGCCGGCGAAGTCGATGCCGCGGTGGAGATCCGGCCCACATGGCGAGGATGGATCCACGCGGGCACCTTCCCCGTGGCGGTGGTCGCCGGCGCGATCCTGATCCTCGTGGCCGATGGGGCCGCAGCGAAATGGGCCTCCGCCGTGTTCATGGTCACCTCGATGCTGCTGTTCGGCAACTCGGCGCTGTACCACCGGTTCGATTGGAAGCCGAAGGTGAAGGTACTCCTGAAGCGGATCGATCACGCGAACATCCTGCTGCTGATCGCCGGCACCTACACGCCGCTGGCGGTCCTCGCGCTGCCGCCGGAGCAGGGCGTGCTGCTGCTCTGCCTCGTCTGGGGTGGGACCGCGATCGGAATCCTGTTCCGAGTCTTCTGGATCAACGCGCCGCGCTGGCTCTACGTCGCCCTGTACCTGCTGCTCGGCTGGGCGGCCGTGATGTACATCGGCGACCTTCTCGCGGCGAACGTCGCGATGATGGTGCTCGTCATCGTCGGCGGGCTCCTGTACACGGGCGGCGCGGTCGTCTACGCGCTCAAGAAGCCGAATCCCTGGCCCGGCCACTTCGGCTTCCACGAGATCTTCCACGTGTGCACCGTGCTCGCGTTCCTGTGCCATTGGACCGCGTGCCTGCTCATCGCCCTCGCACCGCTGTCGCCCTCGCTCGGCGCTCCGTAGTCACCCGTCGGCCTGGGCTCGCTCGGGCGCTCCGGCGCCCTGGGGCACTCAGCGTGCCGGCGGTTCTTCGCCCTCGTCGCGGGCGCCGGCGCCGTCGATCTCGGTCGATCCCGTCGTGCTCGTGTCGCCTTGGGCTCCGAAGGCGGCGCGTGCGGCTTCCTCGGCGTCGAGTTCCTCGCGCACCTCGTCGCGGTACCGGACGCGGCGGATCCGACGATTCATGTCCCAGATGAGCAGGATCACGGCGATCACGATCACCACGATCACGGCGAAACCGATGAACCCGGGGGTGACGGCCTCCGGCTTCACCGTCATGGACGGTGTCGGCATCGGGGTCTCGGTCAGAGCGAGCATGAATCGGCCTTTCGTACGCAGGTCGCATAACCTGGTACTACCAGCCTAACGACCGGGAAGACCCACCTGTGACGACCGCACAAGAGCTCGACGAACGCTATGGACGAACCCGACGGCGGCGGTGGCCGTGGATCGTCGGCGGCGGCCTCGCGCTGCTCGTGGTCGGTGCGTTCAGCTGGATGACCGTCGCGCAGTCCATGGCCTCCGTCGACGCCGACGATCTGGGCTTCACGCTCGTCGATGAGTACTCGGTAGAAGTGAGCTTCCAGGTCACCGGCGTGCAGGGCCGGGACGTCGTCTGCGCCCTCGAAGCCCTCGATGAGGAGTTCGGCGTGGTCGGCTGGAAGATCGTCGAGATCCCCGCCGGGGACAGTCACTCACAGGCGAAGTCGGTCACCATCCCGACGGTCGCCGAGGCCACGACAGGTTTGGTGAACACCTGCTGGGTCGCCTAGACTCGTGGCAGACATACGACGCCCCGGCACGAGCCGGGGCGTCTTGGCATATCCCCCGCAGCACGCCGGAGGGATCCCGAAAGAAGGAGCTTCGCCATGTCCACCGATGCTCAGGTTCCCTTCCTCACGCAGGAGGCTTACGACCGGCTCGTCGCCGAGCTGGAGCACCTGTCGACCGTGGGTCGCGATGAGATCGCCAAGCGCATCGAGGCGGCCCGCGAAGAAGGCGACCTCAAGGAGAACGGCGGATACCACGCCGCGAAGGATGAGCAGGGCAAGCAGGAGGCCCGCATCCGCACCCTCGAGGCTCTGCTGAAGACCGCCAAGGTCGGCGAAGCTCCCGCCAGCCGCGGGATCGTCGAGCCCGGCACCGTCGTCACCGCGCTCGTCGCCGGCGGCGAAGAGGTCTTCCTCCTCGGCAGCCGGGAGATCGCCGTCGGCAGCGACCTCGACGTCTACAGCGAGGCCAGCCCGCTCGGTCAGGCCATCCTCGGCCTCAAGGTCGGCGAGAAGTCGGCCTACGAAGCGCCCAACGGGCGTTCGATCAGCGTCGAGATCGTGAACGTCGAGACCTACGCGGGCTGACGCCCTACGCAAGAAGCGCCCCCGCATCCTCTCGGACGCGGGGGCGCTTCTGCGTGAGCGACCGTGTACCTAGTCGGCGACGATGATGGGCTCGAAGCCGGCGCGGCGCAGAGTGTCGAGAGTGTGCTCCGAATGCTCCGGGCCGCGCGTCTCGACGCTGAGCTCGAGGATGACCTCGCTGATCTGCAGTCCGTGACCGTGCCTGGTGTGTATCGCCTCGATGACGTTCGCGCCTGCCCCGGCGATGAGGTCGGAGACACGGGCGAGTTGACCGGGGCGGTCCGGCAGCGGAACCCGGATCGTGAGGTACCGGCCCGATGCGGCGAGCCCGTGGGACACGACCCGCTGCAGGAGGAGCGGATCGATGTTGCCGCCCGAGAGCACAGCCATGGTCGTGCCGGTACCCGAGACCTTGCCGGCCATGATCGCCGCGACACCGGCCGCACCGGCCGGCTCGACCACGACCTTCGCCTGCTCCAGCAGGATCAGGATCGCCCGAGCGAGGTCGTCGTCGGAGACGGTGACGACCTCGTCGACGAGGTCCTTGATGATGTCGAACGGAATGGCGCCGGGGCGTGCGACCAGGATTCCATCGGCGATGGTCGGTCGAGTGACGATGTCGACGGGCTCCCCCGCAGCGAGAGACGGGGGCACGGCGGCGGCGTTCTCGGCCTGCACGCCGATGATGCGAACGGTGCGCCCCAGCTCCGCGGCGCGCGCCTTCACGGCCGCAGCGACACCGGCGATCAGGCCACCACCGCCGATGCCGAGCACCACGGTGTCGACGTCGGGGGCGTCCTCGAGCAGTTCGAGTCCGAGCGTCCCCTGCCCGATCACGATGTCGCGGTGGTCGAACGGATGGATCAGCACGGCACCGGTGCGCTCGGAGAACTCCGCCGCCAGACGCAGCGAGGTCGCCACGGTCTCGCCCTCCAGCACGACCTCTGCACCGTACCCGCGCGTGGCGAGAAGCTTGGGAACCGGAACGCCCAGCGGCATGAAGATGGTCGCGGGAATGCCGAGCGCCTGCGCCGCGAGCGCGACGCCCTGAGCGTGGTTGCCCGCGGATGCCGCGACGACGCCGCGCGAGCGCTCTTCAGCGCTCAGGCGTGACAGGCGGTACGCGGCACCGCGGATCTTGAACGAGCCCGTGCGCTGAAGATTCTCCATCTTCAGCAGGACGGGGCCTCCGTGAATGTCGGAGAGGGCTCGCGACGGCAGCGTCGGCGTGTGCGAGATCACCTCAGCCAGACTCTGAGCTGCTTGTTCGAACTCGGTCAGGCTGGGGACTGCACTCATCGATTCCTCCGTCTCCGCTCGCGCGGTACTGTGCTCCAGATAAGGTCTCCGCTCGGACCGACGCCGGTGCGCCAGGAACCCGAGCTGATGGTCACGGCCGCGACGTTGACGAAGGCCGCCAGTGGAACGGCGAAGAGCGCTCCGGGGATGCCGGCGATCATCGCGCCACCCGCCACGACGAGCACGACCGCGAGCGGGTGCACCTTCACCGCAGAGCCCATCATGATCGGCTGCAGGATGTGGCCCTCGATCTGCTGGACAGCCAGCACGACCACGAGCATCCACAGTGCGATCCACGGCCCGTTGTAGACGAGTGCGAGGAACACGGCGACAGCGCCGGTCGCGACCGCACCCACGATCGGGATGAAGGAGCCGAGGAACACCAGCACGGCGACCGGAAGCGCGAGCGGCACCTGCAGCAGGAAGGCCCCGAGGCCGATGCCGATCGCGTCGATGGTGGCCACGAACAACTGAGTGCGGGCGTAGTTCACGATCGTCGCCCAGCCGTTTCGCGCAGCCCCGTCGACCGCCGGGCGGGCCTTGCGCGGGAAGATCTTCACGGTCCACCGCCAGATGCCGGCGCCGTCGGCGAGCAGGCAGATGAGGATGAACAACGACAGCAGCGCACCGGTGGCGACGTGACCCACGGTGGTGCCGATGGCCAGGGCACCCGTCCACAGCGCCTGCGTCTGCTCGTCGAGGAAGTCGAGGCCCTGCTGCAGATAGTCGGCGATCTGGGTGTCGGAGAGGTTCAGGGGACCCTCGTGCAGCCAGACCTGGAACTGGTCGAACGCCTCGGTCGAGCGCGCCTGCACGTCGGGCAGCTGGGCACGCACCTGCCAGACGACGAGCCAGAGCAGGCCGGTCACGATGGCCGCTGTCCCGATGAGCGAGATGGCGATCGCCAGCCAGCGAGGGAGTCCGCGACGCAGCATCCACGAGAACGCCGGCCACAGGAGCGCCGTGATGAGGATGCCGACCATCAGCGGGATGACCAGGAGCTTCAGCAGCATCACCAGCCAGATGAAGACGCCGATCGCTGCGGCGATGATCAACAGCCGCCAGGAGTAGCTCGCTGTGATCCGCAGCGACAAGGGCACCGCCTCATCGGCGTCGGTCGTCACGGTGCGGTCTGTGGACACCGGGCGCGGACGGAAGAAATCTCGCAGCCGGGGGCGCTGGTCCTCGCTCATCGCCCAAGTCTACGGTCAAGCCGTATGCCGTTCGACGCATCCTTCGCTGAGAACGGGCGATGTCGGCGCCCGGCGATACGCTGACGGCGTGACCGAGACCCTCAGCTCCACCCAGGCCCGGCGAATCGCCCTCGCCGCTCAGGGGTTCACCCGCGCCAGACCCGAGGCGGTCACCGCCCGCCACGTGCACCGGGTGATGGACCGCCTGGGGGTGCTCCAGATCGATTCGGTGAACGTGTTCGCACGCTCGCACTACCTCCCCCTGTTCTCCCGTCTCGGCTCCTACGACCCGGCGCTCCTCGACAGGGTCTTCCTCTCCCGCACCACCCACTACGTCGAGTACCTCGCCCACGAGGCGACGTTCATCCCGGTGGCGGACTGGCCGCTGTGGCGATTCCGCATGGACGACTTCCGGCGGAAGTGGGCGGATGAAGACTCGTGGATGAGCAACAACGCGCGCACGGTGCAGTGGGTGCAAGACGAACTGCGTGCGCGGGGTCCGCTGCGTCCCGCCGACCTGCGTGACGACGCGCCGCGGGAACGCGGAACATGGTGGGACTGGGACGAGGCCAAGCTCGCGCTCGAACACCTCTGGCGCACGGGTGATGTCGCCGTCAGCGGCCGCCGGGGCTTCGAGCGCACGTACGCCCTGGCCGAGCAGGTGATTCCAGACGGTATCCGGTCGCGGGAGATCTCCCGCGCCGAGGCGATCCTCGAGCTGACGCGTCGTGCGGCTCGCTCGAGCGGTGTCGCGACGCAATCCGACCTCGCCGACTACTACCGGATCCGTGACCGTGCCGCGGTCGCCCGATCGGTCACCGAGCTCGTCGATGCCGGGGAACTGCAGCCGGTTCAGGTGCGCGGGTGGGAACGCGGAGGCCGTCCTTTGCCCGCCTGGCGGCATCGCGACGCCGTTCTGCCGCGCAAGGTCGGAGCCGCAGCCGTTCTGACGCCCTTCGATCCGGTGGTGTGGTTCCGCGACCGGGCGCTGCGCATCTTCGACCTCGACTACCGCATCGAGATCTACGTCCCGGCTGAGAAGCGCCGGTTCGGCTACTACTCGCTGCCCGTGCTCGTCGGCGACCGCATCGTGGCGAGGGTCGACCTGAAGGCCGACCGCGCCACCTCAACGCTGCAGGTGCAGTCCGCGTGGTGGGAGCCGCAGGCCCTGCCGGGCGATGCCGAGCCCGTCGCCGCGGAACTGGCCCTCGCCGCCGCCTGGCAGGGTCTGGAGCGCGTGTCGGTCTCTGGTTGGGGCGATGCCACGGCAGCGCTTCATGAGGCGCTGAGCGGCACGGGCGCGCAGCTGCACAGACACGTGCACGCCAGAGAGAGTGCCCCGTGAGCCGGCGGCGCTGGTGGCTGATCGCCGGTGCGGTCGGCGTCGTCGTGCTCGTCGCCGGAGGCGTGTGGATCTGGCAGGCGACCGGCCGCCCCGCCACGGCGGAGGAGGCGGCGGCGGAGTACCTGCGCGCGCTCGAATCCGGTGACCCCGCAGCGGTGGAGGCCACTGGTGCCGTGATGCAGCAGGAGACGCTCGACGCGTTCTCCGACGCGACCGCACTCGTCCACGATGCGGAGGTGATCTCCGTCAGCGGAGACGACAGCGCGCCGGTCGGTGGTGTGACGGCGACGGCCGAGATCTCCTTTCGCCTGGCTGACGAGAAACACTCCGCAGAGCTCACGCTCTCCCCCATCGACGGACGGTGGGTCGTGGATGAGTCCGGGCGGGGTACCGTGACCGCCCGCCCCTCGGTCGGCTCATTCATCGCCTTCGGGGAGCAGCTCCTACCCGCCGACGAGGCGACGGCGCTGTTGCCGGCGACCTACACCGCCGCCGCCGCACCGGTGTCGCTTCTCAGCGGAGAGACATCGGTGACCGTGCTCCCCGGCGACGAGACGGCCGTCGACATCGATGTGTCGGTACGCCCCGAGGCGACAGCCGCCGCGCAGAAGCAGCTCGACGAGCACCTCGAGACGTGCGCGAAGCCCGGCACCGCCGCGCCCGAGGGCTGCGGAATCCGTGTCCCCTGGGGCACCGAGTTCCGCGCGGTGTCGGAGTACCGATACCGCATCGAGAAGCTACCGACGCTGGCCCTGACCGGCACGGAGTTCTCGGCGGAGGGCGGCGTCCTGTTCACCACGGTCACCGGAACAGGGCAGGACGGCGCGAAGCGCGAGGCCACTTATCGGACCGAGACGTGGACCGTGCGCGGCGACGTGTCGTTCACCGCAGACGGCGTGGTGCTCAGCGCCTGGTGAGCGGGCCCCTGGTGAATGCGATTCGAATCAGAACTGCACGCGAGGCGGCTCGGAGATCGCACTGCTGTCGGCGACCTCGAAGAACTCCCGCTCGGTGAAGCCGAGGCCCTTGGCGAACAGGTTGTTCGGGAAGACCTTGATCTTGGTGTTGAGCTCGCGCACGCCACCGTTGTAGAACCGGCGCGCAGCCTGGATCTTGTCTTCGGTGTCGACCAGCGCCTGCTGCACCTGGAGGAAGTTCGTGCTCGCCTGCAGCTGCGGGTACGCCTCGGCGACCGCGAAGAGACTGCGCAGCGCCTGCTGGAGGTGTCCCTCGGCGATGCCTGCCTCACCGGGACCGCCGGCGGACAGCGTCTCGGCGCGTGCACGAGTCACGTTCTCGAAGACCGCCTTCTCGTGGGAGGCGTATCCCTTGACCGTCTCGATGAGGTTGGGGATGAGGTCGGCTCGTCGCTTCAACTGCACCGTGATGCCGCTCCACGCCTCGTCGACGCGCACCTTCAGCTGCACCAGCGAGTTGTACGTGGCCCACAGATAGATGCCGGCGAGCAGGATCACTCCGACAACGATCAGTACCGGCACGAGCCATTCCATCAGAGGCCCACCCTTCCTCGTGTTTCTCTCATCCTAGACGCGCACCCTGCACGTGGACTGGGCGCGCGGCCCGGGTTGCGGTCCCGAACCGTGTCAGGCTCCGAGTACCCGTTCGAGATAGCGATTCGTGAAACGCCGCTCCGGATCGAGACGGTCGCGGAGCGCGACGAAGTCGTCGAATCGCGGATAGCGCTCGCGCAGCGTCTCGTCCGTCAACGTGTGCAGCTTGCCCCAGTGCGGCCGTCCGCCGAACTCGAGCATGATCTCCTCCACCGCGTTGAAGTACTCCGTGGGGTCGGCGCGCCAATACCGGTGCACGGCGATGTAAGCGCTCGGCCGCCCGTGCGCCGTCGACAGCCACAGGTCGTCTTCCGCCGCGAAACGCACCTCGATCGGGAACTCGATCCGCCACCCGCGCTGAGCGATGAGGGCGCGGACCGCCTGGAACGCCGGCACGACGTTCTCGGCCGGGAGCGCGTACTCCATCTCCCGGAACCGCACGGTGCGGCTCTGGATGAGCACCCGATGCGACTGCTCGGTGAACTCGCGGTCTCCGGTGAGCTTGACCGCCAATCTGCTGAACGGCGGCGTCATCGCCGGAACCACCTGCCCCGCGGCGCACACGACGCGGTAGACCGCGTTGGAGAGAAGCGTCTCATCGATCCACCTGCCCACGACGGGGAGCGGCTTGCGTACCGTCGACTCGGGCAGTCGCGTCTGACGCTTCGTCAGCGCCACCTCGGTATGCGGGAACCAGTAGAACTCGAAGTGGTCCGACGAAGCCACACGTTCATCGAGCGTGGCGAGCACGTCGTCGAGCGGGGCCGGCTCGTCGATGGCGTGCATGACGAACGCCGGTGTGCACTGCAGCGTCACCTCGACGATGATGCCGAGCGCGCCGAGCCCGAGCGCGACGGCAGGCAGCAGCTCGCTCTCGTGCTCGTCGTCGATGCGGAGGAACTCTCCGGCGGCGGTGACCATGGTGATGCCGACGACCTGAGTCGCCAGGCCGCCGAACCGAGCGCCGGTGCCGTGGGTTCCGGTCGAGATCGCTCCCGCGATGGACTGGCGATCGATGTCGCCCAGGTTCTCCATGGCGAGCCCATAGGGCGCGAGCAATCCGGGGACGCGGTGCAGCCGGGTGCCCGCGAGGAGGGTGACGCGGCCGGTGGCCGCATCCGCCGAGACGAGTCCCTGCAGGTCGTCGAGCTCCAGCAGGACACCGGGTGCGACGGCGATGCCGGTGAAGCTGTGCCCCGCTCCCACAGCCTTCACGCTGAGACCGTGCTTCACCGCCGCGATCACCGCGCGCTGCACGCCTTCGGGGCTGCGCGGACGCTCCACGCGCACGGGGCGCACCGAGGCCGACCGGCCCCAGTTCTGCCAGGAGCCGCCGATTCTCGTCACAGGAACGCCTTTCCCTCGCCGCGGTAGGTGGGGAGCTCATCGATGACCTGCTCCCCCGAAACCAGGTGGTAGCGCTCGATGCGCTCCGCGGGCTCACCGCTCTTCGCATGCCGGAACCAGACCCGGTCTCCCACGCCCAACGACGTGGCGGCGGGGCCCTGCAGCGGCGTCTGCACCTCACCGGCGGCCTCGCGCCCGAGTGTGCGGAGCCCTTCGGGCCACACCGGACGGGGCTGACGGGAGGCGAGCGCAGGGCCGGAGGCGATCCAGCCTCCTCCGAGCACGGTGGCGATATCGGCGGCCGGACGGCGCACCACATCGAAAGCGAAGGCTGAGGCCGGGGCGGGACGGAACGAGCGGTAGCCGTCGAACAGATGGCCGCCGAGCAGCCCGCTCCCGGCACTCGCCTCGGTGAGCGACTCGTCGCTGCCGGTGAACTCGAGCGAGCCCGTGCCCCCACCGTTGAGGATCTCCAGCGGGGCGATCGCACCGACGGCGGCGACGATGGCCGCCCGTCGCTCGCGCAGCTCGTTCCTCGACCTCGCCTGCACCACGCGGATCAGCGGCGCGTCGGCCCCGGCATCATCGCCCTGTCCGGCGATCTGCGCGTCGTACATCTGCAGTCCGACGAGGCGGAAGCCGGGACGCGCGACCACCTTGCGGGCGAAGCCGGCGACCTCACCGGCAGTGAAGAGCGCCGAGCGGCGCACGCCGATGTGGCCGAGGAGCGACGATCGCCAGGAGGCGTCGACATCGATCGCGACGCGGATCTCGGGGCGCGAGGCGGGACCTGCGACGCTGTCGATCAGGTCGAGGTGGACGAGATCGTCGACCATCAACGTGATGCGCTGCGCCGCACGTTCATCGGCGAAGAGCCGTTCCAGGCCCGCACGATCCACCGTCGGGTAGCCGAGCATGATGTCGTCATGCGTCTCGGCGAGCCACAGCGCCTCCTCGAGCGTGAACGCGAGGATGCCGCGGAATCCGGGCAGCTTCAGCACCGCATCGAGCACGGCGCGCACGCGCACCGACTTCGAGGCGACTCGGATGGGGAGTCCGCCCGCGCGCACTAACAGGTCCATCGCGTTGTAGCGGAGCGCCTCGCGATCGATCACCCCGACCGGCGCCGGCAGGTGTCCGGTCGCGGCGGAGAGGCGTGGCCAGTACCGCGCCGGATCTTCCCACTCCGGGGCGATCGCGGGCGCACCCTGGACGGGGCTCAGTTCGTCGATGAGGTCGAGCACTCCCCCACCCTAAGGCTTTCTCGTACTCCGGATCATCCCCTGCGGCACCGGGTCGCAGCCACCGCTCGGCGATAGGCTGGCGACGCGGCCCCCGTAGCCCAATGGCAGAGGCAGGCGACTTAAAATCGCTTCAGTCTGGGTTCGAGTCCCAGCGGGGGCACTCCGCTTCTCACTTCTCGCCGTCGGCAACCGCCCTCCGCTCTCCCGCGGCCTCGCGCACTCGCCGGGCCACCAGGACGACGAGGGCGATCACGATGGCCGTGTAGACGGCGTAGTCGAGGTATCCCAGGTACTGCTCCAGCTGCTCGTGCTGCGTGCCGAGGGCCGCACCGACACCGAGGAGCAGAGCGTTCCAGGCGCCGCTGCCGACGATCGTGTAGATGCTGAAGGTGACGAGATTCATTCGCGATGCCCCGGCGGGGATGGAGATGAGACTGCGCACACCCGGGACCATCCGCCCCACCAGCACCGTCCAGCCCCCGCTGCGCGTGAACCAGTCGGCGCCCCGCTCCAGGTCCGAGCGGCTCACCAGCCGGGTCGCTGCCAGCAGCCGCACCGCCCGCTGCATGCCGATCGCCGCGCCGAGCCCGTACAGCAGCAGGGCTCCCAGCCAGGAGGCCAGCGTGCTCCAGAAGATGAGCCATCCCAGGTTCAGCTCTCCACTCTGGCTGAGGTATCCGGCGAAGGGCAGGATCACCTCGCTCGGGATCGGCGGGATCAGCACCTCGAGGAAGACGAGCACGCCGACCCCGACGTCGCCGAGGGAGGTGAGCACGTCGGCCGCGAATCCGGTCAGACCGGTGAAGCCGTGTTCGGCGTCGGTTGCGAAGAACATCCGAGCTCAGCGTCCGAACAGATCGCCGATGCCCGGGATGCCGAGGTCCCCGAGTCGCTCGCCCCATCCGGTGGCCGCCTCGCCGAGGCCGGAGGCTGCCTCCCCCGCGGAGCCCATCAGGTCGCCTGCCCCGCCGGCGAGCGACTCGACATCGATTCCGGCGGCGAGCGACTCGACATCGATGCCCTCGGCCAGCGCGCCGAAGTCGACGCCGATGTCCGCGGCCTGCTCCAGAAGCGGACCGGCCACCGTGCTGAGCACCGCACCACCGGCAACCGCACCGAGGAGTCCCACCGCCGCACCGCCTGCGGCAACCGCAGCACCACCGGCACCCGCGCCGCGCACGCGCGACAGGAGTCCGCGCATCCGCCCCGGCTTCATGGCCTCGGCCCGCCCGGCCGCGCGCGCGAGATCGTCCGGCGACGAAGACCTCGGACGCTCCCCCGGCTCGAGCTCCTGCCGCATCCGCGCCTCGACGAGTGTGCGCTGCACGGGCGTCAGGCGGGCGAATGCCTCACGGTGAATCTGCTCGACGCGCTGCGGGTCGGCTGTCTGCAGCAGGTAGTCGTAGCGCGCGATGGCCGCTCGATCGGCGTCGGATGCCGCAGGGGCTGTGCGCGAGGATCCGGCTACCGGTGGCGCGTAACGATCCCGCGGAGGAGTCGAACCGGCCCTGACGCTCGGAGCACCGGGTGCCGGCGGCGCGTAGGGATCCGCCCCCGCGGTCCGTGCGCTCTGGTCTGCGCGAGGGGTTCCCTCCGCCGGACCGCGGACCGCGTCCACGGCACCACGGAGCATCCCTCCCCAGTCCGTCGACCGGGAACCGTCCTGCGAGCGGGGACCGCCCGCCGAGTGGTCGCTGCGTCCGGACCCGGCATTCTTCTCGAGCGCGTCGGATGCCATTCCGATCAGTCGGGAGAGCTTTCCCATGGGTGTCCCTTTCGTGGTGCGGGCCACCGGGGATTCCCACGTCGAAGCGACGGCAGGGGTTACTCGGCACCCCGCGATGCGGGTGCCAAGGTCTCCTCCACCCTCACGGGCCAGCGGGCCGGAGCACGATCTCGTGCTCGTAATGACGACGACGCTGCAGACGGGAGTACTCCCCTTGCTGCTCCCAAGGTAATGGCTGTACCTGTGCATCGCCCCGAAGCCGCACCGACGAAAAGACGATCGGCCCCGGCGCAGAGCGCGCGGGGCCGATCGTCTGACAGAAGTGCGACTACTTCGCGGTCGCCTCAGCGGGCTCGGCGGCGGTCTTCGCGGGAGCCTTCTTCGCCGCGGGCTTCTTGGCCACCGGCTTCTTGGCTGCCGGCTCGGCCGCAGCATCTCCCGATGCTGCCTTCGCCGTCGTCTTCTTGACGGCCGGCTCCGCCTTCGCAGCCGGAGCAGCGTCTGCAACGGGCGCCGCGGGAGCTACCGGCCGCGGACGCGCGGCGAACTCCTCGAACACGTAGCGCGGGTTCTGCACCGTCTCGAGGTTCACCAGGTCGCGACCCAGCCACAGGTTGTTCCACCAGCCCCAGATCACGCGGAACTTGCGCTCCCACGTCGGCATCGCGAGACCGTGGTAGCCGCGGTGCGCGACCCAGGCCACGAAGCCCTTGAGGGCGATCTTGCCGGACTGGAAGACACCGTTGTACAGGCCGAGACCCGCCACAGCGCCCATGTTCTTGTGGAAGTACTCCTTGGGGTTCTCGCCCCGGAGGACGGCCACGAGGTTCTTCGCGAGGAGCTTCGCCTGACGGACGGCATGCTGAGCGTTCGGCACGCAGAAGCCGCCGACGCCGCCACCCGAGAGGTCGGGGACGGCCGACACGTCGCCCGCAGCCCAGGCGCCCTCGACGAAGGCCTCGGGCGTGCCGACGCGCAGGTCGGCACGGGTCTGGATGCGACCGCGCTCTTCGACCGGGAGGTCGCCGCCGCGAACGACGGTCGGGTTCGCCATGACACCGGCGGTCCACACGATGACGTCGGTCGGGATGACCTCGCCCGTGGAGAGCTCGACGTTGCCGTCGACCGCGCTCGTCAGCTGCGTGTCGAGGTGCACGTTGGCACCACGCTTGGCGAGGTCCTTGAGCACCCACTCGCTGGTCTGCAGCGAGACCTCGGGCATGATGCGGCCCATCGCCTCGATGAGGTGGAAGTGGGTGTCTTCGAAGCTGATCTGCGGGTACTTGCCCACCAGCGCGGAGGCCAGCGAACGCAGCTCGGCGAAGACCTCGATACCGGCGAACCCGCCGCCGACGACGACGACGGTCAGCAGACGGTCGCGCTCGGGTCCGGCGGGGAGCGCGGCGGCCTTGTCGAAGTTCGACATGACCTTGTCGCGGATCGCGACGGCTTCCTCGATGGTCTTCAGCCCGATGGCGTTGTCGGCGATGCCCGGGATCGGGAAAGTGCGGGAGACGGCTCCCGCGGTGACCACGATCTGGTCGTAGGCGAACTCGTACGGCTCGCCGACGGGCGGCGTGATCGTGGCGACCTTCTGCGCGTGGTTGATGTTCGTCACCTTGGCGGTGAGGACGTGGGTGCGCTTGAGGTGACGGCGGTGGGCGACGACCGAGTGACGTGCCTCGATCGAGCCGGCGGCCACCTCGGGCAGGAACGGCTGGTACGTCATGTACGGCAGCGGGTCGACCATGGTCACGTCGGCCTCACCCTTGCGGAGGTGCTTCTCGAGCTTCCACGCGGAATAGAAGCCTGCGTACCCTCCGCCGACGATCAGAATCTTGGGCACAGTGCTGTTCTGAGGCACAGAAGAACTACTCCTCGGAGTCGGGGATTTGGCGTACGGAAACGCGCGCCGATCGGATGCGCCGGGCAGCTGCGGTGACGCCAAGCGCTATCAGGATACCAGGCACCGTGAGCGCGATGAGCGGCAGGGTACCGTAGCGCAGGGAATCGGCGCTGGGAAGCAACGGTGAAGCGACGTCGGTCGGCGCATCGGCCGCGGGCAGAGGGGGCACGGCCACCGGAGTCATCGAAGGCACGGGCTGCGGCTCGGATTCCGCGCGACGGAAGTAGCGGATCCATTCCGCGAGGTCGCCCATGGGGTTCGCACTCACCGGGGCGATGTTCGCGGAGATCGCTGCGGCCGCGTCCACCAGCCCGTAGCCGTATAGCGGATCCTGCGGCTTGACGGCGTCCGGCACCGGTATCGCGGTCTTGATGATGCGGTTGATGACGTCGATGGCCTTGATGTCGGGGTGTGCGGAACGGATCAGTGCGGCGACCCCCGCGACGATGGGTGCCGCGCCGCTCGTCCCACGCCAGCGCTCGACCTTGCCGTCGGCGGAGACACCGATCAGCCCCTCGCTGGGTGCCGAGATCCCGATCGTGATGCCCTGGGTGGAAGCCTCGACGCTCGCGGTTCCCGTCTGGTCCACGCCGCCCACCGTGAGCACGCCGGGGATCGTCGCAGGAGCACCGATGATGTTCGTGCCGCTCCCCCGGTTACCCGCGGCGACGACGACCACCACGTCGTGCTCGAACGCGTAGAGGAACGCGTCGTCCCAGCTCTCGTCCCAGTCGAGCGTGTTCGTCGTGAACGAGAGGTTGATGATGTCGGCGCCGTGGTCGACCGCCCAGCGCATGCCCTTCGCGACCTGCTCCGTGAACGGCACGGCGGCCGCCGCGCCGAAGCCGACCGAGATCGAGAGGAGATTGGCCTCCGGCGCGACGCCGATCATGCCGGTCCCATCGGCCGCGCCGCGTCCGGCGGCGAGCGAGGCCACCCAGGAGCCATGGTTTCCGTCGATCGCGCCCAGCGGCGTCCGTCCGTCCGGCGTGCCGGCACCCGAGACATCCGTGCCGCCGACCACGGCGTCGCCGAACACCTCGGGCACCTTGCCGATGCCGGTGTCGATCACGGCGATCGTCACGCCCTTGCCGCGGGTCGTCTGCCATGCCTCGCGGATCCGCGCCCCGTCGAGCCAGTACTCCGACGCACGGGTCGGATCGGACGGATCGTCCGGGATCGGGGGCGGCGTCGCGGTGGCGCCGAGGAGCAGCACAGACGCCGCGACCACCATCATGGCGGCGGCGCTGCGCAGCGTCCGTCGGGCTGTCATGCCGGTGACGCCGCCGCTTCGCGCTGCGCGGCGCCGGGGTCTTCGCACCGGCACACGTCGGGCGACCAGGATGACCGCGACAGCGCGGCATCGCCGATGGGGTTCACGCCGGGACCAGCGGCGAGAGCATGCCCCGCCAGTGCGTGCAGGCACTTCACACGCGTCGGCATCCCTCCGGCGGAGATGCCGTCGATCTCGGGCACCTCCCCGAACTGCGTCCGATCGGCGAGATAGGCCTCGTGCGCGGCGAGGTAGGCGGCCGCGACGTCTTCATCGTCGGCCAGGAGCGCCGCGAGCTCCGGCATCACCTGGTTGGCCTCGAGGGTCGACATCGCGGCCGTGGCAGCCGGGTGCGTGAGGTAGTAGAACGTGGGGAACGGCGTGCCGTCCGGAAGGCGCGGCGTCGTCGCGACCACCGTGGGGTTGCCGCATGCGCAGCGAGCTGCGATGCCGACCACACCCCGGGCAGAACGACCGAGCTGGGCCGAGACGACGGCGAGCTCGGCGGGCGTGGGGGCGGGGAACGGCGGCGTGGTCACCCCTCCAGCGTAGGGGAGCCGGCCGAGAGGATGCTCGGAGCGAACGCTCAGGGAGCGGTCGTCGCCGTGCCGCTGAGTCCCGTCGCGACCAGGGTACGCAGCAGCTGCGGCATCCAGTCCGACGGCTTCTCCTCGAGCGTGTCGCTCACGGGCGCCTGCTCACGCGGGAGCGCGGACGGATCGAGGTCGTTGTCGATCAGGTAGACGACCTCGCCCGGCTTGACGTAGTACAGGCGCTCGCGCGCCTGAGTGGTGATGTAGGCGGGGTCGTTCCATCGTTCGCGCTCGGCGATCAGGGCGGTGATCTCGTCTTCGCTGACCTGCACCGATGCCTCGAGCGCCGCGATCTTCTGACGCTGGTCGATGAACGTCCCGAGCGTGGGCACGAGGACCCAGGCTCCCAGTACCACCAGCGAGAGCATGATGACCGAGAACGCCGAGAGGCGGATGCCGGAGGCCCATTCGCGAACGTCGACACGTGGCGCGTCGCCGCGGTTCCTCCCTGAGGTCCTGGGCGCGGGGGCGGCGGCAGAGGACGCCTTCGGTCGGGCAGCGCCCTTTCCGGTCGCCTTCGGGGCCGGAGATGACGAAGGAGGAGCCGGTCGTCGTGCCACGGCCCCTCCTTCGTCGTACCGCTTCAGCGGCTTCGTGCGCCGCGGACGACGGCCGTCTCAGCCGCCGCTTCCGCCGCTTCTTCGTGTGTCAGCTGCGCTCAGGCCTGCGAACGCGGGAACGCGGAGCGACCGGCGAAGACCGCGGCGTCGCCGAGCTCCTCCTCGATGCGCAGCAGCTGGTTGTACTTCGCGACGCGCTCGCTGCGAGCGGGCGCACCTGCCTTGATCTGACCGGAGTTCGTCGCGACGACGAGGTCGGCGATGGTCGTGTCCTCGGTCTCACCCGAGCGGTGCGACAGCATCGCCGTGTAGCCGGAGCGCTGCGCCAGGCTGACCGCGTCGAACGTCTCGGTGAGCGTGCCGATCTGGTTGACCTTGACCAGCAGCGAGTTGGCGACGCCGCGCTTGATGCCGTCGGCGAGGCGCTGCGGGTTGGTGACGAACAGGTCGTCGCCGACCAGCTGGACCTTGGAGCCCAGAGCATCGGTGAGGTGCTTCCAGTTGTCCCAGTCGTCCTCGGCGAGAGCATCCTCGATCGTGACGATCGGGAAGTCGTTGACCAGGCCCACGTAGTACTCGGTGAGCGCGGCCGCGTCCCAGTCCTTGTTGTCGAGGCGGTAGACGCCGTCCTTGAAGAACTCGGTCGCCGCGACGTCGAGGCCGAGGGCGATGTCGGTGCCGGGGGTGAAGCCGGCCTTCTCGATCGCCTTCACCAGGAAGTCCAGGCCCTCGCGGTTGCTGGGCAGGTCGGGGGCGAAGCCGCCCTCGTCGCCGAGGCCGGTCGCGTAGCCGGCGGCCTTCAGCTCTGCGCGCAGCACGTGATAGGTCTCGACACCCCAGCGGAGTGCCTCGGAGTAGGTCTCCGCGCCGACCGGGGCGAGGAAGAACTCCTGCATGTCGATGCCGTTGTCGGCGTGCTCGCCGCCGTTGATGACGTTGAAGAGCGGAACGGGCAGCACGTGCGCGTTCGGGCCACCCAGGTAGCGGAACAGCGGGAGGTCGGCCGAGTCTGCAGCCGCCTTGGCGACGGCGAGGCTCACACCGAGGATGGCGTTGGCGCCGACGCGCTTCTTGTTCTCGGTGCCGTCGACATCGATAAGGATCTCGTCGACGATGCGCTGCTCGCTCGCCTCGACACCCTCGATGGCCGGGCCGAGCTCGTCGATGATGGCGCCGACGGCCTTGAGGACGCCCTTGCCCCCGTAACGGCTCTTGTCGCCGTCGCGGAGCTCGTACGCCTCGAACGCGCCGGTGGAGGCACCGGACGGGACGGCCGCCCGCTGCACGATGCCGTCGTCGAGGAGGACCTCCACCTCGACGGTCGGGTTTCCGCGCGAGTCGAGAATCTCGCGTGCGCCTACAGCCTCGATCAGTGCCACTGATGTGCTCCTTGTTCAGGGGGAAAACGTGGTGTGGAGCGTCGTCGATCCGCGCCCAGTCTAGCCCGGCCGTGCGACCGGACCAGGGACTCATCCGGCCGCCGCGCGCGGAGCGGGTTCAGACCACGACGGCGATCGCGAAGCCGTCCCAGCCCTTGGCCCCGACCGTCTGCAGCGCCGTGGCATCGAAGCGCGGGTCCTCCCCCAGCATCCGCAGCGCGTCACGGGTGCCGATCACCTTCGAGTCGCTGCTGTCGTCGCGGACGATCTCACCCTCGCGCCCGATGTTGTCCAGCACCACGACCGTGCCCGCGTGACCGAGTCGCGCGGCCCAGTCGAGGTAGACGGTGTTGGACTCCTTGTCGGCGTCGATGAACACCAGATCGAACCCGCCGACCAGAGTCGGCAGCACCTCGGCGCCCCGGCCGATGCGGATGTCGACCCGGTCGCCGACGCCTGCGGCGTCGATGCTGGCCCGTGCGACGGCGGCGTTCTCGGCCTCCGCCTCGATCGTCACGACGCGGCCTTCGGAACCGACGGCCCGGGCGAGCCAGATCGTCGAATAGCCGCCGAGGGTGCCGATCTCGAGCACCCGCCGCGCGCCGCTGATGCGGACGAGCAGGTTCAGCAACTTGCCCGCGACGGGCGCGACCTCGATCTCGGGCAGCCCTGCCTCACGCTGAGCGACGAGAGCCGATTCCAGTTCGGCGTCGGGCCCGACGAGCGTGTCGGCGAGATACGAGTCGGCCTGCGACCAGGCGGCGGGGGTGGAGTCCATGACCTCAGCCAACCGCCGGCCCCGGCCCCCGTCAACCCCGCGGCGGCGAGAGCAGACGACCAGGAGCGTCGGCGAGCTCCGGCTGCTTCCGGAACTGGCCGGTCAGCACGAGCACCAGGATGACCACCGCGATGACGATCCATGCCGCCACGCCGAGCGGTCCGGCGAGGGCCATGTCGGGCTGCGTGGCCGCGAACAGGACGATGAGCCCGGCGGCGGCGTTCAGTGATCCGTGCGCGATCACGGCCGGCCAGACGGATGCCGACCGCAGTCGCAGCCAGCCGAGCAGGACGCCCCAGGCGACGCAGCCGCCGACCATGAACAGGACGCCCGTGATGTCGGTGCGCCCGAAGTTGTAGCCGAGCAGGATGATCGGGCTGTGCCACAGGCCCCAGATCGCGCCGCTGAGGATCAGGGCCGGCCAGGTACCGAGCGGTCGCAGCGCCGGCACCAGCCAACCCCGCCATCCGAGCTCCTCCCCGAAGGCGAAGATGCTGTTGAAGAGCGCTCCGAGCGGGACCATCGCGATCTGCGCGAACACCACGATCTCGACCGGCGGTACCGGTACACCGTCGGGCAGCGCCTTCGCGAGCTCGGCTGCGAAGCCGGCGAAGGTCAGATCGAGCTGCACGAACCCGAGTGCTGCGGACACGACGACCGTGAGCCCGACCAGCACCGGCGGCACGAGCCAGGCGGCGACCATGAGCCAGACCACGCGTTTGGCGGGCCGCAGCGGCCAGAGGCCCAGGAAGCGCGCACGCTCTCCCCGCGCAGGCACGCGCATCGCGAAGGTCACGACCAGCACCGCGACGGCGGGCGTGAACATCATGACCGGGAGGAGGAACACGGACATCGGCTCCGCGAGTCCGTCTCCGAGCCACAGTGGCAGCGCCACCAGCCAGGCCAGCGCGCAGGCGACGGCCACGAAGACGATGACGGCGGGCCACTGGACCCTTCGAGACGTGGGGATCGTGGAGTTCATGCGGTTCACCCTTCCTTCCGTGTGACGGCGGCGAAGGCCGCCGCCGCTGTCTGCGCGTCGTCGACCGTGACGACGAACCGCCGTCCACCGACGCGCGTCACTTCGAGCGCTTCACCCCGGCGCAGCACCACGCCGTATCGTCCGTCGAGGCCGTAGCGCAGCCCCCATCCACCGAACTCGGCGAAGGGATCGACGTCGATCGCGCGCACCGACGCGACATCGACCGTGGGGATCTCGATCTTCGGCCAGCCCGCCAGCGACCGCACGAGCAGTCCGGCGGGCCCGATGCGCACGCGGAACGCGAAGGTGGTGACGAGCGCGGCGATCAGGATCGCGCACGTGACCAGCATGATGACCGCGGTCAGCACTCCGCCCGCGCCCGTCGCGATCATGATGGTGGCGAGCGCGCAGGCGAGCAGCACCGCGCCACCGAGCACCGCCAGGCCGCTGCGGGCGATCGTCGCGGTGCCGATCCAGACGAGGCGTTCCGTGGCGGAGGTCGGGAGGGGATCCGCCGGGCTCTCGGACCGGCTCGTGTCCGGCAGGGGCGTCGCCGGCTGCAGGAACCATCCGAGCGCCACACCGCCGGCCATGAGCACGAACCCGATCAGCACCTCGAAGCCGATGTCGGGGGTGTCTGCGGCATCGGCGAGACCACGTTGCGCGTCGACGCCAACCAGCGTGATGAGTGAGATGAGGGCGACCGTGCCGAGGTTCATCGCACCGAGGAACCTCGCCGTGATCGACCACTGCGGGCGCTCGGCGTCGGCGGCGGGAACCGGCTGCCCGTTCTGCGGGAGTCGGTGCGCGAACCACGCGAGGAGCGCGAACGCGATGACCATCACCGCGATGCCGCCGAGGATGGCGAGGTAGGTCCAGCCGGGCCCGAAGCCGTTCACGCCGTCGTCCGACCAGTGGATCGCCGCGGGCTCCGGTATCTCGGGAAGCCAGAACGCGACGATGACCGCCGACACCGCCAGGATCGTGAGCGGAATGATCACCCCCACCCAGAGGAATGCAGTGCGGGCACGGCGGACGTCGGCGGTCATACGGTGATCTCCTTCACGAGAGCGGCGAGTGTGGCCGGGGCGACGCCGAGTGCGGCGGCGCGCGACACCAGATCCTGCAGATCCTTCGTCAGGTCGACGAGCGGACCGACGGAGGCCGAGACCACGGCACCGCGGCCGCGTCGCAGGTCGATCAGCCCGTCCGTGCGCAGCTGCTGGTACGCGTGCAAGACGGTGTGCAGGTTGATCTCGAGGGTCTCGGCGACTTCGCGCGCCGAAGGAAGACGGTCTCCCGGCGACAGCCTGCCGGCGATGATGTCGGCACGCACAGACGCCGCGACCTGCTCGTAGAGCGGCACCCCGCTCGCCATGTCGACCCTGATCAGCATCCGACCTCCGCCTTGTTGGCCTTATTCTACTCAAACTAGAACAACTGTAGCTACCCTCCAGACGTCTTCGTCGCCCGCTCCCGCGTCCCCCACACTGGCGGGATGCGCATCACTCCCCGCCGCCTCGCCCTCGGCATGAGCCTGTGGATCCCGAACCTCTTCAGCGGCATCCGCATCCGCCGCTTCAGCGAGGACTGGACCCACGCCACGGTCGAGTTGCACGTGAACGTCTTCACCCGCAACTACGTCAAGACCGCTTTCGGCGGATCGATGTCGGCCATGACCGACCCGTACTTCTTCATGCTCGTGATGCATCAGCTCGGGCGCGACCACGTGGTGTGGGACACCCGTGGCGAGATCGAGTTCCTGAAGCCCGGCCGCGGCGTGCTGACGGCCGAGTTCGAGGTGTCGAAGGAGAAAGCCGAGGAGATCCGCGAGCGCGCCCGAGGCGGGGCGAAGGTGCTCGAGTGGTTCGAGACGGTCATCACCGACCGTGAGGGCGACGTCGTCGCGAGGGTCCGCCGCGAGGTGTACATCCGCGAGAAGAAGCGGGTCACGGCGTCCCGGGTCTGAGCCGCGTCATCCGCTGTTCACTCCCGCGTGCCACGATGACGGGATGCCCCTCGCTCGCCGGCTGACGCTCGGAGACGCCGTCGCCATCGGCCTCGGCTCGATGATCGGCGCCGGTGTGTTCGCCGTATGGGCTCCGGCGATCGGGGCTGCCGGCAGCGGCATCCTGATCGCGCTCGCGATCGCCGCCGTCGTCGCGTACGGCAACGCGACCGCATCGGCGCAGCTCGCGGCCGCGCATCCCGTCGCGGGCGGCACGTATGCGTATGCCCGCGCCGAGATCGGACAATGGTGGGGATTCGTCGCCGGCTGGAGCTTCGTGATCGGCAAGATCGCGAGTTGCGCCGCCATGGCGATGACCTTCGCCGCTTACGCCGCGCCCGAGGGGTGGCAAGTGCCCGTCGCTGTGATCGCCGTCGCCGCGCTCGCGGTCGTGAACTGCTTCGGCGTAACACGCACCGCGCTGCTCACGCGCATCCTCGTCGTGTGCTCGCTGCTCGGTCTCGCGGTCGCGGTCGGCTTCGGGCTCGGCGCGGCGCCGTCAGCCGCACCGAGCCCACTGCCCGACGCCACGGCATACGGCGTGCTGCAGGGTGCCGGGCTGCTGTTCTTCGCGTTCGCCGGCTACGCGCGCATCGCGACGATGGGCGAGGAGGTCGTCGACCCGGCGAAGACGATCCCGCGCGCGATCGTCCTCGCACTCGGCGGAGCGATCGTCGTCTACACCCTCGTCTGCGTCGCGGTCATCCTGGTCCTCGGCGCCGACGCGATCGGATCGAGGGCGCCCCTGGTCGACCTGCTCGGCGCGGCGGGTGCCTCGGCGTGGGCACCGGTCATCCGTGTGGCCGCCGCCGCCGCTTCGCTCGGCGCGCTGCTGGCGCTGCTGACCGGCATCGGGCGCACGACGCTGGCCATGGCGAGAGAGAGCGACGTCCCGAGCTTCCTCGCGAAGATCGATCAGCGCCATCATGTTCCGCAGCGCGCGGAGATCGCGATCGCCATCATCGTGATCACCATCGTGCTCCTCGCCGACCTTCGCGGCGCGATCGGCTTCTCTTCGTTCAGCGTGCTGCTGTACTACTTCATCGCCAACGCGGCGGCGTTTCGGCAGACGGGGTCGGCACGCCGATATCCCCGCGCACTGCAGGTCGTCGGCGCGCTGGGCTGCCTCGTGCTGGTGGCGACCCTCCCCGTGCTGGGCTCCGCCATCGGCGCCGCCATCCTCCTGATCGGCGTGGGATATCGGATGCTGCGGCTGCGACTCGCGCGCGCCTGAGGTCAGCGGCTCGACTCGGAACGGTACGCGCGCGGGGCGAGGCCGAGGACCGCCTGGAAGTCGCGGGTGAGATGGGCGTGATCCGCGTACCCGAGATCGGCGGCGATCGACGCGAGATCGGTGTCCGGCTGCTCCCGCACGCACACGGCTGCCTCCTGCAGTCGCCGTCGCCGGATCATCGCGGCGGGCGAGAGCCCGACGTGGCGATGGGTCATCCGCTGCAGGGTTCGCACCGACACCGCGAGGCGCGTGGCCGCCTCTTCGGGAGTGAGCGCGGCATCGTCGCCCATCAGCACGTCCATGAGCGCGTTGGCCTGACGCGCGGGATCGCCCACCGGGCCGACGCGTTCCCCGAGCCACCGGGCGAAGATCGCGACCGCCTGCTCGCGGTGCCCGTCTCCGGAACCCATCGCCGCCACCACGGCACTGTGCAGCTCCGCGACATCCGTCGTCGGCCCACCCAGGACTCGCTCGCCGTCGACCAGTGCGGTGGGGTCATCGACCAGGGCGGCGACAGCGGCAGGGCGCAGCAGGGCGCCCACCGCCCAGCCTCTCCCCCGGAGATCACGGTGGGACACCCGCGTCGTGGCGCCCGACAGCATCACGGCATCCGCATCGACGACGAGGTTGAGCGCCGGATAGGCGACGATCTCCTGGCGCGAAGAACGGCCGGGCTCGATGTCCCACTCCGGAATCCAGAACCACGCGACCAGCTCTGTCACCGCGGCCGGCGCGGGAAGGCGGTGGAACTCGGGCAAGCGAGCGGGGTACAGCACGCCACGGGTCGGGTTCACCATGCGCCCAGCGTAGGCTCCCGCCCCGACATCGGGAGGTTGTCGCGGATGTTCAAGTTGCGGGCCGTGCCCCCGGCCTAACGTGGCGGCATGAGCAACGACATCCCCACGACAGACACCCCCACGACCGGTGCCACCGGGACGTACACGACCGACGGGCGCCCGAACAGCGCGACCTCGCTCACGCCGTTCCTGGCGATCCCCGACGCGAAGAAAGCGATCGAGTTCTACCGCGACGTCTTCGGCGCCAGAGTCATCGACGTGACGGAGTTCGGCGGCGTGGTCGCCCATGCCGACCTCGACTTCGGGCTCGGCATCCTGCAGCTCGGCGAGCCGAACCCGGAGTATCACCTCGTCCGCTCGCCCGAGGGCGACGACGACTGCTACTCGATGGGCCTCTACGTCTCAGACGTCGATTCAATCGTGGCGAAAGCCGTCGAGGCCGGAGCTACGGTGCGCGAAGCACCGGCGCCGTTCGTCTCGGGCGACCGGTTCGCGAGCATCCGCGACCCGTTCGGCGTGCGCTGGTCGGTGATGACCCGTGTCGAGGACATCTCCGACGAGGAGAGCAGCCGCCGGGTGGCCGAGTGGGCCGCGTCCTTCAGCGCGGCCCCGAGCGACGGCGCGAGCTGAGGGCCACCTCCGCGGCACGGCACACCGCAGGCAGCAGCGCCTCAGCGGTGCGCCGGTAGCCCAGAGCGCTCGGGTGGAAGTGGTCGAGACTGAACATCGCCTCCGGCTCGTCGAAGAACATGGGCCCCACCGCACGGCGCAGATCGACCGGCTCGGCTCCCGCCCGTCGCGCCGTCTCGTCTTGGATCTCGGCAAGACGGCGCGACAGGCTCGACGCGATGCGACGGAGCGGCTGCGGAACCGCACGCAACGCCCCGAGATCGGGGCAGGTGCCGACGACGACCTCGGTATCGGTCTCCCGCAGCCGCCTGATCGTCTCGTGCAGATGCTGTGCGGAGAGCGCCACCGGAAGCCGGTGCGTCACGTCATTGCCGCCCACGACGATCACCGCCACGTGCGGACGGTAGTCGGCGGGGAGCGTGTCGAGCTGCGCCGGGAGGTCGGGCGACTCCGACCCCACCTCCGCGGCGGTGCGCAGCCGCACCGGCCGGTGCATCCGCTGACCGACGCCCTTCGCGAGCCGCCCTCCGAGTGTCTCCTTGCGATGCTCGACGCCGAGGCCCGCGGCGATCGAGTCGCCGAGCACCAGCAAGTCGAGCGGCTCGCCGTCGAGCGCGCGACGCCAGACGCGGTCGGCATCGACGGACTCCTCCCCCAGCGGCTTCCCGATCCGCTTCCGCGCGATGGCAGCCTGCTGCGCGAGGGCGAAACGGATCGCGGTCAGCACCGCCGCGAGGGCGAGAGACACGACGGCGACGGTGCGGATGCGGCTCACGCCCCGATTCCACCCCGCCGGCGTGAACGCGGCGTGAACGCGACGCGAGAGCGTCCGAACCTCGCGTCAGGAGAGCGGCTTGACCTCGAGGTCGCCGGCGCCCGCGGACACGGTCGCGAAGGCCGTGTAGCCGTCGGCCGCCGAGCGCTCGAGCAGCGCCTTGACGTTCTTCGTGCGTCGCTCGAGCCGAACCCGGGCCCCGCCCGCGATGAGCGTGGCTTTGTGGCGGACGAGCTCGTGCACCGGCACGTCGGCATCGTGGATCAGCACGACCGCCTGCGCGGCGGCATCGGCCTCATCGGCGATCAGATCGACGAGCCGCTCGAAGCCCAACGAGAACCCGACCGCGGGGACCTGCTGTCCGAGGAAGCGACCGATCATGCCGTCGTAGCGCCCGCCGCCGCCCAGTGAGTACCCGACGGACGGGTGCGCGAGCTCGAAGATCGTTCCGGTGTAGTACCCCATGCCGCGCACGAGGAACGGGTCGAAGACGAGCGGGATGTCGGACTGACCACGCCCCGCAGCCACCGCCTCGCCGATGCCGACCAGGTGCTCGATCAGCTCGGCCGGGGCGCCGTCGGGCAGGGCCTTGCGGATCTGACGCTCGCCGAACGGGTGGTACTCCATCGTCTGCGGGCGCCGCAGGAAGGCATCGAAGGCGTCGGCGGCGGCCGTCGAGGCGCTGCGCTCGTGCAGCTCGGCGGCGACCCCCTCCGGACCGATCTTGTCGAGCTTGTCGATCGTGATGAGCACGCCGGGACGCTCCTCGGCGGTGAAACCGAAGCTGTCCAGCATCCAGTCCAGGACCCGGCGGTCGTTGATCCGCACCGTCGCACCCTCGAGGCCCAGGGCGTCGACCGCGTCGAGCGAGGCGACCATCAACTCGGCCTCGGCACGAGACGAGTCGTCTCCCATGATGTCGATGTCGCACTGCACGAACTGCCGGTAGCGGCCCTTCTGAGGGCGCTCCGCACGCCAGACCGGGCCGATCTGGATCGAGCGGAAGACGGTGGGGAGCTGGCCGCGGTTGCTCGCGTAGAAACGTGCGAGCGGGACGGTGAGGTCGTAACGGAGGCCGAGGTCCGAGAGGGCAGCAGGGTCTTCGGCGGCCGCGCGGATCGCGTCGGCGTCGAGGCCGCGCCGCAGGATGTTGTACGAGAGCTTCTCGTTGTCGCCGCCGATCCCGGCATGCAGACGGTCGTAGTCCTCGACCACGGGCGTCTCGATCTCGTCGAATCCGTGCGCGAGGTAGCGCTCGCGGATGACGGAGAGCACGCGCTCACGGCGGGCCTTGTCGGCGGGGAGGATGTCGCGCATGCCGCGCGGCGGGTTCACAGTAGCCACGGGTCCATCTTCCCAGGTCGGGCACCCCGACCGTGCGTCAGGAGCCGGCCTCGGCCGCCCGGACGTCGTCTTCGAGCGCGCGGAGCCGCTCGCGCAGTGCGCGTTCCGCGTCCCACCCCTCGGCGCGGGCCGTCGCCACGAGCGCGAGCAGCGCATCGCCGAGCTCGGCTTCGGATGCCGGGGGCTCTGCCGTCGAAACCGACGCGACCGTCACACCGACACCGGCCGCGCGACCGACGAGCTTCTGCGCGAGCGCGAGTGCCGGCATCCCCCGTGGCACTCCGTCGAGCACGCTGCTGCGGGTGCGCTTCTCGGCAGCCTTGGCCGCGTTCCAGTGCACCAGGACCTGCTCGGGCGTCTCGGCGACCTCTCCGGCGAAGACGTGCGGATGCCGCCGCACCATCTTCTCGGTCAGGGTGCGTGCCACGTCGTCGATGTCGAACGGGTCCTCCGGATCCTGCGCCGCGATCGCCGCGTGGAACAGCACCTGCCAGAGCAGGTCTCCGAGCTCTTCGCGCAGGTCGTCGCGCGTGCCGGACTCGACCGCGTCGATCACCTCGTGCGACTCCTCGATCAGGTACGGCACGAGGTCTCGGTGCGTGATCTGCTGCGACCACACGCAGCGGTCGCGGACCGCGTGCATGGTGTCGGCGGCGGTGCGGAGCGGGTCGGCGCCGTCTGCCTGAGGCTCGGGTCGTGCGCTCACGCGTGCTCCTTCTGCTCGGTGCGGATCCGGCTCCGCGCTCACGAGGAGGCGGATGCGACCCGACGGTACCAGCGCGCACGCAGCGACACGATGAATGCGGAGAGCACCAGGGCGATCAGCGAGCCGACGAGCACACCGAGGATGGCCTGGTCGCGGATACCGCCGTCGCTCGCGAAGGCGAGGTTGGCCAGGAGCAGCGAGACCGTGAAGCCGATGCCGCCGAGCGCACCGGCCGCGAGGATGTCGGCGAACGGCAGCGCGGGCTCCGCACCCTTCGGGCGGATGCGCATCGCGATCCACCCGAACAGCGAGATGCCGATGATCTTTCCGACCGGCAGCGCGACGACGATCGCCCAGAATGCCGGCGACAGCTGCGTGAGCGAGAGGGCGGGGATCACGACGAACGCCGCGACGAACGCGAACACCGGGAGGATCAGACCGTTCACGGTCGGCTCCAGCGCGTGCCGGGTACGGGCCGCGGGGACCGGCGACATGACGAGCCCGAGCAGCACTCCGGCGATCGTCGCATGGACGCCGGACGAGGCGACGAGGCCCCAGGTGACGACGCCGACCACGACCATGGCGACCGCGATGAGCGGGTGCCCCTTCGCGTGCAGCAGACGGCTGAGCGCCCAGAACACGGCGACACCGACGATCGCGAGCACGAGTTGCAGCCACTGCACGTCGTCGGCGAAGAGCACCGCGATGAAGATGATGCCGATGATGTCGTCGAGGATCGCCAGGGCGAGGAGGAACACGCGCACCCGCGACGGCAGGCCCTTGCCGAACATCGCCAGCACACCGAGCGCGAACGCGATGTCCGTGGCCGTCGGGATCGGCCAGCCCGACGCGGTGGAGCTGTCACCACCCGCGATCAGCAGATACACGGCGATCGGGACGAGCACTCCGCCGGCCGCGGCGATCGCGGGCTGCAGAGCCTTGCGCGGCGAATCGAGCTCGCCGTGCGTGAGTTCGTGACGCAGCTCGATGGCCACGACGAGGAAGAAGATCGCGAGGAGGCCGTCGGACACCCAGTGCGAGATCGACAGATCGAGATCCGTGCCCGGCACCGCGATGTGGAAGTCGAGGAACGCCGCCAGCGCGTCGTGCGTGGGCAGGTTCGCGAGCAGCAGGCCGAGACCGGCGGCGATGAGAAGAAGGACTGCGGGGAACTGCTGACCGCGGAGGGGGTTCGCTGAGATGCGCATCCCCTCCATCGTAGGTTGCGGCGATATCGCCGTGCATGCCGTGTCGTTCCGGGTCGGCGCGGGTGCGGCGTCATGCGTGCAGGACACCCCCACCGCCCGGGATACTCTCGAAGGGTGACCCCCGCACACTCTTTCTCCGAGCCCACGAACACCGAGGCGATCCGCGTGATCGGCCGATTCGAAGCCAGTAGCGGCACGCCGGATGCGATGCGCACCGATGTCAGGATGCTCGGGCAGCTGCTCGGGCAGGTGCTGCGCGAAGCCGGCGGCGACGATCTCTTCGAAGACGTCGAGCGTCTGCGGCTCGCCACGATCCAGGCGTATGACCAGGAGACGCCCGATGCGTTCGAGCGTGCCGCGGCGATCGCCGAGTCGTTCACCATCGCCAGGGCCGACGAGGTCGCCCGGGCCTTCACCTGCTACTTCCACCTCGTGAACCTGGCCGAGGAGCACCAGCGCGTGCGCGTGCTGCGCGAGCGCGCCGGACAGCCGGGACGCGAGGATGCCGCCGACACCGTCGCGACCGCCTACGCACGACTGCGCAGCGAGGTCGGCGACGAGGAAGCCCGCCGCCGCCTGGACGGCCTCCGCTTCCACCCGGTCTTCACCGCCCACCCGACCGAGGCCCGCCGCCGTGCCGTCTCCTCGAGCATCCGTCGCCTGTCCGAACTGCTGACCCAGCACGATGCGGCGAGCGCCGGCGGATCCGAGGAGCACCGTGCCCGCCGCCGGATGCTGGAGGAGATCGACACCCTCTGGCGCACCGCGCCGCTGCGGTCGCAGAAGCCCTCCCCGACCGACGAGGTCCGCACCGTGATGGGCGTGTTCGACGAGACGCTGTTCACGACCGTGCCCCACGTGTACCGCCGCATCGACGACGCTCTCCGTGGCGAGGAATCCGGCTCCAGTGCTCCTGTGGTGCCCGCGTTCGTCCGCATCGGCTCCTGGGTCGGTGGCGACCGCGACGGCAACCCGTTCGTCACGGCATCCGTCACCCGCGAGGCCTCGCAGATCGCGGCCGACCACGTCCTTCGCGGACTGGAGCGCGCGCTCGACCGCATCGGCCGGACCCTCACGCTGTCGGCGGACGACACCCCGCCGAACGCCGAGGTCGTCGCCCTGTGGGAGCGATTCGCCGCGGCAGAGCCGGAGCTCGCCGCCGAACTCGCGGCCCGCTCCCCCGATGAGCCCCACCGCCGCGTGCTGCTCGTCCTGTCCCGACGAGTCGCCGCGACCCGCCACGGTGACTCGGCCCAGGGCTACTCGCGTCCCGAGGAGCTACTCGCGGATCTGCGGGCCGTGCAGTCCTCGCTCGCGGCTGCCGGCGCGAAGCGTCATGCGTTCGGCGGCGTGCAGCATCTGATCTGGCAGGTCGAGACGTACGGCTTCCACCTGACCGAGCTCGAGGTGCGTCAGCACTCGCAGGTGCACGCGAAGGCCCTGGCGGAGCTCGACGCGGGCGAGGCCATCAGCGCCCAGACCGAGGAGGTGCTGGAGGTGTTCCGCGCGATCGCGGACATCCAGCGCGACCGCGGCCTGCGGGCTGCCGGACGCTACGTCGTCTCATTCACCCAGGCCGCCTCCGACCTCGCCAACGTGCACCGTCTCGCCCGATACGCGCTCGGCGACGACGCACCGGTGCTCGACGTGGTGCCGCTGTTCGAGACGTTCGCCGACCTTCAAGCAGCGCCCGGAATCCTGGCCGAGGCCGTGACCTTCCCGGAGTTCCGCGAGCGCATGGCCGCCACCGGCAACCGCCTCGAGGTCATGCTCGGATACTCGGACTCGTCGAAGGATGTCGGCCCCGTCGCCGCGAACCTCGCCCTGTACGAGGCGCAGGAGAAGATCGCGCGCTGGGCGCAGGAGTCCGAGATCGAGCTGACGCTCTTCCACGGTCGCGGTGGCGCCCTCGGGCGTGGTGGCGGCCCCGCCAACTCCGCGATCCTCGCGCAGCCGCCGCACTCGGTCGACGGCCGCTTCAAGCTCACCGAGCAGGGCGAGGTCATCTTCGCGCGCTACGGCGAGCCGGCCATCGCGATGCGGCACATCGACCAGGTCGCCGCCGCCACACTGCTCGCGTCTTCTCCCACCGAGGAGGAGCGCACCAGCCGCGCGGCCGAGCGCTACGCCGAGGTCGCCTCGGTGATGGATGCCGCCTCCCGCGAACGCTTCTTCTCGCTCGTGAAGGCCGAGGGGTTCGCGCCCTGGTTCGCCACGGTCACCCCGATGGAGGAGATCGGTCTGCTCGCGCTCGGCTCGCGGCCCGCGCGTCGCGGACTGTCCGTCGAGTCCCTCGAGGATCTGCGGGCCATCCCGTGGGTGTTCGCGTGGACGCAGGCGCGCATCAACCTCGCCGGCTGGTTCGGTCTCGGCACCGCCCTGGACGCTGTCGGCGATGAGCAGCTGCTCATCGAGGCGTACCGCGAGTGGCCGCTGCTTCGCACCATGATCGACAACGTCGCGATGAGCCTCGCCAAGACCGACGAGCGCATCGCCCGGCAGTACCTCGCCCTGGGCGACCGCGATGACCTGGCACAGCTCGTGCTCGACGAACTCGCGGTCACGCGGCGCTGGGTCATCCGCCTCACCGGCGGCGAGCGCCTGCTCGAGAACAAGCCTGTTCTCCAGCGCGCCGTGCAGCTGCGCAGCCCCTACGTCGACGCTCTCTCGCTGCTGCAGCTGCGTGCCCTGCGCGCGCTGCGCTCGGCCGAGGGGCCCACCGGGTCCGGCGCCGATGCCGAACAGCAGCGCCTGCTTCTGCTCTCGGTCAGCGGCGTCGCCGCCGGCCTTCAGAACACCGGGTGACCGATATACCGTCTGGCCGGGTGCGCGATCCGCATTCGGCCGGCCGCTAGAGTGAAACCTCCGCCGACACCGGCGATGCCTCACGCGACACGATCGCCTGCACCACAATCCCCCATCAGAAAGCCTCTTCCGCGTGACCGCAACGACTCCCGCCGACTTCCATCCGCTCGCCGCCTCCGTGCAGCCCGTGTTCGACACGGTGCTGTCCCGCAGCCCGTACGAGCCGGAGTTCCACCAGGCCGTCCACGAGGTGCTGCACTCGATCGCCCCCGTCCTGGAACGACGCCCGGAGTACGTCGACGGCGGCATCCTCGAGCGGCTCGTCGAACCCGAGCGGCAGATCCTCTTCCGCGTGCCGTGGATCGACGGCGCCGGCAAGCTGCAGGTCAACCGCGGCTACCGCATCCAGTTCTCGTCGGTGCTCGGCCCGTACAAGGGCGGACTGCGCTTCCACCCCTCGGTGAACCTCTCGATCATCAAGTTCCTCGGCTTCGAGCAGATCTTCAAGAACGCGCTCACCGGTCAGGGCATCGGCGGCGGCAAGGGCGGGTCCGACTTCGACCCGCACGGCAAGTCCGACGCCGAGGTCATGCGCTTCTGCCAGTCGTTCATGAACGAGCTGTACCGCCACCTCGGCGAGCACACCGACGTCCCCGCGGGCGACATCGGCGTCGGCGGCCGCGAGATCGGCTACCTCTTCGGCCAGTACCGCAAGGTCACCAACCGTCACGAGTCCGGCATGTTCACCGGCAAGGGCACGGGCTGGGGCGGTGCCGAGGTGCGCACCGAGGCGACCGGCTACGGCGCGGTGTTCTTCGCGCAGGAGATGCTCGCCGTGCACAACGACTCCCTCACCGGCAAGCGCGTCGGCATCTCGGGCTCGGGCAACGTCGCCATCTACGCGATCCAGAAGGCCACCCAGCTCGGCGCGACCGCCGTCACGGCATCCGACTCCTCCGGCTACGTCGTCGACGACGCCGGTATCGACGTCGACCTGCTCCGTCAGCTGAAAGAGGTCGAGCGCGCCCGGATCGTCGAGTATGCCAACCGTCGGCCCAGCGCCCGCTTCGTCGAGGGCGGCAGCGTCTGGGAGGTCCCGGTCGACATCGCCGTCCCCTCCGCCACGCAGAACGAGGTCAGCCTCGCCGATGCCGAGGCACTGATCGCCAACGGCGTGCGCGCCGTCTCCGAGGGCGCGAACATGCCGTGCGTGCCCGACGCCGTCGAGGCCTTCCAGAAGGCAGGCGTGCTGTTCGCTCCCGGCAAGGCTGCGAACGCCGGCGGTGTCGCGACCTCGGCCCTCGAGATGAGCCAGAACGCCTCGCGTCAGCGCTGGACCTTCGCCGACAGCGAGAACAAGCTGCGCGAGATCATGGCCGACATCCACGACGCCGCTTTTGACGCGGCAGAGCGTCACGACGTCGCCGGCGACTACGTGGCCGGCGCCAACATCGCGGGCTTCGAGCGGGTCGCCGCCGCGATGCTCGCCCAGGGCGTCATCTGATCCGAACGACATGAGGCCGGGCATCCGCAGGGGTGCCCGGCCTCGTCGTCTCCCGGGCGTCTCAGTCCGTGATCTCGCGGTCGTGGGCGTGGCGGGCCAGCGAACTGCCGTAGCGCTCGGTGAGCTGCACCATCAGGTCGGGGGTGTCTCGGTCGACACCGAACACATGACCGGGGAAGTCGAGCTCCGGCTGCGCCGCGGCGATCTCCTGATCCCGGTCCGGCGAGAGCAGCTGCACCGGATCACCGACGGCCACCCACCCGATCGGGACCACCGTGCCCTCGGGCAGGACGGCGCGGCGGTGCACGATCGCGTTGACCCGCACCTCGCAGCGCGCCCCCACGAGTGCGCCGTTGAAGACGCGGGCGCCGGACGCGAAGAAGACCTCCTCGCCCACCGTCGCGCCGGCGATGCTCGCCAGCGTCCCGATCAGTGTGTGCGCACCGATGTGGACCGCATTGGCCGCGGTGGCGCGGATCAGCGCGTTCTCCATCACGATCACGTTCTCGCCGAGGGTGATCGGCCCGCCCTCGGCCGTGATGACGGCGCCATGCAGCACCTGGCAGCCCGGCCCCACCTCCACGTCGCCGGAGACGACGGCGGTGGGGGCGATGACGGCGGTGTCATGGATGCGGGGGCGAGCCCCGAGGTGCTCGTACAACATGCGGCCAGACTAGTCCCGCCGCAGCCGCGAAAGCAGCCGCCGCACGTTACTCGACTTTGGCGGGCTCCGGGAAGATGGCGGTGAACAGCTGCTCGACCCATTCGAGGAGCTGCGTGTCGGGCAGCGGCTCGAGTCCGACACCTACAGCGGCGGGAACCGTGGGCATCGGCACGACCAGCGCCTCTCCCCCGGCCACGAGCTTCGCCTTCGGGTACAGCCGCTGCAGCCGCACCTTGATCGAGTCCTCGAGCCGCGCCGGCGCGATGCGCAGGTTCGACCCCATCACGACCACATCCGTCAATCCTGCGCGCGCAGCCCGACGACGCAGCCGCGAGATCGCCAGCAGTCCCTCGACCTCTTCCGGCGGCGTGCCGTAGCGGTCGACGAGTTCTTCGATCACGAGGTCGATGGCGCCGTCCTTCGCCGTGGCCGCCGAGGCCGCCGACAGCTTCTGATACGCCTCGAGGCGCAGTCGCTCGCTGTCGATGTAGTACTCGGGGATCCGGGCATCGAGCGGCAGTTCGAGCCGCAGCTCCTGCCCCGTCTCGACCTCGTCGCCGCGGAACGTCGCCACCGCCTCGCCGATCATGCGCAGGTACAGGTCGAAGCCGACGCCGGCGATGTGTCCGGCCTGCTCGGCGCCGAGCATGTTGCCCGCGCCGCGAAGCTCGAGGTCCTTCAGCGCGACCTGCATGCCCGAGCCGAGTTCGTTGTTGACCGCGATGGTCTGCAGGCGGTCGGCGGCGGTCTCGGAGAGCGGCTTCATCTCGTCGTAGAGGAAGTACGCGTACGCCCGCTCCCGCCCTCGCCCGACGCGACCGCGGAGCTGGTGCAGCTGGCTGAGGCCGTATTTGTCGGCGCGGTCGATGATGATCGTGTTCGCGTTCGAGATGTCGAGGCCGGTCTCGATGATGGTGGTCGAGACGAGCACGTCGAACTTGCGCTCCCAGAAGTCGTCGACGACCTGTTCGAGCTGGTGTTCGCCCAGCTGCCCGTGGGCGACGGCGATGCGCGCCTCGGGAACGAGTTCCGCCAGCTGCGCCGCGACGCGCTGGATGGACTGCACGCGGTTGTGCACGAAGAAGATCTGGCCCTCGCGCAGGATCTCGCGCCGGATGGCCGCGGCGATCTGCTTGTCGCTGCGGGGTCCGACGAACGAGAGGATCGGATGCCGGTCCTCCGGAGGTGTCGCGAGCGTGGACATCTCCCGGATGCCCGTGACCGCCATCTCCAGCGTGCGCGGGATCGGGGTGGCGCTCATGGCGAGGATGTCGACGTTGGTCTTCAGCTTCTTCAGCGCGTCTTTGTGCTCGACGCCGAACCGCTGCTCCTCGTCAATGATCATCAGACCGAGGTCCTTGAAGATGACCCCCTCCGTCAGGATGCGGTGGGTGCCGATGATCATGTCGACGGAGCCCTCCAGCAGCCCCTGGAGAGTGAGCCGGACCTCCTTGTCGGTCTGGAAGCGCGACAGCGCGCGCACCTTCACCGGGAAACCGGCGAAGCGCTCGGTGAACGTCTCCATGTGCTGCTTGACCAGGAGCGTCGTCGGCACGAGCATCGCGACCTGCTTGCCGTCTTGGATCGCCTTGAACGCCGCGCGCACGGCGACCTCGGTCTTGCCGAAGCCGACGTCGCCCGAGAGCAGCCGGTCCATCGGGATCGGCCGCTCCATGTCGGCTTTGATCTCGTCGATCGTCTGCAGCTGGTCCAGCGTCTCGGCGAAGGGGAAGGCCTCTTCGAGTTCGCGCTGCCAGGGCGTGTCCGGGCCGAAGGCGTGGCCCTTGGCGCTCATGCGTGCGGAGTACAGCTTCACGAGCTCGACCGCGATGTCGCGCACGGCCTTGCGAGCCTTGCCCTTGGCCTGCGACCAGTCGCTGCCGCCCATCTTCGAGAGGGTCGGGGCCTCACCGCCGACGTACTTCGAGAGGGAGTCGAGCTGATCCGTCGGCACATACAGCTTGTCGCCGGGGTAGCCGCGCTTGGAGGGGGCGTACTCGAGGATGAGATAGTCGCGCACGGACTTGGTCGCGTTGCGACCACCGGTGGACACCTCGCGCTGCGTCATCTCGACGAACCGCCCGATGCCGTGGGTGGCGTGCACCACGAAGTCGCCCTGCTTCAGCTGCAGCGGGTCGACGACGTTCTTGCGACGGGAGGCGAGCTTCTTGACGACCCGCTGGTCGCCACCGATCGTGCGTCCGTAGAACTCGTTGTCGGTGAGGACGGCGAGCTTCGCCTCCGGCACCTGGAATCCGGCTTCGACCGACCCCGTGACCAGCGTCGCGACACCGGCCTCCGGCGCATCCGTGAGAGTCTCGACGACGCGAGCCGCGAGGCCGCGGTCGGACAGCACATCACGTGCACGATCGACCAGACCACTGCCGGCAGCGATCACCACCACGCGCCAGCCGTCGGTGACCTTGGCCTCGACGAACGAGATGGCCCCGTCGACGTTGCCGTGGAACGAGGGGATGATGGCGGCGCCGAGGGTGGCGGCATCCGCATCGGAGGCCGCATCGCCGTCGCCGACGCTGATGCCGAAGGGGCTCAGCTGCCACCAGACGCCACCCCGGTCGCGCACGCCCTCGCGCAGTTCGGCGATCGTGAGGAAGTCGCCGGCACCGAGATCGATGGGCGCCGACGCACCGGACGTGGCCGCGCTCCAGGCGGCATCGAGGAACTCGCGGTTCGTGTCACCCAGAGTGATCGCGCGCGCGGTGGAGCGGTCGGGATCGACGACGGCCGTCGCCGCCCCCGCCGGCAGATACTCGGCCAGGGACTTCAGCGGCCCCGCGACCGCGGGCAGGAGCGATTCCATGCCCTCGACCGGGATACCCTCGGCCATCTTCTCGAGCATCCCCCGGATCGCCGGGAAGCCCTCGATCAGGGCGCGCGCGCGATCGCGGACATCGGCGGTCAGCAGCAGCTCGCGGCTGGGCGGAAGGTCGACACCGGGAACGTCACCCGGGAGCGAGCGCTGATCGGCGACGGAGAAGGCGCGGATCTGGTCGATCTCGTCGCCGAAGAACTCGACGCGGAACGGGTGCTCCGAGACAGGAGGGAAGACGTCGAGGATGCCCCCGCGCACGGCGAACTCGCCGCGACGCGACACCATGTCGACGCGGGAGTATGCCCGCTCCACGAGCTGCTCGACGACGCGGTCGAGATCGTTGCCCCGGCTGCCGACGGCGAGCTCGAGCGGCGCGATCTCCCCGAGGTTGCCCGCGATCGGCTGCAGCGCAGCCCGCACGGACGCGACGACCACGAGCGGATGATCACCGGTCCACTCGGCGATGCGGCGCAGCGTCTGCAGGCGCTGGCCGACCGTGTCGACGCTGGGACTCAGGCGCTCGTGCGGCAGCGTCTCCCAGGCCGGGAACGTCAGGATGTCGGCTGTGGGCAGGTAGGCGTGCATCGCCAGCGCCAGGCTCTCGGCACGCCGCCCGGTGGGGACGACGGCGAGGAGCGCAGGGGGGTGCCCCGCCGCAGCGCGCTTCTCCAGCAGGCCGGCGAGCGCCGGCGCATCGAGCCCGTCGACCAGGCCGAGGTCGGCATCGGTGTGCGCCCACTGCAGGGCGTCACGGTACAGAGACGCCTCTTCCAAGGCGCGCAGAATCCCCGGAACAGTCACCGGATAAGACTAGTCGCGCCCACGGACACTCCGGCCCGCCCGCTCGTTCAGAGGGCGCCGACTTCAATAGGCTGTCGGGATGGAATCCGTCGCCCTGACCACCGAACGTCTCGTCCTGCATGCACCGACGGAGGCGGACATCGATGCGATCACAGAGGCGTGCCAGGATCCGGAGATCGCACGCTGGACGACGGTTCCGAGCCCCTACAACCGCGAGGATGCGGAGCACTTCGTGCGTCTCGTCGCGGGGTCGTGGGCCGACGGCTCGGAGGCGGTCTGGGGTATGTACGCCGACGACGAGCTCGTGGGCATGATCGGTCTGCACGGTATCGCCGCCCACTTCACGGGCGGGAGCGCCGAACTCGGGTACTGGGTGACCCCGGCCGCCCGGGGCAAGGGCCATCTCGCGGAAGCTGCCCGCGCCGTGATCGATTGGGGTTTCGACGAGCTCGGGCTCGTCCGCCTCCGCTGGCAGGCCGTGGCCGGGAACGTCCCTTCCGCCCGCGCCGCCCGCGCGCTCGGCTTCCGCTACGAGGGTCTGCAGCGGCAGGCGCTCACGAGTCCGCGCGGTCGTAACGACGGGTGGATCGCCGGCCTGCTGCCTGATGACGACCGCACGCCGGTGGACTGGCCGATCCTCTGATGAGCGAGACCATCGGGGTGACAGTGTCGGCGGCCGATGACAGGATGAGCGCATGCCGGAGATGCCGGAAGTCCAAGGCCTGACCACGTTCCTCGCCGACCGCGCCGTGGGGCGCACGATCACGCGCGCCAGCGTCGCGGCGATCGCCGCGCTGAAGACCTACGATCCGCCCATCACCGCGTTGCAGGGCGCGACGATCACGGCCGCCGCCCGGCTCGGAAAGTTCGTGGTGCTGTCGTGCGGCGACGAGCTGCATCTCGTGTTCCACCTCGCGAAGGCCGGGTGGCTGCGCTGGTATGAGACGCTGCCGACGACGCTCATCAAACCCGGCAAGTCGCCGATCGCTCTGCGCGTCGCGCTCGATGACGACAGCGGTTTCGACCTGACCGAGGCCGGAACGAAGAAGTCGCTCGCGGTGTACGTGGTCCGTGATCCGCAGGAGGTGCCGGGCATCGCGCGGCTCGGCCCCGACCCGCTCGACCCCGCCTTCGACCGCGGCACGTTCGTTGCACTGCTGGAAGACCGGCGGATGCAGATCAAGGGACTGCTGCGCGACCAGGCGGTGATCGCGGGGATCGGCAACGCGTACTCCGACGAGATCCTGCACGCCGCCCGGATGTCGCCGTACGCGATCGCGGGAAAGCTCGACGATGCCGAGATCGACCGCCTGTACGAAGCGATGCGCGAGACGCTCACAGAGGCGGTCGCCGAGGCATCGGGCAAACCGCCCGCCGACCTCAAAGACGCCAAGCGACGGGGGATGCAGGTGCATGCGCGTCGCGGCGAGGCATGCCCCGTCTGCGGTGACACCGTCCGCAGCGTGTTCTTCGCCGACCGCTCCCTCGAGTACTGCCCCACGTGCCAGACCGGCGGCAAGGTGCTCGCCGACCGTCGTCTCTCTCGACTGTTGAAGTGACCTCGCCCTTCCGGGCCCTCCCGGTCCATGTCTCGGAATGAAATGCGCGCAGATGCGTTGAGTACACTCAGAACAACAACGTGCTCCGGGGTCGGTGGGAATCCGAACCGGCGGTGACAGTCCGCGAGCGTCTCGAGAGATCGGGATGCCGATCCGGTGGAATTCCGGGACCGACGGTGATGCGAGGGAGACCTCGCTAGTCCGGAAGGGAGGCAGCACGAGACGCATCCGTGCGTCCGTTCCGCCATCCCTGTCTGACCCCGGAGCCTCAGAGGAGGACGACGGATGGCAGTGAACGCGGCAGAGCGCAGCGCGATGGATCGCGCGCTCCAGCTCGCCACGCGCGGACCGCGCGGGGCGAACCCGCAGGTCGGCGCGGTCATCCTCTCCCCCGATGGCACGGTCCTCGCCGAGGGCTGGCATCAGGGAGCCGGGACACCGCACGCCGAGGTCGACGCGCTCTCGAAGCTCGCACCCGGCGACGCCCGCGGCGCCACTGCCGTCGTGACGCTCGAGCCCTGCAATCACACCGGACGCACCGGGCCCTGCGCCGTCGCGCTGATCGAGGCAGGGGTCGCCAGAGTCGTGTACGCCCTCGACGATCCCGGCGCCGAATCAGGAGGCGGAGCGGAGCGCCTGCGCGCCGCCGGCGTCGACGTCGACTCGGGTGAGCAGGCGGATGCCGCGCATGCCCTGATCGACGGCTGGCTGACGGCCCAGCGCCTGGGACGCCCGCACATCACGGTCAAGTGGGCGCAGAGCCTCGACGGTCGCGCCGCTGCCACCGACGGCTCGAGCCAATGGATCACGGGACCGGCCGCTCGAGCCGACGTGCACCACCGCCGTGCGGAGGCCGACGCGATCGTCGTCGGCACCGGCACCGTGCTCGCCGACGACCCGGCTCTCACCGCCCGCGACGGCGACGCTCTGCTGCCGCACCAGCCCGTCCCGGTCGTCATCGGTTCGCGCCCGACGCCGACGGACGCCGCCGTGCACCGGCATCCGCACTCCCCGCTCTTCTTCGACACCCACGATCTGCACGCGGTGACCGCCGATCTGCACGCGCGCGGCATCCAGCGCGTCTTCGTCGAGGGTGGGCCGACCCTGGCCAGCGCCTTCATCCAGGCGGGCCTGGCCGACCGGGTGCTCGCCTACATCGCGCCGGTGCTGCTCGGCGGCGACAAGCTCGCCCTCGGCGACATCGGCGTCGCATCGATCGACCATGCGCGCCGCCTCACGATCGACGAATGGGTCCCCCTCGGACCCGATCTGCTCGCCGTCGCACGCCCCGCAGCACCGACAGACCCTCAGAACCAGAACGAAGGAGCCGCCTGATGTTCACCGGAATCATCGAGGAGATGGGCGAGATCACCGCGATCGCGCCCGCGGGCGACGGCTGGCGCCTGACCGTGCGCGCCCCCCGCGCGGCAGCGGATGCCGTGCACGGCGAGTCCATCGCCGTCTCGGGCGTGTGCCTCACGGTCGTCGGCTCTACTGCCGACACCTTCGACACCGACGTGATGAAGCAGACGCTCGACGTCGCCGCGATCGGATCGGCGACGGTCGGCACCCGCGTCAACATCGAGAAGGCCATGCCTGTCGGTGCACGACTGGGCGGACACATCGTGCAGGGTCATGTCGACGGAGTCGGCGACGTGCTCGAGGTGCGACCCGGTGCCCAGTGGAGCGTGCTGCGCATCAGCCTGCCGACTGACCTCGCCCCGCTCGTGGTCGACAAGGGCTCGATCTCCGTCGACGGAACGTCACTGACCGTGAGTGCGGTCAGCGTGCCCGCCGACCCCTCCCCGTGGTTCGAGGTCTCGCTGATCCCGGAGACCCTCGCCGCGACCACCCTCGGCAGCCGAGCGGTCGGCGACCGTGTGAACCTCGAGACCGACATCCTCGCCCGTCACGTCGAGCGCCTGCTCGCGTTCCGCGCCGCACCGGAAGGAGGCTCGCGATGAGCCTTTCCACCATCGCCGAGGCCCTGGAGGCGCTGCGCGTCGGGCGCCCCGTGCTCGTCGCTGACGACGAGAACCGCGAGAACGAAGGCGACGTGATCCTGTCGGCCGAGCTCGCCACGCCCGAGTGGGTGGCCTGGACGGTGCGCTGGTCGTCCGGCTTCATCTGCGCGCCGATGCCGACCGACCTCGCCGACCACCTGAACCTGCCGCCGATGGTGGCCGCCAGCGAAGACGCCCGCTCCACCGCGTACACCGTGAGTGTGGACGCGGCCGAAGGCGTCACCACCGGCATCAGCGCCCACGACCGCGCGCACACGCTGAACGTGCTGGCGAACCCGGGATCGACGGCGACCAGCATCATCCGTCCGGGCCACGTCCTGCCGCTGCGCGCCGTCGACGGAGGCGTGCGCGAGCGCAGCGGTCACACCGAGGCCGCCGTCGAGCTGATGAAGCTCGCGGGCCTGCGGCCGGTCGGTGCGATCGCCGAGGTGGTCGCCGAAGACGGCAGCATGATGCGTCTCCCCGGCCTGATCGACCTCGGAGCGCGCGACGGCGTGCCGGTCATCACGATCGAGCAGCTCATCGCGCACCTCAACGAGATCGATCCCGAAGGCGCCACTCCCTCGGCGCATCGCGGGCGCCGCGTGAGCCTGCGCGCTGACGCCACGGTGCCGACGACCCACGGGGTCTTCCGGTTCCTCGCCTACAAGGACCGGGTGACGGGGACCGACCACATCGCCGTCGTCTCGGGCGAGCTCGGCGAGACGGCCCTCGTGCGCGTGCACTCGGAGTGCCTGACCGGCGAGGCGTTCGGCTCGCTGAAGTGCGAGTGCGGACCGCAACTGGATTCGGCGCTCGACGCGATCGAGAAGCAGGGCGGCGTCGTCATCTACATGCGCGGGCACGAGGGACGCGGCATCGGGCTCATCAACAAGCTGCGGGCATACAGCCTGCAGGAGGAGGGCCTCGACACGGTCGACGCGAACCTCGCCCTCGGGCTGCCGGCTGACGCACGCGACTACGCCGCGGCAGCGGGCATCCTCGCCGATCTGGGCGTGTCGAAGGTGCGGCTGCTGACGAACAACACCGACAAGGTGGAGCAGCTGCGCGAGCTGGGACTCGACGTCATCGAGCAGGTCCCCCTGATCGTGGGCGTCGGACCGAACAACCATCAGTACCTGGAGACCAAGCGTGACCGGATGGGTCACATCATCGGCGAAGCGGAACTCGCAGAGGCGCTCGCCCACGGGAAGGACGAGAAATGAGCGGCGCAGGAGCACCCGAGACCGGCGACATCGATGGACGCGGTCTGAACGTCGTGATCGTCGCCGGCACCTGGCACGAGACGATCTCGAACGGCCTGATCGCCGGCGCGGAGCGCGTGCTGAATGAGGCGCAGGCCTCGCACCGCCTCGTGCGGGTGCCCGGCTCGTTCGAGCTCGCTCTCGCCGCGCAGGCCGCCTTCGCCGGCGGCGCCGACGCGGTCGTCGCACTCGGCGTCATCATCCGCGGCGGCACCCCGCACTTCGAGTACGTGTCGGCGGCGACCACCGACGGCCTCACCCGCGTCGCGCTCGACGCCGGCAAGCCGGTCGGGTTCGGCGTGCTGACCCTCGATGACGAGCAGCAGGGTCTCGACCGCGCGGGCCTCGAAGGCTCCAAGGAGGACAAGGGGGCCGAGGCGGCGGATGCCGCACTGCGCACCGCGCTCGTCGTCCGGGAGCTGCGCGGCTGAGCCGGGCCCGACTGCGCAGGTCAGCCTGACCTTGCTAGCGCGGACCGACCCGCACCTCCTACGGTGAGGGCATGGAGACTCTGCGCCACATCGTGCTGTTCGTCCACCTCATCGGCTTCGCCGTGCTCTTCGGGGCGTGGGCGGTCCAGGCGTTCGGCGGCAAGCGCGAGTTCACTCGTCTGATGAACATCGGCATGGCGATCGCCGCGGTCGCCGGCCTCGCTCTCGCCGCCCCCTGGGGAATCTCGTACGAGCTCAACTACGTCAAGATCGGCGTCAAGCTCGTGATCCTGCTCGTCATCGGTGCGCTGCTCGGAATCGGCCTGGGCCGTCAGCGCCGCGGAGCAGCCATCCCGCCGGCGGTGTTCTGGCTCGTCGGCATCCTCACCGCCGCCAACGCCGCCATCGCCGCGATCTGGCGCTGAGCGCTCAGCGCCTCCGCGGCGCCGCCGTGCTCTCGCGCACGATCAGCTCGGTGCTCACGAGCGGCGTCTGCTGACGTTCGGTGCCGTCGAGCTCGGCGAGCAGTGCGTCCACCGCGAGGGCCCCGACCCGCTCCGGATACTGCTGCACGGTCGTCAGCGGCGGCCACAGCTGCGCGGCATCCGGCAATCCGTCGAATCCGACGAGGCTCACATCTCCCGGCACCTCGCGTCCGGCCTCGCGAAACGCGCGGAGCACGCCGATCGCCATCTGGTCGTTCGCCGCGAACACCGCGGTGACGCCGTCGATCTCACGGAGCCGGAGACCCGCCGCGTACCCCGAGGCGGCCGACCAGTCGCCCTGCAACGGTTCCGGCACCGGGCGTCGGTGCTTCTCGAGCGTCTCCCGCCAGGCATCGCGACGCCGTTCCGCGGAGTACGAGCGCGCGGGACCGGTGACGTGCCACACCGTGTCGTGTCCGAGTTCGAGCAGATGCTCGGTCGCCAGCCGCGCACCCTGCGCCTGGTCGGTGTCGACGAACGGAAGCGTCTCGCCGCGATTGGAGTCGACGAACACCACGGGCAGGGCATCGGGGATCTCGATGTCGGCCTCGTCGAGCTGGTGTGCCTCGATCACGATGATGATGCCGTCGACCGCGTGCTCCTCCAGGCGCCGGAACGCACCGGCCACGGTCTCGCCGGCACTCGACTCCACGGGGATGAGGGTGAGCGCGTAGCCGAGCTGGGCGGCGCGCACCGCGATCGCGTCGAGCGTGCGCTGGTTGCCGTACGAGCTGAACGAGAACATCACGACGCCGATGGTGCGGAATCGCCCTGACCGCAGCGCGCGGGCGGCACTGTTGGGTCGGTAGCCGAGGCTCTGCATCGCGGCCTCGACGCGCTCGCGGGTGGCGGCGCCGACGTATCCCCTGGCGTTCACGACGCGAGAGACCGTCTGTCCGGAGACGCCCGCCTCACGGGCGACGTCTTCCATCGAAGGCTCACGACGACGTGCCGACGTCTCTGTCGGTTGCTCTGGGGTCACGATCACCCATCCCCTCATATGTTGACGTTGACACACTAGCAGCGCATCGCATATGTTGACGTTGACACACGGCGCACGGTGCGCCCGGAACGTAAGAAGGAATCGTCGATGACGACTGAAACCCCCGTCGCCCTGGGTGCCCCCGGCATCCGGCGCCGCGACAAGCGCGACTGGAAGGGCTGGACCTTCGTCGGTCCGTTCATGGTCGTGTTCGCCCTGGTGTTCCTGACACCGCTCGCCTACGCGCTGTACCTGAGCTTCTTCCAGGAGAAGCTCATCGGCGGCACCGCATTCGTCGGGCTGGACAACTACGTCCGCGCGCTCACCGACCCGCAGTTCTGGGAGGCGTTCGGCCGCGTGCTGATCTTCCTCGTCGTGCAGGTGCCGATCATGCTGGTCCTCGCCCTCGGCGCCGCCCTCGCCATCGACAGCGCACGCCTGCGCGGAGCATCGTTCTTCCGCATCCTCATCTTCCTGCCCTACGCGGTACCCGCCGTCGTGGCGGTGCTGATGTGGGGCTACATCTACGGCGACCAGTTCGGGCTCACGAGCAACATCAACGACTTCCTCGGAGTCGACGCCATCACGCCGTTCGCCAAGGAATGGATGCTGGTCTCGATCGGCAACATCGTCACGTGGGAGTTCGTCGGCTACAACATGCTGATCTTCTACTCATCGCTCAAGAGCATCCCGACCGACATGTACGAGGCCGCCTCTCTCGACGGCGCGGGGGCATGGCGCACGATCTTCTCGATCAAGATCCCCTCCGTGCGCGGCGCGCTCGTGATCGCGACGATCTTCTCGATCATCGGCAGCTTCCAGCTCTTCAACGAGCCGAACATCCTGCGGCCCCTGGCTCCGAACGTGATCACCACGTTCTTCACGCCGAACATGTACGCCTACAACCTGTCGTTCGCCGGACAGCAGTTCAACTACGCCGCCACGATCGCCATCATCATGGGCATCATCACCGCGGTCATCGCCTACGTCGTGCAGTTGCGCGGCTCGAAGTCGGAGGTGCGCTGACATGGCACTCCCCCTCGCCCGCCCCTCTCGCCGTCGCCACGATCCGCTGAACCCGCGCAAGTCCAACACGCTGCTGATCGTCATGATCGTCTACGCGCTGTACACGCTCGTGCCCCTGGTCTGGCTGCTGTTCAGCTCCACCAAGACGCAGGCGGGACTCTTCAGCTCGTTCGGCCTCTGGTTCTCCGATGACTTCGCGTTCTTCGACAACCTCGTCGCCACGTTCTCGTACCGCGACGGCATCTTCCTGCGCTGGCTCGGCAACACGCTGCTGTACGTCGTCGTCGGCGCGGGCGGGGCGACACTGCTCGCCACGCTGGCCGGCTACGGCCTCGCGAAGTTCCGTTTCCCCGGCCGGCGCGCGGTCTTCGCCGTCGTCCTCGGAGCGGTCGCCGTTCCCGGCACGGCGCTCGCCGTCCCGACATTCCTGCTGTTCAGCGAGCTGGGCCTGACCAACACCCCCTGGGCCGTGATCATCCCGTCTCTCATCAGCCCCTTCGGGCTGTATCTGATCTGGGTGTTCGCCTCCGAGTCCGTGCCGACCGAGCTGCTGGAGGCCGCGCGCATCGACGGCGCCGGAGAGTTCCGGACCTTCTTCACGATCTCGATGCGCCTGCTCGCGCCCGGCATCGTGACGGTCGCGCTGTTCACGGTCGTGGCGACCTGGAACAACTACTTCCTGCCGCTGATCATGCTGTCGGATCCCGCCTGGTATCCGCTCACGGTCGGTCTGAACCAGTGGAGCGCCCAGGCCATCGGCGCCGGCTCCCAGCCGATCTACAACCTCGTGATCATGGGCTCGCTGCTCACGATCATCCCGATCGTCATCGCCTTCCTGCTGCTGCAGCGCTTCTGGCAGTCAGGTCTCACCGCGGGCAGCGTCAAGCAGTAGCCCCGCACTCCTTCCTCACCCCCTCGCGATCCGATGCTGGACCGCACCCCCGAAAGGACACAGCAATGAAGCACCTTCCCTCACCGACACGGCGCACCCTCGCGGTGCTCGCCGCAGGAACCGTGGCAGCACTGGCGCTGGCCGGCTGCAGCACCGGCGGCGACGCGGGCAGCGGATCCGGTTCCGGCTCCGGCTCGTTCGACTCCGTCGAGGCTGCACTCGAGAAGGGCGGCGAGATCACGTACTGGTCGTGGACGCCGTCTGCCGAGGCCCAGGTCGAGGCGTTCCAGAAGGAATACCCGAACGTCAAGGTCAACCTCGTCAACGCCGGCACCAACAACGAGGAGTACACGAAGCTGCAGAACGCGATCAAGGCGGGCTCAGGCGCCCCCGACGTCGTGCAGGTCGAGTACTACGCCTTGCCGCAGTTCGCCCTGACCGACGCTTTCGCCGACCTGTCGAAGTACGGGTTCGCCGATTTCGAGGACGACTACACCGCATCCACCTGGAACTCGGTCACCAGCGGCGACGCCATCTACGGCCTGCCGCAGGACTCCGGCCCCATGGCGCTGTTCTACAACAAGACCGTGTTCGACGCCGCGGGCGTCGAAGTGCCGACCACCTGGGACGAGTACTACGAGGCGGCGAAGAAGATCCACGCCGCGAACCCCGACGCCTACATCACCAACGACACCGGCGACGCCGGCTTCGCGACGTCCATGATCTGGCAGGCCGGCGGCAAGCCATTCGAGACCTCGGGCACCGATGTCACGATCGACCTGCAGGACGAGGGGTCGAAGAAGTGGACCGAGAACTGGAACCGCCTCGTCGAGGAAGACCTGGTCGCACCCTACGGCAGCTGGAGCGACGAGTGGTTCCGCGGCCTCGGTGACGGCAGCCTCGCCACCCTCGTGATCGGCGCCTGGATGCCCGGCAACCTCATCACCGGCGCGCCCGACGGCGCCGGTGACTGGCGCGTCGCCCCGATGCCGACCTACGACGGCACCCCGGCGAGCGCCGAGAACGGCGGTGGCGGCCAGGCCGTCACGACGCAGAGCAAGAACCCGGAGTTGGCGGCCGGCTTCCTGTGGTGGCTGAACAACTCGGAGGAGAGCATCTCGATCTTCCTCGAGTCAGGCGGCTTCCCGTCGACGACCGCCGAGCTCTCCAGCGAGGAATTCCTCGCCGATGCTCCGGAGTACTTCGGCGGCCAGAAGATCAACGAGGTCCTCGCGGCCGCAGCCGACGACGTGGTCGAGGACTGGAGCTACCTGCCCTACCAGGTGTACGCGAACAGCATCTTCGGCGACACCGTGGGCCAGTCGTACCAGAACGGCACCGACCTGAACGAGGGCCTGACGGCCTGGCAGGACGCGCTGGTCGAGTACGGCAACGCCCAGGGCTTCACCGTCAACAAGTAACGCCCGCGGCTGAGCCGGCCCCGTGCGGGGCCGGCTCAGCTCCTCGATCGAAAGCACTCCGACACGTGACCACGTTCTCTCTCGGCGACACCGACTTCCTCCGCGACGGTCAGCCGCATCAGGTGATCTCCGGCGCCATCCACTACTTCCGCGTGCACCCGGACCTGTGGCAGGACCGCATCCGCAAGGCACGGCTGATGGGCCTGAACACGATCGAGACGTATGTCGCCTGGAACGCGCACGCACCGCGGCGCGGCGAGTGGGACACGACCGGGTGGAACGATCTCGGACGCTTCCTCGACCTCGTTCATGCCGAGGGTCTGGATGCGATCGTGCGCCCGGGCCCCTACATCTGCGCCGAGTGGCACAACGGCGGTCTGCCGGTGTGGCTGACCGGGAGCATGGAGAACCTGCGATCGTCGGCTCCCGACTTCCTCGTCGAGGTGAGTGCCTACCTGCGACGCGTGTACGACATCGTCGCGCCGCGCCAGATCGACCGGGGCGGGCCCGTCGTGCTCGTGCAGATCGAGAACGAGTACGGCGCTTACGGCGCGGACAAGGCCTACCTCGAGGCACTGGTCGCCGTCACGCGCGATGCCGGAATCACGGTGCCGCTGACGACCGTGGATCAACCCGTGGATCAGATGCTGAGCGACGGCAGCCTTCCCGGCCTACACAAGACCGGCTCCTTCGGATCCCGCAGCGCAGAACGCCTCGCGACTCTGCGCCGACACCAGCCGACGGGACCCCTGATGTGCTCGGAGTTCTGGGACGGCTGGTTCGACTGGTGGGGCGGAGTGCATCACACGACGGATGTCGCCGCTGCCGCAGCCGATCTCGATGCCCTTCTCGCCGCCGGAGCGTCGGTCAACATCTACATGTTCCACGGCGGCACGAACTTCGGGCTCACCAACGGCGCGAACGACAAGGGCCGCTACCTGCCGCTCGTGACCTCCTACGACTACGACGCGCCACTCGACGAGGCCGGCAACCCCACGGAGAAGTTCTTCGCCTTCCGAGAGGTGATCGCGAAGTACGCTCCGGTGCCGGAAGAGATGCCGGCAGTCACGATCGCTGCCCCCGCGTTCGACGTCTCCCTCTCCCCCGTCGGAACCTGGACGGACGGCGACGGGGCCGGCGCGGTCACCGCGCAGCCGCAGAGCTTCGACGCTCTCGGCCACCTGAGCGCGCTGGTGCGCTACGACGTCGACCTCCCGGACGGGAACGGCGGTCTCCTCGTCACCGACGAGGTGCGCGACCTCGCCTGGGTCAGCGTCGACGGGGTCGCCGTCGGCACCCTCTCCCGCACGAGACACGACCGTGCGATCCGCATTCCGAAGGGCCGTACCCTCAGCATCCTGGTCGAGGACCAGGGTCGCGTGAACTACGACCACCGACTCGGGGAGGAGAAGGGCCTGATCGGCGCGGTCACGCTCGATGGCACGCCCATAACCGGGTGGCGCTCGACACCCCTCGACGTCGCCGCGGAGATCGATGCGGGTCAGCCGACGGATGCTGCGGGAGACGGCCCGCACGCGTGGACGACCGATTTCACCTTGGATGCCCCTGCCGACTTGTTCCTCGACACCGCACCATGGAGCAAGGGATACGCGTTCGTCAACGGCTTCTTCCTCGGCCGCTACTGGCGCAACGGACCGCAGCGCACGCTCTATGTGCCGGCCCCGGCAACGCGCGAGGGCCGCAACCGGCTCGTCGTTCTCGAACTCGAGCAGATTCTGGCGCCCATCGCCCGCTTCGTCGAGGCACCGGCACTCGGCGTCACGGAGGAGTGACGCCGGAGCGCAGGGGAGCGCGGGAGACGGGCGGATGAATCACGACAGCGGCACCAGCGTCGCGTCCATCCGGCGCCCGTCCAGCTCGACCCACATCATCGTGCACACCGGCTGCCGACGCCGATCCGTGGGCGATCCGGGGTTGAGCAGCCGGAGGCCCGCGGGCGACACGGTGTCCCAGGGAATGTGCGAGTGCCCGAATACGAGGAGATCGATGCCCGGGTACGCCTCGTCCATCCGCTCCTCACGCTTGCGGGACTCCCCCGTCTCGTGCACGACGGCGACATCGACGCCCTCGACCGTGAACCGGGCGACCTCCGGAAGGCGTGAGCGCAGCTCGGGCCCGTCGTTGTTGCCGTACACGCCGTGCAGCACCCGAGACCGCGACTCGAGCAGATCGAGTGTGGCTTCGTCGACCCAGTCGCCCGCGTGCACCACGATCTCGGCATCGTCCACCGCCTGCAGCACCGCATCCGGCAGCCTTCTCGCCCGCTTCGGCACATGGGTGTCGGCCAGGAGCAGCATCCTCGTGGTCATCGTTCCTCCCGCCTTTCGCCGCCCTCGACTCTACGCATCCGGGTCGCGCACCGGATGACACGCGAAACGCGTACACAGCCAACACTCAGGAAGGCGTAAACTCGCCGAGTCCCCGGTATACCAAGGGGCTGAACGGAGGAGCCTCATGAGTACTGCCACTGCGCCCGCGAACCCGCGCTCGCGCGTCATCACCGCGAGTCTGGTCGGCACGACCATCGAGTTCTACGACTTCTACGCGTATGCGACGGCGGCCGTTCTCGTGTTCCCCGTGCTGTTCTTCCCGACCGGAGACGACACCACCTCGCTCCTGTCGTCGTTCGCCGTCTTCGGTGCAGCGATGGTCGCGCGCCCCATCGGCGCCGTGGTCTTCGGCCACTTCGGCGACAAGTTCGGCCGCAAGGCCACCCTCGTCGCATCGCTGCTGACGATGGGCATCGCGACCTTCGTGATCGGCCTGCTCCCCACGTACCAGGACATCGGCTGGTGGGCGGCGCTCCTGTTGCTGATCCTGCGCCTCGCTCAGGGCTTCGCGCTCGGTGGCGAGTGGTCGGGCGCGGCTCTGGTCGCCACCGAGAACGCCCCGAAGGGCAAGCGCGCCTGGTACGGCACCTTCCCGCAGCTGGGCGCACCGCTCGGCTTCATCATCGCCAACTTCCTCTTCCTCGCGATCAACTGGCTGCTGCCGCACGCCGAGAACCCGGTCCTCAAGTCCGAGGCGTTCCTCTCCTGGGGCTGGCGCATCCCGTTCCTGTTCTCCGCCGTCATGGTGATCATCGGCCTGTGGGTGCGACTGAAGCTCGTCGAGTCCGACACCTTCAAGAAGGCCGAGACCAAGGGCGCCATCCGCAAGCTCCCGCTGGCGACCGTCTTCCGCCACCACTGGAAGCAGCTGATCCTCGGCACGTTCATCATGCTGGCGACGTACGTGCTGTTCTACCTGATGACGAACTTCACCCTCGCCTACGGCACCAAGCCGGCGTCGCTGGAGACCGCTTCGGCCGCCGCGAAGGCTGCCGCAGAGGCGACGGGCGCCCCCTTCGACCCGACCAAGTTCGCGGCGCAGTTCTACCCCGGCCTCGGCTTCGGCTACACCGACTTCGTGCTGATGCAGATCATCGGCGTGGTGTTCTTCGGCATCTTCACGCTGCTGTCCGGGCCGATCGCCGACGCGATCGGTCGACGCAAGCTGCTGCTCTGGGTCACGGGCGCGATCATCGTGTTCGGCTTCACGTTCAACACGTTCCTGCTGCCCGCCGTCGACCCGAAGTTCACGGGTGCCCTCACGCAGGCGTTCCTCGTCTTCGGCTTCATGTTGATGGGGGCGACGTTCGGCCCGATGGGTGCGCTGCTGCCCGAACTGTTCCCGACGAACGTGCGGTACACGGGGTCGGCGATCGCCTACAACGTGTCGTCGATCCTCGGCGCCGCCGTGGCACCACTGATCGCCCTGAAGCTGTGGGAGGCAGCGGGCGGTGCCCCGTGGCTGGTCGGCCTGTACCTGTCGGCGATGGGAGTGCTGACCTTCGTCGCGCTGATCTTCACGCCCGAGACCAAGGACCACGACTACGACGACGACCTCGGGGTCGCCGCCGCCGTCGAGCTCTGATCGCTGAGAGGCGGCCTCCCCACCAGGAGGCCGCTTCTCTGCATCGGGACGTCCGTCAGAGGACGATGACCTCGCAGTAGCGCGCCGCCGTTTTCGCGAGCTTGCGGTCGAGCGTCAGAAGCGGGATGCCGAGGGCCTCGGCAAGTGCGACATAGCCGGCGTCATAGGCGCTGACATCGTCCCGCAGCATCCAGATGCGCGGTATCAGTCGACGCAGCGGGTGCCGCGTGATCTGGAGCTCGCCGAAGAGGTCGAGCGCCTCCCGCGCGCGGTGAGCGGTCAAGCCGTCGTGGAGCGTCTGACGCCGCAACACCGACAGCACCTCGATGTCGAGCCCGGCGTGTGCGTGAAAGTCGTCGCCGTTCACCCAGTCGCTTGTGCCCAACAGGGCATCGATCGCCGCGGAGGCATCGAGCACGACCGCGGTGCTCACGGGGCGAGCTCGTCGTCCCTGTCGGCACGAGCCGCGTCACGCGCCGCGAGGATCTGACTGCGCGTGAGCGAGGCTCCGTCACCCACCGACCTCGCGCGGGCTGCGGCGATGATCTCCGCGTTCGTGCGGTACTGCACGAGGCCCGCGAGTTCGCGGGCCACGTAGTCGGACAGCGACATGCGCTCCGCGGCGGCGCGTTCCTTGAGGCGTGCATGAACATCGTCCGGGAGATTTCGTACCTGCAGCATCCGACCCACTTCTCCAGGATCGCATGTGTTCCACATGCGCGAAAGAGCGAACTGTGGATAACTCACAGCGTCAACAGAAATTGACTTCCGTGACGAAGTCAACAAGTATTGACGCAGGAGGTCCATCATGACAAAGCCGACCGCGATCGCACAGGACGACGGCAGCGAGCCCCTGGCCGCACTGCACAGGCTCGCCGAGACACGCAAGGAGATCGCTCGCGCCGAAGAGGCGAATGTGCGCCGCGCCCGCAACCTCGGATACTCGTGGCAGGCGATCGCGAGCGCGCTGGGAGTGAGCAAGCAAGCCGCGCACCGGCGGTTCGGTCGCTCCTGACGCTCGACCCCGACGACGCCCACCCATACAGCCCGCCCATAGGATTCGACCGCGAACGAAGTACGGTCGAAGTACCATCTCCAGATCGAGGTCCCGCATGTCCGGTTCGGCGACAGCACGCCGCCGCGGACGTGGCGCACAGCCCGAAGGCCCGCGCGCCACCTTCCGCCAGCTCCTCCCCTTCCTCTTCGAACACAAGCGCACCCTGATCGTGGTCGCCGTGCTCAGCGTCGTCGGCGCCGCCACGTCTCTCGTGCAGCCTCTGCTCGTCGGCCAGGTCATCGAGGCGGTGCAGTCCGACACCGGCATCGGGATCCTCGTCTGGCTGCTGGTCGGCTTCGTGATCGTGTCGTCCGTCATCTCCGGCTTCCAGCACTACCTGCTCCAGCGCACCGGCACCGCGGTCGTGCACTCGAGCCGCCGCAAGCTGATCGCCCGCATCCTGCACCTGCCGACCTCGGAGTTCGATGCCCGCCGTACCGGGGACCTCGTCTCACGCGTCGGCACCGACACGACCCTCCTCTACGCCGTGCTCACGCAGGGCCTCGCGGATGCCGTCGGCAGCGCCGTGCTGTTCCTCGGCGCGCTGATCGCGATGCTCGTGATCGACCCGATCCTGCTGCTGCTCATCGTCGTCGTGATCGGCATCTCCGTCACGGTCGTCGTGCTGCTCAGCGGCCGCATCCGCACTGCCTCGACCGCCCAGCAGGAGAAGGTCGGCGAGCTCGCCTCCGGCGTGGAGCGTGCGGTCGGCTCGATCCGCACCATCCGCGCCTCGGGCGCCACCGAGCGCGAGACGGCCGCGGTGTCGGAGCTCGCCACCGACGCGTACGGCATCGGTGTGCGCATCGCCAAGATCTCGTCGATGGTCGTGCCCGTCTCCGGCATCGCGCTGCAGTTGTCGCTGCTGGTGGTCCTCGGCGTCGGCGGGTTCCGGGTGGCCGCCGGCGCGATCACCATCGCGTCGCTGATCTCGTTCATCATGTTCCTGTTCCTCCTGGTGATGCCGCTCGCCACGACCTTCGGCGCGATCACTTCGGTGAACCAGGCACTCGGCGCACTCGGTCGCATCCAAGAGGTGCTCGACCTGCCGACGGAGGCACAGGACGACGAAGCCATCGCCGCCGCCCTCCCCCACGAGGACGCAGCCCCCGGCGCACCGGCCATCGAGTTCCGCGATGTGCGCTTCCACTACCCCGCGAACGTGGTGGCAGCGCGTCAGGCCGCGGCGAAGGCAGCGCGGACCCTCCTCGCGGATGCGCATCTGGAATCGGTCGAAGATGCGGCACCGGCCGCGCAGGACCACGAAGTGCTCCGCGGAGTGTCGTTCGCCGTGCCTCACGGCGCCAGGGTCGCCCTCGTCGGCCCCAGCGGTGCGGGCAAGAGCACGATCCTGTCGTTGATCGAGCGGTTCTATGACCCGACCGGCGGGTCCATCCGCCTACACGGCCACGACGCGCGCACCTACCCGCGCGACGACCTGCGCGCCAACTTCGGCTACGTCGAGCAGGATGCACCGACCCTCGCCGGCACGCTTGCCGAGAACCTGCGTCTCGCCTCGCCCGATGCGACCGATGCCGACTGCGAACGCGTGCTGCGCGCCGTGAACCTCGGCGACGTGCTCGAGCGCAACCCGCTGGGCATCGAGGCCCCCGTCGGCGAAGACGGCGTGATGCTGTCCGGCGGCGAGCGTCAGCGCCTCGCGATCGCCCGCGCCCTGCTCACGGACGCCCCGATCCTCCTGCTCGACGAGTCGACGTCATCACTCGACGGCGTGAACGAGCAGCGGATGCGCGAAGCGATCGACGCGGTGTCGACCGACCGCACGCTCATCGTGATCGCGCACCGCCTGTCGACCGTGGTCGACAGCGATCTGATCGTGGTGCTGCAGGACGGCGTCGTGGTCGGCCAGGGCACGCACGAGGAGCTCGTCGAGACGACGCCGCTGTACCGCGACCTCGCCCGGCACCAACTGCTCACCTGATTCACGTCCGTTCCCGGACAACACGAAGGCGGGACGTCGGAGACCACTCAGCCATGGGTTCGTCTCTGATGTCCCGCCTTCGCGGGTGTGAGGGTGCCGGCTCCCCCGAACCGGCACCGGTCTGGGGGCTAGGCCTTGGCGAGGCGGTAGCGCAGCGACGCCAGCTCGGCGCGCAGCGCCGCCGGAACCTTGTCGCCGAAGGTGTCGTAGAACTCCTCGGTCAGGTCAGCCTCGGTCTGCCACGCCGCGGCGTCGACGGCGAACAGCTCGTCGAGGTCGGCGGCGGGGATGTCGAGCCCGTCGAGGTTGAGGTCTTCCACACGCGGCAGGCGTCCGATGGGGCTGTCGACCGCGGGCACGTCGCCCGCGATGCGGCGGATGATCCAGTCGACGACACGGGAGTTGTCTCCGAAGCCGGGCCACAGGAACCGGCCGTCGTCACCGCGACGGAACCAGTTCACCTGGAAGATGCGCGGTGCGCGGTCGAAGCGCAGACCACGACCGACCTTCAGCCAGTGGCCGAAGTAGTCGGCCATGTTGTATCCGCAGAAGGGCAGCATCGCGAACGGGTCGCGGCGCAGCTCCCCGACCGTGCCCTCGGCCGCAGCCGTGCGCTCCGACGAGATGTTCGAGCCGAGGAAGACACCGTGCGTCCAGTCGGTGGCCTCGACCACGAGCGGGACGTTGCTGGCGCGGCGTCCGCCGAAGAGGATGACGTCGAGCGGCACGGCCTCTTCCCAGTCGTCGGAGATCTGCGGGCACTGCGCCGCCGACACCGTGAAGCGGGAGTTGGGGTGCGCCGCCGGTCGACCGGACTCGGGCGTCCACTCGTTGCCCTCCCAGTCGATCAGGTTCGCGGGCGCCTCGTCGGTCAGGCCCTCCCACCACACGTCGCCGTCGGGACGGAGCGCGACGTTGGTGAAGATCGTGTTGCCCCACAGCGTCTCGACCGCCGTGACGTTGGTCGACTCGCCGGTGCCCGGCGCGACGCCGAAGAAGCCGGCCTCGGGGTTGATCGCCCACAGGTGACCGTCTTCGCCCGGACGGATCCAGGCGATGTCGTCGCCGAGGGTCTCGACCTCCCACCCCGGGATCGTGGGGCGGAGCATGGCGAGGTTCGTCTTGCCGCACGCCGAGGGGAAAGCGGCCGCGACGTGGTACGCCTTGCCCTGCGGGTCGATCACGCGGATCAGCAGCATGTGCTCGGCGAGCCAGCCCTCGTCGCGGGCGATCACCGAGGCGATACGCAGCGCGAAGCACTTCTTGGCGAGGATCGCGTTGCCGCCGTAGCCCGAACCGTACGAGTAGACCTCGAGCGACTCGGGGAAGTGCACGATGTACTTGTCGTCGTTGCAGGGCCACTCGACGTCGTGCTCACCCGGGGCGAGCGGTGCTCCGACCGTGTGCACGGTCTTGACCCACGGCGCTCCCTCGGCGATCTGACGCGTGACGGCATCGCCGACGCGGGTCATGATGCCGATCGACGCGACCGCGTAGGCGCTGTCGGTGATCTGCACGCCGATGTGCGAGAGCGGGCCGCCGACGCGTCCCATCGAGAACGGCACGACGTACATCGTGCGGCCGCGCATCGAGCCCTCGAAGATCTCGTCCATCTTGGTGTGCATCTCGGCGGGGTCCGCCCAGTTGTTCGTGGGGCCGGCATCCTCTTCGCGCTCGGAGGCGATGAACGTGCGCCCCTCGGTGCGGGCGACGTCGCTGGGGTGCGAACGGGCGAGGTAGGAGCCGGGACGCCACTCGGGGTTGAGCTTGATGAGCTTGCCCTCGTCGACGAGCCCGTGCAGCAGCCAGTCGTTCTCGGCGCGCGAGCCGTCGACCCAGTGCACGGAGTCGGGCTGGGTGAGAGCACGGATCTCCTCGACCCACGCGGCCAGCTCGGCCATGGCGGGGGTGTCATACGTCGGAGCCGCGCCGAACGTACGCGTCGGTGCGACGGGAGACGTGCGGGGGGTGAAGACTTCGGCGAAGGCCATGACGTGTGCTCCTTTGAACTGTGGGGCGTTGCACCTATCTTCTTCCGGTTCCGACCGGACTTTCGGACGAATCGAGCGATAAGAACGGCGATTCTTTCGCTACACTCAAGGAATGGCGTCCTCCGGCATCCACCTCACGACTCTCGGTCATCGCATCCGTCACCACAGGCTGGAGAAAGGATTCACGCTCGACGAGCTCGGCGCGCTCGTCGGCGTCGCCGGGTCGCAGCTGAGCCTGATCGAGAACGGCAAGCGCGAACCCAAGCTGTCGCTGCTGCAGGCGATCGCGCACGCCACGAGCACCGAGGTGACCGACCTCATCTCGGGCGAGCCGCCGAACCGTCGCGCCGCCCTCGAGATCGAACTCGAACGCGCCCAGGAGAGCCCCGTCTTCCGGCAGCTCGGCGTCGCGCCCGTGCGCGTGACCAAGGGCATGAGCGATGAGACGATCGAGTCGGTGCTCGGACTGCACCGCGAACTGCAGCGCCGCGAGCGCGAAGCCATCGCCACCCCGGAGGAGGCACGGCGTGCGAACACCGAGATGCGGCTGCGCATGCGCGCGCAGAACAACTACCTCCCCGAGATCGAGAAGCTCGCCGAGAAGCATCTGAAGGCCGCGGGGCACGTGCAGGGCGCTCTCACCCACCGCACGGTGAGCATCATGGCCGAGAAGCTGGGCTTCGAGCTGATCTACGTCAACGACCTGCCACATTCCACGCGATCGGTCACCGACCTCGAGAACGGGCGGATCTACCTGCCGCCGGCGTCGATCCCCGGCGGTCACGGTCTGCGCTCGATGGCCCTGCAGGCCATGGCGCACCGCTACCTGGGGCACACGCCTCCGACCGACTACGCCGACTTCCTGCAGCAGCGGCTGGAGATCAACTACTTCGCCGCGTGCTGCCTGATGCCGGAGACGGCCGCCGTCGCTTTCCTGCAGCAGGCCAAGAAGGATCGCAACCTCGCGGTCGAAGACTTCCGCGACGCGTTCGGCGTGACGCACGAGGGCGCAGGCATGCGTATGACGAACCTGCTCACCCAGCACCTCGGGATGTCGCTGCACTTCCTCCGCGTGGATGCCACGGGCGCGATCACCCGCGTCTACGAGAACGACGACCTGCCGCTGCCCATGGACGTGACCGGCGCGGTGGAGGGACAGCGGGTGTGCCGCAAGTTCCAGGCGCGCGCCGCGTTCACTCAGCAGAACCGCACCACGGAGCACCACCAGTACACCGACACACCGTCGGGAACGTTCTGGTGCTCGACGCAGACCGGGGCATCGACCGATGGAGAGTTCTCCATCACGGTCGGGGTGCCGTTCGACGACGCGCGGTGGTGGCGCGGACGCGAGACCAGCGACCGCGCCGTGTCGACCTGCCCCGACGAATCCTGCTGCCGCCGACCCTCGGCCGAGCTCACCGAGCGCTGGAACGGCAGGGCCTGGCCGAGCGCGCGCGTGCACACGCACATGTTCTCCCCTCTCCCCCGCGGCGCGTTCCCCGGCGTGGATGACAACGAGGTCTACAACTTCCTCGGTCGTCACGCGAGTGAATGATTAAGATATATTCAATTCACTCATTCATTTTCCCGAGGGAGACCTGTGACCGAGCCGACCCCCGCAGACGCACCTGACACGGAGACCTTCACCTCACGCCGCCACCGCATCACCGCGGGCGGCCGCTCGCTCGACTACAGCGCCGGAGCGGGCACCGTGATCGTCCGCGACGACGAGCACCGCCCGCTCGCGAGCGTGTTCTACACCTCGTACATCGCCGACCGCGAGGAGGGCGCCCCGGTGCGCCCCGTGACGTTCCTGTTCAACGGCGGCCCCGGTTCGGCGAGCCTCTGGCTCAACATCGGCGGCTTCGGACCGAAGCGCACGCCCACGAAGACGCCCCTCGCGACGCCGCCCGCCCCCTACGCGAGCGGCGACAACCCGCACACGCTGCTCACCGCCTCCGACCTCGTGTTCATCGACGCGCCCGGCACCGGATACTCGCGTCTCCTCGGTGATGCGACACCGGCCGAGCTGTGGGGCGTCGACCAGGACGTGGCCGCGTTCGCGAAGGCGATCACGCGCTGGCTCACGATCACGAACAACTGGAACGCGCCGCGCTTCCTGTTCGGCGAGTCGTACGGCACCACACGCGCCGCGTCGCTCGTGCACCGGCTGCAGAACCAGGGCCTCGACTTCAACGGCGTCGTGCTCCTGTCGACCGTGCTCAACTGGGGCGAGAGCAACCTCGGCGGACCCCGCGAGTACATCAATCTGCTCCCCTCGTACGCGGCGACCGCCTGGTACCACGGCAAAGCCCGCACCGCGCACACCGCGCTCGAGCCGCTCCTCGTCGAGGCACGCGAGTTCGCCCAGGGTCCGTTCGCCGAAGCGCTGCTGCGCGGCGATCTGCTGCCCGCCGATCTCGAGGATGCCGTCGCCGAACGCATGAGCGCTCTCGTCGGGCTCGACGCCGACTATCTGAAGAAGCACCACTTCCGCATCGGGATGGAGCAGTACCGCTACGCCCTGCTCGCCGACGAAGGGCGCGTGATCGGCCGCTTCGACACCCGCTTCACCGCCGAGCACCAGTACGTCGTCGGCAACGGCTCGCACGACCCGGCCACCGACGACGCCGCCACCGCCGGGGTCAACAGCGCACACCTCTCGACGTACCGCGCCCACCTCGTGGACGACATCGGCTTCACCAGCGAGCTGCATTACCGCCACCTGCACAACATGCCCATCTCCCGCGCATGGGATTGGACGCACAAGGCACCGGGCGTGGATGCCCCGCAGCTGGTGCCCGACGTCTCCATCGACCTGTCGGCCGCCGTGCGCCGCAACCCGAACCTGAAGGTGTTCGTGATGGGCGGGTACTACGACCTGGCCACTCCGTTCTTCGGACCCGAGGTCGACGTGGCGCACCTGTACCTGGCGCCGAGCCTGCGCGAGAACATCCGGTTCACGTTCTACGAGTCGGGTCACATGACCTTCGTGGACGAACGGGCGGTGGAGCGCATGAAGAGCGATCTCGACGACTTCTATCGCGACGCCACGACGCACGGATGATCGGGCTCGAGGCCGCGGGCCGGATCGGCGACCTGGCCTACACCGCCCGCTTTGAAGAGCTCCCGCTGCGGCGTTCGGACGGCTCGTCGCAAGGGACGATCTCGGCGTTCAGCTACATCGTCGACGGCACGGATCGCCCGGTGCTGTTCCTGACCAACGGCGGTCCGGGAGTTTCGACGCTCTATCTGCACCTGAGCGGGATCGGGCCGATGCGCGCCCACGTCCCCGTCGACCTCGCCGACGCCGGGCACCCTCCCTACGGCGTGGAGGAGAGCCCGTCGACGATCCTCGACGTCGCCGACCTGGTGTTCCTCGACACACCCGGCACCGGATTCGGCGCCTTCGCTGACGATGCCGATGCGTCGGACTTCCGTTCCGTGGAGGGAGACGCCGACGCCATCGCCGCCGCCATCTCGGACTGGGTCGACCGGCACGGTCGCTGGAACTCCCGGAAGTTCTTCCTCGGAGAGAGCTACGGCACCCTGCGTGCGGCATTCCTCGCGACCTCATCGCACAGCATGGACACCGCGCCGCTGGACGGCATCGTGCTGCTGGGGCAGGCCGTCAACATCCAGGAGACGCTGGATCGTCCGGGCAACGTGGTCGGAGCGCTCGCGAACCTGCCGTTCAAGGCGGCGACGGCCTGGCATCACGGCGTCGGCTCCCGCGAACACGAGACGGTCGAGGATGCGATCACCGCGGCATTGGACTTCGCTCGCGGCGACCTCGCCCTCGCGATGCTGCAGGGCGACCAACTGCCGGTCGACGAGCGCGCCGCCGTCTCGGAGCGCCTCTCGCGGATGATCGGGCTCCCCGCGGGCGAGCTCGCCGACGATCGGCTCTGGGTCAGCAAGCAGGACTTCCGCTCGCGTCTGCTCCCCGGACGCGTGCTCGGGGTGACCGACAGCCGGTACTCCGCACCGGCGGCCGACCGCCGCTCCGGTGAGCTCGAGTACGACGCCTCCGATGTGGCGCTCTCCCCGCGGTACGTGGCGGGGCTGCAGCAGTTGCTGCGACACGTCTTCGGCACCGCCCCCACGCAGCCGTATCGCGTGGTCGACCCGGACGCGGGCCGCGACTGGGAGTGGGACGAGCAGGGCGGTGCGGAGTTCGTCGCCTACGGACGACCCTCCCCGTTCCGCACGTACCCGTACCCGGCACGGTTGTCACGCTGGATGAGGCAGACTCCGCGCGGACGACTGTTCATCGGCACCGGCGTGTACGACTCGCTGACGACCGTCGGCGCGGCCGACCACCTGCTGCGGCAGTGGGGGTTGCCGCGCGAGCGCACCGAGACGCACTGGTACCGCGCCGGCCACATGATGTACAGCGACCCCGAGGTCGCGGTGCGCCTGAACGCCGACCTCCGCGCCTTCCTCACCCGCTGAGGAGCCCGACGAGGCTGCGGATCAGGCGGTGAGCCTCTCCAGCGCGAACGCCGCGAGCGCCGCGGCCTGATCGGCGAGGACCGCATCGTCGAACACGACCGTCGGAGAGTGGTTCGGAGACGCCGTCTCGAGGTCGACCTCCGCCGGCGTCGCCCGCAGGAACAGGAACGCCCCCGGCACCTGTTCGAGCACGAAGGAGAAGTCCTCCGATCCCATCACGGGGTGCGCGGTCTCCCACACGCGCTCGTCGCCGAACAGGCCCTGCAGCGTGGCTCGCACCCGCTCCACCGCGCGGGCATCGTTCACGGTGGGCGCGCACAGCACGCTCACATCGACCTGGGCTGTGCAGTCATGGGCGGCCGCGATCTCGCGGACGAGTGCGGGGAGCTCCGCCTGCACGCGCGCACTCGACTCGTGCGACAGCACCCGCACCGAGGCGACGAGCGTGGCGGTGTCGGAGATGATGTTCCGGGCCGGTCCCCCGGCATGCAGCTGTGTGACGCTGAGGACGACCGGATCGAAGACGTCGAAACGGCGGGTGACGAAGGTCTGCAGCGCGGCGACGAGTTCGGCGGCGACGGGCACGGGATCGCGGGTCAGATGCGGCGCCGAGGCGTGGCCCCCGGCTCCCGTGACGGTGATCTCGACCTCGATCGCGCCGGCCATGAGCGCGCCGGGACGGGTCGAGAACACGCCGTACTCGCCGGGCACGACATGGATGCCGAAGGCGGCGACCGGCCGGGAGTCCGTGGTCTCGAGGAGCCCCTCGGCCAGCATCCGCTTCGCGCCGTCGCCGAGCTCCTCGCCCGGCTGGAACATCAGCAGGACGTCGCCGTGGAGCTCGTCTCGGCGCCCCGCCAGCAGGTGGGCGGCTCCGACGAGACCGGCGACGTGCAGGTCGTGCCCGCAGGCGTGCATCCGCTCCCCGGATGCCGCGTAGTCGAGCCCGGTGTCCTCGACGAGGGGAAGCGCATCCATGTCAGCACGCAGCAGCACGGTCGGTCCGGGATGCGCGCCGCGCACGACCGCGGCGATCGAGCTCAGGCCCTCGCCGAGGACCACCTCGAGTCCGAGGGGCTCCAGCGCGTCGAGCACCCGCCGCTGCGTGCGCGGCAGCTCGAGACCCAGCTCGGGGTGGGCGTGGATGGCGCGGCGCAGGGCCACGAGCTCGGGCAGCAGGACCTGAGCGTCGTCGAGCAGGGTCATTCAGGATCCGATCGAGTGGAGGAGGCTGTCGGTGCCGGCGTTCTGGATGCGCGGGATGGCCGCCACGAGCGCCTGTGTGTAGGGATGCTGCGGGTTCGTGACGATCGCGTCGGCATCGCCGTGCTCGACGATCTCGCCGCTGCGCATCACGGCCGTGGTGTCGGCGATGTAGCGCACCGCGGCGAGGTTGTGAGTGATGAACAGCACCGAGAGCTCCAGCTCGCGCTGCAGGTCGCGCATCAGGTTGAGCACCGCTCCCTGCACCGAGGCATCGAGAGCGGACGTGATCTCGTCCGCGATGATCAGGCGCGGCTTCACGGCGAGGCAGCGGGCGATCGCGACGCGCTGCCGCATGCCGCCGGACAGGCTCGACGGATGCAACTCCGACACACCGGGCTTCAGCCGCACGAGTTCGAGCAGCTCCTTGACGCCGGCCGCACGAGCCTTGGCGTTGCCGGAGCCGTGGGTGGCCAGCGCCTCGTCCAGGGTCTCGCCCACCGACATGCGCGGGTTCAGCGACGAGTACGGGTCCTGGAAGATCATCTGCACGTCTCGGGCGTGGGCCCTGCGATCACGGCGTCCGACCGCGAGGTCCTTGCCGTCGAGCAGGATCCGCCCCGACGTCGGCTTCTGAAGCCCCGCGACCGTGCGTGCGACCGTGGACTTGCCCGATCCGGATTCGCCCACCAGCCCCACCGTCGTGCCGTGCGGCACCGTGAGCGACACGTCGTCGACCGCATTCACGGCATGGGGGCCGCGACCGAATGTGACCACGAGGTTCTCGATGACGAGATCGGCCATCATGCACCCGCCTTCGCGAATTCGTCTTCGTGCACACCGACGTCCTGCGGGTGCCAGCACGCCACGCGGCCGGAGCCGTGGGCGACGAGCTGAGGGGTCTCGGTGCGGCAGAGCTCGGTGGCGAACGCGCAGCGCGGCGCGAACGCGCAGCCGACCACCGGCTGTGCGAGGTCCGGCGGCTCGCCGGGGATCGTCGCGAGTGGTGCTGTGCGGTCGGTGTCGAGATCCGGCAGCGACTCCGCCAGCGCGCGGGTGTACGGATGCGCCAGCCGTTCGGGTTCCGCGAGGTGGCGGACGTTGACGTCTTCGACGATGCGGCCGCCGTACATGACCAGGATGCGCTGGCAGAGCTCGGCCAGCACCGCGATGTCGTGCGAGACGACGATCGCCGCCGCCCCGGTCTCCTCGCACTCGCGGCGGAGCAGGGCGAGCACCCGCTGCTGCACCGTGACGTCGAGCGCCGTGGTGGGCTCGTCGGCGATGATCAGCCGCGGCTTCCCGATCTGCGACATCGCGATGAGCGCACGCTGCCGCATGCCACCGGAGAACTCGTGCGGGAACTGCTTGGCCCGACGCGCCGGATCGGTGATCGACACGGCCGCCAGTGCGTCGACGGCCGCGGCATCCGCTTCCCGCCGCGTCGCCTTCTGGTGCACGCGCGGCACCTCGGCGAGCTGCGTACCCACGCGGAGTGCCGGGTTCAGCGCGGTGAGCGAGTCCTGGAACACGACACCGACCCTCGTGCCGAGCTTCTTCGCCGCGCGCTCGCTCGACAGCCCGGACAGCTCCTCGCCCGCGAAGGTGAGGCGCTGCGCGCTGACGGCGGCGCCGGCCGGAGCCAGCTGCGCGATCGCCATCATCGTGACGCTCTTGCCGCTGCCGGACTCGCCGACCACGCCGACGATCTCGCCGGGGGCGATGCGGAACGAGACGTCCTGCACGGGGCGTACCCAGCCGTGCTCGCCGGGGAACGAGACGCTGAGGCCGACGACGTCGAGCAGCGGTTCGACATCGTCCGCCCGCTCGTCGACCGCTTCGGTCGAGGCGACGCGGGCAGGGTCGCCGAGCTCGCGGGCGCTGAGCGTACGGGTGCGCCCACGGCCGCGCATGTGCGAGGCCAGGGCCTCGCCGAACATGCCGAACATGATGCCGGCGAGCACGACCATCACGCCGGGGCCGACGATCGCGGACGGCTGGCTGTAGACCTGTTCGAAGCCCTCGCTGAGCAGGCGGCCCCAGTCGTACTCGGGCGGCTGCACGCCGACGCCGAGGAAGCTGAGGCTGGACAGGGCGAGGAGTCCGCCGCCGATCGAGATCGTGACGTTGACGATCACCGGCTCGGCGATGTTGGGGAGGATGTAACGGGTGAACTGACGCGTCTTCGACACCCCGAGCAGGCGGGCGGCGGCCAAGTACTCGGAACCGCCGACGCGCGAGGAGAGCGTCTGCGCAAGGCGGGCGAACGAGGGGGTCATGGTCAGCGCGAGCGCGATCACGGCCGTCGTGGAGCCGGTGCCGAGCAGGATCACGGTGAGCATCGCGACCAGCAGCACCGGGAAGGCGAGCCAGGTGTTGATGACCGAGCCGAACAGGCGCTGCACGCGCGGACCGGCGACGACCGGCAGCGCGCCGAGGATCAGCCCGGCCACCGCGCCGATCGCGGTCGCGGTCAGCGCCATCACGAGCGACAGCCGCGTGGCCACGAGCGTGCGCAGCAGCAGGTCCCGCCCGAGTGCGTCGGTGCCGAGAGGGTGCTCGGCACTCGGCGGCTGGAGGAGGTCAGCGGGCGACGGGGTCTCGGCCTGCGTACCCCACATCATCGGGGCGAACACGGCGAGGAGGGCGAAGATCGCGATGAAGGTCAGCGAGATCAGCGCCATCGGTGACTGCAGCAGCCAGGAGCGCCGCCGGTGCGAGGAGGTCATGCGGTCTCCAGAATGGTCGTACGACGGTCGAGGATGGCGAGCACCACATCCACCAGCAGGTTCACGACGAGGATGATCGCCGCGTAGACGATCGCGAGCCCCTGCACGATGCCGTAGTCCTTGGTGATGATCGCCTGCACGAAGGCACTGCCCATGCCCGGCCAGTTGAAGACCCGCTCGACCAGGACGCTGCCGGCGATCATCGTCGCGAGCAGGGCGCCGCCGAGGGTCAGGGTGGCGGTGAGCATGTTCGGCAGGGCGTGCCGGAAGTACACCATCGCGGCCGGGAGCCGCTTGGAGCGCGCGGTGCGGATGTAGTCGTCGCTGAGCACGTTGAGCGCCTCGACACGGGCGATGCGCGACAGCGACGCCGAGGCGCCGAGTGCGAGCGCGAGGACGGGGAGGATGTACGACTGCGGCCCGCTGATGCCGGCGACCGGGAGGAGCGGGATCGTGATGGCGAACAGCGTCAGCAGCGCGACACCGATCAGGTACTCCGGCACGGCGGCGAAGAAGCCCGTCACCGAGGTGAAGGCGACCTCGACGGGACGACGGCGGTTGCCGGCGGTGAGGATCGCGATGGCGAGTCCCAGGGGGATCGCGATGAGCAGGATCACGATGAACGCGATGCCGGCGAGCTGCACGGTGGCGGGGAGCCGGTATTCCACCAGCTCGTTCACCGATCGTCCGGTGATCAGGGAGACGCCGAGATCACCGCGGAACACGATGCCCGTCAGATAGTTCCAGAACTGCACGATGAGCGGATCATCGAGCCCGAGCTGCGCCCGGCGCTCCGCCACCACAGATGCCGGTGCGGTCGGTCCGAGAGCCGCACGGACCGGGTCTCCCCCGGCGGCGCGGAGGACGACGAATGCCGCCGTCACGATCACGAACATCGCGATGAGCATCCGGCCGATGCGCCGGAGGAGGAAGGGGATCCAGCGGCCGCCGCCGTGGCGACCACCCCGAGGGGTGGCCACCACGACGGTCTTCGGCCGCGTCACGATCTGCGACGTCATCCTGTCACTCTGTCACGCGGATCGTGGTCGGAGCGAGGATGCTCTTCGACATGCCGAACTCCACACCGACACCGTAGAAAGTCGACGTCGACGAGTAGACGGGCAGCACCTCGAGGTTGCGGAACAGGGAGTCCTGCGCAGCCTGCCAGGCGTCACACGAGTCGGCTCCGGCCAGCGCCTGCGCCTCGCCCACCAGGTCGAAGTACTCCTGGTTGCTGTTGTAGGTCCAGTTGCCGCCGTTGGGCGGGAACTCGCCGCCCAGGATGCCGGCCCAGTCGCTCGGGAGGCTCGTGAAGATCGGGGCCCACACGATGTCCCAGTCGCCGCCGGAGAAGATCACGTCGGTGTAGGACGCGGACGGGGTGGGCACAGCATCCACACCGATCTTCTTGAACTCGGTCTGCAGCAGTTCGATCGCGGCGGTGACGCCCTGGCTCTCGGATGCCGGGTAGAGCATCAGGATGGACAGCGGCTTGCCGTCCTTCACGCGGATGCCGTCGGCACCCTCGACCCAGCCCGCGGCGTCGAGTGCGGCGGCAGCAGCATCCACGTCGTAGTCGGGGATGGCGCCGGAGCTGTCCATGGCGGTGCACGCGGCGCCGAATTCGGACACGAGTGTCGTGATCTGCTCGCCGCGACCCGCGGAGGCGACAGGTCCGACGGCTTCGCGATCCACAGCCTGGGCGAGAGCTTCACGGACGGCGAGATCGTGGCCGACCCGGCCCTCCGCCTGGTTGAAGAAGATCAGCCCCGGGCGCAGCGGCACCTCGAGTTCTTTCGCGAACTCGGTCTTGTCGAGCCGGTCGCGCTCGCTGCCGCCGACCTCGGCGACGTTGGCCTCGCCGGTCTGGAGCATGTTGGCGGCGGTCGAGTCGCTCTCGATGATCGAGATCTCCACCGTGCCGGGCAGCCCTGCTGTCTCGCTGGTCGTGTCGTCGGGACCCCAGGTGTAGTCGTCACGCAGCGTGAACGTGTACGACTGCCCCGGGGAGGACGCCTTCAACGCGTAGGCGCCGGTGCCGTGGAACTCGGTGTCGAGAACGGCCGGGTCGGCGAGACCGGACGCGCACACGATCGGCAGGGCGCCGATCGTCTCGGCGAGGAAGCTCTGGGCGTTCGCGCTGGTGAAGGTGACCGTGCGGGCATCGTCGTCCGCCTCGATCGTGAGGCCCTCGGCCGGGAAGTACACGCCCTTGTAGGGCGAGCCCGTCTCGTCGGCCGCGGCGTACTCGAATGTGGACTTGACATCGGTCGCGGTCAACGGCGTACCGTCGGCGCAGAGGATGCCGTCCTTGAGTGTGAACTCCACGCCGGTCGTGGTCGACTCCCACGAATCCGCGAGCAGCCCTCGGGGCTCCTCCCCGGTCGGGTAGAAGAGCAGCGACTCGTACCCGAACGTGGATACGGACTCACTCGCGTTCGTCGCATTCGTGATCGGGTTGAGCGTTCCGGGATCCGACTGCACGGCGATCTTGATCGTCTGTGCCTCTCCTCCCCCGGGCTCCGCCGTACCGGCGCAGCCGGACAGGGCGAGGGCCGTCACGCCGACGGCGGCCGCGGCGACAATGCTGCGTCTCATGGTGTCCTCTCTCACGGGTTCCGCACGGTGCGGGTCAACCCAATTGAATGTTATGAATTACTCTTTATTGGCTCGTGTCGCCGGTGTTTCGGGTATGTAACTTCACGAGCGATCGTCGATGAGGGCAGCGGCGCCCATCACCGACTTGAGCTCGAGGAACTCCTCGAACCCGTGGACACCGCACTCCCGGCCGACGCCCGACTGCTTGTATCCGCCGAAGGGTGCACCGACATCGAGGCCTGCGCCGTTGATGCCGACGGTCCCGGTGCGCATGCGCAGAGCGATGTCGAGGGCGCGTCGAGGGTCGCTCGACCACACGCCGCCCGACAGTCCGTAGACGCTGTCGTTGGCCAGGTCGACAGCCTCATCGACCGTGCCGTAGGGGGTGATCGTGAGCACCGGACCGAAGACCTCCTCGTGGAAGATCCGCATGTCCGGCGTCACATCGGTGAAGATCGTGGGCTGCACGTAGGCGCCGCCTGCCGTCGGTTCGACGATATCGAGACCGCCGGTCAGCACCTGCGCACCCTCGTCGATCGCCGTGGCGATGTGCGCCCGGACGCGATCGCGCTGCAGCGCGGAGGCCAGGGGTCCGGTCGCCGTCCCCTCCTCGCGCGGATCACCGGGGGCCCAGCCCGCGGCGACCTCGAGCGCGGCATTCTGCCAGGCGTCACGCATGCTCTCCGGCACCAGGACGCGGGTCTGCGCGGCGCAGGTCTGGCCGGCGTTCGCGAAGCACGAGGCGAGCACTCCGCGCACCGACTCCTCGAGCGGTGCGTCGTCGAGCACGATCGCGGCGGACTTGCCGCCCAGCTCGAGGGCGACCTTCTTGATGGTCGCCGCCGCGGCGCGAGCCACCTGCTCCCCCACCTGGCGTGAGCCGGTGAAGGTGACCATGTCGACGCCCGGGTGGGCGACGAGGGGCGAGCCGACTCCTGCACCGTCGCCGTGCACGATGTTCACGACACCGGCCGGCAATCCGATCTCGCGGAGGATGTCCCCGATGATCGCGGCATTGAGAGGGGCGACCTCGCTGGGCTTGAGCACCACCGTGCAGCCCGCGAGAAGGGCCGCGCCGACCTTGAGCACGATCTGGTGCAGCGGGAAGTTCCACGGGGTGATCGCGGCGACGACGCCGACCGGCTCCGAGACGACGAGGGAGTTCGAGACCGCCTCCCGCTCGACGTGCGCGCGGGCGGCATCGGCGAGCATGTTCAGGTCGGCGATCGCTACCCCGACCTGAGCGGAACGCGCGAACGCGATCGGCGAGCCCATCTCGGCGCTGAGGGTCGCGGCGAGAAGCTCACGGTGGCGCGCCAACCCCTCGGCGAGCGCCTCTACGTAAGCGATCCGCTGCGCCATCGGCGTCGTGGACCAGCTGCCGAACGCGTCCGCGGCCGCAGCCACCGCGCGATCGACGTCCGCGGGGCCGCCTGCGACGACGGCGCCGATGACGGTGCCGTCGGCCGGGCTGACGATATCGATCGCCCTGAGGCCATCGACATCTTCCCTGATGCCTGCGATGTCGTGCCCGATGGTCATGTCAGACCCCTGCCCGCTGCACGAGGTGCGCGTCGGGCGCGAGCGGAACGGGACGCGGGACGCCCTCATGGATGAGGTGCCACGGCGAGGGGAACTCCCCCACCGGCACGTCGATGAGGATCGGCTCGTTCGCGGGGACCGCATCGGCGAGCACACCCGCCAGTTCCTGCGGCGTGTACGCCCGCGCGGAGCGGATGCCGTAGGCGTCGGCGAGCTTGCCGTAGTCCGGGTTCGTCAGGTCGCTGGCGAAGTAGCGCGCGCCGTAGCGGTTCTTCTGGATGCGGCGCACGTTGCCGTAGAAGCCGTCGTGGAAGACGATCGTCACCAGCCCGAGGCCGTAGCGCTTCGCCGTCGACAGCTCCTGCAGCGTCCAGGAGAATCCGCCGTCGCCGTTGACCGAGACCACCGAGCGGGTCGGATCCGCAGCCTTCACACCGAGCGCCGTCGCGAAGCCGTAGCCCAGCGTGCCCTGGTAACCGGGGCCGATGTAGGTGCGCGGTTGGTAGGCGGGGTAGCAGGCACTGGCCGCGTAGCCGACCTGGGTGAACTCGCTCACGAAGACACCATCCTCGGGCAGCGCGCCGCGGATCGCCGCGAGGTACTCGCGCTGCGGGGCGATGTCGTCGAACTGCTCGGCGAGCCAGGAGCGGACGCGGACGAACTCGCTCTCGCGAGAATCCCGCGGCGGGGACCCCACCTCGGCGGCGAGCGCGGCGAGCGCCAGCCGGGCGTCGGCGTGGAAGGTCTGCACGGCGGCGCGCGGGCCGCCGAGGTCCGCCTCTTCCGCGTTCACGAGGATCACCGGGGCGCCATGGGTGTCGACCTGGGTTCCGAAGGTGGAGACGAAGCGGGTTCCGACCGCCAGTACGAGATCGGCGTCCTCACGGAAGGCGCGGAGCGCGAGCGAGTCGAACGCGAGGCGGTGCCGGGCGTCGAGCGCTCCCCGGCCGTTCTCGGTCATCAGCACGGGAATCTCCAGCGCCTCGGCGAGCGCCTGCAGAGCGACGGACGCGTTCGAGGCGAGCACTCCACCGCCGACGACGATCATCGGGCGCCGGGCCGCGAGGAGCCGGGCCGCCGCGTCGCGGATCTGCTGCTCGTCGGGAACGAGCGGGGCGGCGGCGACCATCTCGGCCGCCGCCATGCGCGAGGTGGCGGCGAGCACGTCCGGCGGCACCTCGATCGCGACGGGACGCGGGCGGCCGCTGCGCAGCTGCACGAAGGCCTCGCGCACGAGTCCGGGGATCTCGTCGGCGGAGCGGGCGATGCCGGTCCACTTGGTGAGCCGTTCGAGGATGCCCGTCTGGTCGGGGATCTCATGCAGGGCGCCGAGTCCGCGGCCGATGGCCTTCGAATCGATCTGTCCGGCGATGAGCAGCATCGGCGAGTTCGCGGAGTAGCCCGTCGCCACACCGGAGAGGGCGTTGAGCACTCCCGGGCCGGGAACGACCATGGCGACACCGACGTCTCCGGTGCTGCGCGCATACCCGTCGGCCATGTAGGTCGTCGCCTGCTCGTTGCGCGCGCAGATGAAGTCGACCTGGTCGGCGCGGGCATGGAGGGCGTCTGCGGCGGCATCGAGCTGAACGCCCGGAATACCGAAGATCCGTGAGACTCCCTGGTTGATGAGGGAGTCTGCGAGCAGATCGCCACCGGTGTGGTCGGTCATCTGTTTCCTCTCGTGAGCAGCATTGCGTGATTGACTGTATTAGATACATTCAATTACTGCAAATAGGAGAATCGCCCTGAGCCGCCGCTCCCCGGCGGCGAGGCGTCTCTAGGATGTGAGAGATCCGCTGCAGAACACTGCCCCGACCGAAGGACTCCCGTGGCCAGCACCCAGGATGACGCGCGCACCTTCCAGCGTGTCGCGCCCGCACAGTCCGTCGCCGACCGCGTCGTGACCGAGGTCGAAGCGATGATCAAGTCCGAGGGCCTCACCCCCGGCCACCGCATCGGCACGCGCCAGGACCTGTGCGAGCAGTTCGGCGTCGCGCCGGCCACACTCGGCGAAGCACTGCGCGTGCTGCGCGCCCGCGGCTCCGTCGACCTGCGCCCGGGCCCGGGCGGCGGCATCTTCGTCGCCGACCAGTCGCCGCTCATCCGACTCGCCCACAGCGTGCTCCGCCTGCGCCAGACCGGCGCTCCGGTCAACGATGTGATCAAGGTGCTCGACGCCCTCGACGAGGCGGTCATGCACGATGCCGTCCTGAACCGCACCGATGCGGACATCGCCGACCTCGACGCGGTCATGTCCGACCTCGCCGACCACTGGCACGACCCGATCGAGGGGCTGCACGGCAACTGGCGGCTGCATCGCCGCATCGCCGAAATCTCGCCGAACGCGGTGCTGCGGACGTTCTACCTGAACCTCGTCGACTACATCGAGGGCGAGACCGCCGGCGCGGCGGACGAGGACGCACTGGCCGTCCCCGGATTCCGCCAGGACACGGACGAGCGCCTGCACATCCACGAGGCGCTCATCGAGGCGATCCGCAGCAGCGACGTCGAGGCCGGGCGCAAGGCCGTGCTGGACCACCGTACGCTCGGCCGCTGACCGCGGTCTCGGCACCGCGACCGGATCGCGCCCGCGCCTAGCGGGACACGTGCCGGAGAGCGAGCGCGGCCAGCGCCGCGGCCTGATCGCCGAGCACCGCATCGTCGAAGACCGCGTGCGGCGAGTGGTTCATCGGGATGTCGTCCGGATCGACGTGCGGCGGCGTCGCGCTCAGGAACAGGAAGGTCCCCGGCACTTCGCGGAGCACGAACGAGAAGTCCTCCGAGGCCATCCAGGGCACGGCGAGCTCTTCGACCCGATCGTCGCCGAACTCCTGCCGGAGCAGCGCCGTGGCAGCCGCGGTCTCGGGCGCCGTGTTGACGGTCACCGGATAGCCGATGATCACCTCGACATCGGCCGCGCACCCGTGCGCGGCCGCGATGCGTTCGACGAGGGGCGGAAGTTCCGCCTGGGCCTGTGCGATCGAGGCCTCGGACAACGTGCGCAGCGTCGCGGCCAGCCCGGCCCGCTCGGGGATCACGTTCACGACCTCGCTCGCGAACAGCTTCGTCACCGAGAGCACCACGGGGTCGAACACGTCGACGCGCCGGGTGACCCAGCTCTGCAGCGCCAGCACGATCTCGGCGATCGCGGGCACCGGGTCGACCGCCTGATGCGGGCGGGAGCCGTGGCCGCCCCGACCGTGCACGGTGACCTTCAGCACGTTCGCACCGGCCATGATCGTGCCCGTTTTGAGTTGGAACGTGCCGCGCTCCCCCGGACCGACATGGATGCCGTATGCCGCTTCGACCCTCGCGCCGGCCGCGTCGAGCACGCCGTCGCGGATCATCAGCGGCGCACCTCCGCCGGCCTCCTCGCCCGGCTGGAACATGAAGACGACGGACCCCGCGATGCTCTCCCGTCGTGCCGCGAGCAGCCGGGCGGCGCCGACGAGTCCGGCCACATGGAGGTCATGACCGCACGCGTGCATGGCGCCGTTCACGGACGCGTACTCCAGCCCGGTCTCCTCGACGATCGCCAGCGCATCCATGTCGCCACGCAGCAGCACCGACGGGCCGTCCTCCGCCCCGCGCAGCACCGCGGTGACCGAGCCCAAGTCACTGCCGGTCGTGATCTCGAGGCCGAGGTCGGCGAGTTCCGCGAGCACGACGGCCTGCGTCTGCGGCAGGTCGAATCCGACCTCGGGGATGCGGTGCAGACGGCGTCGCAGATCCACCAGTTCGGGCAGCAGGCGGGCGGCATCCTCGCGCAGCGTCACGAGTTCTCCTTCGTCGCGGTGTAGACGGTCCGTCCGTCGATGAGCACCTCCCGCACGGTCGAGGCGACGTCGAGCGGGTCTCCGGTCCACAGAACCACATCCGCGTCGCGGCCGACCTCCAGCGCACCGACGCGGTCGCCGATGCCGGCGATGTCGGCCGCGGCCGAGGTCATGGCAGCGATGGCGGTCTCGCGGGGAAGGCCGGCGCGCACGGCGACGGCGGCCTGCAGAGCGAGGAGCCCGATGGGAACCACCGGGTGATCGGTGGTCAGGGCGACGCGCACTCCCGCCGCGGCGAGGGTCGCGAGGTTCGCCGGGTCGGCCTCGCGCACCTCGACCTTCGATCGGCTCGACAGCATGGGGCCGAAGATGACGGGCACATCGCGCTCCGCGAGCACGCCGGCGAGCTTGTGGGCCTCGGTTCCGTGGTTGAGCACGAGGCGCAGCCCGAACTCCTCGGCGATGCGCAGCGCCGTCGCGATGTCGTCGTGCCGATGCGCGTGCTGCTCCCAGGAGAGCGTGCCGTCGAGGGCCTCGGTGAGCGCCTGCTTTCCCAGGTCGACCGCGAACGGTGCACCCTCGGCGCGGGCGCGATCGCGTCGGTCGGCGTAGTCGCGCGCATCCAGGAGCGCCTGCCGGATGACGAGCGCGATGCCGAGGCGGGTCGACGGCAGCTGCTTGCGCTCCCCGTAGGCCTGCTTCGGATTCTCGCCGAGCGCCGATTTCATGCCGAGCGCCGCACGGATCACCTGCTCGTCGACCGAGCGTCCGCCGGCGGTCTTGATCGCCACACTCTGCCCGCCGATCGGATTCCCCGACCCCGGCTTCACGACCACAGCCGTGATGCCGCCCGCCAACGCATCCGCGAACGCCATGTCCTCGATGTTGATCGCATCGATCGCCCGCACCCCGGCGGTCACGGGCGACGACACCTCGCTGCCGTCGAAGCCCGCGGGGCCGTTCGCCTCCTCGTGCACGCCGATGTGGCTGTGCGGATCGATGAGTCCGGGCAGGACCCAGCACCCCGTGGCATCGATCACCCGCGCACCGTCCGGCACGGAGATCCCGACACCGACCGCCTCGATGCGGCCGCCCGACACGAGCACCGTGCCGCCGTCGAGCTCCTCACCGAGGCCGGTGACCACGCGTCCGCCGATGATCGCGACGTCTGCGCTCATCGTCGCTCCTCGCTGGTGTTCATCGTGTTCTCTCCCGCGCGCCGCTCGACGAGCGCGCGCGTCCGTGTCAGCAGATCCTCGAGGTCGAGGCTGAGGATGCCCGCCGCGGGGTCGACCCGCACGACGATCCCGTCCTCGCACTCCGGCGGCTCCCCGCTGAGATCCACCAGAGGATCGTCGACCCAGACCCACGGCAGACCGTCGGCATAGCGGCGGATGTGCGCGAGCTTGTCGAACTGCACGGGCAGGAAGGGCCAGGGCTCCTCCGGCAACTCGAGCGGCCCGCGGAACGCCGTGTGCGCGTTGTGTCCCCACTCGGATGCCCAGACGATGTCGAAGTGCTCGGCCAGCTCGTGCAGGCGCCGGGCCGCCGAATCCGGGATGGCGACGTCGCGAACCCACCGGCCCCAGGCGGAGAGGTGGTGCATGCTCACCGGGACCGAGGGCTCGCCCTCGATCACGAACACGTCGCTGATCCCCAGCACGAGGACCGGGCGGTCTCCGCGCGGCGGTCGCGCCGTGTACTTCGCCATGTCAGTCGTCCACCGCGTCGGCGAGCAGCGGCGCGTCTGCGGCGCCCTCGAAGTAGTTGCCGCCCTCGATGCGCACCAGCCGCTCCGACTCGTCGAAGCTCACACCCACCGGGTCGCCGCCGGCTGCGACCGCGCGGTGCTGCTTGGCCATCATCCGCCGGATCATCGCGATGCCCTGATCGGTGGTCGTGAGGTGATCCTCGGAGTGCAGCGAGATGGCACCCTGCGACTTCTGCGCCTCGTAGTCACCGGGGAGGCGCTGATGCTCGAGGTCGGTGAGCTCCTTCCACGGCTTGCCCTCGTGCGTGGAGCGGAGCTTCGCGAGGAAGTCGGGATCGGCGTCGCGCGCCACCGTGAAGATGCGGAAGTTCGTGTCGTCCATCGGCACGACCCAGCCGATCATGTTCGTCTGTCCCGAGCTGAGCTTCGGGCTGGCGACGACCCGCAGGTTCGGGAAGATGACCTCGGTGACGCGGCGCAGCTGACGACCGTCGCCGAGCTCGCGCATCTGGATGCTGCGCACGCCGAGCGGCGTGTACTCGTAGCTGACCTCGGGGATGAGCGCCATCTCGGGCGTGAACTGGTTGCCGCTGAAGCGCGCGTGCAGGATCGGCACGTGGAACGGGTCCATCACGTTCTCCCAGTGCTGCAGCCAGTTGAAGTCGAGCTGGGCGGGTCCGCCGCCGCCCACGCCCTGGTCGTTGACGATCAGCTGCTCGTCGTCGGCCAGCTCCTCGAGGGTGTCGTAGCGCGGAAGCACGGGCTTCTTCTCGGGCGGGCCCAGGTACGCCCAGATCAGGCCGTACTGCTCCTCGACCGGGTACCAGGGCTGGCGCACACGATCGCGGTGGAGGCCCAGTTCGGGCTCGCACGGCTGCTCGAGGCAGTGCCCCTCGGTATCGAACACCCACCCGTGGTAGCAGCAGCGGATGCCCTCCTCTTCGACGCCGCCGTAGAACAACGAGGCGCCGCGGTGGATGCAGCGCGGGTGCAGCAGGCCGGCCTTGCCCTTGCGGGTGCGGAAGAGCACGAGCTCCTCGCCCAGCACCTGCAGCGAGATCGGGCGCGTCGTCGCATCCTCGACCTTCGCGACCGGGTGCCAGTAGCGGCGCAGCACCTCGCCGTAGGGGGTGCCGGGGCCGACCTGGGCGAGCTCGTTGAGCGGCTGCCCGAGGCGTAGGCCGTATGCGGTTCCGGTGTCCATGTTCGCTCCGTTCGTGCGGGGGTCAGATGTCGAGGACGAGACGCTCGCCGAGAGAGCGGGACACGCAGATCATCATCGTCTCGTTGCTCTCGCGCTCGTCGGGGGTGAGGATCGAGTCCCGGTGCTCGGGGGCGCCGTCGATCACGGCCGTCTCGCAGGTGCCGCAGACGCCCTCGAGACAGGAACTCGGCACCCCGATCCCGGCATTCTCGAGCATCTCGAGGATGCTGCAGCCGCGGTCGACCGTGACGACGAGGTCGGACCTGGTCGCCACGACCTCGAAGGTGTCGGCACCCTGCGACTCGCCGAACGTCTTCGGCTGGAAGCGCTCGAGATGCAAGGCGCCGTGCGGCCAGTCGAGGCTGAGCGCTTCGAGGGCATCCAGCATGCGTTCGGGGCCGCACGCGTACACGGCGGTCCCGGCGGAGGGGACGCCGATCCAGGCGGCGAGGTCGAGTCGCTCGTCGGCGTCGCCACGGACCAGGAGCGTCTCGCCCCCGGCCAGCTGGGGGTGGCGGAGGAACGCCATCCGCTCCTCCGTCGAGCCGAGGTACGCCAGGCGCCACGGGATCCCTCGGCGGACGGCCTCGGCCAGCATCGGCAGGATCGGCGTGATGCCGATGCCGCCCGCGACGAACACGTACTCCGATGCGGGGGCGAGCGCGAAGTGGTTGATCGGGGCCGAGACGGTCACGATTTCGCCGACCCGGAGACTCTGGTGCACGTAGCGGGACCCGCCGCGACTCGGGCTCTCGGCCAGGATCGCGACGCGCCAGGCAGTGCGATCGTCGGGGGCGGAGCACAGCGAATACTGGCGCTCCACTCCGTTCGCGAAGCGGAGGTCGATGTGCGCGCCGGGCTCCCACGCGGGCAGGGGCGCGCCCGTCGGGTCGTCGAGTTCGAGGGACAGCACGTCCCGCGCCTCCCACCGCATCGCCCGCACGCGCAGGGCGAGGGACGCTTCCGGGGAATCCACCGCAGACTGGGGCACCGTCGCTCCGCTCCTTCCGTCGTTCCGGCCTTCATCGACCGAATTGACCACATTCGATATATTCAATTGCGATAGTATGGATGATGCCCGGCACTGTCAAACGGACGGACGGGTGCCGCACGAGCGGATGATGAGAGAGGCGGAACGGATGTCGGAGCTGAGACTGCGGGAGGACCTGAACGCGATCCCCGGATACACCCCGGGGAAGGCCGCGCCGCAGGCGGAGACCACTGGACCGGTGTTCAAGGTGTCGTCGAACGAGAACCCCTATCCCCCGCTCCCGTCGGTGACCGCGGCCATCGCCGACCGGCTCGCGCACATCAACCGCTACCCCGAGACCGCGGCGACCGCCCTCACCGCGGTGCTGTGCGAGCGGTTCGGCGTCGAGCCGGTGAACGTCGTGCTCGGCAGCGGATCCGTCGAGGTCGTCTCGCAGCTGATGCGCGCGACGGCCGGTGAGGGCGATGAGATCCTGTTCGCCTGGCGGTCCTTCGAGGCGTATCCGATGCTCGCTCGCGCGGCCGGAGCCGTGCCCGTTATGGTTCCCCTCACGGACGACCACCGGCACGACCTCGATGCGATGCGGGCGGCCATCACCGACCGCACGCGCCTGATCCTGGTGTGCAACCCCAACAACCCGACCGGGACCACGATCGGCGACGCCGAGCTCGACCGGTTCCTCGCCCAGGTCCCGTCGCACATCGTCGTCGTGATCGACGAGGCGTACGTGCAGTTCAACGACCGCGACGACTCCCCCGTCGGCATCGAGTACTTCCGCCGCTACCCGAACGTCGCCGTCGCGCACACCTTCTCGAAGGCCTACGGCCTGGCCGGCATGCGCATCGGCTACGCGATCACCCCCGAGCAGCTCGGCATCGCGCTGCGCAAGGTCGCGATCCCGTTCGGCGTGACCGACCTGGCGCAGACCGCCGCGATCGCCTCCCTCGCCGCCGAGGACGAGCTCGAGGCCAGGGTCGCCGAACTCGTCGTCGAGCGGGAGCGCGTCGTCGCCGCCTTCACCGCCTCCGGCCTGTCACTGCCCGAGAGTAAGGGCAATTTCGTCTGGCTTCCCCTCGGTGATGCCACGTCCGCTGCCGCCGAGCTGTTGGAACGTCACGGCCTGCTCGTGCGACCGTTCCCGGGCGAGGGGCTCCGGGCGACCGTCGCCGAGCCCGAGGCCAACGAGCGCCTCATCGCGCTGGCTCCCGAGATCGCCGCGCTCGCCGCCCCCGCGGAGGCCGTGCTCGCCTCTCGGTGACCGCTTTCTTCGCCGGCGACGCGCTCAGTCGCCGGCGAAGAAGGCGAATCGCGCCAGCGCGGCCTCCACGGCTGCCGGCTCGGCGGGCTCCACGAACAGCTCCGGCGGCAGGTCGCGGGTCGCGCTCGCGTGCGTCCAGCATCCGATGACGCGTCCCTGTTCGACGATCGTTGCGCGCACCATGCCGTTCTTGCCCGGACCGACGATCGCGAGGTGCTCGGGCGCGCACACGGTCGCGCGGTCGGCGTAGGAGATGTAGTACTCGTCGAAGGCACCGAGGGCGTGGACCGTCGCCGCGCCCGTCGCGCGCCGCGGACGCTGAAGCGACACGAACAGCCCTTCGTCCACCTCGTCGACCCGTCCGGCTGCGCGCTCGACCGCCTCGCGTGACTGCCCGAGCGTGAGTCCCGACCACCACGCGAAGTCGGCGACGCCCGCCGGTCCGTGTCCGTCGATGTACCGCACGAACAGCTCGGCAAGCGGGTCGGCCGGGCGCGTGTGCTCGCGGATATGCTCGTCGACCAGCACGAACCGCTGGTCTCGGGTGATGCCCGTCCGCGCGACGACGGGTCCCTGACAGATGAGGCCGTCGATCGTGAGGGTGAAGAGCAGATGGATGCCGCGCTGCCCCGTGGGGTCGATGCCGACGCCCTCGAGGATCTCGAACACCTCGGCGCGCGTGCGGCCGCCGTCGCGCAGCTGCGGCGTGAGCGCCCGCGCCGCCGTCGCGACCATGTCGTCGTCGATGCCCAGGTCGCGATGTCGAGAGGCCGCCTGCTGTCGCTGTCGGGCGGCGGTGACCTCGAGCATCCACCCCAGGTCACGCGCCGGCACCGTGTGCAGCGTGCCGCGCATGGTCCACGCCCGCACGAGGTCGCCGCGGTCGAAGGCACGGTCGACATCGCGCAGACGCACCGGCCCGCGGGTGCGCGCGGCGAGGGCCCAGCGACCCGCGGTGAAGTCCTGACTCTGCACCGCCAGCATGTGATGCGCCGCATCCGCCACCGTGCGCGTCGGCGCGCTCAGACGGTGCGATCGGAGGCGCTCGGCGAGCAGGGTCGCGGTCTTCATCCCCCCATCATGCCGGGCACCACCGACGCGGCGCAGAGGAGCCTCAGCTCTGCAGCGTCACCTCGCGGCGCTCGGGCAGCACGATCGGGTGCGAGCCCGCCATGACCTCGAGCACGCGGATCACCTGGCACGAGTAGCCGAACTCGTTGTCGTACCAGACGTAGAGGATCAGGGTGTCCTCGTCGGCGATCGTGGCGAGACCGTCGACGATGCCGGCGCGGTGCGAGCCGACGAAGTCGGTGGAGACGACGTCGGGGCTCTCGACGTAGTCGATCTGCTGGCGCAGCTTCGAGTGCAGCGAGACGCGGCGCAGGTAGTCGTTGACCTGCTCCTTGGTGGCCGGGCGCTCGATGGTGAGGTGCAGCACCGCGAGCGACACGTCGGGCGTGGGCACGCGGATCGAGCTGCCGGTGAGCTTGCCCTCCAGCTGCGGCAGCGCCTTGGCGACGGCCTTCGCGGCTCCGGTCTCGGTGATGACCATGTTGAGCACCGCAGAGCGGCCGCGGCGGTCGCCCTTGTGGAAGTTGTCGATCAGGTTCTGGTCGTTCGTGAACGAGTGCACCGTCTCGACGTGGCCCTTGACCACGCCGTACGCCTCGTCGATCGCGGCCAGGACGGGTGTGATGGCGTTCGTGGTGCAGGAAGCCGCGGAGAGGATGCGGTCGGAGTCCGCGATCGTCTCGTCGTTGATGCCGTGCACGATGTTCTTGAGCGGGCTCTTGCCGGGCGCCGTGAGCAGCACGCGGGCGACGCCCGTCGAGCGCAGGTGCTGCGAGAGGCCTTCCTCGTCGCGCCAGCGTCCGGTGTTGTCGACGACGATCGCGTCATGGATGCCGTAGGCGGTGTAGTCGATGGATGCCGGGTCGTCGGAGTAGATCACCTGGATGGGGGTGCCGTTCGCGATGATCTGCTCCGCCTCCTCGTCGACGGTGACAGAGCCGGCGAAGCGGCCGTGCACCGAATCACGCAGCAGCAGCGAGGCGCGCTTCGCGAGGTCGTTCTCCGCACCGCGGCGGACGACGATGGCGCGCAGCCGCAGTCCGCTGCCGCCGCCGGTGTGGGCGATGAGGATGCGGGCGAGGAGGCGCCCGATGCGTCCGAAGCCGTACAGCACCACGTCGGTGGGCTCGGCGGCGACGGCTCCCCTGGCGGGTGCGAGCTCCTCGGCGAGGTAGTTCTCCAGCGACTGGTCGCTCTCGGCGTGCCCGGCGACCAGGCGCGCGACGTCGAGGGAGGAGGCGCCGGGGGCGAGGGCGTGGATCGCCTCCAGTACGGCGAGGGTGTCTTCGATCGGGAGCCGCTCGTGTCCGAGCTGGGCGACGCGCTCGTGCACCTCGACCAGTCCCGTCGCCGAGAGTCCGAGCAGTCGGTGCCCGTGCAGCGAGGTGACCACATCGTGTTCGCGTCGAAGAGCCCCGATGAGCGGGATCATCCGCTCCGCCAGCTCTTCGCTCTCAGCCCAGTCGTCGCGGTGTGCCGCGGAATCGTTCATCTGCATCCTTGCATGTGTGAGCGCGCGCCGAGATCGCCGGCGCGCGAGTGTGCCGGGTGGATCGGGGGATGCCACCAGAGTACAAGCCGCGAGTTGACGAGCCGAATCGGCGGCGCGCGCATCGACCGGAGTCGGTCAGAGCGCGCCTCGTCAGTACTGCGCCGAGAACGCCCCGTCCGACTTGAGCAACTGTCCGGAGATCCAGCGGCCCTCGTCCGACACGAGGAACTCCACCACCGCGGCCACGTCGGCGGGCTGCCCGAGCTGCCCGAGCGGCGTCATCCCGGCCAGTCCCGTGCGCGTCTCGTCGTCCATCCAGCCGGTGTCGATGGGCCCGGGGTTCAGCACGTTCGCCGAGATCCCGCGTGGTCCCAGCTCGCGGGCTGCCGAGATGACCAGCCGGTCGAGAGCGCCCTTGGAAGCGCCGTACGGCAGATTTCCCGTCACGTGGTCGCTGGTGAGGGCGAGGATCACTCCCCCGTCATCGCCGACCTGCCGCGCGAATGCCGCGATCAGCAGCAGGCTCGCCCGTGCGTTCACAGCGACGTGCAGGTCGAAGCTCTCGGCCGTGGTGTCGAGGATGCCGGATTGCACGTCGTGCGCATGGCTGAGGATGAGCGCGGAGATCGGACCGTGCGCCGCCACGACCTCGGCGACCAGAGCTTCGGGCCCATCCGGGGTCGACAGGTCGGCGGGGTGGTCGGCGTCGCGGAGGTCGCTGGTCACGACGGTCCAGCCGGCCGCGCGCAGGCGCGGAACGATGCCGGCGGCGATGCTGTTCGCGCGGGCGGCGCCGGTGATCAGGGCGAGGGGCATCCGGCCACGCTACCGGACGGACTCCCGCGGGTCCGCGGGCACGCTCATGTGCCGAGGCACATCACGACGGCACCGGCCGCGAGCGCCCACGACTCGATCATCACGAACCGCGCGACGCGACCGTGATGCACGGGCTCGACGATCCAGGATTCGATGACGTTCCACAGCACGACGCCGATCACCCCGGCGACCACGAGCACCGCCATCAGCCCCGAGAGCCCGCCGTGTCCCCCGTGCGCTCCCGGATCAGGCGCCGTACCCGTCGCCACGCTCTCGAACGAGCAGACGGCGAGGAGCAGCGCGACGAGAGCTCGGCGGAAGCACCCGGCAGCGTCCCTCGTGCCGCGGACACCCACGGTGCCGAGCATGGCCGAGAGCAGCAGCACAGCCCCGAGCACGAGTCCCACCGTCGGCGCACCGTCCGTGATCGCCGTCACCAGCATCGCCGCAGCCATCACCAGGACCACCTGGCGACCCTGCCACGGAACCGCTCGTCCCGCAGCGAGGGACGCCGCCGCCGCGATGACCGCCGCCGCCGTCAGCAGCCAGGGCGCCGCCGGCACGAGATCATCCACACCCGCATCCTATTGAGCGGTTGACCGCACGGCTCCTCCGAGTCAGGCGAGAGCGGCGATCGCGTCGCGGAGCACCCCGTCGGCCTCGTCGAGCGCAGCCGCCGCGTCTTGCGGAGTGGCATCGACCGCCAGCATCAGCAGCGCGCGCTTCACCGAGCCGTCAGCCCCCTGCAGCGCGGCGGCCGCGACGTCGATGTCGACGTCCGCGAGCTGCGACACGGTGCGGACGGAACGGGCGTGGAGCTTCTCGTTCGTGGCGAGGAGGTCCACCATCACCCCGCGGTAGGTCTTGCCGAGCTTGATCATCGACAGGGTCGTGAGCATGTTCACGACGAGCTTCTGCGCGGTGCCGGCCTTGAGTCGCGTCGACCCGGAGATGAACTCCGGCCCGGTCACGACCTCGATGGCGACTTCGGCCGCGGCCCCGATCTCGGAGTCCGCGTTCGAGGCGATCGCCGCCGTGAACGCGCCGACGCTGCGGGCGTAGTTCAGCCCGCCGACGACATAGGGCGTGCGTCCGGAGGCCGAGATACCGACCACCGTGTCATCGGCGGAGAGTCCGAGTTCGCGGAGGGACTCGCCCGCCGCCTCCGCGTCGTCCTCCGCGTTCTCCACGGCGGAGCGGATCGCGATCTCTCCGCCGGCGATCAGCCCGACCACCATCGACGGATCCGTGCCGAACGTGGGCGGGCATTCGCTGGCATCGAGCACGCCGATGCGTCCCGCCGTGCCGGCCCCGATATAGATGAGCCGACCGCCGCGCCGGAACCGCTCCGTGATCGCGTCGACGACCGTCGCGATCTCGTCCGCCCGTTCGGCGACCGCCTCGGGGACCCGACGGTCCTCGGCGTTCATCCGACGCACGAGCTCGGCCGTGCTCAACAGGTCGAGATCCCCGCGCTCGGTCGTGGACGCCTCGGTGCCGAGGCCTTCAAGCACGGAGAGGAGGGAGGCGAGACGCGAGTCGTCATTCGGCACGGTGGACGAACCTTTCGTGAGGGAGGTCGGTGCGGCGTGCGATCAGCAGCGCACCGTCGAGGGCATCGCCGACCGCGGGGATCACCCGGCGACCGGCAGCGTGCAGCGAGGAGGTGAGGGAGACGCGGAACCAGTCATGGCCGGTGAGGCCGCCATGCAGTGCGACGTCGCTTGCCAGTGAGGAGGCGGCGACAGCCGTGGCGGTGAGCAGGTGTACGGCTTCCGTCCCGATCTGGAGGGCGACGTCGTCACCGGCCTCCGCCGCGTCGAGGACGAGAGGCGCCAGCGTCGCGAGGCGCCGTGGCAACGGCTCACTCCGGGCGATCCACTCCTGGATGTCGGACACGGCGCCCACCGGACCCGCGATCGCGTCGGTGAGGCCGGTCTGCGCAGCGAGTCCGTCAGCGGCACGCAGCACCGCGCGCAGCGCCTCGCGTCCGAGCCAGGAGCCGCTGCCGAAGTCGCCGAGTTCGGGACCCCAGCCGTCGACGAGTCGTGCGCCGTCGTCGTCGATGCCGAGGGCGGCGGCGCCGGTCCCCGCGATGAGGAGCACGCCGGTTCCGCCGTCGAGCGCTCCCGCGTGGGCGGTGACCACATCGGAGGCCACGACGGTGCGCGCAGCCGTCGCGACGGCGAGTCGTTCGGCCAGGTCGCGGGCGGCTTCCGGCGCGAGCCAGGCCCCGGCAGCCCCGACGCCGATCCGTTCCAGACCGGAGACGCCCTCGAGCAGGGGGATGATCGCGTCGAACGCTGCGCTGACGCCGTCGGCCGCCGCGAGACCGGGGGCTCCGACGCCGGATCGTTCCCTCCGCCCGTCGTCACCGCTGATCGTGATGCGGCAGCGGGATTTGCCGAGGTCGACGCAGGCGATCGGATGGTCATGCATCGGTTCTCCTCACGGACGCGGTCGCAGAGCTATGGAAAGAGACTACATACGAAGTAGAATCAGCGGAAAGAATTTACCATCCCGCTGCTGCGTTCGCGGGACATCCCGGAACCCGTACGACCGGAGGGCCGCGTGAGCATCCAATCGACCATCGAAGCCGCGGCTTCCACGTTGCCGCCTTCGCTCTCCCGCATCGCGGCGGCGATCCGTGAGCAACCGTCGATCGTGATCGACATGACGATCAACGAGCTGGCCCAGGAGTGTCGGACGTCGGTGGCATCCGTGGTGCGCTTCTGCCGGGCGATCGGTTTCAGCGGCTACGCCGCGCTGCGGATGGCTCTGGCGACCGAGCTCGGCAAGGAGGCCGCGCAGTTCTCCGCCCGGGGCGCCTTCGGGTCGGAGATCTCCGATGCGGACACTCTGCAGGAGGCCGTGTCGAAGCTCGCGGCCCTCGAACTACTGGCGATCGAGGAGACGGTCGCCCGGCTCGACTTCGACGTGCTCGAGGCCGCGATCACCGCGATCGACGGCGCCGACCGCATCCTCCTCTACGGAATCGGCGCCAGCCAGTTCGTCGCCGAGGACCTCGCGCACAAGCTCCTCCGCGTCGGGCGCAACGCCCACGTGCTCGCCGACCCGCATGAGGCTGTCGCCGCCACCGTGCTGCAGACGGCACCGACGGTTGCGATCGGGTTCTCGCACTCCGGCGCCACGATCGAGACGGTGCGCTTCCTCGGGACCGCGCGCCGGAACGGAGCGGCGACGATCGCGGTGACCTCGGCGAAGGACTCGCCGCTCGCCCGGGCAGCCGACCACGCCCTGTTCACCGAGGTGCGGGAGTCGTCGTTCCGCGCGGGCGCGATGGTCAGTCGCATCGCACAGCTCACGCTCGTGGATTGGCTGTTCGTCGGGGTCGCCAAGCGGAGGTTCAACGAGACCGTGGACGCTCTGCGTCGCACGCGCGAGGCGATGCAAGAGCTCCGCGACTGATCACGCAGCGCAGACGACGGGAAGACCCTGTCAGCCTGCGGTGAGCGCCTCCCCGATCTCGTCGGCGCGGGCGGGCGGCACTGCTCCGATCGAGCCCGCCGTGCGCAGGAAGACGATGATCCAGCTGAAGATCAGCACCGCGGCGATGAGTTCGACCGCCGTGAGGTTGTAGTAGCCGACCGCGAAGAACGCGGCGAGCAGGATGATCACCAGCACGAACGCCCAGCCGAAGCCCACGAACACCTTCGGAATGCTGGGCAGGAGCCACGGCAGTCCCACCATGACGACACCGAACACGACGGTCATGCCGGTCGCGACGGTGTTGTGCAGGAGGAAGAACTCGTCGACGGGGAACAGCCCGACGCACGCGAGGAAGATCCCCAGGAGGATCAGTCCGCCGCGCACCAGGAACCGTCCGCGGCGGTCGGCGGGATCGTCGGCGGGGAGTCCGGCCGTCGCGTAGCGGGCGATGGTCGTCACCATGACACCGGCGATGATCAGGGTCGCGTTGAAGGCGACGGACGAGCTGTTGCTGCTCATCCCCAGCGCCGACAGGTTGTCGCGCCACCAGTGCACATCGCTGGAGGCGAGCATGCTGGCGAAGGCGCCGACGACGAGGAAGACGGCGAGCACCAGCGAGAGGACCATGGGCGTGAGGGCCACCGCGCTGAGAAAGCAGACGTAGCCGGTCAGGGCGAAGGCGACCGCCACCAGTACCGCGCCGGGGAAGGCGAACACCGGCGCATCCGTGAAGCTCCGTTCGAGAAGCTCCGCGATGCCGAGCCAGCCCAGGTAGGCGATCGCGGCGTGCGCGAACGCGATGGCGGCGAGGTCGTACCAGCGCAATCGGTCTCCCGGCACGGTGAAGCCGTCGCGGACGGCGCCCGGATCCACCTGTTCTGGCCGCACCGCGAAGCGCCCGAGGGCGAAGGCGATGGCCGCAGTGATCGCTCCGCCGAACGCCGCGAACACACCGATCGAACCGCTGCCGCTGATCGCCAGCTCATGCCCCCAGAACACCGGGAGCGCGACGACGAAGCCGATCACGAGGAAGCCGGCGCCGACGATCAGCGCGGTCGCCTCGAACACGGCATCCGCCGTCTCCGGACCCCGCACCTGCCGCAGCACCTGCACGACTCTCTTCGCGAGCGCATTCATCGTCCGTGCCTCCCGGTGCACATCATAGGAGTCGGCGGCATCCGATCCGGCCCGCACTAGCCTGGAGGGGTGCCTCAGACTCTCGCCGCCCGCGCCGTCCTTCTCGACATGGACGGGACCCTCGTCGATTCGACAGCTGTCGTGGAGCGGCTCTGGCTCGCCTGGGCCGAGCCGCACGGCATCGACCCCGAGACGGTGCTCCGCGTCGTGCACGGCCGCCAGGGCCACCAGAGCATGGCGATCATGCTGCCCGAGCGCGACCATGCCATCAACCTCCACGAGAACGAGATCATGCTCGCCACGGAGGCGGGTGATGTCGACGGGGTGATCGAGATCCCGGGCGCACGCGAGCTGCTCGAAGCGCTGCAGCCGTTCCCGCACGCGATCGTCACGTCCGCCAACGTCGCTCTCATGACCGCACGGATGCAGGCCGCCGGGCTCACCGTCCCCGAGCACAGCGTGACCGCCGAGGACGTGTCCGCCTCCAAGCCCGATCCCGAGGGGTTCGTCCGCGCGGCGGGTCTGCTGGGGATCGATCCCGCGGACTGCGTCGTGTTCGAGGACTCCGGCGCAGGAATCCAAGCGGGTCTCGCGGCCGGCATGCGGGTCGTCGGTGTCGGGAAGCACGCGGCAGCACACAACCTGACCGTCCTGGTCGCGGATCTCTCGCAGGTGGCCGTGACCCCCACCGCGACCGGGTTCGAGATCACGATCTCCTGACGAAGGCCGCTCCCCCGCGATCGCCGCACCCCGCCGCTACGATGAGGCGATGCGACGTTTTCCCGCCTCGGTGTACGGCATCGGAGAAGAACCCGATCCGCGTTTCTCCCTGGCGAACGAGCGCACATTCCTCGCCTGGACCCGCACGGGACTCGCGCTGATCGCGGGTGGCGTCGCCCTCGAAGTACTGGGCCTCGATCTGCATGCCGGGTTCCGTCTCGCAGCCTCACTGCTGCTGATGATCACCGGCACGGCGGTCGCGCCCCTCGCCTGGTGGGAGTGGATGCGTGCGGAGCGCGCTCTGCGCCAGTCGCGCCCACTGCCCGGAGCCTTCTCTGCGATCGTGCTCGCGGTCGTCGTGACGGTGGTGGGCCTGCTGGTGCTGGCCGGGGTGCTCTGGCGGTGACCGGTCAGGGGCGCATCCCCCCGGGGTCACTCGTCTCGGGTCCGTTCGATCCGGGACTGCAGCCGGAGCGCACGGAACTCGCGTGGCGGCGAACTGCGCTCGCCGTCGCGATCGGCTCGGTCGTCTCCCTGCGGATCTTCCCCCTCCTGCTGCCGTCCGACGCCGCGGCATGGGGGCTCGCGCCGGGAGTGGTCGGCATCGGCGCTGCATGCGCGTTCTGGCTGGCGGCCCGGCGCCGACAGCTGCAGACGACGGCCACGCTGCACGCTTCGAATGCGGCGGAGCCATCGACCGCTGCTCTGCCCGGGGGCGGGATGCTGTTCGCGTTGACGATGCTCGCCACCGCTTTCGGGGCCGTCTCCCTCACCATCGTCGCGGTGTCACTCCTCGCGCACTAGGTCGCCTGACGCTTCATCCCACTCGCAGCCGAGTGTCACACCCGCAGCGGAACAGAACGCGTGTCGTGTCGCGACGTCGTTGTTCGTGGCGTCGTTGTTCGCGGCGTCGTCGTCCGGGGTGTCGCGGGTCGTGGTGTC